>NZ_JYJA01000039.1 GCF_000956465.1 Microbacterium trichothecenolyticum
CGAACCCGGAAGCTAAGCCTCTCAGCGCCGATGGTACTGCAGGGGGGACCCTGTGGGAGAGTAGGACACCGCCGGACACCCATTCACGGAATGGCCACCCCCACGGGTGGCCATTCCGCGTTAACAGCCCGACATTCGCGGTCGGATGAGCCGCCCGTTCATCAGGGGGTGGGCAGTCGCTCTGCGCGGCTGCCCAGCGGAGCGCGCGTTCCCGCCTGGTCGGTGCGGCGGGACGGCCAGGACGACGGGGCGTGCTAACGCGTGGTCTCGCGCACGATGAGGCGTGTCGGCAGCATGCTGCGCCGGGGCTCCTGCGTCGGGCCGCCGGTCTGGAGGCGCATGAGCATGATGTCCACGATCTCGTCGGCCATCTCGTCGTTCGAGGGCTCGATCGTTGTCAATCGAGGCGAGGTGTAGGAACTCGCCCGTACATTGTCGAACCCCACCACCTGAACGTCCTCGGGAACGCGGATGCCGCGATCCGTGAGCGCCCGCAACGCTCCGTGGGCGCTGGAGTCAGTGAGAGCGAAGACGCCGTCGAAGGGGACGCCGGCGTCGACGAGCGCCGAGATCGCCCGGAATCCGTCGGCCATGTCGAGCCCGGTGTTGAGGATGAGTTCCTGCCTCACTCCGAGGCCGCGTCCGCGGTGCGCATCCGCGTACCCCCGTGTGCGAAGGGTCTGAAGGGACTCGCCCCCCGACCCGGCGCCGCCGAGCGCGACCACCGCCCGCGCACCGCGGTCGAGCAGATGACCTGTCGCCATCGCCCCGCCGCCGACGTTGTCCATCAGGACGTGGTCGAACCGGGCGGACACGGCGCGTTCGCCGAGCAGGATGATCGGCTTGTTCGGGAGGATCCGATCGAGCTCGGCGGACTCGCTCGCCGCGATCGCAAGGATGAATCCGTCGTATGTCTCGAGCTGCGACGCCGCGAGGGAGTCCATCTCCGTAGCCATCGCGCCGCGCGTGTTCTCGGTCACCAAACGGATGCCGCGTTCAGCGAACAGGCGAGAAAGCCGCTCGGCCAGCTCGCCGTAGTACTCCGATGCCAGGACGGGCACGCCGAGGCCGACCATCCCCGTCCGCCCCTTCCGCAGCGAGCGAGCACTCTGATTGAGTCGATAGCCCAGCTCGTCGATGACGCGGGCGACACGGTCGATCGTCTCCACACTGACCCGCTCGGTACGACCGTTCACAACGTTGGACACAGTCTGCGCCGAGACCCCCGCCTGCTGGGCGACATCCTGCATCGTCACGTGCGGGTTCGTACGGGATCTGGCTCGTTGTTGCATCCGGGTCGGTTCGTTTCGGCGCCGTGGGATAGAGCGACTCTACCGGCGTCTCGCCGTTCGACGCGCTCAGATCCGCAGTCTGCGCCGCCACTCCCGTCCATCGGTCATCGTGAGACGTGAGCCCGCGTGGTCCTGCAGCCTAGGCGGAGACGTCTTCCGCCCACCACTATGACGTCGCCGAGACCGCCGGTGTCTCGCACGCGACGGTGTCCCGGGCGATCGACGGCGGGGGAGGGCTGACCGATGAGACGCGCCGCCACGTGCTGGTGGTGGTCGCCCGCGTCGGGGACGAGCCGAACATCTCGGCGTGCGTCCTCGCCGGACGCGTGCGTCCTCGCCGGACGCGTGCGTCCTCAGCTCGCTGCCGTCGTGGCGACAAGCGGTGGTTCGCCGCGGGCAGCACGGCCGCTCGATGCGGTCGATCGCGCGACCAGGCGGAGCGGATTCGCGCTGACGATCGTCGCCGCTCACGGCGATCGGCACCCCGACCGACGACTTCGCCGAGTTCGCCGTCGCGATAGTGCTCCATTCGATCGGAGAGGGGCCGCCGTGGCCGGATCCGATGGCGCGGCTCGGCTCGTGCTGCGCGCGACCGCTGGACCTTTGAGCGCTCCACGACGGGCGGACGGGGCAGTCTGAGGAGTAGGCGCGATCTGCGGGATGTAGCTCGGGAACATCTTGAGGTGGACGCGCATGTTCGTTGATAGCGCGAACATTCGCCCTTGTGAGCCCAAGCTGTGACCGCTAACATGCGAACGACCGCCGATGAGGACGGGCCGCACGCAGCAGTGCTCAGCAGATCTGGGGCGCGGGAGACTGCGACCGGCCGTCGTCTCCGCGTTCCGACACGCGGTGCAGGCGGCTCGAGGTTGATCGATCAATGAGGAGGAGACCTTGACCAGAGAAAAGATCCATCACGCGGCAAGACGCCGCAGGATGGCGGCCGTCCTAGGTGTGGCGATCGCCGCCAGCGCGCTCCTCGTGAGCGGGCTCGCCCAGCCGGCCACCGCGGCCGATGAGGAGCTCATCGCGAACGGCGGATTCGAGTCCGGCCTCGAGGGCTGGTTCGTGAACAACGGGAACGCCACCGACGGCGGCACCCTGTCGATCGTCGGCGACGCCTACTCGGGGGCATCCGCGATCAAGATCGCCGGCCGCACGACCACCGGCTCCGGGCCCATGCAGGATCTGAGCGGCAAGGTGCAGGCCGGCCAGACCTACACGATCAAGGCCCGGGTGAAGTACGACAACGCGAGCAGCCCGGCCACCAAGCAGTTCTTCGCCACGATGCACTACGGCGGAGGGACCTACACCAACCTGGGCAGCACCACGCCTGGGCGCGGGCAGTGGGGCTACATCAACGCGACCTTCACGATCCCCGCGAGCCAGAGCGTGTCGACCGCGCGCCTGTTCATCGAGACGCCGTGGACCAGCTCGCCCTCGAGCGACCCGAACACCCACCTGATGGACTTCGTGGTGGATGACGTCTCGCTCGTCGGCACGCCCCCGCCGCCCCCACCGTCCAAGACGATCGAGGTCGTCGGCAAGCTCCCCGGTGAGCACAACCCGCTCATCGGGCACAAGTTCGGAGCCGACGGCTTCGGCTACGCCGAGGACGGCCGGGTCTACATGTTCATGACCAACGACACCCAGGGCTACGCGCCCGACCCGGTGACCGGCATCTCGCCGCAGATCAACTACGGCAGCATCAACCAGATCACGCTGATCTCGTCCGAGGACCTCGTGAACTGGACCGACCACGGCGAGATCCAGGTGGCCGGGCCGCAGGGCGTCGCACCCTACACGAGCAACTCGTGGGCACCGGGCTTCGCGAAGAAGACGATCAACGGCGTCGACAAGTACTTCCTGTACTACGCGAACGGCGGGGGATCCAGCAACGTCCTCGTCGGGGACTCGCCCATCGGGCCGTGGACCAATGTGCGATCGAGCACGCTGATCAACGGCACCACCCCCGGCGCGTCGGGCGTCAGCTGGCTGTTCGACCCGGCACCGCTGGTGACCGACGACGGCAAGGCATACCTCTACTTCGGTGGCGGCCCGGCCTCGACGAGCTTCCCGGCGGCCGAGCGGTTCAACAACCCGAAGAACATCCGCGTGATCGAGCTCGGTGACGACATGGTCTCCACCAAGGGGACCGCGGCGGTGGTGGATGCCCCCGTGGCGTTCGAGGCCGCGCAGGTCTTCGAGCGCCAGGGCAAGTACTACCTGTCGTACTCGTCGCACTTCGGAGGCAACGACTTCGGCGGCAACCAGACCGCGCTTCCGGGCTACCCCGGCGGCGGCCAGATCGGCTACATGATCTCGGATGACCCGATGTCGTTCCCGAAGGAGGCCTACGCGGGCGTCCTGTTCCCGAACCAGTCGCAGTTCTTCGGCGCCGGCACGGGCGGCAACAACCACCAGTCGGTGTTCGAGTTCGAGGGCAAGTACTACTTCACCTACCACGCGCCCACCCTGAACAAGCGCATCAACGGCAACACCACTCAGGGGTACCGCAGCCCGCACATCCAGGAGCTGACCTTCAACGAGGACGGCACCGCGAAGCAGGTCGTGGGCGATTACGCCGGTGTGGCCCAGGTGAAGGACTTCGATCCGTTCCGCACGTTCGAGGCGGAGACCCTCGGCTGGAGCAAGGGCATCGCGACGCAGAAGGTCGATGGCGGATCGCCGCAGTTCGGTGCCGCCGCGCCCAACCTCGTCGTGAAGGACATCGACAACGGCGACTGGACGGCGCTGTCGTCGGTGGCGTTCGGGGACGCCGGGGCGGCCTCCGTCACGGTGAAGGTGAAGCCGCTGCAGAACGGTGGATCGATCAACGTGCGCACCGGCAGCGAGACCGGACCGATCGTGGGCACGATCCCTGTCACCGGCACGGCCGGCCAGTGGACCGATCTGACCGCCGACCTCGCGGGACTGACGGGCACGCACGACGTGTTCTTCACCTTCCAGGGCGGCAGCGGCGACCTGTTCGAGCTCGACACGTGGTCGTTCGCCGAGTCGGCGGCGCCGTCGCTCGACGTCTCCGCCGACGCAGCTTCACGCTGCGTCGCGGGCAAGTCGGTGCTGACGGTCAAGGTGACCAACTCCGATGAGGTGCCCGTGACCGCGACGGTCACGACCCCGTACGGCTCGAAGTCGTCGATCGTCATCGCACCCGGCAAGTCGGTCTCCAGCGCGTTCACGACGCGTCAGGCGAACACGCCGGCCGGCGCAGCCGACGTCGCCGTCACGGCGACTGTCGGGGGCCAGCAGGTGTCCACCGCCGTGTCGGCGCCCATCGCCGCGCACAGCTGCGGTTGACGAACCCGGGGTGGCGGCTCCGTCCGGCCGTCACCCCGACTTCCGCGAGCGGCGATGCCGCCGAGAATCAGGAGACAGAATGAAGAAGCCAGGAATGCTCGCCCGCACAGCGGCGTGCGCTCTGGGAGGGATGCTGCTGCTCGGCGCTGCCGGTGCGGCCGCCGCCGACGAACTCGGTGATGACGACGTGCAGGTCAGCGTCGACATCGCCGCTCTGCCGCCCGTGGGCGCACTGACGATGAGCGTCGTCGCGGGCGGGGCGGTGCTGACCGAGGCGCCCTCGACCGACCCCGATCTGCGCGAGTTCACCGGGGTGCTGCCGACGGTGACCGTGACCGACGATCGGGAAGAGGTGCCCGAGGGGGCGTTCTGGTACGTCACGGGTCAGTCCTCGGCGTTCACCGCCGCGGGCGCGACGCCGATCGGTCCGGAGCAACTGGGCTGGACCCCGCGCCTGCTCACCCCGAACGACGGAGAAGTCGCAGAGGGGCCCGAGGTCGGTACCGTCTTCGACTCCGCGCCGAACAACGTGGGCCTCGAGGGCGAGGAGTTCCTTGCCCTCGCGCTGGACTCCGGCGAGGCGCGAACGGTCGGGCAGTGGCAGGCGAACGCCGACCTGCGCCTGAAGACGCCCGCGGACGTCGAGCCGGGAAGCTACTCGGCCACGCTCACGCTCACGCTCTGGGAGGACGCGCTGTAGCGATCCCGCGCGTTCCGGGGCCGGCGGGACACACCCGCCGGCCTCGGGACGACGGTGGACCGTCCCGTCGCGGACGGCATCCGGACCACACCCCTCTGCGCAGCCGACTGCGCTCGCGCTCTCGACCAAGGAGAAACCCTTGTCCCCGTCATCCACCTCATTCGGGCCGCGCTCGGCGCAGCCCGACGTTCTCGACCGCCCACCCGCCGGCAGGTCCGGCAGAGGCCGGCTGCGGCACCTCGCCCTCGCGAGCGCCGCCATCGTCGCTGCCGGCCTGCTCCTCGCCGCTCCGCCCGCCCAGGCCGCCGATCCGTGGCAGCCGGACTCCGGTTACACGTCCACCGACAAGGGGGACGGAACCTACAGCGTTCCGCTGCTGAACGCCGACGTCCCCGACGTCTCGGTCGAACGCGTCCCCGCGGCCGAGAACGACGAGGGCCGCGACATCTACTACATGATCAGCACGACGATGCACCTGAGCCCCGGTGCTCCCATCATGAAGTCGTACGACCTGGTGAACTGGGAGATCGTCAACTACGTCTTCGACCGTGCCGACATCAGCGACTCCTTCTCGCTGCGCAACGGACAGACCTCCTACGGGCAGGGGCAGTGGGCGTCGTCGATCCGGTATCACGACGGCAAGTGGTACGTCGCGTTCAACACCAACAACCTCGGCGGGTCCTACCTCTATGTGACGGACGACATCGACGACGGGTCCTGGGAGCGCATCGCGTTGGGTCGTGCGTTCCACGACCCGTCGCTGTTCTTCGACGTCGACGGCACCGCGTACATCTTCTACGGCTCGGGATCGACGAGCGCCGTGAAGCTCAGCAGCGACATGCGAACCGTGGTGGCGGAGTACCCGCAGATCCTCCGGACCTCCGACTACCCCGGGTCGTCGTTCATCGGCGGTCTCTTCGAGGGCGCGCAGGTGCAGTACATCGACGGCAAGTACTACATCGTGATCATCACGTGGCCGTCGGGCCAGGGCCGTCAGGTCGCACTGTTCCGCTCCGATCACCTGCTCGGGCGCTATGAGACCTCCAACGGAAGCAACCCGTACGAGGCGAAGGGCGTGCTCAACTCGAACGGCTTCGCCCAGGGCAGCCTGGTGCCGATCGCACGCGAGGGCGGTGGGACCGACTGGTGGGGGATGTTCTTCCGCGACACGTTCCCGATCGGACGCATTCCCGCGCTGATCCCGGCGACGTGGTCGAACGGGTGGCCGACGTTCGGCAACAACGGGTCGGTCCCGCTCAACGGCACGTTCGCGAAGCCGATCGACCTGAGTCCTGCCGAAGAGCTGTACGAACGGCAGAAGAGCATCGTGGTCTCGGACGACTTCGACAACGACGCTCCGCAGCGCGCGTACATGGACGAGGACTGGACGATCCCCGCGGCTCCCGATGTCGACCAGTCCCTGCTGGGCGTGGAGCTGCTCACCAACCCGGGATTCGAGAGCGGCGCGCAGGGGTGGATCGTGAACGACACGGCTACGCTCGCAGCGTCGACGGATGCCGCCACCGGCGCGGGCTCGCTGCAGGTGACCGGTCGCACGACGACCGGCTCGGGTGCGGCGCAGGACGTGTCGGGGAAGGTGCAGCACAACGTCACGTACGACGTGTCCGCGAAGGTCAAGTACGAGAATCCGAACAGCCCGGCGACGAAGCAGTTCCTGATCACCGCCCGCTACGGCAGCAGCACCTTCACCAACCTCGCGAGCGTCACGGCCACGCGGGGTCAGTGGGCGACGATCTCGGGCAGCTTCACCGTCCCGGCATCCCAGCCCCTCTCGTCGATGCGGATCTTCATCGAGACACCGTGGACGAGCAACGCCAATGCGCTGGCGGCGCCCGACACGCACCTCATGGACCTCAAGGTCGACGACGTGTCGTTGAAGGGCCGGCCACTCACGACCGAGCTGCCCCACCCCGACGAGATCGCCCCGAACGGGTCGCGCCTCGCGATGCAGTGGGAGTGGAACCACGCCCCCGACAACCGGTACTGGTCGCTGACCGATCGCGACGGCTGGCTGCGGCTGACCACCGGCAAGGTCGTCACGGGCAACTTCCGTCACGACAAGCTCTCGAACAAGGATGAGGTCACGTATCTCGAGGAGGCGCGCAACACGCTGTCGCAGCGCACCTTCGGACCGCGCCAGTCGGCCGAGACGAAGCTCGACATCTCGGGGATGAAGAACGGCGACGTCGCAGGACTGGCAGCCTTCAACCGCGGCTTCTCGTATGTGGCGGTCAAGCGCGTGAACGGCGTCAACACGGTGGGCGTCGTCCACCGCGGTCAGCCCTTCTCCGCGACGATCGACCAGGCGGCCGTCGAGTCGTTCGTCGCCGGGTCGACGGCCGATCTCGGGTCCGCCACCGAGGTGCACCTGAAGGCGGACCTCGACTTCGCGAATCCGGCCGGTCAGCTGTGGACGACGTTCTTCTACAGCCTGGACGGCCTGAACTGGCAGCAGCTCGGCAACCGGGTGGGACCGCAGACCCTCGATGGCAGCCTCACGCATTTCATGGGACATCGAATCGGTCTGTTCAACTACGCGACGCAGCAAGCAGGCGGCCACGTCGATTTCGACCACTACCTGCTGAGCGACACGCTGACCGCTCAGGGCCTTCCGCTCGACAAGAGCGATCTCGATGCCGCCATCGCGTATGCGGCGACGCTCCAGGAGGTGGACTACCCCGAGAACGAGTGGGTCGAGCTCGAGGAACTCCTGGCGGAGGCGGCCGGAGCCCGCGCGCGCACCGCGGGCACGCAGAACCAGATCGACGCGCCGGAGCGTGCGTTGAGTCTGCAGCTGGCACGGCTCGGAGTGCTCAAGGCCCCCGAGCCCACGCTCGAGGTGTCGATCACGACCGGCGCGCGCTGTGTCAGCGGCAAGGCGGTGCTGACAGTGCAGACGGCGAACGGCGCAGGGGTGCCGGTCTCGCTGGTCGTCACGACGCCGTACGGCGGGAAGTCGATCGCGGCGCTCGCGCCGGGAAAGACCACATCGAGCGCGTTCACGACGCGTCAGGTCGCGATCCCCGCGGGTGTCGTGACCGTCGAGGCGTCCGCGACCGTCGACGGTGACGCGGTGACGGTGCCGCTGGAATCGCCCATCGCGGCGCGCAGCTGCGGCTGAACGATCGGTGCGGCGGTCCGGACGAGCTCCGGACCGCCGCACCCCGCGCCATCCTGCCGTCCGGCAACCCTTCAACACGGCGGCCGCAGCGGCGTGCGCAACGGACCGCGCGCGGGCAGAATGGCCTCGACGACCGCGTGGCCGTCAGGACGAAAGAGGTCGGCGTGGCAGCCATCGACGGCAAGTGGGCGATCGAGGTCGCGACGCTGGCGGGATCCCACCACTTCGACGCCACGCTGACGACGGTCGGAACCTCGCTCACGGGCACTGCGATCGGTCCCACCGGCCCGATCGCGATCCGAGGCGGCACGGCCTCGGGCGACACGGCCGAGTTCACACTCGACCTCGTCGCGCCGCTGCCGATGTCGCTCGTGGTCGCGCTGCACGTCGTCGGCGACCGGCTCACGGGCACTGCGCAGGCGGGTCCCTTCCCACCGTCGACCATCGTCGGCACCCGCACGGGCTGAGCCGGCTCGGTCATCGACGGCAGACGGATGCGCCGCCGCGGCGTCTGTCTGCGTTCGGGCGCGGCTACCCGAGCGGTCGCGGGCGGGCGAGTGGCATGGTCGCCGCCATCATCCAGCGCGGCAGGCGGAACATCGGGCGGTCCTTGCCGAGCGCGTCGATGCCGGCCATCTCGGCGGGACTCAGCTCGAAGTCGAAGACGTCGATGTTCGCGGCGATGTGCGCGGGATCGGTCGACTTCGGGATCGCCACGAAGCCGCGCTGCACGTGCCAGCGGAGGATCACCTGGACTGCCGACTTGCCGTGTGAGGCCGCAGCCCCCACGACCGCAGGCTCCGAGAGAAGCTTGGCCGACCCGTGGCCCAGCGGGTACCACGCCTCGGGGACGATCGCGTGCTGGGCCAGGAACGGGAGCAGGTCCGGCTGCTGCCAATGCGGATGCAGCTCCACCTGGTCCACCGCGGGTGGGATCCGCGCCGCCGGAAGCAGGCGCTCGAGGTCGGGCACCGCGAAGTTGCTCACCCCGATGGCGCGCACGACACCCTGGTCGACCGCATCCTCCATCGCCCGCCACGCGCCCTTCACGTCGCCGACGGGCTGATGCAGGAGCAGCAGGTCGAGGGGGCCGCAGTCGAGCCGCTCCAGCGCGCCGCCGATCGCGGCGCGCGCTTTGTCGTAGGCGTAGTCCGAGGGCCACAGCTTCGTCGTGAGGAAGATCTCCTCGCGGGGGACTCCGGACGAACGGATGCCGCGTCCCACCGCCCGTTCGTTGCGGTAGATGGCCGCGGTGTCGATGAGGCGGTACCCGGAGTCGAGGGCGGACTTCACACTCGACTCGCACACCGCCACGTCGGTGACGAGGTAGACGCCCAGGCCGAGCTGCGGCATCCGTGTTCCGCTCGAGAGCGGGATGCTGGTCACCATCTCTGCTGCCTCCTCCGGGGACTGGAGGCGCATCTACGCGTCCCTCATCGAACTGTAGATTCTCCGCGCCGCGAACGGGAGTCCCGGCGCGTGTGTACGCATCCGGCCGGTAGCGTGGGACCGTGCGGGAACTGTCGGAGGCGGGTATCGAGTTCGTGCGCGAACGGCACATCGGCACACTCTCGACGCTGGCGCCGTGGGGCGGCATCCACGCGGTCGCGGTCGGCTTCACGCTGCACGACGGGCTGTTGCGGATCATCACCTCGCGTGACTCGCAGAAGGTGCGGAACGTGTGGCGCGACGGCACCGCCACGATCAGCCAGGTGGACGGCGCCCGCTGGCTCTCGTTCCAGGGCGCGGCGACGGTGCACGACGACCCTGACGAGGTCGCGCTCGCGGTCGCCCTCTACGCCGAGCGGTACCGCCAGCCCCGCGTGAACCCCCTCCGGGTCGCGATCGTCCTCACGCCTTCGCGGCTCATGGGCAGCGGGGGGCTCTTTCGGGAGGCGTGACTACGGTCGGGCACCACCCTCGGCCAGGGCGGCGAGCGCTGCCGTGACCGCACTCCATCCCTCGAAGAACCCGAGCGCTTCGTGGCGGCTGCGGGCGGCGGCATCGCCGTGCCGCACCACCACGCGGTAATCGGTGCCGTCCGCGTGGTCGTCGAGGCTGATCTCGGCGGTCATCGCGACGGGCTCCGGCTTCGCAGGGTGCCAGCCGCTGTCGACGGCGTTCGTGAAGACGAGGCGGCGATGCGGCTCGACGACGAGGAACACGGAGTCGGTGTGAGGGGCGAACAGTGCGCCGTCGGCGCTCATGCTCGTGACGAAGGCGCCGCCGGGGCTGACCTCGAGCCGGTCCACGCGGGCGACGGTGGGCGCCGGCACCCACCACTTCGCGAGCAGGCTCGGTGTGCTCCAGGCGTCCCAGACGGCCTCGCGGGGCGCGTGGATCACGCGATCGAGGGTGAGGTCGCGCTCAGGGTCGATCGTGGTCATGGCTTCTCCTCCGGATCGCCGGCTCGTCGCAGACTACCTCCGCGTCGACACACGCGGAACTCATGCGATCCGCATGAGGCGTCGAGACCGTTCGCGGTGCCATGATGTGCCTCACATGCTTCGGTTCAGGAGGAGGCGCCACGTGGGGATGATCCGCACCAGGGTGTCTGCGCGGCTGGGCGCCGTCGTCATCGCGGGCACCGTCGCGGCCACGGTCCTCGCCGGATGCTCCGCCGAGGCCGACCCGATCGAGCGGGCGAAAGCCCAGGTCTCGGCGAAGGAGAAGGCGGTCGCCGAGGCGCAGACCGAGCTCACCGCTGCGTCGGGTGCATTCTGCGGCGCGAGCAAGGACTACATCGAGGCGCTCGACCGCTACGGCGACGTGCTCAACGACACCGCTCCGACGGTCGGCGATGTCCGAAACGCGGGCGCGGACCTCGCCGAACCGCGGCAGGATGCGGTCGACGGTGCTGAAGCGGCCGTCTCCGCGAACCAGGCGCTGTACGACGCGCAGCAGGAACTCGTCGACGCGCAGATCGCGCTCGCCGAGGCGGAGGCGGGTCCGACAGGAACGCCGAGCGGACCCGCGCCCGCGGAGCCGTCGAGCACGCCGCTCGCGCCCACTGCGTCCGTCGAACGCGTGAAGCAGGCGGAATCCGAGTTCGCGGCGGCCGAGGCATCCGTTACCGACGACACGCCCCTGAAGGACGCGGCCGAGCGGTTCAACAGCGCCGCGGTCGCGCTCGAGATGGCGTGGCTCGCGCTGGTCGCCGACGCCGGCTGCCTCACCGACGAGCAGGCGGTGCAGGCCGAAGCGGCGGTCCGCGCGTACACGTCGGCGCTCCAGCAGGACCTCCTCGTCGCCGGCTACTACACGGGTGACGTCGACGGCGTCTATGGGCCGCTGACCGTCCAGGCCGTCGAGGATCTGCAGAGGGCGGCCGGACTCCCGGTCACCGGCACCGTCGACAAGGCGACCGCCGAGGCGCTGCAGGCGAAGCTGGCCGAGCTGGGCGGCGCTGCCGCCCAGGAGTCGGTCGCGACGACGGCCGCGATCCAGCAGACGCTCACGCTCGTCGGATTCTGGGACGGCCCCGTCGACGGCGTATGGACGCCCGAGCTGACAGCCGCAGTACAGGCGTTCCAGACCGAGCTGGGCGTCGAGCCGACGGGAACGGTGGATGCTGCGACAATCGCCGCGTTCGAGAAGGCGATCTCCGATCTGCAGAAGGCGGCGACCGCACCGACGCCGACCCCCTCGGGCTCGGACGGCTGAACGCCGGCGGTTACAGCCAGCGGCGCACCCGCGCGCGGTAGTCGTCGTACTCGGTGCCGAACTTCTCGCCGAGGTAGCGCTCCTCGGGCGTGATCGCACCCCACCACAGCGCCGCAACGCCGAGCGGCGTGAGAACCAGCGCCCAGAACGACGGCCACAGCAGCGCCAGGGCGATGTCGAGCGCGATGAGACCGAGGTAGAGCGGGTTGCGGCTGACGCGGAACGGACCGCGGTCGAGGATCGTGCTGGTCGCACCGCCCGGCAGCAGCGCGGTGCGGTGCCGGGCCATGAGCCACAGCGCCCAGCCGTTCCACAGTGCGAACCCGGCGATGAGCACGAGCGCGATCACCCGCGATGGTCCGACCGGGAGTGTGATCGGGTCGCCCACCACGGCCGTGAGGATCCACCCGGCGACGAGGGGCACCCCGAGCGCCACCGGCGGCCAGATCCGATACGCGGGCGCGTCCGCCATTCCCGCAGTGTAGCCGCGAGCCCCCAGGTGTCGGGCCCTAAGGTGGGCGGCATGAACGGATGGGTCCTGGCCCTCGCCCTGGTCAGCGCCGCGGTGAACGCATTCGGGATCCTGGGCGGCCGGGCCGCCGTCGAGGGCGCCCGCGCCGAGGACCATGTCGCGCGCACCACGGGGTGGTACCTCCTCATCCGGTGCGCCGCTCTCGTCGTCGCGGCACTGATCGGCGCACTCGGTGTCTGGCTCGCGTGGAGGTGGGAGGTCAGAGGCTGGGTCTTCGCCGTCGCGGCCGTCACGGTGCTGGTGCAGCTGCTCGATGTTCCCGTCTGGCTGTCGCAGCCGGACAGGTGGAAAGCGGCGGTCGCGCTCTCCCTCGCGCTCGTCGTCGTCGCCGTGGGGGCGGTCGCGCTGCTTGCGCCCTGACGCCTGCGCGATTCCTGCGGGCGACGCGGTCGTACGGTCCGTCTACGCTGAGGCGGTGATCGTCGTCCCTCCTTCATTCCGCGACGTGCCGCGGTGGCGGTACGACGGGGTACCGCTGCGCCCGTTCGACGCCTAAGGTCGCGAGGGTGGGTGTCCGCAGCTTCGAGCACATCGGCCTCATCGTCGAGGACCTCGAGGCGATGGCGGGCTTCCTCGAGATGCTCGGATTCCACCGCGGCGAGAAGGCTCGGGTCGGCGGCCCGTGGGCGGATCGCGTCAACGGGCTCACCGGCACCGATGTCGAGATGGTGTTCCTCACCGCGCCCGACGGCTCGGGGACGATCGAGCTCTCGCAGTTCCTGCAGCCGGAGAGCCCCCCATCCGTCGGCGATCTCCCGTCGAACACGCCGGGCCTGCGCCACCTCGCCTACCGCGTCGACGATGTCGAGGGGGTGCTCACCCAGGTCCGCGCCGCCGGGTACGACACCATGGCGGAGCTCGTGAACTACGAGGACGTGTGGCTCGTCTGCTACGTCCGCGGGCCGGAAGGGCTCATCATCGAACTCGGACAGCGGCTCGACGACTGAGCCCGCTCAGCGTGGAGGGAAGGACGGCTCGTGCCGGCAGATCAGGCTTCGGAGTTCCTCGCGCTGCACTCGGGCGCCGGATTCGTGATCCCCAACGCATGGGATGCCGGGACCGCACGCATCCTCGAGCAGGTGGGTTTCCCCGCCGTCGCCACGACGAGTGCGGGCATCGCGTGGTCTTACGGTGTGCCCGACGGGGGAGCGCTGGACCCCGGCGTCATGTTCGAACGGGTCGCGGAGATCGCCGCCGCGGTGGGCGTGCCTGTCAGTGCGGATCTCGAGGCGGGCTACGGGGACACCGCGGCGGAGGTCGGGCGTACCGTCGCGCTCGCCGCCGAGCTGGGGATCGTCGGCGGCAACATCGAGGATGCCTCCGCAGGCGTCTTGTTCCCGGTCGAGGAGGCGGCGGAGCGCCTCGCGGCCGCGCGTGCGGCCGCGCCGACGGGCAGCTTCGTACTGAACGCGCGCACCGACGCATACTTCATCGGCACGGCGAAGGATCCGTTCGCCGAGACGGTCGAGCGCGCGCAGCGCTATGTCGAGGCCGGGGCCGACTGCATCTTCGTGCCGGGGGTCAAGGACGAGGACACCATCCGCCGACTCGTCGCGGAGATCCCGGCGCCCCTCAACGTCGTCGCGGGATTGGTGGCACCGGTCATCCCCGCGCCCACGCTCTTCTCGCTCGGGGTCAAGCGGGTCAGTGTGGGCGGCAGCCTCGCCCGCGCGGCGCTGTCCGCAGTGGAGCGTGCCGGCCGGGAGCTGATCGAGACCGGCACGCTCGACTTCCTCGATGCAAGCCTCGGCTACGGCGACGTGCAGCGCCGGCTCGGCGCCTGACTACCGCGCGGCGGAGTCCTTCTCGCGCGTGCGACGGCGTGCGCGCCCGGTGGGGGCGGCGCTGTGCTGCTCGGCCTTCAGCCGCTCGGCTTCGAGCCGCTCCGCCTCCTCGCCCCCGATCGCCTCGCCGCGCGCGACCAGCCCGGCAACGTCCGACAGCGGGATCTGCTTGAGGAAGAGGGCCAGCACGAAGGCGATCGCGATGAACGGCACGAGGTACCAGAACACGGGCGCGAGCGCGTCGGCATACGCGTCCACGACTCCCGTCCTGACCGTGTCGGGCAGCGAGTTCAGCACCGAGGGGTCGATGCTCGACGTCGCCTCGCCTGCCTGCTCGGGGCTGGCGCCGGCATCCGTGAAGACCTTCGTCAGGTTCTCGGTGAGACGCGTCGTGAAGAGGGTGCCGAACACCGCAGTGCCGAGCGCCGCCCCGACCTCGCGGAAGTAGTTGTTCGTCGAGGTCGCGGTGCCGAGATCCGCAGCGGGCACGGCGTTCTGCACGACCAGCACGACGACCTGCATGATGCAGCCGAGGCCGACGCCGAAGAGGAACAGGTACGTGCAGATCAGCCAGATCGGCGTCGACGCGGTGAGCGTCGTCATCAGCACCATCGCGATGCCGACGATGAGCGTGCCGACGATCGGGAACAGCTTGTACTTGCCGGTCTTGGTGATGAGCAGGCCCGACGCGATCGACATGCCCATCACGCCGACCATCATCGGGAGCATGAGGAGACCGGATGCTGCGGCCGACGTGCCCGACGACATCTGAAGGAAGGTCGGCACGAAGCCGAGAGCCGCGAACATGCCGATTCCGATCGCCATGCCGATCGCGGTCGCATTGATGAAGATCGGGTTGCGGAACATCGACAGCGGCATGATGGGGTCGGCCGCGCGCGACTCGGTGAAGATGAACAGTCCGGCCGAGGCGACGAGCCCCGCGCCCCACGCCCAGGTCGCCCCGGAGTCCCAGCCCTGGTCCGCCGAGCCGCCGAAGTCGGTGAAGAAGATGAGGCATGTGGTGGCGGCTGAGAGGAACAGCACGCCCAGCCAGTCGATCGGCTTCTCCGCCTTCTTGTTCGGCAGCTTCAGGGCGAACACGGCGATGAAGAACGCCGCGATGCCCACCGGGATGTTGATGTAGAAGGCCCACTGCCAGGTCATGTGGTCGACGAAGAAGCCGCCCAGGAGCGGGCCGGCGACGGCCGCGAGGCCGAAGATGCCGCCGATCGGGCCGAGGTACTTGCCGCGCTGGTCGGCGGGCACGATGTCGGCGATGATCGCCTGCGAGAGGATCATCAGCCCGCCGCCGCCGAGGCCCTGGATCGCGCGGAAGACGACGAACATCCAGAAGTCGGTCGCGAACGCGCAGCCGACCGATGCGAGCGTGAAGATCGCGATCGCCACCATGAACAGGCGTCGGCGGCCGAGCACGTCGCCGAACTTGCCGTAGATGGGCATGACGATCGTGGTCGCGAGGATGTACGCGGTCGTGATCCAGACCTGGTGCGAGACGCCGCCGAGCTCGCCGACGATCGTCGGCATCGCGGTCGAGACGATGGTCTGGTCGAGGCTCGACAGGAGCATGCCCGCGATGAGCGCGGAGAAGATGATCCAGATGCGCCGCTGCGTGAGCAGGAACGGCGCCTCGCCGCCGGGCTTGGCGGTGGGGACGGTGGCGGTGGTCATTCGGGGGTTCCCATCAATACGGTCTGCGTGGCGAAGAGGTCGCGCGCCGCGCCGATGCGCCGCTCGAAGATCTGGATGAACGCGTCGGGGCTGCCGGGCTTCAGGAACTCTCCGGCCGCCGAGCGGACGAGTGCGCCGACGACCTGTGAGGCGACCTGCGCGCGGAGATCGCCCGACGGCAGGTTCTCGCGCTGCTCGATGAGCCGAGCGTCGAACTGCTCGCCCTCGACCCCCAGTTCGAGCATGCGCGCGAGCAGCCGGGGCTCCTTCTCGACCGCGCGGAACAGGTCCTGCACGGTGTCGGGGGCGATGTCGAGCGCGCGCCAGCGCTCCTCGGAGAGGAGAGCGAGGTCGGTGAGCAGGTTCGGCGAGATGCCCGGCTCGTCGGACGCGCCGGCGAGGAAGCGGGCGATGGCGGCAGCATCCGATCGCTCCAGAGGGATGCCGAGGACGGCGTCGTCCTTCGAGGCGAAGTAGTTGAAGAACGTGCGTCGCGACACCGCGGCTTCGCTGCACAGCTCCTCGACGGTGAAGCCGGCCAGGCCGTGCTCGGCGGTGAACCGCCGTGCGGTGCGGATCAGGGTGCGCGTGGTCGCGGCACGCCGGCGCTCGCGGAGTCCTTCTGCACTATCTGTCACATCATGCAGTTTTGCACTAAAGGTATTATCGTGCAAATTGGCCTGCGGCGGCGCCCTCCGGCGATGCGTTTCAACAGGTCAACCGCGCCTCCGCAGGACCGCACTGAGTTCGGAGGGCCTGCAGAGCCCCGGTTGACCTGTCGAAGTGGGGGGCGGGTCAGTGCACGGGGCCTACCGTGGAGGCGCGCGGCAGCAGTTCCGGAAGGAGGTACACGCGCTGCACCGGGCGCCGCGCGCCCTCGCTCAGGCGGGCGACCATCGTCTCGACCGCGAGACGGCCGACCTGCTGCTTGGGCGGACGCAGCGCCGTGATGGCGGGCTCGGCGCTCTCGGCGACCTCGTCGTCGTAGGCCACGATCGCGAGGTCCTCGGGGATCGACCAGCCGTGGTCGCGCGCGTGCTGCTGCAACAGCACCGCCTGAGGGTCGTTGTGAATGAGGAGTGCGGTGGTGCGGGTCTCACGGCAGCGCTCGAGCACGTCGGCGATGAGGGCCTCGCGGGCGACCCCGTCCAGAGCGTCGAGCGTCGCGTCGACGTCGACGAGGCACTCGAGTCCCAGCCCCTCGACGGCGCGGTCCCATCCTCGGCGGAGCTGCCACGACGTGGGCGAGCCGGCCGAAGTGAGGATGCCGACGCGCCGGTGGCCGAGTGAGGCCAGGTGGTCGGCCGCGAGCGAGCCGCCGAAGACGTGGTCGGTGGTGACCCACTCGAGGCTCGTGAGCGCGAGCGCCGACGGCACGCGCCGCTCGGCGAGCACGACGGGGATCGGCAGCGCCTCGAGCCAGTGCAGCAGGGCGCGCCCGTCGGCGCCGAGGGTCTCGGGCGCCACGATGAGCCCGTGCAGGCTGCCGGACTCGACGAGCGAGGCGATCTGCCGGCGCTGATCGTCGACGGAGTAGGTCGCACCTCGGAGGATGAGCTGGACGCCGACCTCGGTCGCCGCGGCCCGCGCGCCGATCATGATGTGGGGCCAGTAGTAACTGAGCGACGGAACGACCATCCCGACCCGGAACCGGATGGGGGCGCCCGAGGATGCAGGAACCGTCGTGTCGAGCCGGCTGCGCAGCGTCGCGCCGCCGTGCACGCGTGTGACGAGGCCGCGGTCGGCCAGCTGTCCGATGTCGCGCCGGATGGTGAGCTCGGAGACTCCGAGCCCACGCGCGAGGTCGGCCACCCGCACCGAGCCCGAACGCCGCAGTTCGTCGAGGATGTGCTCGCGGCGCGAGAGGCCGAAGGCCGGCGGGTCGGTGGGCTGCTCCATGATCGCCTCAGCGTACAAGTGTGTTCGAGTCGGTTCAAGACTGAACGAATCTGTTCGTTTTGGTTTCCGCATCCGCACATCCCACGAGAGGATTTCGCTGCGGGCACGCGGTCGTGCCCCACTCGTGCGTCGACGCCGGTCCGGGTCCGCGTGCGCACGGGAGAGCCCCAGGGGAACGGAGACTGCGATGTCGCAGGGATGGATGCCTCGTCCGAAGGACGGACGGAGACCACGACGGGTGCGCACGACGCTGGTGGCGGTGGTGACCGCTGCAGTGGTCGCGGCGCCGCTCGCCGTGCCGACCATGGCTCAGGCGGCGGGCGCCGATCCCGTCACCGTGAACGTCACGGGCGCCGACATCGCGGCCGCCGCGCAGAACAGGAACGGCCTCACGTTCAAGGGGTTCGGCGTGCTGTCGGCGAACTCGACGAGCGCGCTGCTGCTGGACTACAAGTCGCAGCATCCCGACGCGTACTGGGAGCTCATCGAGACGCTGTTCGGTGGGGACCACCCGATCATGAACACGGTCAAGATCGAGATGGGCAACGACCGCAACACCTCGACCGGCCCGAACGCATCGACGATGCGCACGCGCGACGAGTACCCCAACGTCCTGCGCGAGCCCGGCTTCCAGCTCGCCGCCGACGCCCAGCTCGTCGCCCACGGCGACGTGCACGTGAGCCTCCTGCGCTGGAACCGCCCGGCGTGGGTCGCGAATGACGCCGACCAGTACATCTGGTTCAAGAACACCGTGCTCGCCGCCTACCGCGAGTTCGGGGTCATGATCGACTCGATCAACCCCGACACGAACGAGACCTCGAGCCCCAACATCCAGCTGTACAAGAACTTCTCGGGCTGGGTGCGCGGCGACGAGAAGGGCTACGAGGGAGCGACCGCGTCCGACCCGAACAACGGCTTCGCGTCGGAGGAGGAGAAGAGCCTCTACCGCGCCATCCAGACCATCGCGGCCGACACGGTCGGCACGCCGCCGGTCTCGTTCGGCAACGCCATGACCTCGGCCACCGACTCGTCGCTGCGCGACGCGGTCGACGTCGTCGGGTTCCACTACTCGAGCGCCGACGACAGCGCCGGCAACATGAAGAAGATCGCCGAACAGCTCGACAAGGAGGTCTGGAACTCGGAGGGCCAGTCGACCTTCTCCAGCTCCGCCGACCGCCCGAACAACAACGCGAGCGACGAGCAGGGCGGCTTCGGCACGCAGTTCGGCGGCACCAACAGCGCGCTCGAGATGGGCAACTGGGTCACGACCGGCTTCAACGCGTCGCGCCGCACCATGAACATCTTCCAGCCGGCGATCGGCTCGTTCTACGACGGATTCCAGTACTCGTCGAAGGAACTCGTGAACGCCCGTGACCCGTGGTCGGGCTGGATGTACTACGACGGCGGCCTCGCCGTCATCGAGCACTTCACCCAGTTCGCGAAGCTCGGGTGGGAGAACGCCGACAACACTGCCGGCATCTGGCGCGCGATCCCGAAGGCGTCGGGCAGCGAGCTCGGCACGGGCAACCCGCCGAGCGGCGCGCGAGCGGGCGGAGCGTCGTACACGACGCTCGCGGCGCCGGACGCGTCGGACTTCTCGACCGTCATCATCAACGACTCGAAGTTCACGAAGACCTACCGGATCGTCGCCAAGGACCTGAACCTCGGCGCCGACCAGACCGGTGAGGTGTGGGAGACGCGGGCGGCCGACGCCGGCCAGGCGTACGACGCGAACTACCTGAAGCCGGTCGGCGAGGTCACCCCCGCCGCCGACGGCACGTACAGCGTCACGGTCAAGCCGTGGTCGGCGGTCACGTTCACGACGCTCGACCACGCGACTGTCGGTGCGGCCGGCAAGCTCGCGGCGAAGGACGGCTACGGCAGCGCGCTGCCGTCGTCGAAGGAGTACACCGACGCCGACGGGGGCCGCGACGTGCTCGACACCGATGCGAGCGGCAACGTCAACGGCGTCACCGACGACGCGGTCCTCTACGCCGACGACTTCGACTACGCCGAACAGGGCAACATCAAGGACTACGACCCGGCGAGCGGTGAGCTCTCCGACGGGACGGTCTCGTACCTCGACAGCCGCGGCAACCAGACGAAGCCCGCCGGCACGCCTGCCGTCCAGAGCGAGGACAACGGCGCCACCCCGCGGTACACGAACGACACGAACGGCGCGTTCGAGTCGGTTGCGACCCCGGACACGGCGCACCACCGTGTGCTCCGCCAGCAGGTGGGCCCGGGCATGGCCGGGGGTGCATGGAACGGCGGCGACCCGAAGACGACGATCGGCGACGCCCGCTGGGCGAACTACACGGTCTCCTCGGACGTGCTGTTCGAGGCATCCGGATCCCAGTACGCGACCATCGGCGCACGCGAGCAGGGCGGCACAGCCAACGGCCAGAGCGTCTCGGCCGCTGAGCTGAAGATCGACCCGACCGGCGCCTGGACGTTCATGCGCTTCGGCGCGACGCTCTCGACGGGCACCGTGGCGGGCAACGCCGCCGCGGCGTTCAAGACCGGCGCGGGCGTGTGGAACAACATCGCCGTGAAGGTGGCCGGGTCGGTGTACACGGCTTACGTCAACGGCATGGAGGTCGCGGCGTACACGGATGCTGCACCCCAGGCGACCGGTCGCATCCAGCTGGGTTCGAGCTTCAACTTCGTGCAGTTCGACAACCTGAAGATCGAGACGGTGCCCGGCTACACGCCGTACTACGCCGCGATGATCGACGGGATGCACCAGACCAGCTGGGCGGACCGCTCGGTGCCCGTGCTGCAGTTCGACAAGAACTGGAGCCACGCGAACGGCCAGGGCATGTTCGAGTGGCAGCGCACGGCCTCCAAGAGCACGGCGAAGGGAGCGTCGATGACGTATTCCTTCACGGGCACCGGCATGGACATCATCGGCACCAACGCCGGGACCACGACCCTCGACGTGATCGTCGACGGCGTGCAGGTCGCAACGGCCGCGCCGACGTTCGCCGCCGGCAGTGAGCGCACCACGTTCATCCTCCGCGGTCTGTCGAGCGGCCCGCATACCGTCGTGATCAAGACCGCGAACGACGCGTCGATCAACGTCGACGCCGTCGGCGTGGTCACCGCGACGGCCGACTCGGCGAAGGCCGACACCACGGCGCTCGCCGCGGTGGCCGACGCCGTGAAGGGCCTCGACGAGGGCGAGTACAGCGCCGAGACGTGGGCGGTGTTCGCGGCTGTCAAGGCGAACGCGACCGCCGCGCTCGACGACCCGGCGGCCTACGGCCTCGATACCGAGGGTTCCGTGGCGATCGCGGCCCGACTGACGGCGGCCGCAGACGGCCTCGTGCCGAAGGATGTCAGCGCCGACGTGCTCGACCTGGGCGTCGTCACCATCACCTCGACCGACCGGGCGCTCCCCACCAAGCTCGACCTCGCCGGCACGAACGCGAAGGTCACGTGGAGCCTCGCGTCGACGACGAGCGCGAAGAGCGTCGCCGAGCTGGGTACGTTCGTCGCGGCCGGCCGATCGACCGAGAAGCTGTCGTCGGGCGTGTACCAGCGCTTCGGCGCCACGGTGCTCGTCGTCCCGGCGGATCTCGACTACTTCATCGACTCAGGCGCGACGGGTGCTCCGGCCGGGTCGGTGTACGCGGCGGTGAAGGCATCCGCTCCGGGTCTGCTCAACGACACCAGCGACCAGAAGTGGGACGGCACGACGGCGGGCACGACGTGGGGCTACTCGACCACGGCGACCACGATCGCGGCGGGCACGCCGGCGGAGTGGGGCTCGTCGTACGTCGGCGCCGACTACAACAAGCCGATCACCTACCACCTGACGCTGCCCGCGGGCTCGTACAACATCGTCGCCGTTCAGGCACCGCGGGCGGGGCTCACGACCAACGTCTACTCCAAGGTGAAGGCGGCCGGCACCGAGACCACGAAGAACGCCACGTCGACGGGATCGGCCACGCCGGTCACGCAGGCGCTGACGCTCGACGCGGACGCCGTGGTCGACGTCGAGTTCGGCACCAACGGCACGAGCGGCTACAACGCCCGCCTCGCGCTCGTCTACGTGCAGAGCCTTCCTCGCGACGTCGGGGTGCAGGGCGCGCTGACCGTCGACGAGGATCTGCCCGAGACGGTGACGGTCGCAGGCTCCGAGAAGGCCGTGGAGTGGGATGCCGCCTCCGCCGCGCAGCCGCGCACGGTGTACCGCAAGCTCACCGTCACGGGTCGCCTGACCGACACCGATCAGGCCGTCATCGCCGGTTACGAGATCATCCCGCCGGCGCTGGTCTATTACATCGACTCGGGGACGAGCGGGGCTGCCTCGCCGCAGTACACCGCCGTCGCCGGCTCGGTGAGCCTGCGCAACGACAGGGTGGACCAGGTCTCGACCGCCGCCGACCAGTGGGGCTACATCGCCGACGGCATGAAGACGAAGGGCACCACCGACATCAACGACAAGTACTCGACGGGTCTGTACCAGGACACGACGAAGCTCGTCTACCGTCTGCCCCTCGACGCGGGCACGTACACGCTGACGGCCGGCTTCACCGAGTGGTGGAACCTCAACCGCGCGATGTACCAGACGGTGTCTGTCGGCGGCACGGAGCTCGCCAAGGGCACCGTCCCGCTGTCCGGATCGAGCACGCCGATCGCGGCGCCGCTCACCTTCACGCTGACGGCTCCGGCCACAGTCGACTACCTCGTCACCAACGAGGGCGCCGGCGCCGAGAAGCCGGTCATCTCGTGGCTCGCCGTGGCCGACGAGACGCTTCCCGGCGCGCCGCAGAACGTGACGGCCGCGCTCGCCGGCGACACCTCGATCACGGTCGCGTGGGATGCCTCGGCTGTCACCGGTCCGGGATTCACGGGGTACCGCGTATACGAGGCGGGCGGCGCCGACCCGGTGTGCGAGACGAGCAGCACCAGCTGCACGGTCCGGGCGCTCGAGCTCGGCACGACCCACTCGTACGAGGTCGCGGGCGTGAACGCTCTCGGCGAGGGCGAGCGGTCGGCGGCGACGGCATCCGTCACCCTCCCGGAGGTCGCCTCGAACGACGGCGCGAAGACGGTCCCGGCCAAAGGCGTGCTCTCGTCGAACGACGGATGGGACACCGGCCTCAAGGACGGCACGTTCCAGCTGACGATGAACCTGTGGTGGGGCGAGAACGGCTCGCTGTTCAAGCTCTACCGCGACGGCGAGCTCGTCGCCAAGGTGCCGCTCACGATGATGACGCCCGGCGCGCAGAGCGCGGTCGTCGACATCACCGGCCTCGTCAACGGCACGTACGTCTTCACCGGTGAGCTGGTCAACTCGAAGGGCACGACCGCGACGCAGCCGCTCACCGTGAAGGTGACGGATGCCTCGCCCGGCAAGCCCGTCCTGTCGAGCGACGCACGCGGCGGCACCGGGTCGTACACCGTGACCGCCGATCTGTGGTGGGGCACCAACGCCACCTCGTACCGGTTCCTCGAGAACGGCGTCGAGGTCGGCGCGGGCGACCTGAAGGCGGCCACCCCGGGCGCGCAGCGCGCGACCCTGCCGGTGTCGGGCAAGGCCAAGGGGACGTACACCTACACGGTCGAGTTCACGAACGCCGCCGGCACGACGGCGAGCGCCCCGCTCAAGGTCACCGTGACCAAGTAGGCCGACCCGAGCGCCGCGGGCGGAGCACCTCCGGGTGTCTCCGCCCGCGGTGTTTTGCGGCAGGATGGCGGAAAGCGCCCGCGATCGCTGCGGGCGAGGATGAGGGTCGACGGTGACGCTGCGCAGCTCCCACTGGTATTCGGGCGACGACCGGAACGCCTACATCCATCGGGCGTGGATGCGCCGCGGTGTTCCGGACTCGGCCTTCACGGGGCGTCCGCAGATCGCGATCGCGAACACCGCGTCGGATCTGACGCCGTGCAACGCGCACCTGAACGAGGTCGCGCAGTCTGTCAAGAACGGCATCTACGAAGCCGGCGGCATCCCGCTCGAGCTCCCGGTGGTGTCGCTCGGTGAGACGAACGTACGCCCGACGGCGATGCTGTGGCGCAACATGGCGGCGATGGCGACGGAGGAGATGCTCCGCGCGAACCCGATCGACGGGGTGGTGCTGCTCGGCGGCTGCGACAAGACGATCCCCTCTCTGCTGATGGCCGCGGCATCCGTCGATCTGCCCGCCGTCGTCGTCCCGGGAGGGCCCATGCTCACCGGCCATTTCCGCGGTGAGGCGCTCGGCTGCGGCACCGACGTGTGGCGGCTGTCGGAGGAGGTGCGCGCGGGCACGCTGAGCGAGGAGATGTTCCTGAAGTCCGAGTCCTCGATGATCCGCTCGAAGGGTCACTGCAACACGATGGGAACCGCCTCGACCATGGCGCTCGTCGCCGAGGCTCTCGGCGTCGTCGTGCCCGGAGTCGGGGGAACACCCGCACCGGATGCCCGCCTGCTCGAGGCCGCCCATTCGACGGGTGCGCTCGCCGTGGCGCTGGTGGCGGAGGATCGTCGCCCGTCGACGTTCCTGACGAAGGCGAACTTCCACAACGCGATCGTCGCGCTCGCCGCGATCGGCGGCTCGACGAATGCGGTGGTGCACCTCCTCGCGATCGCGGGGCGCCTGGGGATCGACCTGTCGATCGATGACTTCGACCGGATCGGCGCCGAGGTGCCGCTGCTGGTCAACCTGCAGCCCGCAGGTCAGTACCTGATGGACGACCTCTTCCGCGCCGGCGGGTTCCTCGCGGTGATGCGCGAGGTGCGCGACCTGCTCGACCCCGCGGCCCTCACCATCACGGGTCGCCCGTTCGTGGAGTACCTCGACGACGCCCGCATCTGGGACGCGGACGTGATCACCCCGCGCGACACCCCGCTGCAGCCGCACGCCGGCATCTCGGTGCTGCGCGGCTCGCTCGCTCCGGGCGGTGCGCTGATCAAGCCTGCGGCGGCATCGCCGCACCTGCTGAAGCACCGGGGTCGGGCTGTGGTGTTCGACTCCATCGAGGACTTCCAGACCCGCGTCGACGACCCCGACCTCGACATCGACGAGAACTCGGTCATGGTGCTGCGCGGCTGCGGACCGAAGGGCTACCCCGGCATGCCCGAGGTGTCGAACATGCCGCTTCCGACCAAGCTCCTCGAGCGCGGCATCCGTGACATCGTCCGCATCTGCGACGGCCGCATGTCGGGCACCGCGTACGGCACGGTCGTGCTGCACGTCACCCCCGAGGCCGCCGCCGGGGGACCGCTCGCCCTGGTGAGGACCGGCGACTGGATCGAACTCGACGTGCGCGACCGCCGCCTCGACCTCGACGTGCCGGCCGACGAACTGGCGAGCCGGATGCCGAACCAGGCCACGGTCGACGGCTACGCGAACCCGCGGCGCGGGTGGGAGCGGCTGTACGTCGACCACGTGCTGCAGGCGGACCGCGGCGCCGACCTCGACTTCCTGGTCGGAGCGTCGGGTTCGGAGGTGACGCGTGAGTCCCATTGAGCCGAGGGGCGCGGGTCCCGACATCCGGCCGGGGGTCTGCGGCATCCGTCCCCACCTGTGGGCGGGGCGATGAGGGCTCTCGTGATCACGGCGCCGCACCGCGCCGAGATCCAGGAGGTCCCCGACCCCGAGCCGGCGGCAGGCGAGGTCGTCGTCGACGTGCGGCGCGCCGGGATATGCGGCACCGACATCGAGTTCTTCACCGGGGAGATGGCGTATCTGCACGCCGGTCATGCGGCCTACCCGATGCGGATCGGCCACGAGTGGACGGGCACCGTCTCGGACGTCGGAGCCGGCATCGACCGTGCGTGGATCGGGCGACGGGTGACCGGCGACACGATGCTGGGCTGCGGCGCGTGCCGCCGATGCGAGCACGGTCGCCAGCACGTGTGCGAGAACCGGCTCGAGCTCGGCATCCGCGGCGGGAAGGCCGGTGCGCTGGCAGAGAAGGTCGCGACCCCCGTCGCGTCGCTGCACCGGCTGCCCGACGGCGTCGACGACGCCATGGCGGCCATGGTCGAGCCTGGCGGCAATGCCTTTCGCGCCGTGCAGGGGGCGTCGCTGCGTCCAGGCGATCGCTGCCTCGTGCTCGGCCCCGGCACGATCGGGCTCCTGAGCGCGATGTTCGCGCGCGCCGCCGGCGCGGACGTCCACCTGCTCGCCCGGGACGACCGCGCGCTCGAATTCGCGCGGTCGCTGGGCTTCGACCACATCTGGACGCAGGAACGGATGCCGCAGCTGCCGTGGGACGCCGTGATCGAGGCATCCAACGCTCCGCAGCTTCCTGCGAAGGCGCTCGAGCTCGTCGAACCGGGCGGGCGGGTCGTCTACATCGGCCTTGCCGGCACGCCGAGCCTCATCGACACCCGCGACCTGGCGCTGAAGGACGTGACGGCCGTCGGCGTGCTCAGCGCCTCGCCCGGCCTGGCCGGCACGATCGACGCGTACGCCGCGGGAGTCGTCGATCCGCGTCCGCTCATCGCCGCGACGGTCGCCCTCGAGGAGCTGCCCGCGATCCTCGCCGGCGAGCGGCCGGCGGGCGCGGGGCCGGGGCCGAAGTTCCACGTCTCGCTGTGACCGCAGACGCGGACACCCCCGGCCGCGGGCCGGGGGTGTCCGCTGTCTGAGAAAGAGGGCGGTCAGGCGGGCTTGGTGTACGTGTCGTTGCTGAAGCCGGTGATGAAGTAACCGATCGGGTTGAGCAGGAACAGCAGGAAGAACGCGAACGCGCCCCCGTGGCCGAACGCCCGGCCGTTGCGGAAGGCGACGATGATCGCGAGCACGATGTTGGCGATGGGCACGAACCACAGCAGTCCGAGCCAGGCCGAATACCCTGCGACCTTGACGAGTACGAAGAGATTCACGATCGGGATGATGGCGAGCCATCCCGGGTAGCCGGCCTTCGTGAACGTCCTCCAATAGGCGGCGATCGTGGCGATCCAGTAGATCAGGCCGACGACCACGTAGCCGAAGACGGCACCGGCCGAGACGCCCTGGCTGATGGGCTCGATGTCAGAGAGCAGTGTCATGCGCTGAGCGTATTGGGTTCACGAGGTGCGACCCGTGAGCGCCGCAGCCCGACGTCGCAGATGCGCCGGACCCTGGTCGGGCCGCCTTCGCGTTGACACCCGGACGAACTGTCGAACCAGACGAGGTCCCGCCTCCGGGCCCCGTGCTCAGCGGCCGGTGCCCCACAGCCGGTTCGTCTGGGCGTGCGCCTCCAGCAGATCGTCCCGCGCCGCTTCGAGGGCGCGCTGCGCATCGATGAAGGCATCCCGTGCCTCGATGAGGCGGACCGGAACCCCGTCGTCCAGGCTTGCGATGCTGAAGCTGTGCGTCCACGACATGGCGTGCTCCTCTCGTGCGAGCCGGATCTCGGCGCGCCCCCGAACCGGCTGGGGATGTGTCTCCCCGATGCCGTGCCACGACGTTAGACAGCGGCATCCGTCTCGTCCACGGTGCGATGAAACACCAGGACACGGGCCGTAATGCACGAGGTCAGCGGCTGATGACCTTCGGCGCGGCGACGGCTTTGAGCCCGGCGACGCCGAACTCCTGGCCGTAGCCCGAGGCCTTGGTGCCGCCGAACGGCACCATCGGGTTCAGCGCGCCGTGCTGGTTGATCCAGACGGTGCCCGCCTGCAGGCGCTTGGCGACCTCGACGGCGGCGTCGACGTCGGCCGACCACACCGAGGCGCCGAGCCCCTGCGTCGAGGCGTTCGCGCGGCGGATCGCGTCGTCGACGTCGGAGTAGCGGATCACCGGGATGGCGGGACCGAACTGCTCCTCGTCGACGAGGCGCGCGCCGTCCTCGATGTCGGCGACGACCGTGGCGCGGTAGAACAGCGGGCCGAGCTCGGGCGCGGCCTCGCCGCCCACGACGACCCGCGCGCCGCGCTCGCGCGCGTCGTCGACGAGTCCGCGGACGATGTCGAACTGCTTCTCGTTCTGCAGCGGGCCGAGCACGTTGCCCTCGTCGAGACCGCGGCCCATCGGCGACGTCAGCGCCATGCCGGCGAGCGTGTCGACGACCTCGTCGTACACCGAGTCGTGCACGTAGAGGCGCTTGAGCGCGGCGCAGGTCTGGCCGGTGTTGATGAAGCAGCCCCAGAACAGATCCTCGGCGATCGCGGCGGGGTCGGTGCCCGCAAGCACGATGCCGGCGTCGTTGCCGCCGAGCTCGAGCGTGAGGCGCGCGAGGTTGCCCGCCGAGGACTCGACGATGCGACGGCCCGTCGCGGTCGACCCGGTGAACATGATCTTGTCGATGCCGGGGTGCCCGGCGATCGCCGCGCCCACCTCGCGGTCGCCCGAGACGACCGTGAGCACACCATCGGGCAGGTGCCGGTTGTAGACCTCGGCAAGGGCCAGCACCGACAGCGGCGTGAACTCGCTGGGCTTGACCACGACCGTGTTGCCCATGCGCAGCGACGGCGCGATCTGCCACACCGAGATCATCATCGGCCAGTTCCACGGGCCGATCGCACCCACGACGCCGAGCGCGTCGTAGTGCACCTCGGCACGAGACTCGCCTGCCTCGAAGACCACCTCGGGCTCGAGCGGGGTGTCGGCGGCGGTGCGGGTCCACACCGCGCACGCGCCGACCTCGAACCGGGCGTTGGGGCCGTCGAGCGGCTTGCCCTGCTCGCGCGACAGCAGCTGCGCGAGCTCCTCGGCGTTCGCCTCGAGGTCGTCGGCGATGGCGTTCAGGATGCGAGAGCGCTCCTCGTGGCCGAGCGCGTTCCACGCCGGCTGGGCCTGACGTGCGGCGGCGACGGCGGCGTCGAGGTCGGCCACGGTGTGGACGGGCGCGTAGCCGATCGTCTCGCGGGTGGCAGCATCCGGAATCGCCCGCCCCTCCGTCTCGGAAACGGTGATGGCGTCCAGAATCGACGTCGCAACGGTCATGGGATCCTCCTCGATCGGGTCTGACTCGATTGTCGGAGGATGCGGCGGGCCGCAGTTGACCGCCCGCGCAGGCTGCTTGACCGCCCGCGCTACGCCAGGCGCACGCCGCTCGGTGGCACGCCGAAGTGCGCGCGGAACGTGCGGCTGAAGTGCGCCGCATCCACGAAGCCGTTCGCGAGCGCGACGTCGGTGATCGAGCGATGCGCCTGCTGCGGGTCGACGAGCATGTCATAGCAGCGCTCGAGGCGGCGGGTGCGGATGACCGTGGAGACGGTGGTGCCCTGCTCGTTGAACAGGGCGTGCAGGTGACGCACCGAGACGAAGTGCGCCGCGGCGATCTGGCCGGGGGAGAGCTCGCTGTCGGAGAGGTGCTCGTCGATGTGGTCGAGCACCCGGCGCAGGAGCGTGCCGTGCGCATCGGTGCTCGTCGCCTCGCGTCCGAGGTTGGCCTCGAGCAGCGTGCCCACCATGTCGACGGCGGTGCGGAACATGCGGCGTGCGAGGTGGGCGTCGAGTTCGCCGGCGCCGCGCGCGAGTGAGGCGACGTAGGGCGCGATCATGGCGCCCACGCCTCCGGCGCCGTCGAGGCGGGTGGCGGTGAGGCGGCCGATCGTCTCGGCGGGGATGTCGAGCATGACCTTCGGGAACATCACGACCGACATCCGCATCGTCTCGTCGAACAGGAGCGAGTACGGGCGGTCGGTGTCGTAGATCGCCATGTCGCCGGCGCGCAGCGAGATCTCGCGGCCGTCCTGCACGATGAGCCCGGTGCCGCGTTCGATGAGGGAGAACTTGAAGTACTGCTGCGGTGCGCGCGCGATCAGGCCGGGAGTGCGGTGGACGCTGTGTCCGTCGGCGGCGATGTCGAAGACGTGGATGTCGCCGGCCACGGCGGCGTCGAGCGCACCGCGGAAGCTCTCGTCCTGCTCGGCGTGCACATCGAGCGCGACGACCGCGTGCGACACGGCGTGGCGATACGCCGTGAACGACAGGGGTTCATCTGACATGGGCTCACCTCACTGTGGCCGAATCGTATACGATTCGCGAGTTTACCATGCCGAAGCCCGATGTGCCCCCACAGGCAAGGACTCTGCCCGCGGCGTCAATCCCGGATGTGCCGGGCTGGGGACGATGATCCGACCCGACCTGAGCATCGAAGGAGCTGCACATGGCCACCTCAGGCCCCACGACCTCGACGACCCGGACCGCTGCGCATCGCCGCCTCGGGGTCCTCGCCGTCGCTTTCATGATCATCGCCGCCTCGGCGCCGCTGACCGTCGTCGCCGGCGGCGTGACCAGCGCCTACTCGGTCACGCATGTCGACGGCATCCCGTTCGGCTACATCGTGCTGGCCGCGGCGCTCGCGATCTTCGCGATCGGCTACGCCGCCATGAGCCGCTTCATCACGAACGCGGGCGCGTTCTACTCGTACGTCGCGCAGGGCATCGGCCGCCCGACCGGCGTCGGCGCCTCGGTGCTCGCGCTCATCGCCTACAACGCCATGCAGATCGGCATCTGGGGAATGTTCGGCTTCCAGATCTCGTCTTTCATCGAGTCGAAGACCGGCTGGGCGAGCCCGTGGTGGGTGTGGGTGATCCTGGGGATCGTCGTCGTCGGCATCCTCGGAGTGAACCGCGTCGATCTCTCGGCGAAGGTGCTCGGTGTGCTCGTGGCGCTGGAGTTCCTGGCAGTCATCGTCTTCGATGTCGCAGCGTTCGCGAACCCCGCCGAGGGCTTCACCGTCGCGCCGATCACCCCGTCCGCGCTCTTCGTTCCGGGCGTCGGCGCCGTGCTCGCCTTCGGCATCGCCGCGTTCATGGGCTTCGAGTCGGCCGCGATCTACGGCGAGGAGTCGAAGGACCCCAAGCGCACCATCCCGCGCGCGACGTTCCTCGCGGTCGCCGTCATCGGCGTGTTCTACGCGATCTCGTCGTGGGCGCTCGCCCTCGCCGTCGGCCCGGCGAAGATCACCGATCCCACCGGAATCACGCCCGAGGAGGCCGGTCCGCCGCTCTTCTTCAACTTCGTCGCCGAGCAGCTCGGGGTGCTGTGGGTCGACCTCATGTCGATCCTCTTCATCACGAGCCTGTTCGCGGCTCTGGTGAGCTTCCACAACGCGGTGTCGCGCTACGCGTTCTCGCTCGGGCGCGAAGGCGTGCTGCCGCGCCGGCTCGGCACCGTGCGCACGTCGAGCGGCGCGCCGTGGGCGGGCTCGCTCGCGCAGTCGGTGCTGGCGCTCGTGGTGATCATCGGGTTCGCGATCGCCGAGAGCGGCTGGAACCCCGAGAACGGCCCCTACCCGGTGCTCACGCTCTTCACGTGGCTCACGAACCTCGGTGCCTTCGGCCTGGTGCTGCTGATGGTGCTGGTATCGGCCGCCGTCATCGGCTTCTTCCGCCGGGACGGGCGCGACGTCGGCGCAGGCAGTCGCCTGGTGGCCCCGATCGTCGCCCTCGTCACGCTCGGAATCGTCTGGATCCTCATCCTCGTGAACTGGGACGTGCTGCTCGGCCAGCCGGAGTCGACGCCCACGACCTTCATCCTGCCCGCGATCCTGCTCGTGCCCTCGATCGCGGCTGTGCTGTGGGCGTACTGGCTGCGCAGAGCCAAGCCGGACGTCTACCGCCAGATCGGCCACGGTGCCGACGAGGCCGACGCGCCGCACCTCGGCAGCGAGCCGGTGGGCGTGTAGTCCGCAGGCGTCGGCAAGAAGGGCGACGGATGCTGCAGCATCCGTCGCCCTTGCTGCTCGGGGCGTGCCGCACCCCCGGTCGAACAGCGGCGAGGTCCGCCGTCGTTCAGAAGGGCGCTTCTGTGCCGAGCCCGTCGTCGATGTGGGGCCGGGGCGAGGGGCGCACCGTGAAGGTGGGGACTTTGCGCTCGGGTTGCACGACGTATCGACGCCCAGTCGGAGACGTCCACGCCACAGCTCCGCCTGACCCCTCGATCTGCCGGACCTGCCAGTCGGTGCTGTCTTTCACCAGGTGGTGCCCCTTGCAGAACGGAAGGGTGTTGTCGAGGCACGTCTCGCCGTCGTCGGCCCAGCGGATCTGGTGGTCGATCTCGCACCGGGAAGCGGGCATCGAACAGCCGGGGCCCATGCATCGGTCGGCTCGCCATCTCACGAGTCTCTTCAACGGGGCTGGTGGCGGGTAACTGTCGCGCCCGACCGAGAGGACCATCCCGGTCTCGGGGTGTGTGAGCACCCGCATCCACCGGCTGTCACCTCCGCACAGTTCGCGGGCCTTGGACAGCGGGATCGGGCCGATGCCCTCCACGACGGGCGGGTCACCGGCATCGGCGAACTCGTCGTCGAGAAGGGCGAGGACCGGCACGGTGACGACCACCTGCGCCCGGATGCCGGACGCGGCCGCAGCGAGGTGATCGGCAGACCCGTCGAGGAGGAGGTCGGTCGCAACGTCGGCGCGGAGCTGGTCGAGTGTGCGGGTCTCACCGTCGGCCTTGCGGATCGATTTCGCCATCTGTGTGAGCCGGCCGTGGATCGCGTGGATCTCCACGTCGGGCGCGAAGATCCACAGCCCGGACATTCCGTCCTGTCCACGTTCGACGGCGATGCGTCGTTGCGTGAGCGCACGCTGGTGACGGTCTTCCAGGGTGGTGGCCTGGGCGCTGTCGATCAGGGCGCGCAGCGCCCGACGAAAGGTGCCCACCGGCTCCGATTCTGCCGACGGCATCGCTCGCTCCAGCAGTCTGTCGCGAAGCTCCGGCGGCGCCTCGTCGAGCAGGTCGGCGATGATCTCGGCGTGCTTCTCGGTGATCCGTCCCGAACTCAGGGCGTCGAGCGCCGCGGGATACCGGCGTACCAGCGCCTCGGCCTGAGTGATGAGCCGGCCGGCAGCGTACTCCGTCACCCGCATGGCTGCTGCCAGTTCGAGCCGGATCGACCGCTCGACGATGTCCCGGACTCCGTCGCCGCGGCCACTCGCCTCGCGAAGCAGTTCGCGCCGCATCGAGTCGATCCGCGTCAGCCGCTGCGCCGCGAACACCGACATCATCGTCGCCGTCTCGAGGACCAGGTCTACCGCGTCCGGCACGGGCGGAAAGCACTCTTCACCGATGTCATCCGCCCACGCGTCATCCCTGCTCTCGGCGGGAAGAGACGTTTCGGACATGACCAGATCATAGAACAAATATTCGAATCTGACAATGCCTCGGACCGCCACGTCAATCCGCTGCTCGCTTCGGCCGGTATCGCAGGGCGACCGATCCCGATCGGAAGTCATGGCGATCCACGAGCTCGAGCGGGATGCGCTCGCGAAGACCGGCGAGCAACGTCGGTCCGTGTCCGGCGATGATCGGCTGCACCACGAACACGTACTCGTCGATGAGTCCCAGATCCGCCAGCGCGAGGGGGAGCGTCACGCCACCTGCGAGGAGACCCTTGCCTGGCTCCTGCTTCAGCCGGTGAACCGCTCGCCCCAGGTCGCCTCGCAGCAACTCGGCGTTCCAGTCGACGCCGGCCAGTGTGCTCGACACGACGTACTTCTTCGCCCGGTCGATGGCCTCGGCGAACGGGATCTCCCACGCTCTCATCCAGTCCGGCCACGTGCCCGTCGTCGGCTGCCGCCACGCCGACTCCATCATCTCGTAGGTGACCCGGCCGAAGATCAGGGCGTCGGCTCGTGCCATCTCCGCGGTCCAGTAGCGCATCGACTCCTCGTCGGGGGCAAGCCCCGCCTCGTGATGGCAGCAGCCGTCGAGTGTGACGTTGATCGCATATCGAAGTGGCCTCATCTCGTTCCCCTCCTGTCCGGGTCGTGCTGCACGTCGTACCTCACGTGCGTGATTCCCTTGGACGGGATCACGCGCGTCGGCTGCAGTCGGATGGGCGCGTTCGCAAGATGATCGAACAGCTTGACGCCCGAGCCGAGAAGGACTCCCGTGATCGCGAGCTCCACCGCGTCGACCGCGTCGGCTGCAAGGAGCTGCTGTGCCACGTCAGGGCTGCCCATGATGTAGACATCGCGGTCGCCTGCCGCCTGCATGGCCCGGGCGAGCGCATCTTCCGTGGAGTCCACGAACGTGAAAAGGGAGCCATTCCTGAACACCGGCTCGCGCGCCTCGTGCGTGGGCACGAACACCGGCATCGGGAAGATGTCCTCGTCGCCCCAGGCCGCATCCCCTGCTCGTAGAGTGCGGGCGCCGAAGATGACCGCGCCGGCGCCCAGGAACTCGCCGCCCACCTGCGGATGCATCTCCATCGTCGGGTCTCCGAAGGCCCATCCGTGCAGCACGGACAGATCGTCGTCGGGACCCGTGGCGAATCCATCGAGAGACATCGACGCGTAGAGCACTACTTGCGACATGACGGCAATGTATACGCTGTCCACATTTGTGTCCAGAGCCGCCGTCCGGTCTCCGTCAGCGGCCGCAGGCGCACTCCGCGCCCATGCCGCAGCCGCCGTCGGCGGTCGCGCCGGCGGCCCGAGGCCCGGCGGCGCCCCCAGCCCGGTGACCGACGGCATGCGCCTGCGAAGACTCGGGGACGTTCATCGCGGGGTTCACGTCGAGGAAGCCGTAGGGCTTGAGCCAGAACCCGGCGTAGTCCACCGGCATGATGGGCCAGTCCTCGGGGCGCGGGATGTGGGTGAGGCCGAACGTGTGCCACAGCACGAGGTCCTCGCCGTCGATCGACCGGTCGTCGGACGTGTAGGCCGGCAGCCCCGCGCCGCCCTGGTGGGCGTTCGGGTACCGGCCGGCGGGCCAGCGCTCGTCGTGGTCGTACGCGGTGCCCCACAGGTGCTTCGTCGCGAAGGCGGCGCGCGCGGCCACCGACGAGGCCGGGTCGGCCATGAGCAGCGCGGTGGGCTGGGGGAGCAGGTGGTATGCCGTCGGCTTGCCGAGGTAGTTCGTCTTCGAGGCGCTGCGCACCTCCCACACCCGGGCGACCGAGGTGTCGGCGAGCCGCTGGGCCTCGGCTTCGGTGCGCAGCGGCGTCTCGGTCCAGGTGAACGCGTTGCCGAACGGGTTCGCCTCGCCCATCGGGATGCGGGCGGCGTCGATCTCGACGAGCTCGTTGTCCTCGCCGTCGATCGCGACGTCGAGGCGCGCCGAGAACAGGTGCTGGTGCACCGGCGCGAACACGCCCGGCGCGATCTCGGGGGCGTGCGGATTGGCCGAGCCCGGGTGCCCGCCGCCGACGAACACGATGCCCGTCGCCTTCGCCTCGAGCTGGATCGAACCGTCGAGGTAGAAGTACCAGTAGAAGCCATAGTCGTAGTTGCCGATCGTCGAGAAGTACGAGACGACCAGGCGCCGCGACCGCCGCACGTGCGAGCCCACCGGCCCCTGCTCGGTGTGCTTCCAGAGGATGCCGTAGTCCTCCTCGTGCATGCACACGACGTTCGGGATCTTCACCGGGTGGCCGTGGTCGTCGGCGACATGGCCGTCGAAGTACGTGATGACGCCGAGGCAGTCGCAGCCGAGCTCGAGGTGGTTGGCGTTCTTGCCGAGGAGGTATTCGCCGGCGTCGAAGTAGCTGATCCAGAAGCGGGTGTTGGACGTGTCGCCGTAGGGCACGACCATCTCGGGCACGCTCGCGCGGGTCAGCACCGGGCGGTCGTCGAATCTCACATCGTGCAGCACGAGGCCTTCGCGCGCGTTGAAGTCGACGCGCAGCGACCAGTCCTCCCACTCCACACGCGACCCGCTCACAGTGAAGCTCGGGCCCTCGGGCTGCACGATCTCGATCGGCTTGAGGCTCGTGCGGGCGGGGCCCACGGCATCCGGGGTGTACTTCCCGCTACCCGGGGGAACCGGCACGTCGCCTTCGTCCTCGATGCCGATGACCGCGTTCGACACCAGGTCGACGTGCACGATGAGCCCCTCGACGGGGTGCGCCCACGGGATGTCGTCCTCGCTGTCGCGCAGGAACGTGAGCGAGCGGATGACGCGGCGCCCGACCTCGTTCTCGCGTCCGACGAATCCGGGGGCGAGAGGCGAGCAGAATGCGAGTTCGATCCGGTCCTCGAGTCCGCGGCGCGTCATCGCCGCGCGCCACTCGGGCGAGGCCTTGACGATCTCGGCCGCGCGGTCGTACTCCTCGAACAGATACTGCGGCTGGCCGTACGGCGCCTGCGACGGGTCGAGCTCGCGCGTCGCGACCACCGCCCCGCGCGAGACGGACACGATCGCCTCGACGAGCGCGCCGGTCGCAGCATCCATCAGCGTCACGTCCACGCGACGGTCGAAGGGCTCTCCGGGCGACCAGGCGGCGAGCTCGTCCTTGGTCGGCTCGTCGGGCAGCAGCATCGGCACCCGCACCGTGTCGCCGAGGAGGCCCGCCGACACGAGGATCCCGCGGGCCGCCTCGATCTCGTCGGCGGTGAGCGGATCGAGCGGATGCCGCGGCTCGGCCTTCCTCACGGCAGTCACCGGAATGAGGTCCGGGTTGTCGTGGGGCTGGGCGGGCGCGTCGTGCGTGTGCGCAGGCATGGGGCCTCCTTCATATCCGCCCCCACTCTTCCGCTCGCGGGCGCCGGTGTCTTGACTCGGTGCGCAGGAAGCGTGACTGCGGGCGCGACGGAGTCACGTTGCGGCGTGTTTCGGTGCGACATGAGGCGGCGGCGGCCGATGGGCGACACTCGGCGCATGGCCGCCATCCCCCTCACCACAGACCCCGCGGTCATCGATGCCGCACTCATCGCGCATCGGCGCTACGGCGATGCGGACCTCGGGGTCGCGCTGCGAGTCGACGACGCGGGAGTGATCCCGCTGCTCCTCGCGCATCGGTCTGTGCGCGCGTTCGGAAGCGCGCCGCTCGACGATGCCGTGGTCGACACCCTGGTCGCCGCGGCGCAGTCCGCGTCGACGTCGTCGAACCTCCAGTCCTGGAGCGTCGTCGTCGTGCGGGATCCGGCCCATAAGGACGCCGTCGCGACGCTCGCCGGCGACCAGCAGTTCATCCGTGACGCTCCGCTGTTCCTCGTGTTCGTCGCCGATTGGGCACGCGGCGTGGGCCTCGCGCGGGGCCGGGGCGAGGCATCCGAGGGTATCGGCTTCCTCGACAGCACGCTCGTCGCGACGGTCGACGCCGCCATCGCGGCGCAGAACACGATCGTCGCGGCGGAGGCACTCGGCCTCGGCGCGGTGTTCGTGGGAGCAGTCCGCAACAACCCGGGGGAACTCGCGGAGCTTCTGGGGCTTCCCGCGGCATCGTTCCCCGTGGTGGGCGTGGCGATCGGGGAGCCCGCGGCGGACGACGCGTCTGAGATCAAGCCGCGCCTTCCGCAGGCCGTCGTACGTCACGATGAGCGGTACCGCGTGGCCGATCGCGAGGCGCTCGAGGTCTACGACCGGACGCTCCGCGGGTTCAACGCGTCCCAGGGGCGGACGGGCGGCTGGATCGAGTCCGTCGTCGCTCGCGTGCGCAGCCGAAGCGCCCTGCACGGCCGGGATCGCCTGCGCGGCGTGCTCACCGAGCGCGGCCTGCCGTCGGACTGAGGGGCCTCGACAGAGCATCCCCCGCGTAGTCGGCCCTTCGCGTCACTTCCGGGTTCGGACGCGGCAACGAGGACCGACTCGGTGTGCGGGCGCGTGTGTCGCGCCGGGTCCGGACGCGGCAGCGCTGCCCGGCCGAACCGGCTCGCGCGTGGCGGACTCACGCCGGGCAGGACCGGATCAGCCGACGCGCACCGGCTCGACCGGCGAGCCGAGGGCGGGAGCCAGTCGGGGCCATTCGCCCTCGAGCCACGACGCCACGATCTCTTCGCGGCGGTCGGTGTCGCCCGCGGGGAACGCGATACCGCGGGTCGGGGTCGATGCTCCGAGCTCGACGAGCAGCGGGCGAAGTCCGTGCTCGACCGCCAGCGCGTGGCCGGGACCGCCGATCGTGAGCAGCGGCACCGCCGTCACGCCGGCGAGTCCGTTCGCGCCGTAGCGGTCGAGGAACGCCTTCAGCAGCCCGGTGTAGGTCGCCTTGTAGGTGGGGCTCGCGACGATGAGCACGTCGGCGCTCGCGACCCGTCCGAGCAGCGCGTCGATCTCGGCGTCGGGGAAGCGGAAGAGCGAGCCGGCCACGTCGGCCAAGTCGATCGTCGGCTCGATCACGGCACTGCCGCGGTCGGCGAGCTGGTGGGCGACCTCCTCCGCCACCAGCCGGGTGCGCGAGGCGGGCTGCGGGTTGCCGACGAGGACGACGATCGATGACATTGGCGTTCCCTTTCAAAGGTCGGGCTCAGAAGGCCGACAGATTGGCGCGCAGACCGCCGTCGACGTACTCGGAGCGCAGGATTCCGCGACGGCGCAGGATCGGCACGAGTTCGTCGAGCGCGCGGTGGATCGTGACGGGGTGCAGGTCGCCCGAGAAGATGACGCCGTCGTTGTCGGCGTCTTCGCCGAGCGCCTCGATGACGTCGGCGATCTCATCGGCCGTGCCGACGGTTCCGCCGATGCCGTCGGTGACGTCGGTGACCCGGCCGAGGCGCGCCTTGCCCGTGAGGATGTCGCGCAGCGGCACACCGTCGAACGAGTCGAATGTTCCCTGGAGGCCCCGGATGGTGCCCTTCGAGACGTGCTCGCCGAAGATCGCGGGATCCAGCGGGCGATCGAGGTCGAGCACCGTCAGGTCGGTCTCGAGGTCGCTCGACCACGCCTCGGCGACCTCTCGCAGCGTGCCATCGCCGGGCGATGCCGACGCGGCGACGATGCGATCGGCTTCCTCCCGGCTCGCCGCGACGATGGGCTTGAAGACGAACAGCACCTTGACGTCGGAGGGGTCGCGGCCGTTCTCTGCGGCTGCGGCGTGCACGCGAGCGCGGTACGAACGGATGCTGTCGGCATCGAGGTTCGACAGCGCCAGCTGGATCTGCGAGTTCGCGCCGGCGAAGCCGATGCCGCGCGGCGATCCGCCCGGCGACGCGACGATCGGGTCCCCGCTCTCGCCGTTCGGCCCCGACGGCAGCGGCTCGGCGTTCAGCGGCCCATCGAACGAGAAGTACTCGCCGCGGTGCTGCACGGCGGAGATCTTGGAGCCGTCCGCGTAGATCTGCGACGCCGGGTCGGCGATGAGCGCCCCGTCGCCCCAGCTGTGCCAGAGCAGGCGCAGCGCGTCGAGCCACTCCTGGGCGCGGTCGTAGGCGGCGTCGTGCGACAGGCGCTCGAGCCCGAAGTGGTGCGCGCTGCCCACGTCCGTGACCACGTTGAGTCCGAGGCGGCTCGAGCTCAGGTGCTGCAGCGACGCGAACTGCCGGGCGGCGAGATACGGCGGGTAGGCGCCGGCGTTCACGGTGGGGATGACGCCGAGATGCCGCGTCGCCGCGAACAGGTACGGCGCGAGCGTCCACGGGTCGTGCTTCGGACCGCCGTACGCCTTGCGCACGCGCAGGTTCAGCGTCTCGGGGGTGATGCCCACCGACAGCGCGTCCTCGATGAGCACGAAGTCGAAGCCCGCCTGCTCGAGGTCGCGCGCGGACTGCTGGTAGAGGTCGGGCTTCTGCCAGGCGTAGTTCCACTCGTAGGAGGGGCGGCCCCAGCCGTGCGGGCCGAATCCACGCGAGAGGAACCAGCCGAAGTGCTGCTGACGGGTCATGACGCTCCCACGGTGCTCAGAAGGTCGGCGGCCGCGACCGCGACCGTCGTGTCAGGGACTGCCGAGTCCGGGACTCGGGCGTCAGAGAGGCCGCCGGCCGCTGCGGCGGCCAGGGCGTGGTCGAGATCGGCGATGAGGTCGTCGGCGTCTTCGAGGCCGATCGACAGGCGCAGCAGGCCGGGACCGATGCCGCGTGCGGCGAGCTGCTCGTCGTCGCGCAGCACGTGCGTGGTGGTGGCCGGATGCAGCACGAGCGACCGTACGTCGCCGAGGTGCGTCATCCGAGTGAACAGCCGCAGCGCGTCGGTGAACGCTCGCGCGGCCTCGCGGCCGCCGTGGAGGGTCACGGCGAACACCGATCCCTGGCCGTGCGGCAGGTAGCGCTGGGCGAGCGCGTGGTGCGGGCTCGACTCGAGTCCGCTGTAGTCGACCGACCCGACGCCGGGGTGCTGCTCGAGCCAACGGGCGACGGTCAGCGCGGTCGCGGACTGCCGCTGCACCCGCAGCGACAGCGTCTCGACGCCCTGCAGGATCAGGAACGCGTTGAGGGGCGACGGCGCGGGGCCGAATCGCATCGCGACGCGCCGGGCGAACTCCAGGAATGCGGTGCGCGGCGCCCGCTCGGCATATGTGAGCCCATCCAGTCCGCGCTCCCGTGCGAGCTGGGGGTACGCGTCGGCGTGCGCGGCCCACGCGAACGTGCCACCGTCGACGATCACTCCGCCGAGCACGGTGCCATGGCCCGCGAGGAACTTGCTGGCCGAGTGCACGACGATGTCGGCGCCGTGCTCGAGCGGGCGCAGCAGATACGGCGTCGCGAGCGTGTTGTCGACCACCAGCGGCACGCCGTGACGGTGCGCCACGGCGGCGAGTCCGGCGACGTCGAGCACGTCGTTCTTCGGATTGGGGATCGACTCCGCGAACACGAGCTTCGTACGAGGACGGATGCCGCGGCCCCAGGCCGCGAGGTCGTTCGGGTCGTCGACGAAATCGACGACGACGCCGAAGCGCGCGAGGTCGTCGCGCAGCAGTTCGCGAGTGCCCTCGTAGATGCTCGACGATGCCAGTACGTGGTCGCCCGCTGAGACGAGCGACAGGATCGCCGTGGTCACGGCCGCCTGACCGCTGGCGACGAGGAGCGCGCCGACACCGGATTCGAGGTCGGCGATGCGCTGTTCGACGGCGACGTTGGTGGGGTTGCCCACCCGCGTGTAGCTGAACCCTTCGTCGGTGCCGGCGAACCTGGCGTGCGCCTGGTCGAAGTCCTCGAACTCGAATCCCGCCGTCAGGTAGATCGGGGTCGCGCGTGGCCGATGCGGACCCGCCGGACGGTCGCCCGCGTGCAGCTGACGGGTCGCGAAGCCGAGGCTCGCCTGAGGGAGGCCCCCTGACCGGAACGCGTCGTCGGCGGGCGCCGTGGGGTCGGGCGCGGGCGGGGCGTTCTCGGGCATGGGGTCACGCTAGGCGCATCGTTGCTCGTGCCTCGGTGTCCCCGTCATCCGGCGTCCCAGGACGACACGCGGCGTCATCCGATCGGGGACCGGGTTCGAGGAATTCACACCTCGCTCACAGGCCTCCGGCGGAACCTGAAGCCGTGGGCGTCTCGGCGGACGGATCCGGAACGGTCGGGGTCGCGAGCGCGGACGCGACCCGGAGGCGGATGCCGCGCGCCTCCGCGCCGCGCGGAGCGACCGCCGATCCGGGGCGCCTGGGCTTCGCCGCCGTGCTGGTAGGGGTGTTCGCGGCCGTGGTGAGCGCGAGCGGCTCATGGATCCCGTCGCTGTGGGGCGACGAGGCGGCGAGTGTGCTCTCGGCGCTGCGGCCCGGCGAGAGCCTGCTCACGATGCTCACGCACGTCGACGCCGTGCACGGGGCCTATTACCTCGGCCTGCACGCGTGGGTGCACCTGTTCGGCTCGAGCCCGTTCGTCGTGAGGCTGCCGTCGGCCTTCGCGGTGGCGGTCTGCGCCGCAGCGGTGACGTGGCTGTGCGGACGGTTCGGATCGCTCGGGTTCGCGGTGCTCGCGGGAACCCTGACGGCGATCCTCCCGCGCCTGACCTACGCGGGCGAGGAAGCCCGCGGCTACGCGTTCGCGGCGGCGCTCGCCGCGCTGCTGTGGATCGTCGTCGTGGAGCTGATCCGGCGGCCGGACTCCTCGCGGGGCTGGTGGGTGGTGTACGCGGTCGTGCTGTGCATCGGGATCTACGTGTTCCTCTACCTGGCGCTGCTGACGCTGGCCGTGGGCGTCGCACTGGCGCTCGCTGATGGGGGGCGGCGCCGGCTGAAACGCTGGATGATCGCGTCGGCAGGCGCGGTCATCGCCGCAAGCCCCGTCATCCTGCTCGCCGTCAGCCAGCGGCAGCAGATCGCGTTCCTGGCGCATCGCGACCGCGTGACCCCGATCATGGTGCTGGTCAAGATGTGGTTCAGCGCCCGGCCCTTCGCGGTCCTCGCGTGGACGCTCATCGCCCTCGCGATCGTCGTGTGGGTGCGGCGCCGGCTGAGGCTGCGGCGGCAGGGCGAGCCCTCCGGGCTCGACCTCGAGACCGTCGCGCTGGCGTGGCTCGTGGTTCCCACCGGGATCCTGCTGGCCGCGAGCCCCTTCGTCGCCGGATACACCCCCCGCTACGGCACCATCGCCGCGCCGGCGGCCGCGATCCTCATCGCGCTCGGCGTGTGGCGTCTGGGCGATCTGCACTTCGGCTCCGGCGTCCCGCGGAGCGCGCTCGCCGCGCTGGCCGTGGTCGCCGTGGTGGTCTCGGCCATGCCGGTGTGGGCCGCGCAGCGCACGCCCTGGGCGAAGAACAAGTCCGACTGGAACGACATCGCGGCGACCATCCAGCGCGACGCCCAGCAGGGCGACGCGATCGTGTTCGACGACTCGGTGCGTCCGTCGCGGCGTCCCCGGCTCGCACTCGACACCGATCCGGCGGCGTTCGCGGGAATCGCCGACGTCACCCTCGAGACCTCCTACGCCGACAGCACGACCTGGCACTCGAGCGTCTACTCCGTGGCCGAGACCGCGCGCCTCGGGCGGTTCGCCGGCGTGAGCCGCGTGTGGGTCGTCGAGTACGCGAGGAACGGCGACGCCGACTCCACCGCGATCCCCGACCTGGAGGCGCTCGGCTACCGGCAGGCCGAGCGGATCACGCTGCACACCAGCGTGGTGCTGCTCTTCACGCGCTGAGATCTATTTCAGAGCCAGTGGCGCCTGCGGAACACCCAGTACAGGGTGAGGCTCGTCGCCGCCATCAGGGCGAGCGCCATGGGGTAGCCGAGCGGCCATGCCAGTTCCGGCATGTATTCGAAGTTCATGCCGTAGATGGTGCCGACGAGGGTCGGGCCGAACAGGATCGCCGCCCAGCCGGAGATCTTCTTGACCTGCTCGTTCTGGACGAGTGCGGTATCGGTCTGGCGCTGCGTGACGATCGTCGCGTTGACCGTGAGGGCGTTGTCGAGGATCGAGCGGAACGCCGAAGCCTTGTCGATGATGCGCAACGCATGGTCGTGCACGTCGCGCAGCGACCGCTGCAGCTCGAGGTCGACCTCGTACTTCGGCGCCCCGCGCTGCAGCGACTCGAGCATGTCGGCGAGCGGGGCGACCGCGCGCTGGAGCATGATCACCTCGCGCGACAGGTCGTAGATGCGCTTGGAGAGGGACACGCCCCCGTTCTCGAACAGCGCGTCCTCGATCTCGTCGATGTCGTTCTCGACGCCCTCGATGACCGGCGTGTACTCGTCGACGACCTCGTCGAGGATCGCGTAGAGCACGGCCTCCGGTCCCAGCGCGAGCAGCTCGGGCTCCTGCTCCATGCGCCGGCGGACCCGGCTGAGGTCGGGGGACTCGGCATGCCGGATCGTCACGATGAAGTCGGGGCCGACGAACACGTGCAGCTCGCCGAAGTCGACCGTCTCGGTCTCGTCGATGTAGCGTGCCGGTCGCAGCACGACGAAGAGGATGTCGCCGTAGCGCTCCAGCTTCGCGCGCTGGTGGCCGGTGAGCGCGTCCTCGACCGCGAGAGGGTGGAGGGTGAACTCGTCGGCGACCTGCGCGATCTCCTCCGGGGTCGGGCGGAACAGCCCGATCCACGCCATGCCGTGGTGCGCACGGGTGTACTCGAAGGTCTCGGCCAGGCTCGACGGGTTCTCGATCCGCTTACCGGCGACGTACACGCCGTTGTCGACGATGGGCATCAGGCGATTCTCCTCGGCACGTGACTGGGTGGGCAATGATCCTCACGATTCCATGACGAGCGGTCCCCCCAGCCTCTCCACGCGCCGCCGGCGCGTGGAGAGGCCGGCCGCGTGGGCCCAGCGGCGCCTCGCGTCCGTCGTCAGGAGGCGTCGGATCAGCCGCTGCCGTCGGTGCCGCCTCCGCTGTTCCCGCCGCCCCCGTTGCCGTTGCCGCTGCCGCTGCCGTTGCCGTTCCCGTTGCCCGTCCCTGCGTTGCCGGTCCCGCCGGTTGCGTTGCTCTCGCCGTTGCCCGGGTCGGCGGCCGGGCCGGCGCTGGGATGGATCGTGACGGTCGCGCCGGCGGTGGCCCGGCCCGCGCCGGGGTCCTGGCTCGCGACGAGCCCGGCCGTGACGTCCGACTCGACCGTGTCGCCGACCTGTGCGACGAATCCCGCCGCCTCGAGCCGGCTCTGGGCGTCCGCGAGGCTCAGCCCCGTCACGTCGGGCACGGTGGCCTGCGAGGTCCTGGTCAGCTGCGGGTCCGGACTCGGGAAGGCATCGCCGCCGTAGGCGGCGTTCGCCGCGGCCTGCACGGCCCTGCCGATGCGGTAGCGGATGTCCGACAGTCGTGTGCCCTGATTCCAGGTGTTGAAGACATCGCCGCCGCCCTGCACGTTTCCGGCCCAGGTCGCCGTCGTCACCTTGGTGCTCGACTCGATCATCCAGGTCTGCCACGCCTCGTGGGTGCCGGTCTTGCCGAGCAGCGGGGTGCCGTCGCCGGGATTGCCCGCGGCTCCCGTTCCCCCGGAGGCCATCACGCCCTGCAGCGCGTAGGCGGCGGCCGCCGCGATGGTCGGGTCCAGGGCCTGGCTGCACGTGCGCTCGGGCTTGGCGATCTCGTTGCCCGCAGCATCCGTCACGCGATCGATGGCCTGCGGCTGGCAGTAGGTGCCGCCGTTGGCGACGGTGGCGTACGCGGCGGCCATCGCGATCGGAGAGACCTGGGCCGTTCCGATGACCGAGCTGAGGGTGTCCATCGAGATCGGCGTGCCGTCGCTCTGCGTGACGCCGAGCTTCGCCGCCACGTTCTGGATGTCGCAGAGGTCGAGCTTCTCGGCCATCGCGAAGTAGCCGGTGTTCAGCGATGCGGCCGTGAACTGCATCGGCGTGCCGATGCGGCCAGACGCCTTGCCGAAGTTGTTGACGAGGGTGTTCGACGTGTTGTCCCAGTCGCCGTCGCACGAGTTGGTGAGGTGCGTGAAGACCCGCAGTCGCCCGTCGAGGGTCTCGTTCACCGAGTGCCCCTGCTCGAGCCAGTCGAGCAGGGTGAACAGCTTGAAGGTGGAGCCGGCGCTGAACCCCGTGGATCCGCCCACCGAGGGGTCCCCGGCGAAGACGAGCGACGAGTAGTCCGGATCGTCATCGGCCGCGGCGTCTTCGCCGTACCTCGTGTTCTGCGCGATCGCGAGGATGCGACCGGTGGATGCCTCGATGCTCACTGTGGTCGACCCGAATCGTCCGGTCGACGCGCCGCTGGAGGTCGGCATGGTGGCCGAAGCCGGCGCGTACTGCGTCATCGCCTCCTCGGCGGCGGACTGGACGCGCGAATCCAGGGTCGTGTAGACGTTCAGGCCGCCGCGCTGGAGGGTCTGGAGGCGGTCCGTCTCGGTCTCACCGAACGCCGGGTCGCTCAGGATCACATCCTTCACGTATTCGCAGAAGTACGCCGCACCGCCGGCGGCGGCGCAGCCGGTGACCGTGGGCGTGATCACCGGGGTGATCGGCTCGATCGCGGCGGCGACGTACTCGTCGTGCGTGATCTTGCCGTCGTCGAGCATGCGGTTCAGCACGTAGAGCTGGCGCACCTTCGTCGAGGTGTACCCATCGGCGGCGGCGAGCTTCTGCTCTTCGGTGATCTCGCCCGACGTCACCAGCGCGTCGAGCGCCCCGAGCCTCGCGCCGTCTTCGATGACGCCGTCCGGCGCTTTGTTGAGTGTCGCGCCGTCCGATGTCGTGATCGAGCCGGCCGGCCGGTCGATCCGGTAGCTGTTGGGGTTCTGCACCATGCCGGCGAGGGTCGCCGACTGCCCGATGGTCAGGTTCGCTGCGGTCGTGCCGAAGTAGTAGCGCGCGGCCGCCTCGACGCCGTACGTGGTGCCGCCGAAGTTGGCGATGTTGAGGTAGCCGAGCAGGATCTCGTCCTTCGAGTAGGTCTGCTCCAGCGCGATGGCGTACCGCATCTCCTGCAGCTTGCGCTCGATGCCCGCCGTGCCGGAGGACGTGGTCGCCTCGGACCAGCAGTCGTACTTGGCCTGCGGCGTCTTCGCGGTCGCCTCGCACTGCTGCACGAGGACGTTCTTGACGTACTGCTGACTGATGGTCGACCCGCCCTGGGTCTCACCGCCGCCCTCGAGGTTCGACAGCACGGCCCGGGTCGTGCCGATGATGTCGACGCCGCCGTGATCGTAGTAGCGCGGGTCCTCGCTCGACAGGATCGCGTCGTACATCGCCGACGAGACCTGGTCGTACGTGACCGGCGTGCGGTCCTGCTCGAGGAACTGCGCCAACAGCTGCTCCTCACCCGTGTCTGGGTCGGTGGCGTAGAAATTGCTCGGCACCATCAGCTGGTCGATCTGGAGCGTGCTCGGCAGGTTGTCGAACAGCGTGATCGCCTGCGATGCGGCGGCGCCGGTGAGGGCGACCGCCGGGGTGACGGTAGCGGCCACCAGGACTCCGGCCAGGGCACTGAGGCCGAGCAGCCCGGCGAGACCGCCGAGGAATCCGCTCGCCCGTCTTCGGGATTCGGGCATGCGGACGAGCGTAGGAAGCAGGGCTGGGCGGTTCTGGTGACGAAGCTATGCGCCAGGTGGACGCCGCGGACTGTCGGCAGGTGCGACTAACCTGCCCGCATGACCATCGATCAGGATCTGCTCGACTGGCTGCTCGACTCCGACCCGGCGCTGCGCTGGCAGGTGGAGCGCGATCTCGCCGGGGCTCCGCCCGATGTCTGGGAGGCGACGCGTGCGCTCGTGGCGACCGAGGGATTCGGCGCGCGACTGCTCGCAGAGCAGGATGCCGACGGCCAGTGGGCCGGAGGGGCGTTCTTCCCCTCGGGTTTCTTCGGCAGTGCCGAACAGGACGAGCCTGGTCAGCCGTGGGTGGCGACGACCTGGGTGCTGAAGGATCTCCGCGAGTGGGGCGTCGACGCGACGGTGCTCGACGGCACCGCCGGCAAGCTCGCCGCCAACAGCCGGTGGGAGTACGAGGACCTGCCGTACTGGGGTGGCGAGGTCGACGTCTGCATCAACTCGTACACGCTGGCGAGCGGCGCCTGGCTCGGGGCCGACGTCTCGCGGCTGGTCGCCTGGTTCCCCGAGCATCGTCTTGCGGACGGCGGCTGGAACTGCGAGGCGGAGGAGGGCGACTCGGTGCGCTCCTCGTTCCACTCGACGCTCAACGCGGCGCGAGGAATCCTCGCGTACGAGCGGATCACGGGTGACACGAGCATGCGGGCCGCCCGCCACGGCGGCGAGGAGTACCTCCTGTCGCGCCACCTGATGAACCGTGCGACGACCGGTGAAGTCGTCGGCCCGTTCGTCACGCGCTTCGTGTACCCCAACCGGCACCGCTACAGCGCGCTGGTCGCGCTCGATCATTTCCGCGATGTCGCGCTGGTCGAAGGCACGCCGCCCGACCCACGGCTCACGGACGCGGTCGACGCCGTGCGCGCCGCCCGACAGCCTGACGGCACCTGGCTGCAGACCACGCCGCTGCCCGGTCGCACCTGGTTCGACGTCGACGTCGCCGAGGGCGAGCCGTCGAAGTGGCTCACGCTGATCGGCACACGGGTGCTGGATTGGTGGGATGCCTCGTCCTGACGCGCCTTCCGCTTTCGGCGAACTTCCGCCGCAGCACCCGTGACGGGTCGACACTGGTCTCGTGGATGACCAGGATGCGCTCGACGCCTACTCCTCGACGGTCATGCGCGTCGCTCAGATCGTGCTGCCGTCCGTCGCCGCGGTGAGCGTGCGCACGCGGCAGGGTGCGGGAGCGGGCAGCGCGTCGGTCATCACCTCGGAGGGGCACCTGCTCACCAGCGCGCATGTCGTCGAGGGCGCGATCGGCGTGGAGGTCGCGTTTCCGGACGGCACGGTGGCGGCAGCATCCGTCATCGGCGCCGATCCGCTGTCGGACCTCGCCGTGCTGCGCGCGGACGTCGACACCCCGCCGCCGCTGACGATGGGAGATGCCTCGAAACTCGGTGTCGGGCAGCTCGTCGTAGCGCTCGGCAACCCTCGGGGGTTCTCGGGCAGCGTGACCGCGGGGATCGTGTCCGCGCTCGGCCGTTCGCTCCCGACGCGGTCGGGGCGGGTGATCGACGAAGTGATCCAGACGGACGCGGCCCTCAACCCCGGCAACAGCGGGGGCGCGCTCGCCGACAGTGCCGGCCGTCTGGTGGGGGTGAACACCGCTGTCGCCGGGGTGGGACTCGGACTGGCCGTGCCTATCAATGCCACGACTCGCGAGATCATCGACACCCTGCGGGCGTCGGGGCGCGTGCGGCGTGCCTGGCTCGGCATCGCCGGTTCGACGGTGCCGCTCGGCCCGGACGTCGCGGCCAAGGTCGGATCGAGGGTCGGGATGCAGGTGATCTCGGTGGTGCCCGAAAGCCCGGCCGCCGTCGCCGGCGCCCGGGTCGGCGACATCGTGCTGTCGCTCGATGGCGTCACGATCGCCGACCCGACGGCGCTGCAGCGGCGCATGGTCGAGGGTGCGATCGGCCGCCGCATGGAGATGACCGTCTGGCGCAACGGCGCTCTGGTCGACGTCGTGGTGCTGCCGCAGGAACTCCTGCTGCGCTGACGGTGCGCTGACCGTGCGCGGATCTACTCTGTGACTGTCGCCGAAGGAAGGAGTCGCCGTGTCGACGTATGACGAACACTTCTCTCACGTCCATGTTCCGGGCCCGGGTGAGTCGAGCATCCCCGAGCTCGAAGTCGACGAGACGATCCCGCCGCGCCCCGAGGAAGAGGTCGCCGACGTCGCCAGGGCGGAGCCCGATGTCGAGGACCACAGTCGGCATCGGAACATCGTCCGGGTATGGCGGGGAGTGATCCGCACGGAGGACCGCGACGAGTACGTCGACTATGTCGAGCGGACGGGAATCGAGGAGTACCGTGCGCTCCCCGGAAATCGGGACGCGTGGACCCTGACGCGCGACCTCGCCGACGGCCTCACTGAGATCTTGACGGTCTCGCGATGGGACAGTCTGGAAAGCATCCGGGGATTCGCGGGCGACGACGTCGACAGGGCGGTGTACTACGCGGAGGACGACCGGTTCCTCGTGGAGAGGGACGACACCGTACGCCACTACGTGCAGCGCAGCTGAACTCCGCCGGTCCGACGCCCGGGCGCCGGTTGCTCCCGGAATTCAGGCTCGAAGGGTCTCGACGGCGAAGGCGGCGATGCGATCCGCGCCGAAGTGGTCGTCTGCGGTGATGGTCACGACCGCGTCGCCCGCGAAGATGAGCAGCTGGCCGTAGGCGCCGTGAAGGCGCCACGCCTCGCCAGGGCCGCGCCAGCCCGCGAGCGCGTAGCCGTCGTAACCCGGATTCTCGCCGGAGACCACCCAGTCGGAATGCATCGCGTCGATCCACTCCGGTGACACGAGGTGCCGTCCCTCCCAGTGGCCGCGATCGCGGATGAGTCGCCCGACGCGGGCCAGCTCCTCCGTGCGCAGGGGGAGGCCGCCGCCCGCGACGATGCGACCGTTCGGGCAGCGCTCCCACTCGACGTCGTCGATGCCGAGCGGCGCGAACAGGCGCGGGTCGAGGTAGTCGCCGACATCGCCGACTCGCTCCGCGAGCACGCGCATCGCCGTGTATGTGCTGGCGTTCGAGTACTGGAACACCCTCCCGCGGGAGGGGCGCCTGAGAAACTCCGCGGCGAGGTCGGGCCAGTCGGTCATCATCGTCTCGGACCAGGGCAGATCGATGCCGCTCGTCATCGTCAGCAGATGGCGGAGGGTGACACCGTCGACGCCCTCGCCGAGATCAGCAACGGGGAGGTATGTCGCCACCGGAGCGTCGAGCGAGATCAGCCCCTCGTCTGCGGCGATGCCCGCGGCGAGCACGCAGACGCCCTTCGCGGCGGAGTGGATGTCTTCGCGCACATCCGCGGTCCAGCGGTGCTCGGCGACGTCGTCACCGACGAGGACATGCAGGCCATGGGCCCGGAACCCCGAGGCATCCGTCTCGAGCACGATGCGGTCGGAGACGGACTGGGCGCGAGTCACGGCTCCAGTCTGCCTGCCGTCGGGTGGCTCGGGTGTCAGGTGCGCAGCGGTGTGACGATCGGGCTCGTCAGTTGATGATCTCGCCACGCTCGTCGGCCCGGAGTTCGGCGAGCCGCTCCTGCCACTGCGCGAGCGCTTCGGGGGTCTGGCGAGTCCAGTCGGTCACCTCGCCGACGATCCTGAGCGGATCGCGGCTGCGATAGGAGCGCGTGGGATTGCCGGGGAACTTCTTGTCGGTCACGTTCGGGTCGTCCTCGAACGGACCCGTCGGCTCGACAGCGTACACACGGGGCGCGGCGGCTCCGGGGGCGAGCTCGGCGGCGAGGCCCGCGCCGTCGCGCAACGCGGTGAAGTAGATGTGGTTCATCACGACCTCCGGCCGGTAGTTCGATCGGAAACCGGCGCTGAGAAGGTCGCCCTCCCGCAGATCGGCCTTCGTGCCGTGGTAGAACGGCCCTTCGTCGCGCACCTCGCTCACGGCCACAGCCTAGGCGCCCGGCATCCGCGCCCGGCCGATCACGTGGCGACCGGCCCCGCGAACCCCGTCGCGCGCGTGTCGGCGCCCACCGTCTGATTCATGTGCTTCGCGATGCGCAGCACCACGGCGCGGTCGCCGATGCGTGCGCCCCGCAGCGCTGACTCCAGTGCCACCTCGAATCGGTTCACGTCGGCGAGGCGGCGGAGCCACACGGCGAGGATGAGGTTGTACCGACTGGCGGCGGTGAAGGCCAGCCGCACCTCGGGGACGGAGGTGATGGCAGGCCGCGCCGCTTCGAGCAGTTGCGCGGGGGCCTCGACGAAGTACCAGGCGTAGATGGGCCACCCCGACGCCGCACGCGCCATGTCCGTGCGGAAGCGAAGGCTGCCGCGCGCACGCAGCGTGGCCAGCGCGTCGGCGACGCGCTGGGGCGCGAAGCCGCTGCGCTCCGCGATCGTCGCGACCGGCACGCGTCCGTCGGCCCAGACCTCGCGCTCGATCGCCGCGCGCAGGTCGTCGGGTACGCGCTGCGCGGCGCGCGGCCGCGGCGGACGCGGCGGACGCACATGCTGCGCTTCGGCGGGATCGAGCGCGCGCAGGCGCCAGCTGCCGCCGTCGATCAGCGTCTCGTTGGCCAAGTGCGTGCGGACGGACCGCACACCGTCGAGTCGTCCGAGCCGGTGCAGCGCGTAGTCCGACAGCCCTGAGATGTCGGGCGCGAACACCAGCGCCATGAGGTCGCGTGAGCCCGACGTCACGTCGAGCACGTACACGGCGGGGTCTCGCTGGAGCTCCTGGACCACGGCATCCAACCTCGCCCGCTCGCAGTCGATCTCCATCAAGGACAGCTGGCCGTCGGTCGAGTGGCCCGTGACCCAGGCGATGCCCTCTTCCCGCAGGCGCGTCCAGCGACGAGCGAGGGTGCTGGCATCGACGCCGATGACGGGCGCGAGCTCGTTCCAGCTCGCGCGCGGCTCGATCTGCAGCGCGTGCACGAGCCGGCGGTCGATGGTGTCGAGCGAGATCTCCTGCATCCGGACCCTCCCTGGAACCGATCCCCGAATCAAGTGTCCCGCAAGAGGCTCTCGCTTTCCGCAGATATCGCGCATCGTCACGGAGTCGAAACATGCGAACGCGCACGATATCCGCAACGTTCGCAACGACGAGAGGACACCTCGTGAGCCTGACCACCACCGATGCCGTGACCGTCACGGAGTTGAAGGACCGCGCCGCCCTGGGCGTCGACGCCCGTCGCGACGAGCTCATCGGCCTGAGCCACGCCATCCACGAGAATCCCGAGCTCTCGTGGGAGGAGCATGACGCCGCTGCACTGGTTGCGCGCACTCTCCAGGACGCCGGTTTCGAGGTCGAGGTCGGCGCCTACGGCGTCGAGACGGCGATCGAAGCGGTGTACGGCACCGGCGATCTCACGGTCGCGATCTGCGCCGAATACGACGCGCTGCCCGGTATCGGGCACGGCTGTGGGCACAACGTCATCGCGGCGTCAGGGGTGGGCGCCGCGCTCGCGCTGGCACCGCTCGCGGACGACGCCGGCCTGCGGATCAAGCTGCTGGGCACTCCCGCGGAAGAGCACGGTGGCGGCAAAGTCGCCATGCTCCTCGAGGGTGCGTGGGAGGACGTCGACTTCTCGCTCATGGTGCACGGCATGACGGGTCGGGACATCTCGGCGACAAGCTTCCGCTCCACGGCGGTCGACCGTTTCGAGGTGGTGTTCCACGGCCGCACTGCGCACGCCGCCGGCATGCCGGAGCAAGGCCTCAATGCCGGCTCGGCTGCAGCGATCGCCCAGACCTCGATCGCGTTCCTCCGCCAGCATCTGCCGAAGGAGACGAACCTCAACGCGTTCGTCTCGCTCGGCGGCGAGGCGACGAACATCATCCCCGACCGCGCCGTCGTGCAGGTCGAGCTGCGCGCCTACGACATCGACATGTGGCGCGACATGAAGGGGCGCGTGCTCGCGTGCTTCGAGGGCGCCGCGATCGCGACGGGATGCCGCTGGGAATGGGCTCCGACCGAGCACCCGTACGCCCCCATGAAGCACGATCCCGCCCTCGGTCAACTGTGGGACGCCAACCTCCTGGCCCGTGGACGTACGATCGCGCCCGCCCCGCTCGGGGGCGGATCCACCGACATGGGCAACGTGTCGCAGGTCGTTCCGGCCATCCACCCGACCATCGCCTTCCTCGGGCAGTCGGGCCCCGCCCACAATCCCGAGTTCACCGCCGCTGCGGCCACGCCCGCAGCCGACGAGGCCGTCATCGACGCCGCCACGATCCTCGCGTGGACGGTGCTCGATGTCGCCCTGGACGACGCCCTGCGCGCCGACCTGCTCCACCGCACCGCCGAACGCCCCGCCGGGGCGACTCGGATCACGCTCGAGGCCTGACCGATCCCGCTCGCCGGGGCCGCGAAGCCTTCCCACCTGGAGAACCCGAAATGACCGCTCACACCCGCACAGGCGATGTCGCCTCCACCGGAACATCGTCGAGTCCGATCGCGAACGCGGCGTCCGCAGTCGCCGTCGGCTTCCGCAGTCCCCGGCTGTGGATCCTCATCGGACTCATCGTCGCCATCTCAGCCGGCGCACAGGCGATCGGCCCGATCGTCATCCCGCTCGGCATCGCCTCGGTGACGCTGCTGCCGATGATCTGGGGCATCACGGCCGGCGCCATCGTCTCCGGTCAGCGCCTCAAGCCGCTTCCGATCGACCTGCAGCAGGCCGCCACGGTCATCATGGGCGTCGCGGTGCTCTTCCTCTGCGCCCGCCTGTCATTCACGATCGGGCCCAACATCCCGATGCTCCTGCAGGCGGGTCCCGCTCTGCTGCTGCAGGAGGTCGGCCACCTGTTCGGCACCATCGCACTGGCCCTTCCGCTCGCCGTGCTCCTGCGTATGGGCCCGGCGACCGTCGGCGCGACCTTCTCGATCGACCGCGAGGGCTCGTTCGCGATGGTGAGCGAGCGCTACGGCTCCGACTCGCCGCAGTATCGGGGCGTGCTGTCGATGTATGTCTTCGGCACGATCTTCGGCGCCGTCATCGTGAGCCTCATCGCCTCGCTGGCCGCGTCGCTCGGGATCTTCGACCCGCTCGCGCTCGCGATGGGCGCCGGTGTCGGTTCGGGGTCGATGATGGCGGCCGCCGCGTCGGTGATCGTCTCCGCGCACCCCGACATGCAGGACCAGGTGCTCGCGCTCGCCGCCACGTCGAACCTCATCACGGGTGTGCTCGGTGTGTACATCGGCGTCTGGATCTCGCTGCCGCTGGCCGACCGCTTCTACAAGCTCCTCACGCGCAACAAGGACGCGACCCTTCCCGGCCGGCGCCCGAAGGCCACCGGTGCGATGCCGACCTCGGCGGTGAAGACCGTCGAGGAGACGGTGCTCGAAAAGCCCACCGTCACGGTCCCACTGTGGGTGTCGTTGCTCATCATCGGCTTCGCCGGGCTCGTCGTCGCGGCGATCGCCGCCAAGGGGTTCTCGTGGGACATGGTGATCGCCTACGTCGTGATGGGAGCGCTCGTCGCGGGTGGCATCGCTGTGGCCAAGGTCACCCGCGGCAAGGTTCCCGCGATCATCGTCGTCATGACGATCGGAGCGTTCCTCACGTCGCCGGTCTCGCCGGTCGCCGGCTGGTTCACGACAGTGTCGAACACGATCGACTTCCTGTCCCTGATCACCGTGATGCTCACGATCGCCGGTCTGAGCCTGGGCAAGGACCTTCCGATGCTCAAGAGCATCGGCTGGAAGATCATCCCGGTCGGGACCGTCGCGATCGCGGCATCCTTCCTTCTGTCGGCCGTCGTCGCCGAGTTCGCCCTGGGACTGTGGGGCTGATGACGCGCACCGCCGTCGGGGTCGAGCGCGGGGTGTACACCTCCGCGCTCGACCTCTTCTCGATCGGCATCGGTCCGTCGAGCTCCCACACTGTCGGACCGATGCGGGCGGCCGCCGATTTCCGGACGCGGCTGGCCGATGCCGGCGTCCTGGCGGACGTCGTGCGGTTCGGCTGCCGGCTGCACGGCTCGCTCGCCGCAACCGGGGTCGGACACGGGACGCCGGATGCCGTCATCGCCGGGCTTCGCGGACTCCGGCCCGAGACGGTCGATCCCGAGGCCGTGCACGGAGGGTGGGCGCTGCTGGAGTCGGGGGTGTCCCTCGACATCGCGGGAGTCCCGTTCGTGCGCGACGACCTCGTGTTCGCTTCGCGCGAGCGCCCGCACGGACACCCGAACTCGATGCTGCTGACAGCCGAGCTCACGGCAGGGGGCGGGGTCGTCGAGGAGTCGTACCTGTCGGTCGGCGGCGGGTTCATCCGCAGGCTGGGCGACGAGGGCGACGGTGGCGACGGCGCCGACGCCGGGTCGCGGCCCGAGACGCCCGCCGTCGCCGGCTTCCAGACGATGCGCGAGCTCCTCGACCTCGCCCGCGGACGCACCATCGCCGACATCGCCTGGCAGACCGAGGCGTCCATCCATGGTGCCGCGGCTGCGCGGGCTGGCCTGGACGCGATCTGGGCCGCGATGCGGGCGTGCGTCGAGAACGGTCTACAGGCGGACGGCATCCTGCCGGGAGGGCTCCGGGTGCCTCGGCGCGCCGCCGCCGCCTGGCGGCAGCTCGCCGAGCGGGGAGGACCGCGGGATGCCGCCGAGGCGGTGTCCGTCTACGCCCTCGCGGTCAACGAGGAGAACGCCGCCGGCGGGAGGGTCGTGACCGCGCCCACGAACGGCGCTGCCGGCGTGCTGCCGGCGGTCCTGTATCAGGCCGCCGCTGCGGACGGCTTCGATCCGGACCGCATCCGCACGTTCCTGCTGACGGCGACCGCGATCGGCTCGATCATCAAGGCGAACGCCTCGATCTCGGGCGCCGAGGCGGGCTGTCAGGCCGAGGTGGGGAGCGCGTGCGCGATGGCCGCCGCGGGCCTGACCGCCGTGCGCGGCGGCACGCCCGAACAGATCGAGAACGCCGCCGAGATCGCCATCGAGCACCACCTGGGCCTCACCTGCGACCCCGTGTCGGGCTTGGTGCAGATCCCGTGCATCGAGCGCAACGCGGTGGCCGCATCGACGGCGATGACCGCGAGCCGGCTCGCCCTGCTGGGCGACGGCAGCCACATCGTGGATCTCGACACCGCGATCGAGACCATGCGCCAGACCGGCGCCGACATGTCGTCGCGCTACAAGGAGACCAGCGCCGCCGGCCTCGCCGTCAACGTCGTGGAGTGCTGACCGGTTCCGGGAAGGGGCCCGTCACGGAACCGCCGGCGCCGGAAGCGCGCTCTCGGCGGGAGGGGCGGCGCTCGGCTCCTCCGCCACCGGCGGTGCCGCGGGCTCGTCAGTCGACGCGGGCGGTTCGCCGGCGGGGACGGATGCTGCGCCCTCCGGCTGTGGCGCCGGCTCGGCGCCGACGGGGGCGGGCTCGTCCGCTGCGGGCTCGGCTGCCGCAGGCTGGTCCGCTGCGGGCTCGGTCGCGACGGCCTCGCCCTGGGGCTCGGTCGCTGCGGCTGGGACACGAGCCTCCGCGACGTCGGCTGCCTTGAGGCTCGTGACCTCGGCTGTGGCCTCCGCAGCGGCGAACGGGTCCACCGGCTCATCGAACTCGTCGTCCGGGTCACCGGTGTTGTTCTCGCCCACCTCCGGAGACGTTCCCTTGACGCCGGGCTGCGTGTTCCAGTTCCGCGGCGGGTCGAGGCTCTCGTCGACGGTGAACGTCAGCGGGTTGTCCCACACGACCACCGTCATCCGCGGGTTCTCGGGCCCCTCCGGCTGCGTGGGGTCCTTCAGCTCTGTGAGCGTGTACGCGACGTAGTGGTGAACCGGCCGGAGACCTCCGGGGCACTGCAGGCTGTCGGCGGGGACGCCGGTGAGCGAGAACGTCAGGGCCCGGTAGAGGTCGCACTCGGGCTCGCGGTAGCCCCGGCGCCATGGCGGCGTCACCGGGTTGCCCCCGCCGTTCTCCGCCGCGGGATGCGACGGGTGGTCGAGGCCCTGCGTCCCCCACTGGTTCATCGCGTACTGATAGCTCACTCGCGCCGCGTCGAACTCGGAGCGGCACATCGCGATGCCGGCGGAGAGCAGGACGACGTAGCGCGGCGTCTTCATCTTGAACACCCCGAACGAGGGGTTGTTGGTGAATTCGCTCGGCTCGAGGAAAGAGGCCGCGCCGTCGCAGTCCGCGGCCAGCAGTCTCGCGTACGCGGGGCCGTCCTGGAAGTCGTTGGGACTCGTGTCGGTCTTCGGAAGGCTCCACGAGTAGACGGCAGGCGGGGGCTGGCCGCCGTTGCCGCCGTTCCCGCCATTCCCGCCGGAATCGCCGAGACCGCTCGATCCGCTCGATCCGCCCGACCCGCCTCCCTGCCGATTCCGCGGGGTGGCGCCCCCTCCGGAACCGGGCGGCGGCGTGTCGGTACCCGGCGGCGTCGCCGGGGGCGCAGCATCCGGAATCGAATCCGGTACCTCCGGCACGGCCGGGTCCGTCGGATCCGCGCCGTCCCGGGAGTCGGTGTCACGCTGCGTCGCGGGCGGCTGCTCCTTCTCAGGTGCCACGGGCGAGTATTCGCCGCACCCCGCGAGGCCGAGGGCGACCGCGACCGCGAAGGCGGATCCGATCGCGAGCGATCGCTTCGGAGTGGTTCTTGTCGGAGACATCGCTTCCCTCCTTTTCTGAGGATCTGCAGTGGAGGAGGTCGGTCGGACGGCCGAGATACCTCAGCCCTGCCCCGCGACCTCGGCCTCCGAGCCGCCGCTCGCGCACGGGCCGAAGCCTCCGGCATCCGCGATCCCGTAGACGTCGCGGACGAACGTGAACCGCAGGCCGTCGCCGTCGACGGGGAGCATGACGACCACGCCGTAGTCGAACGTCCACTCGTCGGAGATCAGGAAGTAGTTGCCACCCGTCGACTCGAGCAGGCGGAGTCCGCGATAGCGGTAGCGGAGGTCCTCGCCGGAACCGGCGCACGTGACGTCGACGCCCGGCGACACGATGTCGAGCGGCGCCGCGCTGTCGACCATCACTCCCGGAAGCTTCTCGATCTGGTTCGGGAAGTCGCGGGCGAGCTCGGTGCCCTCGACCGTCGCGTAGTTCATCGCCGACCAGAACAGCCCGATCGCCACGAGGATCGCGATCGCGCCCCGCAGCACCCCCTCGGTCATCGGGGCGAACCGCACCGCGTCGCGGAGTCCACCGCGCAGCATCAGTCCGTAGAGGAGCAGCAGCATCCCGCCCGCACACACAAGAGGCGCTGCGATGTACGTGATCGCGTAGCCGATCAGCCCGAGGACGAGCCCCAGCATGAGCACGCCGACGGCGATGAGCCACATCCACCGCGCGACCCACGTGACGATGCGATCGTCGCTTCCGAACCGGATGCGCCGGCGCCGGAGCCATTGGTCGAGCCCCACCCATGCGAGGCCGGCGATCGCCGCGCAGATCGGGAGCAGCACCACCGGCTGCACGCTCCGGCGGACGTAGTCGTCGACCGTCATCCCGAGGATGGCCTCGTCGATGCCGAGCATCTTCGCCATCTGGTCGCTGCGCACCCAGCCGAAGTACACGAGCAGGGCGGTCAGCACACCGACGTTGGCGACGACGGCGAGGAGCGAGCGCACGAGCGACCCGCGCGTCTCGCGATCCGCGGCCTCGACGGCCCCGGAGGCCTCGTCTTCGACGTCTGTGCTCACACAGGGGAGAGCTGCCGCGAGGCGCCGCAGATACGCGGCGCCTCGCGGCAGCCGGTCGCCGGCTACCCCTCGAGCAACACCAGCCGCTCGGTCGCGCGTGTCATCGCCACGTACCGATCGACCGCGCCCTCGACGCCCTCGCCGAAAAACGAAGGCTCGACGAGCACGACGAGGTCGAACTCGAGGCCCTTCGCGAGCTCGGGGGCGAGCGAACGCACCCGCTCCCGAGGTGTGAACGACGGGTCGCCGATGACGCACGCGACCCCTTCGCCGTGCTCCGCCAGCCACTCCGACAGGATCCGGTCGCGGTCCGCCGGTGCGGCATGACGCACCGGCACGCCGCTCGACCGGATCGAGGTCGGCACGTTGGCGTCGGGGATCGCGGCGCGGATCACCGGCTCGGCCTCGGCCATGACCTCGCTCGGCGTGCGGTAGTTGAGCGTGAGCGAGGCGATCTCCACCGCGGTGAGGCCCGCCCGCTCCAGGCGCTCGAGCCACGACTCGCGGAACCCGTGCCGCGCCTGCGCGCGATCGCCGACCACCGTGAAGCTGCGTGACGGGCACCGGGCCAGCAGCATCCGCCATTGCGCATCGGTGAGCTCCTGTGCCTCGTCGACGATGACGTGCGCGAACGGCCCCGCGAGCAGGTCGGGGTCGACGGCGTCGAGCACGGCTTCGTCGACCAGGCTGTTGCGCAGGTCGTCGCCGTCGAGCCACTGCATCATCTCGTCGCCCGCCTCCTTCAGGCGATCGACCACCTGCGCCATGTACTCGCGCTCCTGCGCGAGCTTCGCCTCGCGCTCACGGCGTCGCCGCGACGCCCCCGGGTCGCCCAGCCGGCGCCGGGCCGCGTCGAGCAGGGGCAGGTCGGAGATGGTCCAGGCCGTGGGGACCGCTCGCTGCAGCGCCTCGATGTCGTCCGGCTCGAGCCACGGCGCGCAACGGCGGAGATACGCGGGCACGCTCCACAGATCCGAGACGAGAACGGATGCCTCGACCAGCGGCCAGGCGCGGCCGAACGTGCGGGTGAGCTGCTCGTTGCGGGCCAGCGCCCGCCGCATCTGGTGCAGCGGCACCTCTTCGCCGTCGACCTGGTCGGTGAGGATGTCGAGGACCGTCTCCCACACCTGATCGCGCGCCTCGTTGTGCGGCAGACCCTTCTCGGCTGACCCGAACGCCTCGGCCCAGTCCTGGGGACCGAGCCACAGCTCGGCCCACGGCGTCTCGACGACGAGGCTCTCGGTGGGAGGCTCCTCGTAGAGCCGCACGGCGGGCTCGATCGCGTCGATCATGCGGGCGTCGGCCTTCAGACGGGCGACCCGGGCGTCGGGCTCCGGACCGGCGCCTCCGCCCTCGGCCACGAGGTCACGCAGGGTGCACGTCTGCACGCTGTCCTCGCCGAGGCTCGGAAGCACGTCTTCGACGTAGGAGAGGTACGCAGGGCTCGGACCGACGAACAGCACGCCGCCGCGCCCCTCGCCGAGGTGGGGGTCGGAGTAGACGAGGTAGGCGGCGCGGTGCAGGGCCACGACGGTCTTGCCCGTTCCCGGGCCGCCGTCGACGACGAGCGCGCCGCGCGAGCCGGCGCGGATGATGGCGTCCTGGTCGGCCTGGATCGTGCCGAGCACATCGCGCATGCGGGGCGAACGGCTCGCTCCGAGGCTCGCGATGAAGGCGGACTGGTCGTCGAGCGCCGCATGGCGGGCGAGCCCTTCGGCGGTGAACACCTCGTCCCAGTAGTCCGTGATGCGGCCGCCCGTCCAGCGGTAGCGACGGCGGCTCACGAGGCCCGAGGGATGCGCGTGCGTGGCGGCGAAGAACGGCTCGGCGGCGGGTGTGCGCCAATCGACGAGGAGGCGTCGGCCCGCGGCATCCGTGAGCCCGAAGCGGCCGATGTAGACGGGCTCGGAGCCGTCGGCGAGGACCATGCGGCCGAGGCACGCGTCGACTCCGAAGCGGCGGAGCGCCCGCAGGCGGGCGGAGACCCGGTGGATCTCGATGTCGCGCTCTACCCCGGCCTGGCCGTGCCCGCCGGGGCGGCGGCGCAGCTCGTCGAGGCGCTCTTCCAGTCCCGAGATCGAGCGCTCGAGGGTGTCGGCGATCGCGGCGAAGTGGTGTTCGTCGCCGCCGATGAGCGCCGGGTCGGACTTGGCGGCGAGGCGCTCGGGAAGGTGGAAGGCGGTGGTGCCGGCGGACCGAGGGGACGTGGGGGAATCGCTGATCGGACGGGTGTTCACGGCATGGGCTCCTGGCGGCTTCGCGACGCGGAATCGGACGGAGTGAGTCGGAAGAGGAGGGCGGGGGAGCGTCGCGACCGACCAGTATGCGCCCTCGAGGGGCCCTTGCCGCAAGGCCCCCACCCCCGGATATCCTGGTAGTGGCAGGAAGGTCGCGCCTCTGCGTGCGCAGACCCCGCCCGTTCCCCGGCCACCCGCACCGCGTCACCCACTGTTCACCTCGCGGCGCGGTCTCACGCGATCCGAATGATGCGGCGCGTGCATCCCCGTCGATACTGTGACATCACCGGGGGGTGGCGCTCTCGCCCGCCCACTTCCGGGGACAGGAGACACGCATGACCGCTGATGACCGCCACTCCGTCGTGGGGACACCGCTCCCGCCCGCGCGAACGCTGCCGTTCCCGCCGAAGCCTTCAGGCAGCTACGCGGGGCGCACGCTCGCCGAATCGACCTACTCGCCGCTGCCGCCCGAGCGGCACCTGAACGACGACGCTCCCAACGTGCTCGTCATCCTCATCGACGACGCCGGGCCCGCGTTGCCCGCACCGCTGGGTGGCAAGGTGAACACCCCCACGCTCGAGCGGATCCGCGAGGGCGGCATCGGCTACAACCGCTTCCACACCACCGCCATGTGCTCGCCGACCCGTGCCGCGCTGCTCACGGGGCGCAACCACCACCGCGTCGGGGCCGGCCAGATCGCCGAGCTCGCAGCCGACTGGGACGGCTACTCCGGTCACATCCCGAAGAGCAGCGGGACCATGGCCGAGGTGCTGCGCAACTACGGCTATTCCACGGCGGCGTGGGGCAAGTGGCACAACACCCCCGCCGAGGAGACGACCAAGGCCGGCCCGTTCGAGAACTGGCCCACCGGCAACGGCTTCGAGTACTTCTACGGCTTCCTCGCCGGCGAGGCATCGCAGTACGAGCCCAACCTGGTGCGCAACACCACGTCGGTGCTCCCCCCGAAGTCGCCCGAGGAGGGCTACCACCTCAGCGAGGACATCGCCGACGACGCGATCTCGTGGCTCCGCGACCACAAGGCGCTCTCGCCCGACAAGCCGTTCTTCATGTACTGGGCCACCGGCGCCATCCATGGCCCGCACCACGTCCACAAGGAGTGGGCCGACAAGTACAAGGGCGTGTTCGATGACGGGTGGGATGCCTACCGCGAGGAAGCCCTCGCCGGCGCGAAGGTCGCGGGGTGGGTCCCGCAGGACGCCGCGCTGACGCCGCGCCCCGAGTCGCTGCAGGGCTGGGACGACATCCCCGACCACCAGAAGCCGTTCCAGGCGCGCCTCATGGAGGTGTGCGCCGGGTTCGGCGAGCACGCCGACGTGCAGGCGGGCCGCCTCGTCGACGAGCTCGAGCGCCTCGGGTACATCGAGAACACGATCGTCGTCTACATCTGGGGCGACAACGGCTCGTCGGGGGAGGGGCAGAACGGAACGATTAGCGAGCTGCTCGCGCAGAACATGATCCCGACGACGATCGACCAGCACATCGCTGCTCTCGAGGAGCTCGGAGGCCTTGACGCGCTCGGAACGCCGGCGACCGACAACCAGTATCACGCGGCGTGGGCGTGGGCCGGGTCGTCGCCGTACCAGGGCATGAAGCTGATGGCCTCGCACCTGGGCGGCACCCGCAATCCGATGTTCCTCCAGTGGCCGGCGCGCATCGCACACGACCCCGTACCGCGCACGCAGTTCCACCACGTGATCGACCTGGCTCCCACGATCTACGAGATCCTGGGGATCTCCCATCCCGACACCGTCAACGGCATCCCGCAGGACCCGATCGACGGCACGAGCTTCGCCTACTCGATCGACGACAAGACGGCAGACGGTCGCCACCGCGTGCAGTACTTCGAGATCATGGCCAGCCGGTCGATCTACGAGGACGGGTGGCTCGCATCGACGACCGGTCCGCGCCTGCCCTGGGTGCCCGGCATGCCTGCGGGCATCCAGACCTGGACGCCCGACGACGACCGGTGGGAGCTGTACAACCTCGACGAGGACTGGAGCCAGTCGCAGGACCTCGCCGGCCAGCATCCCGAGAAGCTCGCCGCATTGCGGGAGCTGTTCGCCATCGAGGCGGCCAAGAACAAGGTGCTCCCCATCGGCGGTGGACTGTGGATCGCACCGCTGCACCCCGAACTGCGCATCGCCCCGCCCTACACCGAGTGGGACTTCACGGGCGACACGTTCCGGGTGCCCGAGTTCTGCGCCCCCGCCCTCGGCAACAAGCCGAACGTCGTCACCATCGAGGTGACGGCCGGCGACCGGGCCAACGGCGTTCTCTACAAGCTCGGCGGCGCGGGCGGCGGCCTCACGGCGTACGTGATCGACGGCGTCCTGACGTACGAGTACAACCTCTTCCTCGTGCAGCGGACGACGATCGCGGCGGCCGAGCCGCTCGCCGCCGGCGACCACACGATCGAGATCGAGACGTCGTATGTCGTGCCGAAGCCCGGCGGGCCGCTCGGCGTCGTGCTGCGGGTCGACGGCACGGAGGTCGCCTCGGGCACGGTGCCGGTCAGCGCGCCGCTGCTGTTCTCGGCCAATGACTGCCTCGACGTCGGCCGCGCCTACGGCGGCGCGGTGTCGCGGGCGTACGCCGACAGGATGCCGTTCGCCTTCGACGGCGAGATCGGCCGCGTCCACGTCGCCTACAAGGTGCCTGCGCAGGCGTAGCGAGCGACCCGAGCGGCCCCGGACCCGCCGTGGTCTCGGGGCCGCTCTGTCGTGGCGAGACGGATGCCGCCGGGCCACTGCGGCGGGCGGGTTCGCGCTGTCCGAATCGGCATTCGCGCCCGTCGGGAGCAGCAGCGTCCGCCGGATTCGACCGCGCGAGCGCGGCGTGACAGGACGCGCGGTCGCCGCCCCGCGTTGCGCCGGGTATTTTTGAACCTGGTTCAGCCGTCCTGGACCGGATCCATGCGCCGTGACGGGAGACGACGACGATGCCGGACTCGCACCCCGTGCACGCGCTTGCCCGCGTCACGATCGTCGGCGACGGCCGGGTCGGTCGTGCGATCGCGTCGGCCCTCCGGGACCTGGGAGTCGATGTGCGGGGCCCGCTCGGCCGCGGTGCGACCGCCGACGACGCCGACCTCGTGCTGCTGGCCGTGCCCGATGCCGAGATCGCCGCCGCGGCGGCGCTCGTCGCACCGGGCCGCCTGGTCGGGCACTTCTCGGGCGCGACGACGCTCGAGCCGCTCGCGCCGCACGAGGCGCTCAGCATCCATCCCCTCACCACCGTCACCGGCGACACCTCGTTCGCGGGCGTCCCCGCGGCCCTCGCCGGCTCGACCTCGCAGGCCCTGGCCACCGCTCATGCGCTCGCCGACGCGCTCGGCATGGCACCGTTCGACGTGGCCGATGACGACCGCCCCGCGTACCACGCGGCGGCGTCCATCGCGTCGAACTTCCTCGTGACGCTCGAGTCCTTCGCCGAGGACCTCGCCGCCACCGCGGGGGTCCCGCGGGAGGCGCTCGCCCCGCTCGTGCGCGCGACCGTCGTGAACTGGGAGGCCCACGGCGCCGCCGCCCTCACCGGTCCGATCGCCCGCGGCGATGAGGGGACCATCGCCCGTCAGCGCGCCGCGGTGGCCGACCGGCTTCCGGAGCGCGTCGACCTCTTCGACGCACTGGTCGCGGCGACGCGCGACCTCCGCGCGCGACGGGAGGTGGGATCGTGATCGTCGTCCGCACCGTCTCCGACCTCCGCGCAGCTCTGCGTGGGCGTCGTGGAGGCAGCATCGGCCTCGTGCCCACCATGGGCGCCCTGCACGAGGGTCACGCGACCCTGCTGCGTGCCGCCCGCAGCGCCGACGACACCGTCGTCATGACGATCTTCGTCAACCCCGCGCAGTTCAACGAGCAGTCCGACCTCGCGGCCTATCCCCGCACCGAGGACGCCGACCTCGCTCTCGCCGAAGCCGAGGGGGTCGACGTCGTGTTCGCCCCCGATGCGTCCGAGGTGTACCCGGACGGCTTCGCGACCACGGTGAGCGTGTCGGGGCCGATCGCCGAGACCCTCGAGGGCGCGGAGCGCGGCCGCGCGCACTTCGACGGCGTCGCCACCGTCGTGACGAAGCTGCTGCTGGCCGCGCTCCCCGACCACGCGTACTTCGGCGCGAAGGATGCCCAGCAGGTCGCCGTCATCCGCCGCTTCGTCGCCGATCTCGGCATCCCGGTGACCCTCGTCGTCTGCCCCACGTCGCGCGACGCCGACGGCCTGGCCCGCTCCAGCCGCAACACCCGCCTCTCGCCCGACGAGCGCGCGCGGGCCCTCGCGATCCCCAGAGCGCTCACGGCGGTGACGGATGCTGCGGCCGCCGGTGTCCGTCGGTCCGACGCGCTGCGCGAGCGCGCGCTGGATGTCCTCGCCGAGGCCCTCATCCAGCTCGAGTACGTCGCGTTCGTCGATCCGGAGACCTTCGCCCCGGTCTCATCCGTGGATCGCCCGACGCTCGTCGCGATCGCCGCGCGCGTCGGCGCGACGCGCCTGATCGACAACGCGGTGATCCCGCCCGTTCCCCCCACCACCGGAGGTGCCTGATGCGCGCACAGGTGACACTGCAGCGGCTCGCCGAGATGAAGGCCCGCCGTGAGCCGATCGTCATGGTCACGGCCTACGACTACCCGAGCGCGAGGACGGCCGAGCAGGCCGAGGTCGACATGGTGCTCGTCGGCGACTCGGGCGCGCAGGTCGTGCTCGGGCACGACTCCACGGTCGCGGTCACGGTGGACGAGATGCTCGTGCTCGCCGGAGCCGTGCGCCGAGGAGTGCAGTCGGCGTTCGTCGTGGCAGATCTGCCGTTCGGTTCGACCGAGGTGTCGGACGAGCAGGCGGTCGCGACCGCGATCCGCTTCGTCAAGGAGGCCGGCGCCGACGCCGTCAAGCTCGAGGGCGGAGGCGAGGCTCGGCTCAGCCGCATCCGCGCGATCGCCGAGGCCGGCATCCCCGTCGTCGCGCACGTGGGCCTCACCCCGCAGACCGCCGTGGCGCTGGGAGGCCTGCGCGCCCAGGGCCGCACCGCCGAGTCCGCCGCGCGCCTGGTGCGCGAGGCCCTCGCCGTGCAGGACGCCGGTGCGAGCGTGCTCGTCATCGAGGCGGTGCCGGCCGACGTCGCCGCCGTCGTGCTGCCCGCGCTCGAGATCCCCGTCATCGGCATCGGCGCGGGACCCGCCGACGGCCAGGTGCTCGTGCTGCACGACCTGCTGGGCATCACCGAGGGCAAGACCGCGGCCTTCGTCAAGCGCTACGGCGCCATCGGCCCCGACATGGTCGCCGGCGTCGCGGCGTATGCGCGCGAGGTGCGCGGCGGCGTCTTCCCCGGGCCCGAGCACGGGTACTCCGCCACCGACGACGCGATCGCCGCGGCGCGCGCCGAGCTCGAATCCCGCAGCGCGGGCTGAACGGATGCCGCGGGCCGCGGCATCCGTCCGGGTCAGTCGGGTGCGGGCCCCGTGGACTCGCGCCAGATGACGCGATGGATCTGCTGGGCCTCGGTCGGCGCGCGCTCGCCGCGGAGGGCCGCGATGAGCCGGGTCATCGCGCGTGAGCCCAGCCCCTCGAGGTCGACCTCCACGCTCGTCAGCGCGGGACTCATCAGGCGACCGAGCTGCTGGTCGTCCCATCCGGTGACGCTGAGGTCGTCCGGCACGCGCCACCCGCGATCCATCGCCGCGCGGATCGCACCGGCGGCGACGAGGTCGTTCGCCGCCATCACGGCGGTCGCCCGGTCGCGTTCGGGAAGTCCGCGGACCGCGGCCATTCCCGATTCGGCCGACCAATCGCCCTCGATCACGCCGGTCGACTCGAGCCCGAGCGCTGCGATCGCCTCCAGATAGGTGTCGCGCCGAGCGCGCGCCGAGGCGAACTGGAGGTCGCCGGTGATGTGGAGGAACCGGCGGTGGCCGCGTTCGGCCAGGCCGCGGATCAGATCGACGAGGGCTGAGGCATCCGCCAGCTCGCCGATGCCGCGCATCTCGTCGTCGAAGTCGGCCGATGCGACGATCGGCGTCCCGCTGGAGGCCTGCAGTTCGAGCGAGGCGAGCACGGGGGCGAACGAGACGATGCCGTCGACCTGACCGGAATCGGCCAGCTCGGCCACGCGCTCCGTCCGCTCCCCGGCGCCCCCCTCGAGGGCCAGCACCTCGACCGCGTAGCCGGCTGCGTGCGCGGCCGCGCTCGCGCCGGCGAGCATGCGCGCCGGACTGTAGGCGAGGGTCGGCACGACCACGGCGAGCCGGCCGGTGCGGCGCGTGCGCATCGAGCGGGCGACGAGGTTCGGGCGGTAGTTCAACTGGTCGACGGCGGCCTGCACGCGCGCTTTGGTGGCGGGCTTCAGTCCATCGGGAGCGCGGAAGAAGCGCGACACCGTCTGGTGCGAGACATCGGCGAGGCGGGCGACCTCCATGATCGTCGGCCGGCGGTGCGGTGCGGTGTCGGTCACGAGCGCCTCCTTCGACCTCTATGTTGACACAGATTGTGAACCTTCACTATTCTCACTTCTCAACCGAGTGATCGATCACTAAGTGAAGGTTCACCCGCAGCCTCCCTCACGCGACCAGCGTTTCGAAAGGACAAAGATGTTCACACGCACAAAGGCGAGCGCCGTCGGCGCCGCGGCGATCGTCGCCTTCGCCGCAGCACTGGCCGGCTGTGCCGGCTCCGCCCCCGGCGACGCGGCGGCCACCTACGATCCGGACGAGGAGGTGACCCTTGACTTCGCGTTCTGGGGGAACGACGTTCGGGCCGAGATGTACAACGAGGCCATCGCCGCGTTCAACGATGAGTACCCGAACATCACGGTGAACTCCACTTTCCTCTCCTGGGACGAGTACTGGGAGAAGCGCCAGACCGAGGCCGCCGGCAAGAACCTCCCTGACGTGTTCCAGATGGACATGACCTACGTCCGCCAGTACTCCGACAACGGCCTGCTGCTGGATCTCACGCCCTACCTCGACGACATCATCGCCACCGACGGCTTCGACGAGAGCGTGCTCGACATCGCCACGATCAACGACACGATCGCGGGCATGCCGGTCTCGACGAACGCGATCGGGATGTTCGAGAACGTGGTTCTGACCGAGGAGGTCGGCGTCGAGCCGTTCGAGGGCGGCGACTGGGAGGCGTACGACGAGTGGCTGCACGAGGCCCGGGATGCCGCCGAGACCGCCGGCCTCGAGGTCTGGGGCGGTGCGGACCCGACCGGCTTCATCCAGCCGTTCGAGCTCGTCCTTCGGTCCGAGGGCAAGTCGGTCTTCACCGAGGAGGGGGAGGTCGGCTTCACCAAGGAGGACCTCGCCGACTTCTGGAGCCGTGGCGCCGAGTTGCGGGAAGACGCCGTCGTCACCCCGCAGCAGCGGATCCAGGAGGTCTCGCCCAAGGGCGCCTTCGACTCCGCCCAGGCGCTCACCGAGATCGTGTGGGACAACTTCGGCGCGCCCTACAAGGCGAACCTCGGCGACGCGTATCCCGACCTGAACCTCGTCGCGCCTCCGGTCACCGAAGAGGGCGCCAAGGACCTGTACAAGAAGGCCGGCATGCTGATCTCCGCTGCGGCGAGCACGGACCACCCCGAGGCTGCCGCCCTGTTCACCGACTTCCTGGTGAACAGCCCCGAGGTCGGCGCCATCTTCGGGACGAACCGTGGGATGCCGGCATCCCAGACCCAGCTCGAGGGCGTGGAGCTCGACGAGACCGCCCAGCAGATCATCGACTACGAGGAGTCGATCGCCGACCGCATCGGCGACGCCCCGCCGGTTCCGATCGTGGGCTACGGCTCGGTCGAAGCGAAGTTCAAGGCCCTCGGCCAGGAGCTCGGCTTCGGCACGATCACGGTGGACGAGGCGGTCGATCAGCTCTTCGCCGAGATCGACGTCATCGTCAATCAGTAGCGCACATGTCGTCGGGCGCGGTCCGAGATGTCCCGCGCCGCGCCCGCCGACACGCACCACCCCACCTACCCCCGAGAAGGAACCACAGGTCATGTCCTCACCCCGCCCACCCTTCCGCGTCGGCATCATCGGCACGGGCGGTATCGCGCACGCTCACGCCGACGCCCTGAACGCACTCTCACCGCGCGTCGAGATCGCCGGCGTGGTCGACCTCGACCGTGCGCGCGCCGAGGCGTTCGCCGATCGGTTCGGAGTCGACCGGGTCTTCGCCGACGCGGGCGACCTCTTCGCGAACGAGGAGCTCGATCTCGTGCACGTGTGCACGCCGCCGCAGACGCACGCGTCACTCGCGATCCAGGCGATGCGTGCGGGTGTCCCGTCGCTCGTCGAGAAGCCCACCGCGCTCACGCTCGGGGAGGTCGACGAGCTCGAGGCGGTGCATGCCGAGACCGGGGTGCCGGTGCTCACCGTGTTCCAGCACCGGTTCGGTGCCGCCGCTCGCCATCTCGGCGCCCTCGTCGACGGTGGCGAGCTCGGCCGGCCCCTCGTGGCCACGTGCGAGACGCTCTGGTACCGCGCGGACGAGTACTTCGACGTGCCGTGGCGCGGGCGGTGGGATGTCGAGGGCGGCGGTCCGACCATGGGCCACGGCATCCATCAATTCGATCTGCTGTTCGCGATCTTCGGCCGCTGGTCGCAGGTGAGCGCCTTCGCGGCACGGCAGCTGCGCCCGACCGACACCGAGGACGTGTCGATGGCACTGGTGCGCTTCGAGAACGACGCTCTTGCGACCGTCGTCAATTCGCTGGTCTCGCCGCATGAGACGTCGCGGCTGCGGTTCGACTTCGAGTTCGCGTCCGTCGAGGTGCGCCACCTGTACGGGTACACCAGCGAGGACTGGACCTTCACGCCGGCCCCGGGGCATGAGCACCTCGCGACCCGCTGGGCGGAGGGCCTGGACTCCGGCGGGATCAGCGGTCACCGCGATCAGATCGCCGCGATCCTCGACGCCTTCGAGGCGGGCGAGGCTCCGGGGGTCGGCCTCGCCGAGGCGCGGCGCACGCTCGAGTTCGCCGCGGCCACCTACGCGTCGGCATTCCGGGGCGTCGCGATCGCTGCCGGAGAGCTCTCCGGCGCAGACCCCTTCGTCCGATCGATGAGCGGCGGGATCGTGCCCTGGGCGCCCGTGAAGGAGGTGCTCGCATGAGCGCTCTGCGCATCACGCACGCCGTCGGCTCGTCCGTCACGGTCCGCGACGGCGATGTCGACCTGTTCACCTACGTCTACCAGCCCGACACGGTGGCGCTCGAGTCCCCGAAGCCGTACGTGCATCCGATCCGCACTCGCCGCGGCGATGTCGTGAGCCTGTTCCGCCCGCATGACCACGTGTGGCACAAGGGCATCGCCTGGGCGCTGCCGGTCGTGGGCGACGAGAACTTCTGGGGCGGACCGACGTACGTCCACGGGCAGTTCTACGTGCAGCTGCCGAACAACGGTGTGCAGCAGCACGAGGGGGAACTCGAGCTCGAGGCGGGCGACCGCGCAACGATCGCGCACGACCTGCGGTGGATCACCGAGGCCGGTGGCGTACTGTTCGCCGAGCAGCGCACGCTCACCGCCCTGATCGTGTCGGACGATGCCTGGGCGCTCACCTTCGACACGCGGCTGCGCAACGTGTCGGGCGCGCCGATCGCGATCGGATCTCCGACCACGCGTGGGCGAGAGAACGCCGGTTACGGCGGGCTGTTCTGGCGCGGACCCCGCTCGTTCACCGACGGGACCCTCGTGGCGCCCGGGATTTCCGGCTCGGGGGACGACGTCCGCGGTGCGCGTTTCGAGTGGATGGGCTTCGTCGGCCGCCACGACGACGTCGACGCCACGTCTCTCGTGCTCATGCTCGATGACAGTGCCAACCCGCATCATCCGCCGCAGTGGTTCGCGCGCTCCGAGGAGTTCGCGGCGCTGAACCCGGCGCCCTTCTTCAGCGAGGAGGTCGTCGTCGCTCCCGCCGAGACGGTACGGTTCCGGTACGCCGTCGGCATCGCCGATGGGGGAGCGGATGCTGCGGAGCCGCTCGCAGACGTGCTCCGAGGCATCCTCCAGCCGGTCCTCGTCTGAGTCGACAGGGAGAGGAGCTTCTCGTGACAGCCACTGCGCCCACGTTCCCCGGCGCCACCTCCGTGACCCTGCTCGACGTCTACGACGACCTCGCACCCGACGGGCTGCGCGGCGGCAGCCCCCACATGCATCTCGCTTCGACCGAGTGCTACGTGGTGATCGGCGGCCACGGCGAGCTGCACACGCTCGATCCCGGCGGACTGCGCGAGACCGAACTGAGCAAGGGCTCGGTGGTGTGGTTCACTCCCGGCACGATCCACCGTGCGGTGAACCACGGTGGCCTCGAGGTGCTCGTGGTCATGGGCAACGCGGGGCTCCCGGAGGCGGGTGACGCCGTGATGACCTTCCCGGCCGACATCGTCGCCGACGCCGAGCGGTATGCCGCAGCCGCGGCGCTCCCGGCTGAGCCGCTGGAGGCACGTGCCGAGGCGGCGGCGCGACGGCGCGATCTCGCGGTCGAGGGTTTCCTCGTCCTCCGCGACGCCGCGCAGGTCGGCGACCTCCGGCCCCTGCAGGCGTTCCACGCCGCCGCCGCCCGGCTGGTGCAGGGACGGGCCGCGGACTGGACCGGCATCGTCGAGCGCGGTCCTGCCGCGCAAGCCGTGCACAGCCTCGACGTCACCCGTGCGCTCGCCGCCGGCGATGCGGGGCACCTCTCGGCGGCTGCGGTCTCGCAGGCGCCGTCGCTCGGGGGTGAACGGGGATTCGGGATGTGCGGCCGGCTGCGCGCCTACGACGTGAGCGGCGACCTGGTGCCCCGCTGACCCCGTCGCCTGCTGCCTACTTCGCCACGAGGGTCGTCTGAAAGCTGTACATGTCGGGGCGATAGCAGTGGTGGCCGAACTCGACAGCGCGGCCGGACGCGTCGAACGCGACGCGCTCCATCGTGAGGACCGGGCCGCCCTTGTCGATGTCGAGCAGTCCCGGCTCGTCGCCATGGGCGCGGCGGGCGCCGATCTTCTGGTTGGCGACGCGGATGGTGACGCCCCGCGCGCGCATGATCTCGTAGAGACCCTTCTGCTGCAGCTGCTCGGTGGTGATGTCGGCGAACTCGATGGGGAGATAGTTCGTGAGCACGGCGACCGGCACTCCGTCGGTGGAGCGCTGCCGGCGGAGGTAGACGATGTCGGAGCCGACTGGAACCCGCAGCGCTTCGGCGGTGGCGGGATCGGCCGGCCGGGTGTCGTGCTCGAGCACGAGGGTGCCCGGCTCGTGCTGTGAGCTCTTGAGATCCTCGTAGAGGCTCGTGAGCTCGACCTGGCGGGTCACCTGTCCCTGCACGACCTGCGTGCCGATGCCGCGGCGGCGCACGAGGAGCCCCTTGTCGACGAGCTCCTCCATCGCGCGGCGGATCGTGGGCCGTGAAAGGCCTGCCCGCTGACCGATCGCGATCTCGTTCTCGAGCCGTGCGCCGGGGGGAATCTCACCGGATCGGATCGCCTGCTCGATGGCGGTGGACACCTGGAAATACAGCGGCACGGGGCCGGTGCGGTCCAATCCTGCGAGCAGATCGTCGATCCTGACCACGTCGTCTGCCATCAATCGCTCCAAGTCCCGACAGCATAATGTCCCGACAATGGTACATCGATCGAACTTTGTCAGCCGACGACACGCTTGGCGTGTGTTGCACAGATCCGAGCTTGTGCTATTGTCAGGACAAATGATCCACCGATGCGCAGCCCACGAGACGCGCAGAGAGTTGTACAGCGGAGTATGACCGAGAACACTTCTCCCCTCGATGTCCTGGCTTTCGGGCGTCTAGGCGTCGACATCTATCCGCTCCAGTCCGGAGTCGGGCTCGAAGAGGTGCAGACGTTCGGCAAGTTCCTCGGCGGTAGCGCAGCGAACGTCAGCGTCGCCGCCGCGCGGCACGGCCGCCGGGTCGCGCTGATCGCCGGCGTCGGCGACGACCCGTTCGGTCGCTACCTGCTCGCGGAGCTGGAGCGCCTGGGCGTAGACAACCGTTATGTGGGCGTGAACCCGACGCTGAAGACTCCCGTGACGTTCTGCGAGATCTTTCCGCCCGACGACTTCCCGCTGTACTTCTACCGCGAGCCGAAGGCGCCCGATCTCGACGTGGCGCCCGGCGACCTCGACCTGGCGGCCGTACGTTCGGCGCGCATCTTCTGGTTCACGGCGACCGGTCTCAGCCAGGAGCCCAGCCGGGCGGCCCATCACGCCGCGCTGCAGGCCCGCGCGGCGGGTCACACGATCTTCGATCTCGATTACCGTCCGATGTTCTGGGCGGACCCGGCCGAGGCGGGTGTTCAGGTGGCGCGCGCGCTCGAACACGCCACGGTCGCCGTCGGCAATCGCGAGGAGTGCGAGGTCGCCGTGGGCGAGACCGAGCCCTATCGCGCCGCAGACGCGCTCCTCGAACGCGGTGTCGAGCTCGCGATCGTGAAGCAGGGGCCGAAGGGCGTGCTCGCCAAAACCCGTGACGAGTCGGTCGTCGTGCCGCCGTACTGGGTCGACGTGGTGAACGGACTCGGCGCGGGTGACGCCTTCGGCGGCGCCCTGTGCCACGGGCTCCTCGCCGGGTGGGACCTCGAGCGCATCCTCCGCTTCGCGAACGTCGCCGGTGCGATCGTCGCGTCGCGCCTGGAGTGCTCGACCGCGATGCCCACCGAAGCCGAGGTTGCCGCGATCCTCGAGACGGGAGTCTCCCGATGACGCAGTTCCTCACCGCGGACGACTTCGCGCGCCTCCGCGACATCCGTGCCACTCAGCCGGCCATCATCGGCGCGGCGCTCGCGGACCGCCGCCGACGCGAGGTGCTCCGCGGCGACGGGCGCCTCTTCATTGTGGCCGCCGACCACCCCGCCCGCGGCGCTCTCGGGGTCGGGACCAACCCGATCGCGATGGCCGACCGGTACGAGCTGCTCGACCGCCTGGCGACGGCCCTCAGCCGTCCGGGGGTCGACGGGGTGCTCGGAACGCCCGACATCATCGACGACCTCGCCGCGCTCGGCCTGCTCGACGACAAGATCATCGTCGGGTCCATGAATCGCGGCGGTCTCCGCGGCGCGTGCTTCGAGATGGACGACCGCATGACCGCCTACGACGTGCCCACCATGCTCGCGTCCGGCATCGACTTCGCGAAGACCCTCGTGCGGGTCGACCTCGACGACCCCGGCACCGTCGCGACCCTGACCGCGATGACCGATGCGGTCACCCAGGCCTCCGCCGCGGGACTGCCGATCATGCTCGAGCCGTTCCTCAGCAACCGCGTCGACGGCCGCATCGTCAACGACCTGTCGACGGATGCCGTCATCCTGTCGATCGCGATCGCCTCCGGTCTCGGCGCCTCGAGCGCCTACACCTGGATGAAGCTGCCCGTCGTCGACGACATGGAACGGGTGATGGCCGCCACCACAATGCCGACGCTGCTGCTCGGCGGCGATGCCGGCGTCGACCCCGACGAGACCTTCGCCGCGTGGGAGGACGCGCTGTCGCTTCCCGGGGTCCGCGGGCTCACCGTGGGTCGCACTCTCCTCTACCCGCCCGACGACGATGTCGCTGCTGCCGTGGACATCGCGGCGGGCCTCGTCCACACCGACCTCTGACACTCACGAAGGAACTGCCATGAGCATCACTGACACCATTTCTGCGCAGACCGGCGTCGACGCCGACGTCCGGGTGATCTCGCACTGGATCGACGGTGCCGCGCGCCCGTCGCAGAGCGGGCGGACCGCCCCTGTCTACAACCCGGCCACCGGCGCCGTGCAGGCCGAGGTCGCCCTCGCCGACCAGACCGAGATCGACGAGGCGATCGCGTCCGCCAAAGCGGGCTACCAGGTGTGGAAGGGGTACTCGATCGCGAGGCGGCAGAGCGTGCTGTTCGCGTTCCGGGAGTTGCTGAACGCCCGTAAGCGGGAGTTGGCGGAGATCATCACCGCAGAGCACGGCAAGGTGCTCTCGGACGCGATGGGGGAGATCCTGCGCGGCCAGGAGGTCGTCGAGCTGGCGACCGGGTTCCCCCACCTGATCAAGGGCGCGTTCAGTGAGAACGCGTCGACGGGGATCGACGTGTACTCGTTGAAGCAGCCGCTGGGGGTGGTCGGGATCATCTCGCCGTTCAACTTCCCGGCGATGGTGCCGATGTGGTTCTTCCCGATCGCGATCGCCGCGGGCAACGCCGTGGTCCTCAAGCCCAGTGAGAAGGACCCGTCCGCGGCACTGTGGCTTGCCGAGCTGTGGAAGGAGGCGGGGCTGCCGGACGGGGTGTTCACCGTGCTGCAGGGCGACAAGCTGGCCGTGGACGGCTTGCTCACCTCCCCGGAGGTCGCCTCGATCAGCTTCGTCGGGTCCACCCCGATCGCGCAGTACATCTACGAGACCGCCTCGCGCCACGGCAAGCGGGTGCAGGCGCTCGGTGGCGCGAAGAACCACATGCTCGTCCTTCCCGACGCGGACCTGGACCTCGTCGCCGACCAGGCCGTCAACGCCGGGTACGGTGCCGCCGGCGAACGCTGCATGGCCATCAGTGTCGTGCTCGCGGTCGAACCCGTCGCCGACGACCTGATCGCGAAGATCCAAGACCGCATCGCGAAGCTCCGCATCGGCAACGGCGCGGGTGTCGACGGTGTCGAGCCCGACATGGGCCCGCTGATCACCGGCATCCACCGCGACAAGGTCTCCGAGTATGTCGACATCGCCGAGGCGGACGGCGCGAAGATCGTCGTCGACGGCCGCGGCTACACCGTCGACGGGCACGAGGACGGGTTCTTCTTCGGCCCCACCCTGATCGATGACATCCCCACCACCTCCCGCGCGTACCAGGAGGAGATCTTCGGACCCGTCCTCTCCATCGTCCGGGTGAGCAGCTACGACGAGGGACTGGAGCTGATCAACTCCGGCCAGTTCGGCAACGGCACCGCGATCTTCACCAACGACGGCGGCGCCGCCCGCCGGTTCCAGAACGAGGTCGAGGTCGGCATGATCGGCATCAACGTGCCCATCCCCGTCCCCGTCGCCTACCACTCCTTCGGCGGCTGGAAGCAATCCCTGTTCGGCGACGCCAAGGCGTACGGCGTCCACGGGTTCGACTTCTTCACCCGCGAAAAGGCCATCACCAGCCGCTGGCTCGACCCCGCCACGCGCAGCCTTTCAGAAGCCCGCGGCATCAACCTCGGCTTCCCCCAGAACAACTGACCTCAGACCTGTCGGCCGCGAATCCGGGGGGACTCGCGGCCGCGGCATCCTTCCTCCACAATCGACCTACGAGAGCGCGACATGAGCACTTCGGACCAGCGCTGGTTCCGCCGCCGAGGCGAACTCGCCCGTGACGGGTGGGAGAGCGTCGTGGACGCCACCACCCCTGGGTGGGCCCACACCGGCATCCGCGTGGCGGATCTCACCGACGCCGACCACCTGACCCTCGACGACCGTGGTGTGGAGCGCATCCTCGTTCCGCTGGCGGGTTCGTTCCACGTCGTGCACCGGCACTTTCCCGGCGAGTGGGAGACCCGCCTGCACGGCCGTGCGTCGGTGTTCGACGGACCGACCGACGTGCTGTACCTCCCGGCGGGTTCGACGGCCGAGATCCGCGGCCGTGGCCGCGTCGCGGTCACCGAGGCGCCGACGACCGAGGCGCGCGAGTGGCAGTACATCCCCGCAGCGGACACCCCGATCGAGTTGCGAGGAGCGGGCCGCTCCAGCCGTCAGGTGCACAACTTCGGCACCCCGCAGACGCTCGACGCCGCCCGCCTGATCGTGTGCGAGGTCATCACGCCGGCCGAGAACTGGTCGTCATACCCGCCGCACAAGCACGACGAGCACGTTCCCGGCCACGAGTCGCGTCTCGAGGAGATCTACTACTTCGAGACCGCGCCGATCGTGGGATCGGATGCCGCGGCCGAGACCTCGTTCGGCATGTTCAGCACGTACTCGTCTCCGGCGGGCGAGATCGACATCAACGCGATGGTGCACTCGGGCGACATCGCGCTCGTGCCCTTCGGCTATCACGGTCCGGCCGTGGCCGCGCCCGGGTACGACCTGTACTACCTCAACGTCATGGCCGGCCCCGACCCCGAGCGGGAGTGGCTGATCAGCGACGACCCTGCGCACGCCTGGGTGCGCGACACCTGGACCGGGCAGAGCTTCGACGAGCGCCTGCCGTACACGAACGACAAGGAAGGCGACCGCTGATGGGCGCGACGAGACGGATGACGGTCAGCCAGGCGCTCGTGGAGTTCCTGGCGCACCAGTGGACCGTCGACGGCGACATCCGCGAGCGGACGGTCCCCGGCATGTTCGGCATCTTCGGTCATGGGAACGTGGCCGGGATCGGGCAGGCGCTGAAGCAGTTCAACGTCGAGAATCCCGACCTGATGCCGTACTACCAGGCGCGCAACGAGCAGGCGATGGTGCACCAGGCCGTCGGCTACGCGCGCATGCACCGCCGCCGTGGCACCTACGCGTCGGCCGCGTCGGTCGGCCCCGGCGCCGCGAATATGCTCACCGCCGCGGCCCTCGCCACGACCAATCGCCTGCCGGCGCTGCTGCTGCCGAGCGACACGTTCGCGACGCGCGTCGCCGACCCGGTGCTGCAGCAGCTCGAGCAGCCCTGGGACATCGGCCTCACCGTCAACGACGCGTTCCGCCCGCTGTCGAAGTTCTTCGACCGGGTGCAGCGCCCCGAGCAGCTGTACTCGATCGCGCTGGCCGCGATGCGCGTGCTCACCGACCCCGCCGAGACCGGCGCAGTCACCATCGCGCTCCCCGAAGACGTGCAGGCCGAGGCGCTCGACGTCCCCGTCGAGTTCCTGCAGGACCGCGAGTGGCACATCCGCCGCCCGCTGCCCGAGCGCGGCCCGCTGGCTCGGGCCGTCGCCGCCATCCGCGGCGCGAAGAACCCGGTCATCGTCGCGGGCGGCGGAGTCATCTACTCCGGCGCCGAGGACCAGCTCCGCGCGCTCGTCGAGGCGACCGGCATCCCGGTCGGCACGTCGCAGGCCGGCGGCGGCGCGTTGACCTGGGACCATCCGCAGAACCTGGGCGGCGTCGGTGCGACCGGCACGCTGGCAGCCAACCGCCTCGCGGCCGAAGCCGATGTGATCATCGGCATCGGCACCCGCTACAGCGACTTCACGACGGCCTCGCGGACGGCGTTCCAGAACCCGGACGTGGTGTTCGTCAACATCAACATCTCCTCCTTCGACGCGTACAAGCACGGCTCGCAGCTGCCCGTCGTCGCCGACGCGCGCGAGGCGCTCAGCGAGCTGTCGATCGAGCTCGAGGGCTTCGAGATCAGCCGCGAATACACCGAGCGCATCGCCCGTGAGAAGGCCGAATGGGATGCCGCGGTCGACGCCGCGTTCGTCCCCTCCGGTCTCGCGCTCCCGGGTCAGCCGGAGATCATCGGCGCCGTGCAGTCCACCAGCGCCCCGGAGGACGTCATCGTCCAGGCGGCGGGGTCGCTTCCGGGTGACCTCCACAAGCTGTGGCGCGTGCGCGACCCGCTCGGCTATCACGTCGAGTACGCGTTCTCCTGCATGGGCTACGAGATCGCCGGGGGCCTCGGCGCCAAGCGCGGGTTGCTCGCCGACGGCGACGACCGCGACGTCATCGTGATGGTCGGCGACGGCTCGTACCTGATGCTCAACACCGAGCTCGTCACGGCGGTCGCCGAGGGCATCAAGCTGATCGTCGTGCTCATCCAGAACCACGGCTACGCGTCCATCGGGCACCTGTCGGAGACGGTCGGCTCGGAGCGCTTCGGCACCTGGTACCGCGAGTACGACGGCGAGGCACGCAACTTCCAGGGCGAGAAGATCCTCCCCGTCGACCTCGCGATGAACGCCCGCAGCTACGGCCTCGACGTCATCGAGATCGAGCCCGGCGCCTCGGCGATCGACGACCTCAAGGCGGCCGTTGCACAGGCCAAGGCATCCGAGAAGTCCACGTTCATCCACATCAACAGCGACCCGCTCATCTACGCGCCCGACGGCGCCGGCTGGTGGGACGTGCCCGTGCCCGAGGTATCGACCCTCGAATCCACGCAGCAGGCGCGCGAGGACTACCTCGAGCAGCAGGCCAACCAGAAGCCCCTCCTCGGCTGAGCCTGCCGAAGCCTGATCGAACCCCTCTCTCACGGAGACTGACATGACTGACACCATCCCCGCCGACTCCGACGTCGTCGTCCACCAGGGCGCTGGCCTGCGCATCGGCACCGCACCCGACTCGTGGGGCGTCTGGTTCCCGGACGACCCGAAGCAGGTGCCGTGGCAGCGCTTCCTCGACGAGGTCGTCGCCGCCGGCTACACCTGGATCGAGCTGGGCCCGTACGGCTACCTGCCGACTGATCCGCATCAGCTCGAGGACGAGCTCGGCTCGCGCGGCCTCAAGCTCTCGGCCGGCACAGTGTTCACGGGCTTCCACAAGGGCGACGACCAGTGGCAGCGCGCGTGGGACCAGGCTCTCGCCGTCGCCGGTCTCGCGTCGAAGCTCGGTGCCGAGCACCTCGTCGTGATCCCGGACCTGTGGCGCAGCGACGCCACGAGCGAGGTGCTCGAGTCGCGCACCCTGACCGACGAGCAGTGGAAGAAGCTCGCCGCTGGTCACGACCGCCTCGGCAAGGCGCTGCTCGAGGAGTTCGGCGTCAAGCAGCAGTTCCACTCGCATGCCGACAGCCACGTGGGCACCACGCGTGAGGTTGTCCGCTTCCTCGACGAGACCGACGAGCGCTACACGAACCTGTGCCTGGACACCGGCCACTTCGCGTACTACGGCGGCGACAACGTCAAGCTCATCCAGGAGCGCCCCGACCGCATCGGCTACCTGCACCTCAAGCAGGTCGACACGTCACTGCTGTTCGACGTGCTGAAGAACGACGTGCCGTTCGCGGATGCCGTCACCCAGGGCATCATGATCGAGCCGCCGCACGGCGTGCCCGACCTCGCCCCGATCATCGAGGCCGTCGCTGCGATCGACCCCGACATCTTCGCAATCGTCGAGCAGGACATGTACGGCTGCGACGTCGACTACCCGTTCCCCATCGCCAAGCGCACGCGCGAGCACATCTTCAGCTGCACGCACTTCGCCCGCACCCACTGATCGACCCTGGAGACGACAGACATGAGCAACGACCTCCGCATCGGCGTCGTCGGCGCCGGCCTCATGGGCGCCGACCACATCGCCCGTATCACGAACCGCATCGCCGGCGCCGTCGTCTCGGCCGTCGTCGAGCCCGACCAGGGCCGGGCCACCGCTGCCGCTGCGAACGCCCCCGGCGCACAGACGTTCGCCCGCATCAAGGACGCGATCGCGGCCGACGCCGTCGACGCCGTGCTCATCGCCGTCCCGGGGCAGTTCCACGCCCCGGTGCTGGTGCCGGCGCTCAAGGCGCGCCTGCCGATCCTCTGCGAGAAGCCGCTCACGCCCGACTCGACGAGCTCGTGGGAGATCCTCGAGCTCGAGCAGAAGCTCGACAAGCCGCACATCCAGGTCGGCTTCATGCGGCGCTTCGACCCCGAGTACGCGGCGCTGCGCGAGCTCATCACCTCCGGCGACAACGGCCACCTCGTCATGCTCCGCGCCGTGCACCGCAACCCGTCGGTCCCCGACTCGTACACACAGACGATGCTCATCACCGACTCCGTCGTGCACGAGTTCGACGTCGTGCCCTGGCTCGCCGGCTCCACGGTGAAGAGCGTCGAGGTGAAGTACCCGCGCCGCAACTCGCTGAGCCCCGAGCACCTGCGCGAGCCGATCCTCGTGCTCATGGAGCTCGAGAACGGCGTGCTGGTCGACGTCGAGATGAACGTCAGCGTGCAGTTCGGGTACCAGGTCGCCACCGAGGCGGTATTCGAGCGGGGCATCGCCCGCATCGGACAGCCCTCGGGCCTGGAGCAGTGGCGCGACGGCCGCCTCACCATCGCGGACCACGTGAGCTTCACCACGCGCTTCGCGACGGCGTACGACGAGCAGATCCAGCGCTGGGTGAACGCTGTCCGTGGCGGCTCGCTCGTCGACGGCCCCAACGCGTGGGACGGCTACCTCGTCGCCCTCGCGTGCGAGGCCGGTGTCAGGGCGCTCGACGGCGGGATCATCCCGGTCGAGTCGCCGGAACGTCCCGCCTTCTACGCCTGACCCCTCGCCACGCCTCAGGAGACACCATGGTTCGCATCGCGATCGACCCCACGCCGTTCCATCACGACTACGCGCTGCTCGACTTCCCCGACGTGGCCGCGCGTCTGGGCTACGAGTATCTGTCACTCACACCCCACGCCGACTTCGGGCCGTTCTTCCGGTACCCGAAGGCGGATGACGCGCTCGTTGCCGCGCTGAAGAAGCGCGCCGCCGACGCCGGCGTCACGATCCCGTCGCTGCTGCCGGTGCAGCGGATCTCGTGGCCTGAGGAGCAGCTGCGCCTCGCCGCGGTCCGCAACTTCCGCCGCATCATCGAACTCGCGGTGGAACTGGGCGTGCCGGTCATCAACACCGAGTTCTCGGGCCGTCCAGAGCGTGCGGAGGAGTCGGAGGACGCGTTCTACCGGTCGATGGAGGAACTCCTCCCGATCATCGAGCGCGAGGGCATCACGCTGAACATCGACCCGCACCCCGACGACTTCGTCGAGGACGGGCTCGAGGCATGGCGCGTGCTGCGCGGGCTCAACTCGAAGGCCGTCGGCTTCGTGTACGTCGCCTCGCACACGTTCCACATGGGCGACCGCGCGGCCACGCTGCTTCCCGAGCTCGGCGGTCGCCTCGGCACCGTGTACACGGCCGACACGTTCGATCACCGCCGCTCGCACGGACTGCGGTACATCTCGAACCCGCCCGGCAACGAGGCCCGCATCCACCAGCACCTGCGCATCGGCGACGGCGACGTCGACTGGGCGGAACTGTTCGGCACGCTCAAGCAGATCGGCTACCTCGACCGTGACGACGCCCTCATCGTCTCGAACGTGTTCGCCGAGGACGAGGCCGCTGACGAGGTCTCTCGCTTCCAGCTGCAGCGCCTGCGCGAACTCATCGGCTGAACCTCCGACGCGACGAACACCGACGACGCCTTCGCGCCGTCGGTGTTCGTCGTCTCTCCCTGAAAGGACCCTGCCCCGTGCTCAAGCTCTCGATGAACGTCGCGACGACGTTCCACGGCAACATCGTGAACGACATCCGCATCGCGAAGGAGGCCGGGTTCTCCGGCATCGAACTGCAGACTCCGAAGCCCTCTCGTTACCTCGACGCCGGGTTCACGCCCGAGTCGCTGCTGCCGCACCTCGAGGGACTCACGGTCACCGGTGTCGGCGCGGTGCTCGACGCCGAGCGCGACGGATCGGGGCGCGATGACTTCCTGGCCGAGATCGAGCGGCTCTCACACGTCGCCGCCGTGCTCGGCGCCCCGATCGTGCAGGTGTACACCGGCCCGGTGAGCTGGGACGTCGCAAAGGACTTCCGCGCCGGCCGTCTCGCCGACGACGACCCGCGCTATCGCGGCACTCTCGGCAGCACGGATGCCGAAGCCCTCTCCGCCGTCGCTCGCAACGTGCGCGCCGCGGCCGACATCGCTGCCGACCACGGTGTCGGGCTCTTCCTCGAGCCCCTGGCGTGGTCGAACGTCAACCGGCTGTCGCAGGGTCTGCGGATCATCGAAGAGGCCGGCCGCGACAACGTCACGATGTGCGTCGACTTCTGGCACTTCTGGACGACGGGCGACACCCTCGAGGAGGTCGCCGCGCTGCCGCGGGAGGTCATCGGCATGGTGCACGTGTGTGACGGGCTGGACCTGGCCGACGGCGCCCGCGGTGTCGCGAGGCGCCGTCGTCGTGGAGCGGGTCAGGCGCCGAGTCGCTCGCGCCGGGGGACGGTGCGGATCGCCTGGGTGCGGAAGTCCTCCTCGAGGCGCTCGAGCGAACGGCCCTTGGTCTCGGGGACGGCGCGCCACACGAAGAAGAACGAGAGGGCGTTGATCGCGGCGAAGACCAGGAAGGTCGGGGTGGAGCCGATCGCCTCGACGATCTGCGGGAAGACGAACGAGATGAAGGCGTTCACGGTCCACAGTACGAACACGGCCAGGCCCATCGCGAGGCCGCGGATCGCGAGCGGGAAGATCTCGCTGAGCATCAGCCACACGCCGGTGCCGATGAACGCCTGCACGAAGGCGACGAAGAGCATCATTCCCGCGAGGATCGTGTAGCTCGTGGCATCCGACTCGGGAAGCGTGAAAAGGAACGCGAGGAGCAGTTGCGAACCGACCACGCCGCCGAAGCCGATCATCAGCATGACGCGGCGGGGAACGAACCCGAGGAGCCAGATGCCGACGATCGTCATGACGACGCTCGTGACGCCCACGCCGATCGTCGCGATGAGCGCGGCCTGCTCGCCGAGACCGGAGGCGGTCAGGATGCTGGGCGCGTAGTAGTTGACCGTGTTGATGCCGGTGGCCTGCTGAACGGCCGCGAGGCCGAAGCCGATGTAGAGGAGGCGGCGCATCCAGCGGTTGTCGCGCAGCGCGTGCCACGCGTGCTTGCGGCTGTCGCCCTCGGCCTTGGCCGTCGCGACGATGTCGGCGACCTCGACCTCGACCTGTTCGGGGCTGCGGCTGAGGGTCAGCACCTGACGCGCCTCGTCGACGCGGCCGCGGGCACCGAACCATCGCGGTGACTCGGGCAGCAGGAACATGCCGATGAGCAGGACGACGGCCGGGATCGCCGCGACGCCGAGCATGATGCGCCAGACGTGCGCGTCCTCGATCGTGACGGCCAGCAGGGCGTTGATCGCGAAGGCCAGCATCTGGCCGGTCACGATCATGAGCTCGTTGATGGTGACCATGCGGCCGCGCCGCTCAGCGGGCGCCATCTCGGCGAGGTAGAGCGGGCACGCGACGGCCGCCGCCCCCACCCCGAAGCCGAGGATGATGCGCGCGGCGACCATCAGTGCGACGTTGGGCGCCAGGGCGCAGCCCAGAGCGCCGACGAGGAAGATGACGGCGCAGACGATGAGGCTGTTCTTGCGGCCGAGCCAGTCTGCGATCCGGCCGCCGAGCAGTGCACCGAACGCGGCGCCCGGGAACAGCAGCGAGCTGACGACCCAGGCCTCCTGCGCCGTCGTCATGGCGAGGTCGTCGCGCATGTAGAGCAATGCGCCGGAGATGACGCCGGTGTCGTAGCCGAAGAGCAGGCCGCCGAGGGTCGAGATGACCGTCAGCCGGATGAGGAAGCCCTTGCCGGCGGTACCGCCGACTCGGGCGGTGCGGGAGGGGGAGCTGGTATGCGACACGGGGACGCTCCTTTGCGTGAGTCGATCGTAGGCGGACACTGCCTGGCTTACTATTTGTCAGGACATACTGTCATAAGGATGAGGGATGTACAAGGCCGTGATCGAGATTGACGAGCGGGTCAAGGATAATGTAAGAATGTCAGGACAAAGTTATTCCCCTCAAGGAGACCTCATGCCTCTCGTTCGCATCGACCACAGCGACGCCCGCACCAACTCGGCCGAGATCGCCGGCGCCATCCACGACGCGATCGTCGCGGTCTACGGCATCCCGGTCCGCGACCGCTTCCAGGTGATCACCGCCCGCCCGGGCGCCACGATCGTCGCCGAGGACGCCGGCCTCGGCTTCGACCGGACCGACCCCGTGATCATCCAGATCTTCACGCAGCGCGGTCGCACCGACGAGACGAAGCAGGAACTGTACGCCGAGATCGCCACGCGCTTGGCCGCGGTGGGTGTCGACGGTGAGGACGTCTTCATCGGCTACGTCGAGAACGGCCCCCAGGACTGGTCGTTCGGCTTCGGCCGTGCCCAGTACATGACGGGCGAACTCGCCGTGCCGGCAGCCAAGCCCGCGGCCGTCCGGGTCTGAGGAGCGCGACGATGACTCTGGTGACGGATGCCCCGGCCCGCCCCTTCGCGCAGGCTGCCGAGCGGTTCCCGACCGTGCTGTGGAACGACTCGGCCGACCCCGAGGAGCTCCGCCGCTCGATCGCGCTCGGCGCGGTCGGAGCCACATGCAACCCGGTGATCGCGCTGACGGCGATCCGCAATCACCCCGACGTCTGGACGCCGCGCCTCCAGGAGCTCGCGGCCGAGCATCCGACCTGGGGCGAGTCCGAGCTCGGCTGGCAAGCCGTCAGGGAGCTCTCGATCGAGGCCGCACGCCAGCTCGAGCCGGCGTTCGCCGCGAGCGGCGGTCGTGACGGCCGCCTGTCGATCCAGACCGATCCCCGCCTGCACCGCGACGTCGACGCGCTCGTCGCGCAGGCCGTCGAGTTCTCGCAGCTGGCCGAGAACATCATCGTCAAGATCCCGGCGACCGCGACGGGCATCGCTGCGATGGAGGAGGCCGCATTCCGGGGCGTCAGCATCAACGCGACGCTGAGCTTCACCGTGCCGCAGGCTGTCGCCGTCGGCGAGGCGCTCGAGCGTGCACTGGACCGCCGCGGGGAGGCCGGGCTGCCCGAGCGGGAGTTCGGCCACGTCGTGACGATCATGGGCGGGCGCCTCGACGACTGGCTCAAGGCGTGGACGGCGAAGAACCGCATCCTCACGACGCCGGGCTCGCTCGACTGGGCCGGCGTCGCTGCGCTCAAGAAGGCGCACGCGGTGTTCCGGGAGCGCGGCTTCCGCAGCCGCATCCTGTCGGCGGCGTTCCGCAACCATCTGCAGTGGTCGGAGCTCGTCGGGGGAGACCTCGTGGTCTCGCCCCCCTTCGACTGGCAGCATCGCATCGACGCGAACGGCATCCCCGCCGAGGATCGCATCTCCGAACCCGTGCCGGCGGAGATCCTCGACGAGCTCACCTCTCTCAGCGAGTTCCGCCGCGCCCACGACGTCGACGGCATGCGTCCCGACGAGTTCGCCGACTTCGGCGCCGCCCGCAACACGCTGCGCCAGTTCCTCGACGCCGATGCGCAGCTCGACGCGCTGGTGCGCGACATCCTCGTCCCCGCGGCCTGAGATCCGTCCGGCCGGCGCCCGACAGTCCGTCCGGCCGGGCGCCCGACAGTCCGTCCGGCCGGGCGCACTTAATACGACTGTCCGAGCCTTCCCCCGTGGGTAGCCTGAGGCGACCCACCTCGCACCGAAGGGAGTCCGGGCATGGCAGGCTGGCGCATCCGCGACTATCACGCCGACGACGTCGACGGCATCCTGCGGCTCTGGGAGCAGGTCACCGCGGAGGGTGTCGAGCCGGTCTACAGCCTCTCCGAAGTGCTGGCGTCGTGCGCGAAGGACCACGCGGTGGTCGCCGTCGTCGGCGAGCAGATCGTCGGTGCCGCGATCGGCCGTGCCGCGCACGCGCAGGGCTGGGTCGTCTTCCTCGCCACCGCGTCGCATGTGCGCGGCATGGGCATCGGCTCGTCGCTCCTCGCCGCGCTCGAGGCGCGCATGGCGCCGCAGGGCATCTCCAAGCTCTCCGCACTCATGCCGGCAGCTGAGACCAAGATGGGTGCATTCCTGCACCAGGGGTTCGCGCTCAAGCAGGACCTCCACTATTTCGAGCGGCACATCCCGGTGCAGCGGGAGGAGCTCAAGCGTCTCGCCGAGCTCGGCGGACGCGTACTGCCGCGCGGACTCTGGGACGCCGTGGGCGGGATGAACACCGAGAAGGAGCTGCTCGAGCGGCGAGTCGTCCTTCCGCTGGCGCAGTCCGAGCTCGCCGAGCGCTTCGGGGTCGTGCCACCGCGGGCGATCGTGCTGTTCGGTCCGCCCGGCACCGGCAAGACGACGTTCGCCAAGGCGATCGCCTCGCGCCTGGAGTGGTCGTTCGTCGAGGTGTTCCCGTCCCGCCTGGCCTCGCACCCGGGTGGACTCGCCGGCGCACTGCGCGAGACCTTCGCCACCATCGCCGAACTCGAGCACGCGGTGGTCTTCATCGACGAGGTCGAGGAGATCGCCTCGCACCGCCAGGGTGAGCCGCCGTCGCCCACACAGGGCGTCACGAACGAGCTGCTCAAGATCATCCCCGCCTTCCGCGAGCAGCCCGGACGCCTCCTGATCTGCGCGACGAATTTCATCAGGTCATTGGATGCGGCGTTCCTCCGCCACGGCCGCTTCGACTACGTGATCCCGATCGGCCTTCCCGACGAGCAGGCGCGCGATGCGATCTGGCGCCGGTACATCCCGGAGGCCGCCGTCGGGATCGACGTGCCGGAGCTGGTCGCCATGACCGACGGCTTCTCGCCTGCCGACATCGAGTTCGCCGCTCGCAAGGCATCGCAGTCCGCGCTCGAGAACGCCGTGGACTCGGGCGCCGACGAACCCGCGGGTCCGTTCATGGACGACTACACGGCCGCGATCGCCGGAACGCGTGCCACAGTGTCGGCGCGGGTCGCCGCCGACTTCCTGGAGGACATCGAGACGGTCGGCCGGCTGTAGGCGAATCGATCAATCAGCTGGGAGTGCCGGCGGCGGGATCGCTGACGACCGGTAAGGCCGCGAGCTGACCTTAGGCTGGTTCGCACAAGGGGAGTACTCCCGCCAGCGGCACGCTCGTCACTACGGATCCAGCGCCGGATCCCGGGTTGCCGGCCTTTCGGGGCGGAGGAGACCTTGGCGTTCTTCATCACGCCACGTCTCCCATCCGGAAGGAAACCCCATGAGCTCGCTCAACCGTCTGTTCGGCCTCGCCGCCAAGGCCCTCGACTCCTCCGGCTCCGCGGGCGCCAAGCCCGGCGCCGGCGCGGACTGGCGCGCGATCGTGCGCGATGTCGCCGGAGCCGTCACCGGTGATCAGCGACCCGTCGCGACACCGCCCGCGAGCGCCGCGTCGCCGGTTCCGGCCGCCTCCGCGCCGACGACGCCGATCGGTCTCACCCCGCCTCCGGCGTCGCCCGCCGCCGGTGCGCCGCACGCGCCCGCGACCGCCGCCGACCGGGCGGCGATCGCCCGCTACGAGTACCTGCTGCAGACATCCGACCCTCACCAGGTCGAGGCCATCCACCGGGAGGCCTTCGCGCGGCTGACGCCCGAGCAGCGGGCGCAGGTGCAGGCCGGGATGCGCGCCGAGCTGCATTCGGCCGAGCAGCCGCGCTCCGCAGAGGCCCCCGACCTCGCGCGCGCCGCGGCGCGCACCGAGGCGGTGCGGCCCGGGGCGATGGCGGGCCTGCTCGCGCGGGTCGGCCGCGGCGGGCGCGGTGCCTCTGCCGCCGGCGGCATGGCGAGCGGCGCGGCACTTGCGGGTGCCGGAGGGGTGCTCGGCGCCGTCGCCGGAGCAGCTGTGGTGAGCACCCTCGCGGCCCCGCTCCTGGCGCAGGCGGCGACGCTGGGCGTCGACTTCGACACGATCGCCGGCGGTGTCGACCTCGACGCGATCGCAAGCGGTGTCGACTTCGGCGGCGCGGGCGACCTCGTCGCCGGAGCGTCCGACCAGCTCGCGGGCGCCGGCGAGGCGGTCACCGGCATCGGCGAGCAGATCTCGAACTTCGAGCTCCCGGGTCTCCGCGACCTGTTCGGCTGACACCCCGGGGATCGCGGATGCCGCGGCCCGCGGCATCCCTCATCCCCTGCACGAGCCCCCTGCCGAGCGGCAGGGGGTCATGTGAAGCGGGGCGCGTCAGAGCGTGGCGGCCAGCGGGTCGAAGTCCGCGGGGAGCGAGCCGACCTCGCCGAGGGTGCTCTCGACGGTCACGAAGCTGTGGGTCGCGGCCGCCTCCTCGATCGACAGCAGGGTGTCGAGCACGTGGTACCCGAACTCGCCGGTGGCGATGTGCGGGCGGCCGTCGCGGATCGAGCGGGCCATGTCGAGCAGGCCCAGACCGCGGCCGGTGAGCACGCCCTCCTGCGGCACCTGGATGATCTCCTGCTCCCTCACCGATACGTCGGTGAGTGGGCGCGTGATCGTGATGCTGCCGCCGAAGTAGTTCGGGTCGGGGATCACGATCGTGCCCTCGGTGCCGTTGACCTCGACGATGCCGTGGCGCTTGAGCGGCGAGTCGGTGCTGTACAGGCTCTGCGCCTGGCCGCCCCGCTCGAACTCCGTCAGCACCGACAGGGTCGACGGGATCTCGACCGGGAACTCCTGACCGGCGAGCTCGCCGACCTGCACCTTGCGGGTGGGAGAGCCCTGCAGGCCGAGGGCCGCGACCGACGCGACGGGGCCGAACACGTGCACGAGCGCCGACACGTAGTACGGACCCATGTCGAGGAGCGGTCCGCCGCCCTTGGCGTACAGGAACGCGGGATTCGGGTGGAAGATCTCGGGGCCCTGCCACTGGAACGAGGTCGATGCGAACAGCGGACGGCCGATGTCGCCGCGCGCGATCGCACGCTTGGCCGTCTGCACGCCCGGGCCGAGCACGGTGTCGGGTGCGACCCCGACTCGCAGACCGGCAGCATCCGCCGCCGTGAGAAGCCGCTGGGACTCCTCGCGGTCGATGCCGATCGGCTTCTCCGTCCAGACGTGCTTGCCGGCCGCGATGATCGCCAGCGAGACCTCGACGTGCACCGCCGGGATCGTGAGATTCACGATGATGTCGACATCGGGGTCGTTCAGCACGAGCTCGATGCCGCCTGCGTGGGGCACGCCGTACTTCTCGGCCTGCGCCTTCGCGCGGTCCTCGAGGAGGTCGCCGATCGCGATGACGCGCACGTCGGGGAAGCTCGACAGGTGCGTCAGGTACTGGTCGCTGATGTTGCCGGCGCCGATGATGCCGACGCCGACGGCTCCGGAGGAAGACGTGGTCATCGGGAAAAGGTACCACGAAAACCTCCATGTGGAGGTTTTTCTTCGGTAGCATGGTCCGCATGGCCGAAGCGGAGCACCAGCCGACCCCGCGGGGGTCGTACGCGAAGGGCGTCGCACGTCGCCAGGAGATCCTCGACCGTGCGATCGAGGTGTTCGCCAAGCGCGGGTCCGACCGCACCAGCCTCCGCGCGATCGCGGAAGAGGTCGGTGTCACGCACGCCGCGCTCACGCACTACTTCGGGTCGCTCGAAGAGCTCCTGATCGCCGTGTACCGCGAGTCGGAGGCCCGGGACGAAGACTGGGAGCCGACTCCCCTCGATGTGACCCCCACCGAGCTTCTGCGTCGCTGGAGCGACGCGAACCACGAGGTGCAGGGCCTCGTCCAGCTCTACTCGTCGCTCGTCGCCTCCGCGCTGGAGGAGGGACACCCCGCCGCGCGTGAGTTCGCGACCGAGCGCTTCGCGCGCGTCCGCGCCGAGATCGCCGACCGCGTGCGGCACAACCAGGCGACGGGACGCATCCGCGCCGACGTGGATCCGATGGCGGCCGCCGCCCTTGTGATCGCGGCATCCGATGGTCTGCAGACCCAGTGGCTGCTCGACCCCGACGCCCCGCAGGACGCGGCCCTCGCGCTCCTCGACCAGCTGCTGTCGGAGCCGGCGTCGGCCGGGCGCCCGACGGTCTGAGAGGGGAGGACGGGTGCCGCAGCACAACGCCGGGCGGCGTTTCGCGGCCGACCTGGGCCACGCGGTGGCGAGTCTGTTCCGCCTCGCGCCCGCACCGGCGCCGCGGTGGGCGATCGGTCTGCGCGCGGCGATCGCCATGGCGGTGCCGATCGCGCTGATGACGCTGCTCGGACGCGCCGACCTGGGGTTCCAGGCGGCCACGGGCGCGTTCGTCGCGCTGTACGGCACGCACCTCCAGGTCCGCGAGCGGGCGCGCGTCGTGCCTTTCGTCGCCGGCGGGCTGGGCGTGGCCGCGGTGCTCGGCGCCCTCGCGGGACCGTCGCCGGTCTGGACGCTGATCGGGCTCGCGGTCGTCGCGCTCGTCGCTGCCGTGGCGATGTTCGGCTTCGCCGTCGGTCCGCCCGGCCCGCTGTTCGTCGTGCTCGTCTACGGCCTGTCGGCGCACATCGTGGCGTCGGGAGCGGATGCCGCCACCTACGTCGCGGCGGTGGCCTGCGGCATCCTGTTCGCCTCGATCGTGTCACTCGCTCCGCTGGCCCTGGCGAGCCGCCGCCGCGTCGCCACGCGACCGCTGCGCGAGGTGCTGCCGGGACCGGCATGGCCGCCCGGGGAACGGATGCTCGTGATCCGCGTCGCACTCGTGACGGTGGTCGGGATCGCGGTGGGACTGTTCGTCGACCCCGATCGCGCCTACTGGATCGTCGGCGCAGCCATCGCGGTCGTGGGCGTCGCCGCCGACCGGCGGGCCGCTTTCAGCCGCGGGCTGCACCGCATGATCGGCACGATCCTCGGCGCCGGCGTCTACCTCCTGCTGGCGCCGCTGCCGATTCCGGCGCTGTGGCTCGCGCTGCTGCTCGGCGTGCTCCAGTTCACGATCGAGCTGTTCGTCGTGCGCAACTACGCCCTGGCCCTCGTCTTCATCACACCGCTGGTGCTGCTGCTCACGGGTGCCGCGACGGGGGCCGTCGACACCGTGGCGGTCGCGACCGAGCGCGTGATCGACACCCTCGCCGGCGCGGTGCTGGGCGCGGCGAGCGGCGTGCTGCACGCGCGCCACGAGCCCCCCTGATCGGGCGGCTGGCGAGCGGATGCCGGAGGCTCACGCCGTCGCGAGGGGATAGACCCTGCGCAGCACGAGCCGCTGCGCCAGCGTCCACGCGACGGTCGTCGCGAGGTAGAGCGCGGCGGCGAGCGGCACGAACAGGGCGAAGACCGCGGTCGTGAACTGCAGCGCTCCGGCGAGCCTCGCCATGCCGGCACCGGCCAGGGGCGCGGCATCCGGAGCCGTGTCGATCTGCGGACGGAACGCGCGCCGCGTGATCTCGGCGACCACGACGATGACGGCGAGGACGCCCGCGAACACGCCGACGGTCGCGGCGGAGGCCGTGCCCGCGGCGATCGCGCTCACGAGGCTCGTGCCGAGAGGCACGGTCAACAGCTCGTGGGCGAGCAGCGCGTTCGCGTGTCCGGCGATTGCGGTGTGGAGGAAGAGGGCGTAGACGATCGCCACGACCGGTGCCTGCGCAAGCATCGGCAGACAGCCCGCGAAGGGCGACGCCTTCTCGTCGGAGTACAGCTTCATCGTCTCGCGCTGGAGTCGCTCGGGGTTCTTCTTGTGACGGCGCTGCAGGTCTCGCAGCTTCGGCGCGAGGCGGCTGCGGGTCTGCTCGGCCTTCGCCTGCGCGATCCCCGCAGGCACGAGCGCTGCCCGCACCAGCACCGTGAGCACCACAACGGATGCCGCGGCCGCTGCGGAGCCGGCGAGAGGTTCGAGCAGCGCCGCGAGGCCCATGAGCAGGGAGTAGGCCGCGTCCAGGATCGCGGCGACAGGCGGGAAGGCGTAGAGGTCCATGGAGGTGTCCGTTCGTCGGGTGTCGATTCGTGGCGTGCGGCCACGAAGGCACCGGCGAGCGGTCCTCGGGGGAACGTGCGTCGGGCTACGCGGCCAGGGCCGCGGAACCCGGGGCGCGCGGACGGGAGTGTCCTGGAGCGTCGGGGTGGGACGCGGTGAGCCTGGTCGAATCGGCGATCGCGCGGTGCGGACCGGCCGCGGTCGCGATCATGCGCCCCGGGACGAGGAGGACGGCGATCGCGACGGCGAGGAGGGCCAGCGTCGCGATGACGGCGGCGGCGATCACCAGGGCTCCGGCCTCCGGCTGCGGCGCGGGAGCGAGCTCGAACAGCGAGCGGGCGGCTTCGCCGAGCAGCTCCGTGGCGGGGCGCAGGGTGGTCGCGAGGACCTCGACGACGAGGCGCAGCACGACGGCGATCGTCTCGAGCACGCGCACCTCCTCCGTCGCGGCCACGCTAGCACGGGGCCGGGAGGCCAGGTCGGGACGGTGGCACGGGTGTCAGGACCATGGGGCAGGGTGGGAGGGTGACAGCGACCACGACGACCCGCACCGAAGCCCTCGAGGTGCTGCGCACCCTCGTCGGACGCGACGACGCCGAATTCCACGACGGGCAGTTCGAGGCGATCGAGGCGCTCGTCGATGAACGCCGACGCGCGCTCGTCGTCCAGCGCACGGGGTGGGGGAAGTCGGCCGTGTACTTCGTCGCGACGCTGCTCCTGCGCCGTCGCGGCGCAGGACCCACCGTGCTCGTGTCGCCTCTGCTGGCCCTCATGCGGGATCAGATCGCCGCGGCCGCGCGCGCCGGGGTGCGGGCCGTGAAGATCGACTCGACGAATGCGCACGAGTGGGGCGACGTGCTCGCACAGCTCGACCGCGACGAGGTCGACGTGCTGCTCGTGTCGCCCGAACGCCTCAACAATCCTTCGTTCCGCGACGAGCAGCTGCCGCAGCTCGTCGCCCGCATCGGCCTGCTGGTCGTCGACGAGGCGCACTGCATCAGCGACTGGGGCCACGACTTCCGCCCGGACTACCGGCGCCTCCGGGACCTCATCGCACGCATGCCCGCGGGCGTGCCGGTGCTTGCGACCACCGCGACCGCCAACAGCCGCGTGGTGGCCGACGTCGCGGAGCAGCTCGATGCCGGTATGGCGGAATCGGATGCCTCGGCGCACGGCGTTCTCACGATCCGGGGTCCGCTCGCGCGGGCGTCGCTGCGGCTCGGCGTGCTGCGGCTGCCCAACTCGCCGAGCCGGCTCGCCTGGCTGATCAGCCACCTCGGCGACCTGCCAGGATCCGGCATCATCTACACCCTCACGGTGGCGGCGGCGAACGACACGGCACGGCTGCTGCGCGAGCACGGGTACGACGTGCGCGCCTACACCGGGCAGACCGACACCGACGAGCGCGAGGAGTCCGAGGCACTCCTGAAAGACAACCGGGTCAAGGCGCTCGTGGCGACGAGTGCGCTCGGCATGGGGTTCGACAAGCCCGACCTCGGCTTCGTCGTGCACCTGGGGGCGCCGTCGTCGCCGGTGTCGTACTACCAGCAGGTCGGCCGTGCCGGCCGGGCCACCGACTCCGCGGACGTGCTGCTGCTGCCTGGAGTCGAGGACCGCGAGATCTGGCACTACTTCGCGACGGCCTCCATGCCCGATCGCGAGCGCGCCGAACGCGTGCTCGCCGCGCTCGCCGGCGCGACGGGGCCGATGTCGACGCCCGCGCTCGAGGCCGTCGTCGATATCCGCCGCACGCCGCTCGAACTGCTGCTGAAGGTGCTCGACGTCGATGGCGCGGTCGGCCGCGTGCGCGGGGGCTGGATCGCGACCGGTCAACCCTGGACGTACGACGAGGAACGCTACCGCCGCATCGCGGCCGAGCGCGTGGCCGAGCAGCAGCACATGATCGAGTACGAAGAGACCTCCGGCTGTCGCATGGAGTTCCTGCAGCGCTCCCTCGACGACGACTCCGCGGCGCCCTGCGGGCGCTGCGACAACTGCGCCGGTGCGTGGTTCCCGACGGCGATCGCCTCTGCTGCGACGGATGCCGCCGCCACCGCCCTCGACCGCGTCGGCGTGCCGATCGAGCCGAGGCGGCAATGGCCGACGGGCGCCGACCGGCTCGGCGTGCCGGTGAAGGGTCGCATCGCCGCGGACGAGCAGGCCACGGAAGGGCGCGCGCTCGCGCGACTCACCGACCTCGGCTGGGGCGGCGCGCTGCGCGACCTGTTCGCGGCCGGAGCCGCGGATGCGCCCGTGCCCCAGAACGTGCTCGGGGCGTGCGTGCGCGTGCTCGCGGAATGGGGGTGGGAGACCCGCCCTGTCGCGGTGGTCGCGATGCCGTCCCGCACGAAGCCGCAGCTCGTCGACTCGCTCGCGCGCGGGATCGCCGAGATCGGCAGGCTGCCGTTCCTCGGGGCGCTCGACCTCGTCGACGGCGGGCCGACCGGACAGCCCGGCGGCAACAGCGCCTTCCGCGTCGCAGGGGTCTGGGGCCGGTTCTCCGCAGCCGGGCTCGGCGTCCCGCCCGGACCGGTGCTCCTCGTCGACGACCGCGTCGACAGCGGATGGACCCTCACCGTCGCGGCGCGCGAGCTCCGCCGCGCCGGCGCGACCGGCGTGCTTCCCCTCGCCCTCGCCCTGCGCGGCTGAGCCGGGGCCTACGTCCCGGTCGGCGGCTTCGGACGCGGTCGCCGCACGATGAGGTAGATCACAGCCGCCGCGACGAGCAGCACCACCAGCACGACCCACGGCACCCAGTTGATCGGCGCGGCGGCGTCGTCGCCCGCCTCGGCAGTGGGCGAAGGCGTCGCGGACGGGGTCGCCGTCGCCGTCGGGGTCGGGGTCGGCGTCGGAGTTGCCGTCGGCGTCGGCTCGGGGGTCGGCGTCGCCGTCGGCTCCGGCACCACGGTGGGCACCGGCACGGGCGTCGTGGGTTCGGCCGTGGGCTCCGGCACCACGGTGGGTTCGGGGGTGGGCTCGGGCGTCGGCTCCGGGGTGGGTGCGGTGGAACGCGTCGGGAGGACGCGCGTCGGCTCGGGTGTCGGCTCCGGCGATGCCGTCCGGGTCGGCAGGTTCGTCGGCAGCGCGGTCGGAACGGGGATCCCGCCGTTGCCGCACCCGGCGAGGAGCGTGAGCCCCGCCGCGATGGCGAGTCCTGCGAGCAGCCGGGCCGCGCGCGACCGCCGCGGAGCCCGGGATCCACGTGTCGCGCGAGGGTGCGGCATCCGTTCCTCCATCGGTTCTGGCGGAATCGTACGGCCGCACGCGCGAGCCGGCCCGGATTCGGCGCGAGACACACCGCGCCGCAGGCGCGATCGGCCCCGACACATGACTGCGTGTGACGCCCCGTGTCGTCGTGTCGCGGCGTGTGTCGTCACAACATTCCGCGCGGTCTGCGGCCGGGCGAGCATGACCTCATGCCTTCCCCGATCATCTCGCCGACAGAGCTCGCTGATCTCATCCGCAACGGAACCCCGCCGCGGATCCTCGACGTGCGCTGGCGGCTCGACCAGCCCGAGGGTCGGCCGGCGTACCTCGACGGGCACCTGCCCGGTGCGGTCTACGTCGACCTCGACCACGAACTGGCTCGCCGCGGCGATCCGCGCGAGGGACGCCACCCGCTGCCGCCGCGCGCGCAGCTCGAGGCCGCTGCTCGGCGGTGGGGCATCCGGGGCGGCGACACCGTCGTCGCGTACGACGACGTGCACTCGGTCGCCGCGGCACGCGCGTGGTGGGTGCTGACGCGATCCGGGCTCGCCGACGTGCGCGTGCTCGACGGCGGCCTGCGCGGCTGGCTCGCCGAGCGGCTTCCGCTCGAGACGGGCGACGTGCTGCCTCGACCGCCCGGGGACGTCGTGCTCGACGAGATCACCGAGGGCGTCGCCGACATCGACGGCGTGGAGGAATGGCCCGACCACGGCCTGCTCCTCGACGTGCGCGCACCCGAGCGGTACCGCGGCGACGCCGAGCCCCTCGATCCTGTCGGCGGGCACATCCCGGGCGCGGTCAACCTTCCGACGACGGTGCACCTCACCGCGGGCAAGTTCCGTTCGCCCGACGAGATCCGTGCCGAGTTCGCGGCCGCGGGCGTCGTCGACGGCGTCTCGGTCGCGGCGTACTGCGGCTCCGGCATCGCGGCGACGCACACGGCCCTCGCCGGCGCCCTCGCCGGCATCGACGTCGTGGTCTACCCCGGCTCGTGGAGCCAGTGGTCGCGTTCGCGCGGCAGGCTCGCGGCCGTCGGCCCCGCGCCGTCGCTGGACGTGGTGCCGGTATGACCGAGGTGCTGCGGGAAGCACCCGCCATCCAGACCATCGCCGACCGCCCGCTGCGGGTGGTCGGGGTGTCGGGCTCGCTCCACGAGCCGAGCCGCACCACCGCGCTCGTGCGCACGATCCTCGCGTCGGTCGCGCAGCGCATCCCGGCGCAGACGGAGCTCGTCGAGGTCGCCGCGCTGGGCGCGGGCTTCGCCGGTGCGCTGAAGCGCGAGGACGTCGCCCCCGAGGTCGAGACCGCGCTGCGGGCGATCGAGTCTGCCGACCTGCTCGTCGTGGCGAGCCCCGTGTACCGGGCCTCCTTCACGGGGCTGTTCAAGCACCTGTTCGACTTCGTCGGCCAATACGACCTCGTCGGGACGCCGGTGCTCCTGGCAGCCACCGGAGGCGGCGAGCGGCACGCGCTCATCATCGAGCATCAGCTGCGGCCGCTGTTCGGCTTCTTCCAGGCGCTGACCCTGCCGATCGGCGTCTACGCGTCGAACAGCGACTTCGTCGACTACGAGCTGACATCGCCCGAGGTGGCGCGCCGCGTCGTGCAGGCCGTCGACCGTTCCCTGCCTCTCGTCGAGCAGGCCGCGCTCGTGCGGCGATCGGAGTATGTCGCGACCTGGTGATCTGCTTCTTCTCGACGTGATGCCGCCCAGCGCATAGACTGGCGCCCGTGTTGACCTGTCGGTGTTGTCGCCCCTGCTGTTGAAGCTCCCGCTTCACGCAGACCTCAGCGACCCCGACAACTCTCCGCGCACCCGCGCGGCAACACTCCAGGACACAACGTGCGTTACGCCCAGAGCGTGGCCGACCTCGTCGGCGACACCCCCCTCGTCCAGCTGACCCGTGTCACCGACGGCATCGCCGCGACGGTGCTCGCGAAGGTCGAGTACTTCAACCCCGGCGGCTCCGCCAAGGACCGCATCGCCCGCCGCATCATCGACGCCGCCGAGCGTGACGGCCTGCTGGGGCCCGGCGGCACGATCGTCGAGCCCACGAGCGGCAACACCGGTGTCGGTCTCGCACTGGTCGCCGTGCAGCGCGGCTATCGGATGGTCTTCGTCGTCCCCGACAAGTTCGCCGGCGCCAAGGTCGACGTGCTCAAGGCCTATGGCGCCGAGGTCGTCGTGACCGAGACGAGCGTGCCGCCGGAGGACCCGCGCTCGTACTACAGCGTGGCCGACCGTCTCGTGCGCGAGATCCCCGGGGCGTTCAAGCCGAACCAGTTCGCGAATTCGAACGGGCCGCTCAGCCACTACGAGACCACCGGGCCCGAGATCTGGCGCGACACCGACGGACGCGTGACCCACTTCGTCGCGGGCATCGGCACCGGCGGCACGATCACGGGCACCGGCCGCTTTCTGCACGAGGTGTCGAACTCGGCGGTGCGGGTCGTCGGCGCCGACCCCGAGGGTTCGATCTACTCCGGGGGGCCGCTGCACGGCTATCTCGTCGAGGGCGTCGGCGAGGACTTCTGGCCCGAGAGCTACGACCCGTCGGTGCCCGACGAGATCCACCGCATCCCCGACGCCGAGTCCTTCGAGATGACGCGCCGGCTCGCCCGCGAGGAAGGCCTCCTCGTCGGGGGATCGAGCGGCATGGCGGTCGTCGCCGCCCTGCGCACCGCCCGGGGTCTGCCGGCGGACGCCGTCGTCGTGGTGCTGCTGCCCGACCACGGCCGCGGCTATCTCAACCGGTTCTACGACGACGACTGGATGCGCGACCACGGCTTCGACGTCGGCCCGGGCCCCGCAGCATCCGTCACCCCCACCGAAGGAGCACCCGAATGACCGAGCCCACGAGCGACCGCGGCTTCGAGACCCGGGCGGTGCACGCCGGGCAGGCCTTCGACCCGACGACGGGTGCGGTGATCCCGCCGGTGCACTTCTCGACGACGTACGCGCAGGACGGCATCGGCGGCCTCCGCGAGGGGTACGAGTACGGACGCAGCGGCAACCCGACGCGCACGGCGCTCGAGACGCAACTCGCGGCCCTCGAAGGCGGTGCGCACGCGCTGTCGTTCGCCTCGGGCCTCGCCGCGGAGGACGCGCTGCTGCGCGCCGCGCTGAAGCCCGGCGACGAGGTGCTGCTCGGCAGCGACGTGTACGGCGGCACCTACCGCCTCATCGCGCGTGTGCTGGGCGGGTGGGGGATCGGGATCCGGGTCGTCGACATGAGCGACCTCGACGCCGTGCGGGCGGCGCTCGAGGAGCGGCCTGCCCGCATCGTGTGGGTCGAGACCCCCAGCAACCCGCTGCTGCGCATCACCGACATCGCGGGGCTCGCGAAGCTCGGGCACGACGCCGGTGCGCTCGTCGTCGTCGACAACACGTTCGCGTCGCCTGCGCTGCAGCAGCCGCTCGCGCTCGGCGCCGACGTCGTCGTGCACTCGACGACCAAGTACCTCGGCGGGCACTCCGACGTCGTCGGCGGCGCCCTCGTGCTGGGCGACGACGCGCTGTACGGCGAGGTGAAGTTCCTGCAGTTCGCGGTCGGCGCGGTCTCGGGCCCGCTCGATGCGTGGCTCACGACCCGCGGGATCAAGACGCTGGCCCTGCGCATGCAGCGGCACAGCGAGAACGCGCAGGAGATCGCGGAGTTCCTGTCCGGCCACGGAGCGATCGCGCGCGTCTACTACCCCGGTCTCGCGTCGCACCCGGGGCACGAGCTCGCCGCGCGGCAGATGAGCCGGTTCGGCGGCATCGTCTCGGTGGCGCTGGCGGATGCCGCGGCCGCACGCCGCTTCGCCGAGTCGACCCGCCTCTTCCAGCTGGCCGAGTCGCTCGGCGGTGTCGAGTCGCTCATGAACTACCCCGACGAGATGACGCACGCGTCGGTGCGCGGCACCGAGCTCGCCGTCCCGCCGGAGGTCGTTCGCCTGTCGGTCGGCATCGAGTCGGCACCGGATCTCCTCGCCGACCTCGACCAGGCCCTCTCGGCGCTCTGACGAAGGCGCACGTAGGCTCGGGGACATGACCGCGAGCCCCGGCATCCGTTCGTCCGTCCTCGGGGAACCGCTGCGGATCGGCAGTGTCACGGCGGCGAACCGGATCATGCAGACGGCGCATTCGAAGCAGTACTCCGACCGCGTCGAGTCCGACCGCGAGACCGCGTACTACGTGCGCCGCGCGCGGGGCGGGTGCGGGCTGTTCGTCGCCGGCAACCACTTCGTGCACCCCACCGGATCGATTCGCGGGTTCGAGGACGCGTACCGGCCCGAGGGCGTCGCGGCGTCGAGGAGCATGACGGATGCCGTGCACGAAGCCGGCGCGAAGATCTTCGTGCAGCTGAACCACCATGGGGCGCAGGCGCAGCCCGACGGGCCCGACGGCCCGCGGACCGTCTATGCGCCGTCGCGGCTCATCTCTCCGTCGACGGGCCACGCGACCCGGGCGATGGACCACGCCGACATCGCCTCGTTCGTCGAGAGCTGGGCACTGTCGGCCGAGCACGCGCGCGACGGCGGGTTCGACGGCGTCGAGATCCACATGGCCCACGGCTACCTGCTGCACCAGTTCCTCTCGCCGCTGTACAACGCCAGGCAGGACGAATACGGCGGCGACCTCGACGGCCGGACTCGATTCCCGCGCGAGGTGCTGCGAGCCGTGCGCGCGCGGGTGGGCGACGACTTCACCGTGGGCATCCGCATCGTCGCGAACGAGTTCCACGCTGACGGGATCGACGGGGCAGGCATGCGCGAAGTCATCGCGCGCCTCCGGCAGGAGGCCCGCATCGACTTCCTCGACCTCGCCGCCGGCGGCTACCACAACGTGCACTACGTCTTCCCGTCCTCACCCATGCCGTACGCCTGGCTGCGCGACGACGTCGCCGCCGTCAAGGCCGCGAACCCCGACGTGCCCGTCTTCGGCGTCGGCGCCGCCCGCTCGGTCGAGGAGGCCGAAGAGGTCGTCGCCTCCGGCATCGCCGACATGGTCGCCCTCACGCGCGCGCAGATCGCCGACCCCGACCTCGGTCGCAAGCTCCTCGGACTCGCACCCGTCGACACGGGGGAGCGCGGCATCCGTCATTGCATCCGTCTGAATCAGGGCTGCCTCGGCCGCGGCAGCCGCGGACTCGCCATGTCGTGCACCGTGAATCCGCTCGCCGGTCGCGAACTCGAGCGCGGCGAACGGCCGCGCACGGCGTCGCCGCAGCGGTGGGTCGTCGTGGGCGGGGGCCCTTCGGGCATGCGCGCCGCCGTCGAGCTCGCGACCGATGGGCACGCGGTCACTCTGCTGGAGCGGACGCACCAGCTCGGCGGACAGCTGCGCCTCGCCCGGCGGGTTCCGGGGCGGGAGAGCGTGGGTCTGCTGGTCGACGATCTCGAGCGCGACCTCGGGGCCGCCGGCGTCGACGTGCGGCTCGGCGTCGAGGCGACGACCCAGACGCTGCGCGGACTCGGGGCCGCCGACGGCATCGTCGTCGCCACGGGCGCTGTCGCCCCGGCCACGACCTCGCTCTCGCTCGGCGGGGCGTACACCGGCGGATTCCCCGCCGAGGGCACGATCGACGCATTCGCCGCAGTGTCGGGGGCGCGCCTCGGCCGGCGGATCGCGGTGGTGGATGCCGACGGCACGGCGTACGCCGCCGGCATCGTGCTGACCCTGCTCGAACGGGTCGACGAGCTCGAGCTGATCACACCCTTCGAGACCGTGTTCCCGCACATCGGCGCCGGGTACGACCGGCCGCTGCTGCTCGAGCGCCTCGGCGCGCACGGCGGGTTCCGCCGGGTCGTCGCGCACCGCGTCGAGCGCCTCGAGCCGGGCGCCGTGACCGTGCGCGACACGCTCACCGGGGTCGCGGACGTGATCTCCGGCGTCGATGCCGTCGTCGCGGTCGAGCCGCGCGCGTCGGTCGGGATCCCCGGCCTCGCGACGGACACCGCGGCCGCAGCATCCGGATCCCCTCGTGTCGTGGTGATCGGTGACGCGTTCGCGCCCCGCAGCATCGACGCCGGGATCTTCGAGGCCGTCGAGCTCGCCTACGACGTCGCCGGGCTCGCAACCCTCCGCGGCTGAGGTCCGCGCGCCTGGGGAGCAGCATCCGTCCCTTCCCGTTCGACAGGTCAACCGGGGTTCCGCAGGAGCCCTCCCTCGCAGACGCCCCTGTCGAGGCCCGGTTGACCTGTCGAAGCCGCCTTGGACACGGGCCCAGAGGCCCAACCCCAAACCGCCGGAGAGGCGGTGGCTACGCTGGGCGGGTGGACCCCGTCACCGCAACGCTCGTCATCCTCGTGCTCGCGGTGATCGCGTTCGTGAGCAACCGCGTGCCGATCGGCATCGTCGCGATCGGCGTCGCGCTGGCGCTCTTCTTCACCGGCGTGCTGACGCTCCCGCAGGCGCTCGCGGGCTTCGGCGACCCGACGGTGCTCTTCATCGCGGCGCTCTTCGTCGTGAGCGAGGCGCTCGACGCGACGGGCGTCACCGCGTGGGCGGGCCAGAAGGTCATCGGCCGCGCCGGCACGAAGCGGACGACCCTGCTGGTCGTGATCGCGCTGCTCGTGGCCGGACTCACCGCCCTCATCAGCATCAACGGGGCGGTCGCCGCACTGCTGCCGCTCGTGGTGGTCGTCGCCGCCCGCTCGGGCATCGCCTCGTCGAAGCTCCTCATGCCGCTCGCGTTCGCGGCATCCGCCGGGTCGCTGCTGCTGCTCACCGGCACGCCGGTCAACATCATCGTGTCGGAGTTCGCCGCGTCGGCGGGCGGACGCGAGTTCGGGTACTTCGAGTTCGCGCTGGTCGGCATCCCGGTCCTCCTCGGAACCGTCGCGATCCTCCTCGTCGGCGGCGGTCTCGTGCCAGATCGCAAGGGCGCCCTCATGCCGCTCGATCTCGTGCGGCATGCGCGTCTGCTCCGTCAGCAGTACTCGCTCACCCTCGACACCGGTATGCTGCTCGGCCCTGAGACCGGCATCACGGAGGTGGTCGTGGCCCCGCGGTCGCCGCTCATCGGCAAGCGCGTGTGCGCGGGCATGACCACTCCCGACGGCGACCTGGTGGTGCTCGCGGCGCGTCGCGGCGACGAGCACCTCAAGGGCACCGAGTTCGTCGTGCAGGCCGGGGATGCGCTGCTGCTGCAGGGTGCGTGGGACGATCTGTCGCGAAAGACGAGCCAGCCGGGCGTGCTCGCCGTTGACGACCCCGCGCAGCTGCGCCGGTCGGTCCCGCTCGGCAAGGGCGCGAAGCGCGCGATCGGCATCCTGCTGGCGATGATCCTGCTGCTCGCGACGGGCCTGGTCCCGCCCGCGGTGGCGGCGCTGCTGGCCGCGTGCGCTCTGGTCCTCACCCGCACGGTCACCGTGACGCAGGCGTACCACTCGATCTCGTGGACCACCGTCGTGCTCATCGCCGGCATGATCCCGCTGTCGACGGCGTTCATCAGCACCGGCACGGCGGACCTCGTGGCGGACTGGATGCTGTCGTTCCTCGGCGACGCCGGGCCACACGTCGCCCTGCTCGCCCTGTGCGGGCTGACGGTGGTGCTGGGCCAGCTCATCAGCAACACCGCGACGGTGCTCATCGTCGCCCCCATCGCGATCTCGGTCGCGCAGTCGCTCGACCTCTCGGTTCAGCCGTTCATGATGGCGCTCACCGTCGCCGGTGCGGCCGCGTTCCTGACCCCGATCGCGACGCCCGCGAACCTCATGGTGATGGAGCCGGCCGGCTACCGCTTCGGTGACTACTGGAGGCTCGGCCTGCCGCTGGCGCTGTTCTTCCTCGTGGTGGCGGTCTGGTACGTGCCGCTCGTCTGGCCGTTCCAGCCGTAGCGCCGCCCGCTCTGGCGCTTCGCTGCGGATCGTGGCGTCGGGGGCACCGCTCCGGCGACTCGCCAGAGAACGCGGGCCGTCGGGTACGGGGTGTCGGCGACTCGAAGGAGTGCCTGGGGCGACGCAGCGACGCCCTGGCGGACCGGAAGGTCGTGTCCGCCAGGGCGTCGCGGGTCGGGTCAGGCGGCCGACCAGCCGCCGTCGCTCGCGAGGTTCTGGCCGTTGACGTTGACGCCATCATCGCTCAGCAGGAACGTGATCGATGCGGCGAGGCGGTCGGCGGCGACGGGCGGCGTCATGACCGCCATGCCGGCGCGCACGCGGTCGGCGCCGAGCGGCGAGTTGAACTTCGCCTCGATGTTGGTGATCACCGCACCGGGCGCGACCGCGTTCACGCGGATGCCGCTCGGGCCGTACATGAATGCGCTCGACTTGGTGAGGCCCACGACCGCGTGCTTCGACGCGGTGTAGGCGGCACCGGCGGAGGAACCGCGAAGGGATGCCTCGGACGAGGTGTTCACGATCGAGCCGCCGCCCTGCGCGAGCATGGCCGGGATGACTGCGCGCATCAGCTTCATCGTGCCCGTGACGTTCACGCGGAAGACGCGATCCCAGACGGCGTCGGTGACGTCGCCGACCGGGGTCATGTCGTCCATGATGCCGGCGATGTTCGCGAGGGCGTCGATCCGGTCGCCGGCCGCCTCGATGATGCGGGCCACGCCCTCGTCGTCGGTGATGTCGGCCGTGAGGGCCACGACGTCGGCACCGGTGTGCGCCGCGACGAACTCGTCGAGACGATCCTGGCTGACGTCGACGGCGATCACGCGACCGCCCTCGCGCGCGACGCGCGATGCGGTGGCGCGGCCGATGCCGGAGCCGGCGCCGGTGACGATGACCGTCTGGCCGGTGAAGCGGCCGGCGGTGACCTTCTCGGCCCACTCGGACTTCGGGGTCTCGGCGGCGGCGTCGGATTCCGCGGGGACGCCGTCGGGGTTGACCTGCGCGACGAGCGCGTCGAGGGCGGCCTGCGGGAAGGCACCGCCGCTCATCGCGACGAGGTTGCTGATCGGGAGGCCGGCGATGGGTGCGAGAGCCTCCGCGGTCTGGCCGCCCTGGGCGAGCAGGCCCCGCAGTGCGGCGCCGCCGGCGGGGTCGTCGAGCCAGGTCTGGATGGTGGATGCTCCGGTCAGGGGAGCGGTGATGGTGCTCATGTTCTGTCCCTTCTTCATGCAGTTCAGCGGGGCTGCGGGTCCGGGGATGAGGATCCTTCGGGGCGGCTCCTACCGGACAACTTTGTCCGGTACTAGGCTACACCCGTGCCGAGCACCGCATCCCCCCGTGCGCTCCCTCGCCAGAACCGAGGCCCCGCCGCAGCCGCCGACAACCGCAAGGCGTTGATCGCTGCTGCCCGCGAGGTCTACGCCGAAGGAGGGCTTCAAGCCCCCTTCAGTGCCGTCGCCAAGCGCGCCGGAGTCGGGCAAGGAAGCCTGTACCGTCATTTCCCCGACCGCACCGCCCTCGCCGTCGCCGTCTTCGAGGACAACGTGCGCGACCTCGAGGAGTACACCGCGCCGCCCGACCGAACGATCGACGATCTGCTCGATCGCGTGGTCGATCAGGCGGTCGTGTCGACGGCGTTCATCGAGCTGATCACCGCAGATCTCTCCGACCGCCGGGTCGCGTCGCTGGGTGCGCGATTCCAGGCGCTCGTGGAGCGTCTCGTCGCGCGTGACCGGGCCACCGGGCGCATCGGATCGCATATCGAGACCGAGGACGTGACCCTTGCGACCGGGATGCTGGCGACCGAGCTCGCCCGCGCCGATCCGGCGCTGCGGCCCGCTGTCGCGCGCCGGGCGCGAGCGCTGTTCGCGGCGGCATTCGCGCCGCGCTGATCGGGCATCGCGCCGCGGTGATCCGGCACTAGGCTCCTGGCATGGGCCGGTTCATCTACGACACCAACGCCAACTCGGTCGACATCGACGACCGAACGCTGGCGCATCTTCGCATCGTGATGATGAACAAGCTGCGCCGCTCCGAGCCGTTCATGTTCGACGTCGAGATCGGTGACGGCAGCGGCCGGAGAAGCTTCTGGATCCACCCTTCGGTGCCGATCCAGTTCCACTTCTTCGGCAGCCGTCAGCCGCGCATCAACCGCACCTGGATCGAGCAGCTGATGCTTGCGGCGAGTGGGCCGTCAGGCCTCACGATCCTGCCAGAGCCCGCGGAGGACGAGACACCGCCGGCGGAGGGCTGAGCCCTACCCGTCCCCGTCTGGGTCGTCGGCGTCGTCGGGGGTCACTTCCGTGCCGCCGACGGTGAGGCGCTCGACGTCGAGGTGATCGACGTCCACGTTGCCGAGCGTCACGTCGGGGGCGCCTTCCGCACCCTGCAGCACGTCGACCGGGCCGGTGTCGAAGTGCTCGGCGACGAGCATGATGCCACCGGTCGAGCTGGCCGAGTTCGCGAGCTCCTCGATCCAGGCTCGACTGAGCTCGGTGGGCTCGGGGTCGTCGAAGACGAATCGCAGCGGGATCGACGGGTGGATCCAGATCGTGCTGCGACCGCGCGGCTGGTCGTCGGGATGCCTCCACGACACCGTGAAGCTCTCATCGCGCCGGAGCTTTGTCGCGATCACGACCTTCAGGTGCGCGAGTGCGCGGTCCTCGATGTGGATCGGCATCGCGCCGCCGCCGTAGTAGATCGTGCCCACGCGCCTACCATAGCCCCCGTCGTCAGAGTCGCGTCCACGCCTCTGTGAGGACGCTGCGGAGGATCTGCTCGATCTCGTCGAACTCCTTCGGCCCGATCGTCAGGGGCGGGGCGAGCTGGATGACCGGGTCGCCGCGGTCGTCGGCGCGGCAGTAGAGCCCGGCGTCGAACAGCGCCTTCGACAGGAACCCGCGCAGCAGCCGCTCGGACTCGTCGTCGTCGAAGGTCTCCTTCGTCGCCTTGTCCTTCACCAGCTCGATGCCGAAGAAGTAGCCGTCGCCGCGCACATCGCCGACGATCGGCAGATCGGTGAGCTTCTCGAGGGTCGAGCGGAACAGCGGCGAGTTCTCGCGCACGTGCTCGTTGAGGCCCTCCTCCTCGAAGATGTCGAGGTTCTCGAGCGCGACGGCGGCCGAGACCGGGTGACCTCCGAAGGTGTAGCCGTGGTAGAACGCGCGGTCGCCGTGGGCGAACGGCTCGTAGATCCTGTCGCTCACGATGGTGGCGCCGATCGGCGAGTAGCCGCTGGTCATGGCCTTGGCGCACGTGATCATGTCGGGGACGTAGCCGTAGGCGTCGCACGCGAACATGTGGCCGATGCGGCCGAAGGCGCAGATCACCTCGTCCGACACGAGCAGCACGTCGTACTTGTCGCAGATCTGGCGCACCCGCTGGAAGTATCCGGGAGGCGGCGGGAAGCAGCCGCCGGAGTTCTGCACGGGCTCGAGGAAGACGGCGGCGACGGTGTCGGGCCCTTCGAAGAGGATCATCTCCTCGATGCGGTCGGCGGCCCAGACGCCGAACTCCTCGAGGCTGCCGGACGGCGCACCCATGTCGTCGGCTCGGTAGAAGTTGGTGTTGGGCACGCGGAAGCCGCCCGGGGTCACCGGCTCGAACATCGACTTCATGGCCGGGATGCCGGTGATCGCGAGCGCACCCTGGGGCGTGCCGTGATAGGCCACCGAGCGCGAGATCACCTTGTGCTTGGTCGGCTGACCCTGGATCTTCCAGTAGTACTTGGCGAGCTTGAACGCGGTCTCGACGGCCTCGCCGCCGCCGGTGGAGAAGAACACCTTGTTGAGGTCGCCGGGCGCGTAGTCGGCGAGGCGGTCGGCGAGCTCGATCGCGGCGGGGTGCGCGTACGACCAGATCGGGAAGAAGGCGAGCTGCTCGGCCTGCTTCGCTGCGACCTCGGCGAGGCGCTTGCGGCCGTGGCCCGCGGCGACGACGAACAGGCCGGCGAGGCCGTCGATGTACTGCTTGCCCCGCGAGTCCCAGATGTGGTGGCCTTCGCCCTTGACGATGATCGGGACCCCCGGTCCGTCGGTCATCACCGACTGGCGGGCGAAGTGCATCCACAGGTGGTCCTTGGCCATCTGCTGCAGCTCCGCTTCACTCCTCGCGGGGCGGTTGGTGCGGGCCTGGGATTCGGTCGTGATCGACATGTGGAGCCTTCCGTCAGACTGGTCCCACGCTACTCGCGTGCCCCGTGCGCCGACATGCGACGTTTCGTCCGGTTCGGATGCCGCGGCCACCGGTCCGTCCGGATCGTCAGGTCGAGCCGCGCTCGATGAGCTGCGTGGGCAGGACGATCGGCGACGGCGGCAGGGGAGCGCCGGCCGCAGCCTGGGCGAGGGCGGTCACGGCGGCCGCGGCCATCTCGCGGATCGGCTGACGCACCGTCGTGAGGGGCGGTGTCAGCCACCGCGCCCCGCGCAGGTCGTCGAAACCCACGACGAGGACGTCGTCGGGGATGCGGCGCCCGGTCGCCGCGGCCGCGGCGTACACGCCGGCCGCCATTTCGTCGGTGCAGGCGAAGACGCCCAGCCGTTCGCCGGCATGCAGGCCGTGCAACAGGGGGAGTGCCGCCTCGCGCGCCGCCGCGCCGCCCCAGTCCGCCTGCACCGCGACGAGGTCGGCGTCGGGGGCGGCCAGGCGCAGCCCCTCGCGGAAGCCCGCGTTCCGCGCGCGGCCGTACCGGTACGGCGGCGAGCCGAGCACGATCGCGAACCTCGTCGCGCCGCGATCGGCGAGGTGGGTCGCCGCCGCGAACGCGCCGTCGCGGTCCGTCGTGCGCACGCTGGTGAGCCCGCGGGAGGTCTCGGCCTGCGGATCCATCAGCACGACCGGGATCTCCGCATCGGTGATCGCGGCCAGTTGCGATGCCGTCGGCGAGATGAGCCCGAGCACGACACCCGCCGAGCCGCGTCGGCGGATGCGCATCGGCCAGTCATCGTCGGGGGTGTCGCGTTCCTCGGTGAGCACGAGGTCATAGCCCGCGGCGGCGGCGGCGCTGCGCGCGCCGGCGGTCACCTCGTCGGAGTAGGCGTTGTGATACGAGCCCAGCACGAGGTCGAGGAGGCGCGCGGCGCCGGCGGGGCGCCCACCGGCCGCGGGATCGCGGGTGTACCCCAGCACACGCGCAGCGGCCAGCACACGGCGCCGCGTCGCGGGCGCGAGGTCGCCGCGGCCCGACAACGCCCTCGACGCCGTGCCGACGCTCACCCCGGCCTCGGCCGCGACATCGTCGAGAGTCACTCGGGCAGGCACCCGACCAGTTTTGCGCAAGATCCTCGACCGATGCCAGCGCCGATGGCATCGTCGGTTTCGGAAAGGGCCACAACGATGACGACGACGACATCTCCGCTGCGGATCGCGCTGATCGGCACCGGCTTCATGGGCCGGATGCACACGCAGGCCTGGCGCACCGCGCCGCACTTCTTCGACCTTCCGCTCGCGCCGCGGCCGGCGCTGCTCGTCGGCCATCGCGCCGACGCCACGGCCGAGGCCGCCGCGCGCTGGGAGTGGCCCGAACACGGCGTCGACTGGCGCGAAGCCGTCGAGAGCGACGACATCGACGCGATCGACATCTGCACCCCCGGCGACACCCACGCCGAGATCGCGCTCGCCGCCCTCGCCGCCGGCAAGCACGTCCTGTGCGAGAAGCCCCTCGCGAACTCGGTCGCCGAAGCGCAGGAGATGACGGATGCCGCGGCCGCGGCATCTGCTCAGTCCGGCACGGTCGCGATGTGCGGCTTCAGCTACCGCCGCACACCGGCGCTCGCGCTCGCCCGCCGGCTCATCGAGGAGGGGCGCATCGGCGAGATCCGGCACGTGCGCGCGCAGTATCTGCAGGACTGGCTGAGCGACCCCGACTCGCCCCACACCTGGCGGCTCGACCGGGATCGCGCGGGCTCCGGCGCCCTCGGCGACATCGGCGCGCACAGCATCGACACCGCGCAATGGCTCGCCGGTCAGCACATCGAGGCGGTGTCGGCCACGATGCGCACGTTCGTCACGTCTCGGCCCCGGCGCTCGGCGGTCGAGGGGCTCGGCGGTGTCGCGGCCGACACGTCCGACCGGCTGCCGGTGACCGTCGACGACGCCGCGGCGTTCACCGCGCGCTTCGACGGCGGTGCGCTCGGCGTCTTCGAGGCCACGAGGATGGCGACCGGCCGCCGCAACGCCAACCGCGTCGAGATCAACGGCGACCGCGGCGCGATCGCGTTCGACTTCGAGCGCATGAACGAGCTCGAGGTGTACGACGCCGCTGCCGATGCCGCGCAGGGCTTCCGGCGCGTGCAGGTGACCGAGGCGCAGCATCCGTATGCCGGAGCGTGGTGGCCCGCCGGGCACGGACTCGGCTACGAGCACCTGTTCGCGCACCAGGTCGTCGACTTCGTGCGCGCGGTCGCCGGCGAGATCCCCGTGTCGCCGAGCTTCGCCGACGCCACCCAGGTCCAGCGGGTGCTCGCCGCCGTCGAGCAGAGCGCCGCGCGCGACAGCATCCTCACGCCGGTGGCATCCGCCGGCGTCGACCCCGAAGGGACTACCGCATGACCCGCACCGCCCTCGTCGTCCGCGGCGGATGGGAAGGCCACCATCCGATCGAGGCGACCGACCTCTTCCTGCCGTTCCTCCGCTCCAGCGGCTTCGACGTGACCGTCGAAGACGACCCCCAGGTCTACGCCGACGCCGACCGCATGGCCGCCACCGACCTCGTGCTGCAGTCCATGACGATGTCGCAGGCGTCGCACGAGGCGATCCGGGGCCTCCGCGACGCCGTCGCCGCGGGCACCGGCCTCGCCGGCTGGCACGGCGGCATCGCCGACTCGTTCCGTGCGAGCTCCGACTACCTGCAGCTCGTGGGCGGCCAGTTCGCGACGCACCCGTCGAAGCGCCCCGACGAGGTGCACGGCGACCAGACCGACAACTACCTCGACCACACCGTCGAGATCACCGACCTCGGCCGCACGCATGACATCACGGCCGGCATCGACGATTTCGCGCTCACCACCGAGCAGTACTGGGTGCTGCACGACGACCTCATCGATGTGCTGGCGACGACGACGCACCCGGTGCAGCCGTACCACCCGTGGCACCGCCCGATCACCTCGCCCGCGGTGTGGACGCGGGACTGGGGGCAGGGCCGGGTCTTCGTCTCGACGCCGGGGCACAGCCTCGACGTGCTGCAGGACGCGAACGTCCGCACCATCATCGAACGGGGGATGCTGTGGGCCGCGCGGTGACCGACATCGGGGTCGTCGGGCTCGGCGTCATCTCCCGCCAGTACCTCGACACCCTGCTTCCGGCATCGAGCGTGCGCATCGCTGCCGTGGCCGACCTCGACACGGCACGGGCCGCGGCCGTGGCGGAGGGGATCCCCGGCTGCCGCGCGCTCACGACCGCCGAGCTGCTCGAGGATCGCAGCATCCGTGCCGTCCTCAACCTCACGATCCCCGCCGCGCACGCCGAGGTCGCGCTCGCCGCCATCGCGCACGGCAAGGACGTGTACGGCGAGAAGCCGCTCGCGGCGACCTTCGCGGACGCTGCGCGGATCACGGCTGCCGCGGCCGCCGCGGGCGTCCGCGTCGGAGGCGCGCCCGACACGGTGCTCGGCACCGGCGTGCAGACCGCGCGGGCCGCGATCGACGGCGGGCGCATCGGCCGGCCCGTGTCGGCGTCGGCGATGTGGGTCTCGGCGGGCCACGAGTCGTGGCATCCGCAGCCCGACTTCTACTATCGCGAAGGCGGCGGGCCGCTGCTGGACATGGGGCCGTACTACGTGACGTCGCTCGTGCAGCTGTTCGGACCGGTGACCGCGGTGTCGGGTGCCGCCTCGCGCTCGCGGGACGAGCGCGTGATCGGCTCGGGCCCGCGTGCGGGGGAGAGCATTCCGGTCGAGGTCGACACGCATCTCACCGGCATCCTCCATCACGCCTCGGGTGCGATCTCGACCGTCACGATGAGCTTCGACGGCGTGCGCTCGACGGCGGCGCCCATCGAGGTGCACGGCGTCGACGGGTCGCTCCTCGTGCCCGACCCGAACAACTTCGCCGGCGACGTGCAGCTGCACCCGCGCGGCGGGTCGTGGGAGACGCTCGAGCCGTCCGCCGGGTACGCCGACTCCGGGCGCGGCATCGGGCTGCTGGACCTGGTCGCGGGCGAGCGCCGTGCGAGCGGGGCGATGGCCCTGCACGTGCTCGAGATCATGACGGCGCTCGCCGCGTCCGCGGCCTCGGGTGTGCGCGAGTCCCTGCGCTCCACGGTCGAGCGTCCTGCGCTCGTGCCGTTGACACCCGCCGAGGCATGGCGGAGCCTCTGAGGCCGAACCTGCGCGGCGGGTCGCGGCATCCGTCCTCCTCCCTGCGTGCTTCAACAGGTCAACCGGGGTTCTGCAGGAGCGAAGTGCGAGGTTTCGTCCTGTGGAGGGCCGGTTGACCCGTCGAGCGGGGGCGGATTGCGGACGTCAACCCAGACGAAGTGCCCCGAGTGCTGCACGCACTCGGGGCACTTCTTTCAACGGGGGTCGGGGACCAGGGCCGCGACCGCAGCCGTCGCCATTCGAGGCGCATCGGCCGTCATCGCGTGCACGGGTCCGACGAGCTCGATCCGGGTCTCGGTGTCGCGTTCGGCGCACGATCCTCCGACCCACAGGTCGACGGCACCGGGCTCGACGATCCGGCGGCCGTCCCGTCCGGTGAACGCCAGCCGCGAGGTCGGCACCGAGAACGTGACGGTCGCCGACTCGCCGGGGGCCAGGGAGACCCGCTGGTAGGCGAGCAGCTGTGCGACGGGGCGGGTGACCGAGCCGACGACGTCCCGGGCGTAGAGCTGCACGACATCGGTGCCTGCGCGATCGCCCACGTTCGACAGCCGCACCTGCGCGGTGATCGTGCCGTCGGTGGCAGCATCCGAAGCCGTGAGGTCCTCTCGGGTGAACGAGGTGTATGTCAGCCCGAAGCCGAACGGCCTCGCCGGGGTGTTGTCGGCGCTCGTGATGTCGGTCGGACCCCCCAGCCTGGGGTGCAGATACGTGTACGGCTGCGCTCCCGCGGACCGGGGCAGCGAGACAGGCAGCCGGCCGGACGGCTCGGCGGCGCCGGAGACGATCCGCGCGATCGCGGGACCGCCCTCCTCTCCGGGGAAGAACGCCTGCAGCACCGCTGCGGCAGCGGTGCGGCCGTCGAGCATCCATCCGATCGCGTACGGGCGTCCCGAGACGATCACCACGACGGTCGGGGTGCCCGTGGCGACCACGGCCTCGACGAGCCGGCGCTGCACACCGGGAAGCTCCAGATCGTCCACGTCGTTGCCCTCGCCGACCGTGCCCCGTCCGAACAGACCGGCGCGATCGCCCACGACGACGACCGCGACCTCGGCGTCAGCCGCCGCGCGGGCGGCGGCCTCGATGCCGCGCTCATCATCGCCTTCGACGTCGCAGCCCCGCTCGAGCACGATGTCCGCGTCACGGAACTCCGCGCGCAGCGACTCCGCGACCGTCGGGATCTCGAAGCCCAAGGGCGTGCCGGGGTGGTGCGCCAGCACATGGTTGGCGAACGAGTAGCAGCCCATGAGCGACTCCGCGGCGTCGGCGTTGGGGCCGATCAGTGCGATGCTGCGCGGCGCCGCCAGCGGAAGCACGCCGTCGTTGCCGAGGAGGACGACCGACTCCTCGGCCGTCCTGCGCGCGAGGTCGCGAAGCTCCGGGCCGTCGAGCTCCACCTGCGTCGGCGGCGACGAGAAGTCCTCGTCGAGCAGGCCCAGCTCCTCCTTCTGCGAGAGCACGCGGAGCACCGCGCGGTCCACATCGGCCCGTCCCTGAGCGCTCGAGTCGAGCAGCGACCGCAGGGGCTCGACGAACGCGTCGCCCGTCGGCAGCTCGATGTCGATCCCCGCCCGCAGCGCCAGCAGCGCCGCCTCGCCGAGATCGGCCGCGACCCCGTGCAGCGCGTGGAGGAAAGCGACCGAGAAGTAGTCGGCCACGACGGTGCCGTCGAATCCCCACTCGTCGCGCAGGAGCGCGGTGAGAAGCTCGGGGCTCGAGGCGACGGGAACGCCGTCGATCTCGGCGTACGAGTTCATGACAGACCGCACCCCGCCGTCGCGGACCGCCATCTCGAACGGCGGGAGCATGACGTCCTGCAGCCGGCGGCGCCCCATGTGCACGGGGGCGTGGTTGCGGCCGGCCTGCGACGCGGAGTAGCCGGCGAAATGCTTCAGCGTGGCGTGGACACCGGCCGATTGCAGTCCCTTGACGTACGCGGTGCCGATCGTGCCGACGACGTACGGGTCCTCCGAGATGCATTCGTCGACACGACCCCATCGCGGGTCCATGATCACGTCGAGCACCGGCGCGAGGCCCTGATGGATTCCGAGCTCGGCCATCGAGCGGCCGATCGCCGCCCCGAGCTGCTCGGTGAGCTCGGGGTCGAAGGCGGCGCCCCAGGCGAGCGGCGTCGGGAAGGTGGCCGCCTTCCACGCGGCGAGCCCCGTGAGGCACTCCTCGTGCACGATCGCGGGGATCCCGAGGCGGGTCTGCTCGCGCAGTCGACGCTGCTCCCCCCAGAGCCACTCGGCGCGGGCGACCGGGTCCACCGGCCGCGTGCCGTAGACGCGGGTGAGGTGCCCGATGCCGTTCGCGGTGGCATCCTCGTACCGCGTCGATGTGATCATCTCGCCGGCCATCGGCGCGACGACCTCGTCCCCCTGGTCGACCCAGTACCCGACGAGCTGTGCGAGCTTCTCGTCGAGGGTCATCTGCGCGTGCAGCGCGAGCACGCGCTCCGAGACGGCGCGAAGTCCGTTGTCGCTCATCCCTTGACCGCTCCTGTCAGGCCGCCGACGATCCGCCGCTCGAAGAGGCTGAAGAACGCCAGCGCGGGGATCATCGACAGCGAGGTGAACGCCAGCACCTTGGCGGTGTCGACGGAGTACTGCGAAGAGAACGCCTGCACGCCGAGAGGGAGCGTGAAGTTCGCGTTGTCATTGAGAAGGAAGAGCGGCAGGAGATAGCTGTTCCAGCTGCCGATGAACGCGAGGATGCCCACCGTGATGACTCCCGGGACGGCCAGTGGAAGCACCATCCGCCAGAAGAAGCCCAGACGACTGCAGCCGTCGATGAATGCTGCCTCCTCGATCTCATCGGGGATCGCACGCAGGAACGGCACGAGGATGATGATCGTCGTCGGCAGTGCGAACGCGATCTGGGGCAGGATGACGCCGCCGAGGGAATTGATGAGCCCCATGTCGCGCACGACGATGTAGAGGGGCGTGATGGCGACGGTGATCGGGAACATGAGTCCCGCCGCGAACAGTGCGTACATCGCACCCCGGCCCCGGAACCGGTATCGTGCGAGCACGTAGCTCGCCATGAGGCCCAGCGCGATGACGCCCGCCGTCGTGGCGATGGCGACGACAGCGGAGTTGAGCACCTGCTGCCAGAACACGCCGCCGGTCAGCACGTCGATGTAGTTCTTCCACACCCACGGGTCGGGGAGGCCGCCGGGGTCCGTCGTGATCTGGGAGTTCGTGCGGAATCCGCCGAGGATGATGTAAACGACGGGCCCGAGCATCAAACTGATGACCACGAGCGCGACGAACCACACGGCCGGCGTCGCACGTCGCATGCGCTGGCGCCGTGGCGGAGGCAACTCCAGGGTCGCCAGTGCGGCGGCGGAGGTCATTCGGGGTTCCTTTCGGTGAGCGCGCCGGCGGTGTCGCGGCGCAGCACGAAGCGCTGGTAGACGAGGGCGACGACGAGGGAGATGAGGAAGATGACGACCGCGACCGCATTGCCGTAGCCGAAGTTCCCGGCGTTGCGGCCGTTGGCCACCATGTATGTCGCCATCGTGGAGGTGCCCGCGACGGGAGCGACGTACTGGCCCCAGATGATGTAGACCAGGTCGAAGAGCTGCAGTGCGCCGATGATCGACAGGAACGCCCAGATGCGCAGGGTCGGCCCGAGCAGCGGGATCGTGATGCGCCGCTGGATCTGCCAGTAGGTCGCGCCGTCGATGGCGGCCGCCTCGTACAGCTCGTCGGGGATGCCCTGGAGCCCCGCGAGGAACAGGATGACGGCGAAGCCGACGTACTTCCAGGTGAGGATCGCGACGAGGGTCCAGATCGCGATGTTCGGATCGGAGAGCCAGTCGTGGGCCAAGCCCGAGAGCCCCCACTTCTCCAGCACACCGTTCAGGCCGCCGTTGGTCGCCAGCAGCAGGCTGAAGCCGGTGCCCACGACGACCTCCGCGATCACGTAGGGCACGAAGATGAGCACGCGTATGACGGACTGCCCGCGCATCTTTCGGTTCAGCAGGAGCGCCAGGAGCAGGGCGATCGGTCCTTGGATGAGGATCGACGTGACGACGATGAACGCGTTGTGACCGAGTGCTTCCTGGAAGTCCGGGTCGGTGAGGATCGTGACGTAGTTCTTCAGTCCGATGAAGTCGGTCGCCGGCCCGTAGCCGTGCCAGTTGAAGAAGCCGTAGTAGGCCGCCATGATCACGGGGAAGATGACGAACCCGATGAAGACGAGCATCGCCGGCCCGGCCAGAATTGCGACCTCCAGACGGCCCGACCAGCCGAGTCCTCGGGATCGGCGGCGCTGCGACGCCGAGGGCGGCGGTGTGACGCCGCCGCCCCCGGAACGCTGCGCGAGATCCGTCTCCGGGCGATCGTCCGTCTTCGGGGTCTCGCTTGTCTGCATGGGAGTTCTTCCTAGCCCTTCGCCCCGGCCTTGTTGGCCTCGTCGATCATCTGCTGCGGGGTGCTCTGTCCGGCGAGCATCGAGACGACGGCGACGTTGAGCGCGTTGCCGACGTTCTGCCCGAGCACCGTGTCGAGCCACTGCGAGACGAACGGGGCCGCGTTGTAGGCCTCGAGGATCTGCTTCAGGTAGGGCTCGGTGACCTCGGCCTGTGCGGCCTGGTTCACGGGGGGCGAGTTGAACGCCTTGTAGTACGCGGTCTGCTGGTCGTTCGACGCGACGAAGTTGAGGAAGTCGACGCACTCCTTGGGTGCCTTCGCGGAGCACGAGTAGCCGTCGACGCCGCCCATCATCGATCCGGGCTCGCCCTTGCCGCCGGAAACCTCCGGGAAGGGGTACCACGCCAGATCTGCAAGCGGCTTCTCGTCCGGCGTCAGCGAGGCGATCACGCCCGGGTCCCACGCGCCCATCAGCTCGCCGCCCGCCTGGTGGTTGGCGACGAGGCCGGCCGAGCTCCCGGCGCCCTGCTGTGCGGACGTGGTGAGGAAGCCGTCGTTGAACGGCTCCGTGGCAGCGAAGTCGGCGAGGTCCTCCGCGGCCTTCAGCCAGCACGGGTCGCTGAAGTCCTTCGAGTCGCCGGTCTCCTCGACCGTCTTCGGGGCGCACTCCCGGAGCGCGAACCAGTAGAACCAGTGCGCAGCCGGCCAGGCATCCTTGGCGCCGAGGGCGAGCGGCGCCACCCCGGTCGCCTTCAGCTTGTCGTTGGCCGCGACGAGCTCGTCGATCGTGGTCGGGTTCTCGGTGACGCCCGCTGCGGTGTACAGGTCCTGGCTGTAGAAGATTCCGCCCGGCAGCACCGACAGGGGCATCGCCCACACCTTGTCCTGGTAGGTCTCGGCCTTGAACGAGCCCTCCGAGATGTTCTCCTTCGCCTCGCCCTCGATCTTCCCGGTCAGGTCCATCAGCTGGCCTGCCTGGACCATCGCGGCCATCTTGCCGCCGCCACGCTGCAGGAAGATGTCCGGCGGGTCGCCCGCATTGAGCGAGGTCTGCAGCTTGCCGTCCATGTCCTCGTTCTGGATCGACTGCATCTTGATCGTGACGCCGGGGTTCTCCTTCTCGAACGCGGCGATGGCGTCCTTCCAGAACTGCTGGCCCGGGCCTGTCGTCGAGTTCTGCCACAGCGTCATCTCGACGCTGCCATCGCTGCTGTCGCCGCCGCCGGCACTGCAGCCGGCGAGCGCGAGTGCGCCGATAATGAGTGCTGCGGAACCCGCGAGGATTCTCTTGCGCATCATGTGATTCCCGTCTCTTCTTCGAGGGGCACCTCTGCTGCGAGGTGCTGGTGGTCGACGCGATCGGGTCGCGTACCGCCCGGCGTGCAGACCGGGCGAGAAAAGTGTGCGTTGGCAACAAATATCTTGTCAAACGTTTTCAATAACGGTTTCGAGGCCGTTATGATTTCGAGACATGACCCGTCGTCCCACGATCACCGACGTCGCCGCCGCCGCCGGCGTCTCGGTCGCAACCGTCTCGAAGGCGGTGAACGGGCGCTATGGAGTGGCAAGCGAGACGGTGGACAAGGTTCTCGCCGTCGTGGCCGAGCTCGGGTACGAGTCGAGCCTCATCGCCAGCAGCATGCGATCGCGCAAGACGGGTGTGATCGGCGTGCTCGTCGCGGACTTCGAGCCCTTCAGCGCCGAGATCCTCAAGGGCGTCGGCGAGGCGCTGCGTGACTCGCGGTACGACCTGCTCGCCTACTCGGGCTCGCACGGCGCCGCGGAGGGGTGGGAGCGACGGTCGCTCTCACGACTGAGCGGGACCCTCATCGACGGTGCGATCATGGTCACCCCGACCGTGGTGAACGTCGGCGCGGAAGTGCCGGTCGTCGCCATCGACCCTCACACGGGTCCCGCCGACCTGCCGACCGTCGAATGCGACAGCTTCGGTGGTGCGCTGCTGGCCACGCGATACCTCATCGAACTCGGACACACGCGCATCGGCTTCATCGCGGGTCGCCGCGACCTGCGCTCGTCGATCGCCCGCGATGCCGGCTATCGACGCGCATTGGCCGACGCCGGCATCCCGCTGGATCCGGCCCTCGTGGGCTCCGGAAGCTACCAGCAGGACGCCGTGCGCCTCGCCGCGCTGGAGATGCTCCGCCGCCCTGATCGGCCGACCGCGGTCTTCGCCGCGAACGACATCTCGGGCCTCGAGATCGTCAGGGTCGCCTCGGAGCTCGGCCTCGACGTCCCGCGCGACCTCTCGGTGATCGGATTCGACGACGTCCCCGAGGCGTCCAAGGCGACGCCCGCCCTGTCGACGGTGCGCCAGCCCATGCAGGTGCTCGGTGCCGAGGCGGCCCGAATGCTCCTCGAACTCATGGATGGGAAGACGCCGCCCGTCACGCACGTGAAACTGCCGACTCGTCTGGTCCCGCGAGACACGACCGCACCGCCCGCGTGAGGCCTCAGTCCCGCGCGACACCGCCGGGGTCCCGGAGCAGGTCGCCGAAGGCGGCCTCGGCGGCGCCGATCAGCAGCCGATCCTCGGCGAGGGATGCCACGCGGATGCTGAGGTCCTCGGCGTTCGCCGACATGGTCTGCTCCCGCACGAGCGCCCCCAGCCCGGGCACGTCGACGGCGGCGATCGTCGCGAGGAAGCCGCCGAGCACCACCACCGCGGGATTGAGCGCGTTGACGGCGTTGGCCAGCGCCGTCGAGAGGATGCGGCGCTGCCGCGCGACCTCCTCGGCTGCGCCGGCACCCGCGGCGGTCAGCGCCGCCGCGAGCGACGGTTCATCCGCCGCGTGAAGGCCGACAGCTGCGAGAAGCCGCGCTCTGCTGACCTCGTCCTCGAGCACGCCGTCGTCGGCGCGACGGTCGGCGGCCGAGGCGATGCCGGGGCGGTTCTGCCCGAACTCGCCGGTGTAGCCGCCGGCGCCGAGCAGCGGCATCCCGTGCACGATGAGTCCGCCACCGATGCCGCTGGCGCCGCCGTTGAGGTACACGACGTCATCGAAGCCGGCCGCGGCGCCGAAGAGGTGCTCGGCGATCGCGCCGAGTGCCGCGTCGTTGCCGACCACCGTCGGCAGGCCGGTGGCGTCGGCGACGAGATCGCGAAGGGGCGCATCCGTCCAGCGCAGGTGCGGCGCGTTGCGGACGAGTCCGTCGGCTGCCCGTACCAGCCCTGGCACGGCGAGTCCGACGCCGACGATGTGCGCGTCGGCGAGCTCGCCCGCCCGCCACGCCTCGACACGTTCGGCGATGAGCCGTGCCGTCTCGTCCGGAGACAGCAAGTGGTCGAGCTCGATGCGTTCACGGACCGGGATGCCGCGGTCCAGTCCCACGGCGGCGATCGTGAGGGCGTCGACCTCCGGGTTCGCTGTGATCGCCATCACGCGTGCATCGGCGGCGACGACCGGCGATGGGCGGCCGACGCGCCGGGACGGGTCGGGCGCCCGCTCGACGACGAGTCCCTCGCGCACGAGCTCGGCGACGAGGTCGGCGATCGTCGACCGGTTGAGGCCCGTGGACTCGGTGAGTCGGGCCCGGGAGAGCGGGCCCTCGAGGTGCACCAGGCGCAGCAGCCGTGCCAGATTGCGCTGGCGCACGCCCTCGGCGGCCGTTGGATCGCTCACCGTCTCACTGTAGGGGGCGTCGAAGCGGCGCTTCGAGATTTGTTGCGTGCGGCTTCAAACCGGTGGTACGGCGGGGCTGAAGGATCAGTCGGACGGGCGTTCGGCGCCGGCCGGGGAGATCGCGTCGACCGCCAGGGCGAAGTCGAGCGTCTGGAGCACTTCTACGGCCCGGTCGTAGCGAGCGCCGGCGAGGACGACGAAAACGGCCCCGACGACGTCGATGAAGCCGACGGTCGCCGCGGTGGTGCTGACCTCGTAGCGATCGATGTCGATGCGCTCCCACCGGACGGCGGAGTCGTCGGGTGCCGGCGACTCCGGTCGTCGCGTCGGCAGTTCGTTCCGCGACGGCATCGCGCGCGACCGCAGCGCGCCGCGTCTCACCGGTGAGGACGGCCTCTCGAGCACCATGGGGAGGCTCCTCTCGTCGTGCCCCGATCCTCTGCCTCGCCTGCGCTTTTCGCGCAGGGGGTTGACGCGTTGGGATGGGCCGACCAGGGCTGACGCCGGCGTCCGCGCGACCGGATCGCGCTCCCGAGATCATTCTCCGCGCTTCGACGGGGACCGCGTGTTAAGGCCTGATGAACTTCCGGTCACAACCGGACACGCTGTGACCCGCGCAGTCGTCTGATCATCGCCTCGCGACCCTTGAGGCGCGGTTCGTGCGGGAAGCGCCGTTCGTGGTGGACTCGGCATCCGTTCTGGTATAGGTTGTCGGCAGCAACATTTACCGCGAAGGAGCGTCATGCCCACCCCCACCCGCGCCGACAAGTTCTCTTTCGGTCTCTGGACCATCGGCTACAACGGCACCGACCCCTTCGGCGGGCCGACCCGCAACCACCTCGACGTCGTGCACGCCGTCGAGAAGCTCGCCGAGCTCGGCGCGTACGGCCTCACCTTCCACGACGACGACCTGTTCGCCTTCGGCTCGACGGATGCCGAGCGCCAGACCCAGATCGACCGCCTCAAGGGCGCACTGGCCGACACCGGCCTGATCGTCCCGATGGTCACCACCAACCTCTTCTCGGCGCCGGTCTTCAAGGACGGCGGCTTCACGTCGAACGACCGCGACGTGCGTCGCTTCGCCCTTCGCAAGGTGTTCCGCCAGCTCGACCTCGGCGCCGAGCTCGGCGCCAAGACGTTCGTCATGTGGGGTGGCCGCGAGGGCGCCGAGTACGACTCCGCCAAGGACATCCGCGCCGCGCTCGAGCGCTACCGCGAGGCCGTCAACCTCCTCGGCGACTACGTCACCGACAAGGGCTACGACATCCGCTTCGCCATCGAGCCCAAGCCCAACGAGCCCCGCGGCGACATCCTGCTGCCGACGCTCGGGCACGCGATCGCGTTCATCGACTCGCTCGAGCGCCCCGAGCTCGTCGGCCTCAACCCCGAGGTCGGCCACGAGCAGATGGCGGGCCTCAACTTCGCCGCGGGCATCGCGCAGGCGCTGTTCCACGGCAAGCTCTTCCACATCGACCTCAACGGGCAGCGCGGCATCAAGTACGACCAGGACCTGGTCTTCGGACACGGCGACCTGCACAACGCATTCGCGCTCGTCGACCTGCTCGAGAACGGCGGCCCCGGCGGCGTGCCCGCTTACGACGGCCCGCGCCACTTCGACTACAAGCCCTCGCGCACCGAGGACGAGACCGGCGTCTGGGACTCGGCCGCCGCGAACATGCGCACCTACCTGCTGCTCAAGGAGCGCGCCGCGGCCTTCCGCGCCGACCCCGAGGTGCAGGAGGCGCTGGCCGCGGCGAAGGTCGACGAGCTGTCGGTGCCGACGCTCAACCCGGGCGAATCGTACGAGGACTTCCTCGCCGACCGCTCCGCCTACGAGGACTTCGACCCGTCGGTGTACCTGGGCGGCAAGGGCTTCGGCTTCGTCCGCCTGCAGCAGCTCGCGACCGAGCACCTGCTCGGCGCCCGCGGCTGACGCACCGGGTCCGCAGAACCGACTCGCCAAGACACGCCGGGAAGCGCTCGCGCCTTCCGGCGTGTCTTGGCAACTCGTGGGGAGTTCCCCGCGACGACAGCACTCGAAGAGGAGGAGGGCGCATGGCGCTCGTGATGGGGGTCGATTCGTCGACGCAATCGTGCAAGGTCGTGATCACGGATGCCGCGACCCAGACGGTCGTCAGGCAGGGGCGTGCGTCGCACCCCGACGGCACCTCGGTCGATCCCGAGGCCTGGTGGCGCGCGCTGCAGGAGGCGATCGCCGACGCCGGAGGGATCGACGATGTCGAGGCCTGGGCGATCGGCGGGCAGCAGCACGGGATGGTTGCGCTCGACGCCGAGGGGCGCGTCGTCCGCGACGCGCTGCTGTGGAACGACACCCGGTCGGCGCAGGCCGCGTCCGACCTCACGGCCGAGTTCGGCGCCGAGGAGCTCGCCCGGCGCACGGGCCTCGTGCCCGTGGCATCCTTCACGATCACGAAGCTCCGCTGGCTGCGCGACCACGAGCCCGAGAACGCGGCGCGGGTCGCCGCCGTCGCCCTGCCGCACGACTGGCTGACCTGGCGGCTGCGCGGGTTCGGCCCCGACATCGAGTCGCCACGCGGCCCCGTGCTCGACGAACTCGTCACGGATCGCTCCGACGCGTCGGGCACCGGCTACTGGGACCCCGCCACCGGCGGCTACGACCGCGAGCTGCTCATCGCCGCGCTCGGTCACGACGTGGTGCTCCCGCGCGTGCTCGGACCGGACGAATGGGTGACGGATGCCGCGGGCCGACGCGTCGGCGGCGGTGCCGGCGACAACGCGGGCGCGGCCCTCGGCCTCGGCGCCGGTCCCGGGGACGTGGTCGTGTCGATCGGCACCAGTGGAACCGTGTTCGCGGTGAGCGAGGAGCGCACGATCGATCCCACCGGCACGGTCGCGGGTTTCGCGGACTGCACGGGCCGGTTCCTGCCGCTCGTCGCGACGCTCAACGCCGCGCGCGTGCTCGACGCGATCGGGCGCGTGCTCGGCGTCGACCACGCCGAGCTGTCGCGCTTGGCGCTGGGCGCCGAACCCGGTGCCGCGGGCCTGACTCTGGTGCCTTACTTCGAGGGCGAGCGCACGCCGAACCTCCCCGACGCCACCGCCTCGCTCACGGGCATGACGCTCGCCTCGACGACGCGGGAGAACCTCGCGCGCGCCGCGGTCGAGGGCATGCTCTCGGGGCTCGCGGCCGGGCTCGAAGCTCTCCGCCTCCTCGGCGTGCCGCTCGAGCGCGCACTGCTCGTCGGCGGCGGCGCGCAGTCCGAGGCGGTGCGCGAGATCGCGCCCCTCGTGCTCGGGCTGCCGGTCGAGGTGCCCGAGCCGGGGGAGTACGTGGCTCTCGGCGCCGCGCGGCAGGCAGCATCCGTCCTCTCTTACTGAAGCTCTCTCGCTCTCGTGGGCGCGTCCGTGCTCTCACGCCCCGGCCACGTCCGGACTTCGCAGGATCGGCGGCCCGCGGCGAGGGGAATCCCGGACTCCGGCTCGCGGAGAGTCTTTGCGGATCGGGCCAGATTCTCCGCGAAGTCCGGACTTCGCAGATTCGCGGGCCTGAGACTCTGCGATTCCCGGACCTCGCGGCCACTGGAGCAGCGGGCGGAGAAAACGTCCCGGCGGGACCGGACCCGTGCGGGCTGAATCGTGCAGTTCGCCCCGGCGGAAATGGGTAGAACTGCCGATGTATCGCCGGGGGCGGAATCCGTATCTTCCCTATATGGATGCTGCGACGCTCGCCGGTACGGTCTCGACCGTGCTGTTCGCCGCGGCCAATCTGCCGATGGTGGTGAAGGCCGTGCGGTCCGGCGATCTGCGCTCGTACAGCCTCAGCGCGCTCGTGATGGGAAACGTCGGCAACGCCGTCTACACGGTCTACGTGCTGAGCCTGCCGTTCGGGCCGATCTGGATCCTCCACGGCTTCTACCTCACGACAATGGCGATCATGCTCGCGCTCTACGCGGTCTCGGCGCACGCGCATCGGGGTCGCAGAGCGACCACCGGACACGGCGCGATGACGGCGGTAGCATTCGGGCATGGCGGACACGGTCGCCGTGCTCGAACAGGCTCGGGCGGCATACCGGTCCGGTGACTGGGAGACGGCGCGGGAGGCGTTCGAGGGGGCTCGCCGCGACGCCGCGGCCACCGGTGCCGACCTGCGCGCGCTCGCGTCGTGCGAGTGGTGGCTCGGGCGGCAGGACGCCTGCCTCGGGGGCCTGGAGTCGGCCTTCCGTGTGCTCTCCGACGAGCGCGACGCGATGGGCGCGGCCGAAGCGGCGCTCGTCGTCGCGCTCGTACGCCTGATCCGCGCCGAGATCACCGTCGGAACCGCGTGGGTGCGGCGCGCGCGGCGGATCCTCGCCGATCTTCCCGACAGTCGCGGGCACGCCTACGAGGTGTACCTCACGGCGAGCATGGACCTCGACGGAACCGGCGCGCTGTGGCCGGCCGAGAGCGTGTCGCGCATGCGCGAACTGGCCGACGCGCTGCGCCAGCCCGCGGTGTCCGCCTTGAGCGCGGTCGCGGCCGGGATGCACGCGATCCGGGCGGGGCGCACGGCCGAGGGGTTCGCGCAGCTCGACGAGGCGATGCTCTGCGTCGTGTCGGACGAACTCGAGCCGGAGTGGGCGGGCGACGTGCTGTGCACCACCATCCACGTGTGCCATGAGCTCGCCGATTTCCGCCGCATGGCCGACTGGACCCGCGCGACCGAGGCCTGGTGCGCCGCTCGCGGCGCGCACGTCCTCTACGCCGGCGTCTGCCGCGTGCACCGACTTGAGCTCCAGTCCGCGAGCGGGGAATGGGATGCTGCCGAAGCGGCGCTCGAGCGCGCGTGCGAGGATCTCGGATCCGATCACCCTTGGATCGCCGGTGAGGGATGGAACCAGCTCGGCGAGATCCGGCGGCTCCGGGGGGACGCCGCCGGAGCACGCGAGGCTTACCGCCGTGCGAGCGAGGCGGGCATCGACCCGGTCCCGGGAGAGGCGCTGCTGGTGCTCGCGGACGGCGACACCGAACGGGCCGCGGCGATGATCGCCGCCGCGCTCGAGCAGCGGGACCGCATGGGTCGCGCGCGGCTGCTGCGTCCGGGGATCGAGATCGCTCTCGCGGACAGGCGGCCTCGGGAGGCCGAGCACCTGCTCGACGAGCTCGAGGACGACGCGCGAGCCTTCGGCAGCGACGGGTTCCACGCGTGGGCGGCCCACGGGCGCGGGATGATCCTGATCCAGGCGGGCGATGCTGCGGGCGCGGTCGGCCGGCTGCACGCCGCCCTCGACCTCTTCCGGCGCTTGGGGCAGCCCTGGGAGCAGGCGAACGTGCTCTGCTGGCTCGCCACCGCGCAGGAGCTCCGCGGAGAGCCGGCGCTGGCCGCGCAGCTGCGGGAGCAGGCGGGCGCGATCTTCGAGCGCCTCGGCGCGCCACCGGTTGTCGTGCGATCCGCGGCTGCCGACGACGGCGGGCCGCTGACCGCCAGGGAGCGCGAGATCGTCGAGCTCGTCGCGCAGGGCAGGGCCAACAGGCAGATCGCCGACGAGCTCTTCATCAGCGAGAAGACCGTGAGCCGGCACCTCGCGAACATCTACGTGAAGCTCGACGTCGGCTCGCGCACAGCCGCCGCCGCATGGTGGCGCGAGCATGCGGGCAAGCGCGTTCGGTGATGGGCCCTGCATCGAATGGTGCAGACGCGCCGGGCGGATCTGCGAGGTTCTGCCGACGTGGCGGCTCCCTCACGCTCCGTAGCGTCGGGGCCAGACATCAGACGGAGCACTCGTGAAGGAGGACAAGATGTCAACGACCACCGAGTCCGAGGTGAAGACCGAGACCGGGGCCACCGCGGCCTTCGCCGACCGGATCATGGAAGCCACGCTCGGCTGGATGGACCTCATGGCCGTCCACCTCGGCTCGCAGCTCGGCTGGTACGCCGAGCTGTCGCGGGCCGACGGGCTCTCCGCCGACGAACTCGCCGGGCACACGCACACCGACCCGCGGTACGCGCGCGAGTGGCTCGAGCAGCAGTCCGCGACCGGCATCCTGCGCGCGGATGAGAGCACTGATCCCACCGCCCGGCGGTTCCGCCTCGGGCCGGGTGTCGCCGAGGTGCTGCTCGACCGGCGGAGTCTGTCCTACCTCGAACCGCTCGCTCGGATGGCGGCGGCCTCGGGGACCCAGATCGACGCCCTCCTCGACGCCTACCGCACCGGTGGCGGCGTCAGCTGGGAGCAGCTCGGCCGGCACGCCCGCGAGGCGCAGGCCGACATGAACCGGCCGTGGTTCGATGATCTGCCCGACCTCTTCGCGGGGATCGGCCGGCTCGATGCCGTGCTCCGGCGCCCTGATGCCCGCATCGCAGACCTGGGCTTCGGCGGCGGCTGGTCCTCGATCGCCCTGGCGAGGGCGTACCCGCAGCTGCGCGTGGTCGGTCTCGACATCGACGAGGCCTCCGTCGAGGCGGCCCGGCAGAACGCCGCTGAAGCCGGGGTCGCCGACCGCGTCGAGTTCCTGTTGTGCGACGCGGCGCTCGTCGCCGAGTACGGCCCGTTCGACGCCGTCTTCGCGTTCGAGTGCCTGCATGACATGCCGAATCCCGTGGAGGTGCTTTCGGCGGCGCGCGCCGCGGTGAGCGACGACGGCATGGTCGTCATCATGGATGAGGCCACCGACGAACGCTTCGCCGCGAACGCGAGCGAGCTCGAACGACTGCTCTACGGATTCAGCCTCTTCGTCTGCCTGCCCGACGGTCGCTCGCACGCACCGAGCGCCGCCACCGGGACGGTGATGCGCCCCTCGACCCTCCGCGGCTACGCGCGTTCGGCGGGGTGGTCCGATGTCCAGGTGCTGGTCCCCGAGTTCGGCCTCTGGCGCTTCTACGAGATCGTCTGACCCGTGGCGGCCCTGCCGCGAGTTCATCGCGGCCGGGCTTGCGGGATCGCGATCCTGCCGCATTCGCCACCGTTTGCAGGACTGTTCCGGATGCCGCGCGCGACGGCCACCGCGATACCGCGGCGTTGGTCGCGCTCGCCGCGATCGGTCCTGAGGACGGTCGGGGCCATGGGACACAATGGGCGCATGGCCGACGCCGACGAACAGCTCGACGCGATCGCCGCCGAGCTCTACGCCCTCCCGCCAGCGGAGTTCACGGCCGCCCGCAACGCGCGTGCCGGGCTCGCGGCGCCGGCGCTCGCCAAGCGGCTCAAGGCGCTGCGCAAGCCCACCGTCTCGGCGTGGGCGGTCAACCTGCTCGCCCGCGACGGACAGCTCGCCGATGCGGTGGAACTGTCGGCCGCCCTCCGCGAAGCGCAGGACGACCTCGACGCCGCCGAGCTGTCACGCCTCGGCCGCCAACGACGTCAGCTGGTGGCCGCCCTCGCGAAGCAGGCGGTCGGGCTCGCCGAAGAGGCGAGCGGTACCCTCAGCACGGCGGCGCGCGACGACGTCGAGAAGACGATCAACGCGGCAGTGATGGATGCCTCGGCCGCGGCCGCCGTCCTGACCGGCCGGCTCGTCAAGCCGCTGGAGGCGGGCGACATCGAGCCGGCGGCGCTCGCCGACGCCGTGGGCGGGTCGCTCCCCGGAGCGGTGGCCGCGCCCCCGCGCGACGACCTCGCCGAGCGCCGGGCGCGCAAGGCGGCGGAGAAGGCCGCGCGCGAGGCGGAGCGCCTCGCGAACGAGGCGGAGCGTGAGCTCGCCCGCGTCGACGCGCGTCGCGCGAAGGCGCAGGAGCGGGTCGACCACGTGCGGGAGCGCATCGACGACCTCCGCCGCGACCTCGCCGCCCTCGAAGCCGACGAGCGGGCGGCCGTGGAGAAGCTCGACGCGGTCGAGGTCGAACGGTCCGCGGCGGCAGTGAAGTCCCGCGACGCCGCCGAGGCGTCCGAGCGCGCGCAGCGGGTCCTCGACGACGCATGAACGGCCGCGGTCGCTGGGCCGCCGCGTCCGCCTCTCACAGGACTCTCGTAGAACCGCCGCCTAGCCTGAACGGCATGGCGACTCCCGCACCTCTGGTGCCCGCGACGGCGTCCGATGAGGGTGAGATCACGGTCTCACCGAGCGAGCTCCGGGAGCTCCGGGACGAGCTGCAGCGCTTCATGATGGAGTACCGGTTCGGCCTGCAGGAGGTCGAGACGAAGATCGGCATCCTGCGCGACGAGTTCCTGCTGACGCACGACTACAACCCGATCGAGCACGTCTCGAGCCGTGTGAAGTCGCCCGACAGCCTGGTCGAGAAGGTGCAGCGCAAGGGCATCGACGGGGACTTCGCATCGATCCGCCGGAGCATCACCGACATCGCCGGCATCCGCATCACGTGCAGCTTCACCGCCGACGTGTACCGCCTCTTCGACCTGCTGACCGCACAGGACGATGTGCGCGTCCTCCAGGTCAAGGACTACATCGCGTCGCCGAAGTCCAACGGGTACAAGAGCCTGCACGCGATCCTCGAGGTGCCGGTGTTCCTGTCGACCGGGCGCATCGAGGTGCCCGTCGAGGTGCAGTTCCGCACTATCGCGATGGACTTCTGGGCGAGCCTCGAGCACAAGATCTACTACAAGTACGCGACGCGCGTGCCCGACGAGCTGCTCGAGAGCCTCAAGGACGCGGCCGAGACCGCCGCCGAACTCGACGCCCGCATGGAGCGTCTGCACCGGCAAATCCGAGGGGGCGGCGCGGGCCAGGTCGCTCCCGTCGCCGTCCGCGAGATCGCCGCCGTGCCGGCTTCCGCCGAGACGGATCCGGATGCTGCGGCCCCGCGCCGCGACGACTCCGACATCCGCCCGGTCTGAGGTCCACGTCCCGGACGGACGAACCAGGAGGCTGCGTCCTGCGGCGCGGTGGTCAGCTCGCCAGGACGGCAGCGGTGCTCTCGAGGTAGTCGTCGACCGTGCGGGGCCCGAAGACCGCACTGTTGGCGATATAGCCCTGCGCGAGGGCGGCGATCGAACGTGCGGTCGCTGCGGCGAGGGCCGCGGCATCCGTCTCGTCGGTCGTCCGTGAGCGCGCCCACGGTCCGATGGCAAGGGCGAGCGAGGCGCGCAGGCGTCCGGCGGTGCGCAGCATCTCGTCGTGGACGCCGGGCTCGACCATCGCCTCCCCCCAGAACTGCAGGATGAGCGAGGGCGACAGCCCCACTTCCGCGAACATCGAGAGCATGCCCTGAAGCGCCTGCCGCGGCGTCACCATCTGGCCGCGCTGCCCGGCGTCCTCGAGGGCGTCGATGCGGGGGAGCAGGTAGCGACCCACGACGTAGCGGGCGAGTTCGGCCTTGTTCGTGAAGTGCGAGTAGATCGCGCCGGTCGACAGGCCCGACTCGGCGACGATGTCGGCGATGGACGTGTCGCGCACTCCGTTGCGCTCCAGCACGCGCAGCGCGGCCCGCGCGATCTCCTCGCGGCGGGCCTCACGGTATTCCTCCGACACCTTGGGCATGGAAACAGAATACCGATTCTGTTATTCTCGCAAAAAGAACCGTCATTCTTTTTAGGAGGCCGCGATGAACGCTCATCGTGACGCAGCATCGGTGGATGCCGCACCCGCACGCCCCACGAAGTGGGGTGTCGCCGCGTTGTTCGGACTGCTCGGCTCCGTGATCGTCGCCGTCATCGTGATGGCGTTCGTCTGGCCCGCGGCGACCTCGCAACCGCAGAACCTGCCCGTCGGCATCTCGGGACCCGCCGAGGCCGTGACCGCCGTCGAGGACAAGCTCGCTGAACAGAACCCCGCGCCGTTCGACCTCCACGAGGTCGATACGCGCGACGACGCGGTGTCGCAGATCGAGTCCCGCGAGCTGTACGGCGCGATCCTGCTGGGCGACGAGCCCGAGGTGCTCATCGCGACGGCGGCGAGCCCCGTCGCGGCGCAGGCGCTGCGCGGAGTCGCCACCCAGCTGCAGTCGCAGATCGACACGGCCGCCAAGACCGCGCTGACCGACCGGCTCAGCGCGATCGTCGGAGCGCTGAAGTCGGGGCAGATGCCGCAGCTGCCCGACGGCGCCTCGGGTGCCGCGCCGGTGATCCCCACGGTCACCGTCACCGACGTCGTGCCGCTGGCAGACGGCGACAGCACGGGCGCCGGACTCGCGGCATCCGTCTTCCCGATGGTGCTGGGCGGCATGGTCGGCGGCATCCTGCTGACGCTGCTCGTGCAGGGGGTCGTGCGCCGACTGGTGGGGCTGGTCGTCTTCGGCATCGCCGCGGGCGCCCTGATCGCGCTGGTGATGCAGACCTGGTTCGGCATCCTCGCCGGGGACTGGCTGCTCAACGCCGCCGTGCTGGGCCTGGGCGTGACGGCGACCTCGGCGCTCATCGTCGGGCTCGCCGCGCTGATGGGTCCTCCCGGCATCGCCGTCGGCGCGGTCATCACGATGTTCATCGCCAACCCGATCGCCGGCGCCGCACTGCCGCCGCAGTTCCTTCCCGAGCCATGGGGCGCCGTGGGCCAGTTCTTCGTCCCGGGTGCATCGGCGAACCTGCTGCGATCGGTGATGTACTTCCCGGATGCCTCGACCTGGGCGCAATGGACGATCCTGGTCGCCTGGCTCGTCGGCGGCGTGATCCTCGCGCTCATCGGCCACCAGCGGAACCGGGCCGAGTTCACGCCGCCCGAGCGGCAGCTGGAGCACTGAGCCCTCTGCGATCCCACGAAGACCGAGCCGTGGGCGAGCCTGCTCGAGGCGAACTCGGCGGGGGCGACCGCCTTCGACGCCCCGCTGCTCCTGGCGCGGGGCTCGAGAACGAGCTCGTCGTGGCGTCCGACAGGACGGAGTTCGCACAGCACGAGGCCGACCTCGGTAGGGACGTGACGCACCACGAGATCCGGTGCGCGAACCATGGGACCGTGGCCCATCCGGCACTGCCGGCGATGCTCCGCTGACTCGACAGGGTCTCGGCGGGGCGACCCCGCGTGGCTAGTCTGTTCGCGTGGACGGTCTCACACCCTCGACGCTCCTGCTGATTCCGCTGCTGGGGTTGCTCGCCCCGATCCTGGCCCGAGGCCTCGGGCGCTGGGTGCGCGTGCCGGTGGTGGTGTTCGAGCTCGTGCTCGGCATCCTGATCGGGCCGGCGGTCCTCGGATGGGCGGGGCCGAGCGCCTTCGTCGACACGCTGGCCAACTTCGGACTCGCGATGCTGTTCTTCGTCGCCGGCACCGAGATCGAGTTCGGATCCTTCCGCGGGCGCCTCGGGCGTCGCGCCTCGCTCGGATGGATCATCAGCCTCGCCGCGGGCATCGCCGCCGGCTGGCTGCTCGCGCCCGGGGAGGCGGCGATCGTGATCGGCGTCGCGCTGTGCTCGACGGCGCTGGGCACCCTCCTGCCGATCCTGCGGGACGCCGGCGAGCTGCGGACCCCGTTCGGCCGCGCTGTCGGCGCGATCGGCGCCGTCGGCGAGTTCGGGCCGCTCATCGCGATCTCGATCTTCCTCGGCGGCCGCGAGCCGGGTCTGTCCACCATCGTCCTCGCGCTCTTCGCCGCGTTCGCCGGGCTCGCGATCTGGCTCGCGTTCCGGGTGCCGCGCGGCGCGATGCACTCGTTCGTGAATTCGACGCTGCACACGTCCGGGCAGTTCGCGATCCGCGTCGTGTTCGTGATCCTCGCCGCCCTCGTCGCGCTCAGCGTCGTGCTCGACCTGGACATGCTGCTCGGGGCCTTCACCGCCGGCATCATCTGGCGTCTGCTCATGCGCGATGCCTCCGAGCACGACCGTCACGCCGTCGAGAGCAAGATCGAGGGCGTCGCGTTCGGCTTCCTCGTGCCGATCTTCTTCATCTACACCGGCATCACGTTCGACCTGCAGGGCCTGCTCGAGGACCCGGTGCTGTTCTGGCTGGTGCCCGTGGTTCTCGTCGGGCTGTTCGTCGTCCGCGGGCTGCCGTCGACCCTTGCCGCGCCCGAGGGGTCTTCCCGCCGCGAGCGCCTCTCGATCGCGCTCCTCGGGGCGACCGGACTGCCGATCATCGTCGCGGTGACCCAGATCGGCGTGGACGAGAAGATCCTCGACACGACGCAGCAGACCGTGCTCGTCGCCGGCGGCATGCTGTCGGTGCTGCTGTTCCCGCTCGTCGGCATGGCGCTGCGCGGCGAGAAGCTGAAGGCCACGCCATCCTTGATGGACGACATGGCGTGAGCACCCTCGAGCTCCTCGATGCCGCACGCTCGCGGCTCGCCGACGCGCCGCGCGAGGCCCTCGGCGAGATCGTCGTGCCCAGGCGCTTCCTGGGGGTGGCGCGTGCGCCCCGCATCGAGCGCCGCGGCGCGGCATGGCACCTCGGCGTGCTGCTGCTCACCGACGACGCCGTCTTCGCCACCGGCGACGTCCTCCGCGCCCGCCAGGAGGCCCGACGCGGCTACACCGCGGAGTCGCAGCGGCAGCGCGCCGAGCTCGCCGCCGCCGCACGCCGGGGCGGCTTCGCGGAGGGCGAGACCGTGCACATCGGATGGCGGATGCTGCAGCCGGGCGCCGTGGACAGGGGCGAGGCATCCGCCCCGCTGTTCTGCTCCGATGGCGTGCCCAGCGTGAGATGGAGCGCCGCCGGCGGACTCATGCCGCTCGAGGCGTACCTCTTGGAGCGGGTCGCGCTGCTGCTCGACCCGTCGCGCGGCGCGTGAGGCAGACCGATATCGGCCGCTGGTCCCGATGTCAATACCACTCGCCGAGGTGTGGCACCCGTCCTACCGTGTGAGCATGACCGCCAAGGACCTCGCCCGGCAGATCATCGTCATCAGCGCGTTCTGCTTCATGATCGTGGCCGCGATGGTCGGCACCGGCCTGTTCGGCGGAACGCCGGTCCAGGCGTTGCAGGACGGCGCGCTCGACCAGGACGGCTCGTACCTCGCGCCGGCGCGGCCGGCGTTCTCGATCTGGACCGTGATCTACGTCGGGCTGCTCGCCTACACGGTGTGGCAGGCGCTGCCGCGTCAGCGTGGCAGCGAGCGGCAGCGGGCGCTCGGGTACCTCATCGCGGGAACGATGGTACTGAACGGGCTGTGGCTCGTGACGGCCCAGTTCGGGTCGCTCGCCCTCACGGTGCTCGCGATCATCGTGCTGCTCGCGCTCCTGGGCGTCACGTTCAGCCGCACCGTCATCGAGCCCGCCGACGGCTGGGCCGACCGGCTGCTCGTCGACGGAGTCACGGGCCTGCACCTCGGCTGGGTGACGCTCGCCACCGTCGCGAACGTCACGGCCTGGCTGACCTCGATCGGACCGCCCGAGTGGGAGGCGTCGGCGGATCTGTGGGGTGTCGTCGTGCTCATCGCCGTCGCCGTCATCGGACTCGGGATCGAGATCGCGAGCCGCTGGCGGCTCGGGCCGGCGCTCGCGCTCGCGTGGGGGCTGGTCTGGCTCGCGGTCGGCCGGCTGGAGGGTGAGCCGCACAGCACCGCGATCGGGGTGACGGCGATCGTCGTCGCCGCCGTGATCCTCGGTACGGCGCTGATAGGCACCGCGGCGCGGGAGCTGACCTCGGTCCGAAACGCCGAGGTGTGATCAGGCGGCCGCGAAGCGGTCGGCGAACGCCCGCAGCAGACGCGTGGGCTCCGTCACGGATGCCGAGAGCACGCGTCCGGCGATCGTGTCGTAGTCCGCGGAGTCGAAGTAGCCGTCGTCGCGGTACACCGCCATGCGCTCGGTGAACGCCTTCGTGGTCGGCTCGGGGTGGAACTGGGTCGCGTAGAGGCGGTCGCCCACACGGTACGCCTGGACGGGGCATCCGTCGTTGCTCGCGAGCAGGACCGCTCCCGGCGGCAGGCTCTCGGTCCCCTCCTTGTGGGCGGTGAGTGCGGTGAATCGATTCGCGAGGGCGCCGAACAGCGGGTCGGCCGATGCCTGCCCCGTGAGCTCGACCGCCACAGGGCCGGTGTCCTCGGGGAACGCACGGCTCACGGTGCCGCCGAGAGTGCGGGTGGCGATGCCGATGCCGTAGCAGGTGAAGAGGGCGGCCGGACCGTCGCCGGTCGCGGTGCGCTCGGCGATGCGCGCGAGGGCCGCCTCGAGGCGCCTTTGCGCGTCGGTCTTGGTCGCCTCGGGGTCGGTGACGTTGAACGGACTGCCGCCCACGAGGAAGCCGGCGTAGCGCTCGAAGACGTCGTCGGGAAGCGGTTCGCGCACCAGGTCGTGGCGGGCGAGGCGGCTCTCATCGAGGTGCATCGCGGTGCGGAAGGACTCGTATTCGGCGGCCGCCGCACCCAGCTGCGGCCGCACGCAGACATAGAGCAACGGCGCGGTCGTCATGCACGAAGTCTAGGTCTCCGCTCACGGACGCTGCGAGACGGCTGAAATCCTCTGTCTTCACCGGGTATTCGTGTATCAAATCGCCACTATCGCGCTCGGGCATGGTGTGGACAGAATGGGCGCTATGACGCAGGCTGGCGCCGAACCATCCGTCGACTCCGTGGAGCCGGCCCGATGGGAGCGCGCCGCCGCACTCTTCGTGCGGTGGCGAGAAGGCGACAGTCGTGCGATGGACGAACTCGTCCGCCTGATGACGCCGCCGCTATGGCACGTCGTGAGGGCGTACGGGCTCGACCATTCGTTGGCGCAGGACGTCGTGCAGACGACCTGGCTGACGCTCGTGCGCCGTCACGAGACCATCAACGACCCGCTCGCGGTGTCGGGGTGGCTCACGATGTGCGCGCGCCGCGAGGCGTGGCGGGTCGGCAAACAGCATCGGCGTGCCGATGCGACCGAGGCCGAGTCGCTCGAACCGCACCTTCCGGTCCACGAATCCGCCGAGCAGACCGCCGCGCAGGACGACGAGACCCGTCGCCTCTGGACAGCGGTCGGAACGCTCAACGAACGATGCCAGCGTCTGCTGCGGATCGTCGCGTTCGAAGACCGCCCCGACTATGCCCGCATCGCCGAAGACCTCGCGATGCCCATCGGATCGATCGGACCGACCCGCCAGCGCTGCCTCGCAAAGCTACGCGCCGTACTCGAGGGCGACGGATGGAGAGGTGACGACGATGGAAATTGAGGACTTCGCGGCCGACGCCGCGCTCTTCGCACGAATGCGGCGCATGTGGGAGGACGTCGACCCCGTGCCGGCGGACCTGGTCGACCAGATGGTGGCCGCGGTCGCCGTCGAGGACCTGTCACGGGAGTACGCCCTCCTGACACTTGTCGAAGGCACGTTCGCGGCCGTGCGCGGCGAGAGCGACACAGCGACGCTCCAGTTCAGCGACGGCACGACCAGCGTGCTGCTGCATGTGACCGCCACCGAGGGCGGCGACCGGCGCGTGGACGGATGGGTGGACGCCACCGCCCTCGCCATTCGTCTCATCCAGGGCGACCGGGAATGGTCGGCCGAACCGGGCGAGCACGGACGCTTCGCCTTCGACGAGGTCACGCCCGGGGTGGCGCGGCTTCGCCTGGTGGTGCGCGACGCCGACGGTGCGATGCGCGACTTCCAGACCCCGCAGTTCGAAGTCTGACAAGCAGTTCGAGATACGGAGAACGGATGCCGCGGCCTGGGGGCCGCGGCTCCCATGTGTGTGAGGAGAACGATATGGCCAGCGCAAGCGGATCCTGGCGGGACCGGGTCAAAGCCGGAGCGCCTCGCGGAGTGGTCCTCGACCCGACGCGGAACGTGGTGCCGGGCTACGAGGCGTTCCCGAGCGCCTACGCGCCGGGGCATCTGCTGATCTTCGGCGACAGGACGGACTCCGAGAGCACGCTGCTCGCCGCAGCGCAGGAGCTCGGCTGGGACTTGGAGGTGGACCGCATCCGCCCCGAGGATTCGTCGCAGGACGACATCTGGAAGGCGACGATCATCCAGCTGCCGAGTCCGACGCGCGACGACGAGCCGGTGCCGCCCGTCGACGCCTGGCGCCTCCTCCAGCACGCGCGGCGACTCGAGATCGAGCAGGCGGAGATCGCTCAGCGGTCCGCGGGGACCACCCGTGAGCGGGCGCTCACCGACGCGGCGGAAGAGAGCCGCGTCCGGGCGGAGGTGCGGCGAAAGGTCGCGGTGGAGGCGGCGAACCAGCGTGAGGAATTCACCTCCCGGCGTTCTCCGGTCCAATCGCGCGGTCCGGGGGAGCGCACGGCGCGCGAGACGCGGCTGCGCAACGTCAGCCTGGACCACGTCCTGACCGTCGATCCGATCGGACTGAATCCCCACTCGATCACGAACCCGCACTCGATCACGAACCCGCACAGCATCACCAACCCGCACTCGATCACGAACCCCTCGGGCACGGACGGCTACGCGTACCCCGGAAACGGCGGCCTCGAGATCGTGTCGTACATCGGCCCCGACCCGGTGCGCTCGACCGCGAAGTTCTCCGGCAGGAGGCCGGTCGTCGCGGTCGTCGACACGGGGTGCGGCAAGCATCCGTGGCTCCCGCCCTACGAGAAGGGGGATCTGGGCGAAGGCGTGGCGGCGGACCCGACAGTCATCGTCCGGCGCGGCGCGCTGCCAGACGGACAGCTCATCGGCATGCAGGGTGCCTCGACCGACCCCGAGGTGAACGGCGACCAGTCCGGCCCCCTGGACGGGTACCTGGACGCGGCCGCAGGACACGGCACCTTCGTCTGCGGCATCGTCCGTCAGGTGGCCCCCGAGGCGGAGATCATCGCGATCCGGGTGGCCGACAGCAACGGAACCGCGCTCGAGAACGAGCTGATCATCGCGCTGGAGGAACTGGCTGCGTGGGTCGAGGCCGACCCGAAGAACAAGGTCGATGTCGTGAACCTCTCGCTGGGCTACTACCACGAGACCCCCGAAGACGGGCAGTACAGCGATCGGCTGTACAAGGCGCTCGTCCGGCTGCGGGCGAAGGGCTGTGCGATCGTCTGCTCGGCGGGCAACGACGCGACGGCGCGACCGGCGTTCCCCGCGGCGCTCTGGGAAGGGGGCGACCCCGACCTCGGCCTCGACGACGCCGAGGGCCTCGCGCGCCACCTCGCTGTCGGCGCGCTCAACCCGCAGGGCACCTCCGCGGCGCTGTTCAGCAATGTCGGGCCGTGGGTCACGCACTTCGCGCCCGGCACCTCGATCGTCAGCACCTTCCCGAGGTTCCAGGGCGGCGTGCAGGCGGGCTCCCGTGCCGACTCCATAGACCGCTTCCGCGAGAGCCTGGACCCGGACGACCACTCGGGCGGGTTCGCCATCTGGAGCGGGACCTCGTTCGCCGCGCCGTATGTCTCCGGCGTCATCGCCCGGGCACTGAGCTCTTCGCTGATGAACCCGAGCGCCGTGCCCGAGTCGGCAGATGCGGTGATCGAGCGGGCGCTGAAGAAGGTCGTCGACGCGGACCGCTCCAAGAAGACCAAGTAACGCTCCGGCGGACCCGCCTGCCGCTCGCCATCCGGCGGCGGGCGGGTCCATCATTGCTCTGTGGGGGAGAGCGCAGACCAGCTGTACCAACGGGGACGCCATCTGGCGACCCGTGGCAGCTACCTCGATGCGAAGCGCTCCCTCGCAGCGGCCGCCGAAGCGGCGGATGCCGACGGTGACACCGAGCTCAGCGCGCGCATCGCCGGCACCACGGCCTACGTCCTGGCGCGGCTGGGCGACGTCGACGCGGGCGAGCGCATCTGCCTCGAGGCCCTCGACCGGCCGGGCCTCTCGGCCGGGGCCGTCGCGCAGCTGCAAGGGCAGCTCGGGATGCTCGCGACCGAGCGCGGCCGGATCGACGAGGCGATCGGGTGGTTCGGCAAGAGCATCCACGGCCTGTCCGACGAGCCTGTGCGCCAGGCCAACACGCGCGTGAACCGCAGCATCGCCCTGATGCAGACGGGGAAGCTCGCCGCAGCGATCGAGGATCTCGAAGCGGCGGAGGAGGTCTACCGGACAGCCGGCCTCGAGCAGGAGGCGAATCTCGCGGTCCACAACCGCGGCTATGCGCTCATGCTCGGCGGCGATCTCGTCGCCGCCCTGCGGACGATGCAGTCGGTGAGGGAACCCCTCGACAGCGAGTCCGCACTGTGGGCGGCGATCAACGAGCTCGACCGTGCCGAGGTGCTGCGCGATGCTGGGCTGACCACGGAAGCCGAACGCAGCCTCGTCGCGGTCGCCGCGTCGCTCGGTCGTCACCATGCTCCGAGCGAACGGGCTGCCGCCGAGTATCAGCTCGCGCGTTCGCTCCTGAACCACGACCCCGAGCGCGCCGCCACCGTCGCCGGCAACGCCGCCCGCCGATTCCGGCGCGTGGGAAGCCCGGGCGGGGCCGCGCGCGCTGAGGCCGTGCGCCTGCGCGCGAGGTTGTCGACGAGGAACCATGACCGCTCCGGCGATCCGCTCTCGCCCCCGGGGCGACTGCCGTCGAAGGGCGCCGTGGACGGCGTCGCCGGGCGGCTCGCAGACCTGGGCTTCTCCGCCGACGCGGAGGTTCTCGTGATCGCCGATGCACTGGCGCGGGTGCGGCGCGGGAGCGCCACGGCGGCACCCGCCTTCCGCGTCGCGAAGAACACCCGGCTCGAATCGGCCCTGCTGGTGCAGGAGCTGCGCGCTGCCGATGCCATGCGGCGGCACAGGAATGGGGAGGCCCGACGTCACGCACAACGGGGCCTCGATCTGCTCGACGCGTCGTTCACCGACGGCGCCAGCCTCGACCTTCACGGCTCCGTGATGATGCGTGGGCTCGGCCTGCTCACCGTCGGCCTCGGGGCGGCGCTGCGCTCGGGGCGGCCCGACACGGTGTTCGACTGGTCGGAGCGAGCCCGACTGGGCAGCGAGCGGGTCGTTCCGGTGCGCCCTTCACCTGATCCCGGGCTCGCGGCCGATCTGGCGGAGCTCCGGGTCCTCCGCATGAACCACCCCGACGGCGGGTGGCTGGCGGATCCCCGGGCGCGCGCCCTGCAGGATCGAGCGCGCGAGCACCAGTGGTCCGGAACCGGCGCAGCGGGGCTTCAACGCCGAGTGACCCTCACCGAGGTCCAGACCGGGATCGCGCCGGGCGAGGCTCTCGCGAACTTTGTCTTCGATGGCGAGCGGCTGGTGGTGCTCGTCGTCGACTGCGACGACGCGGTGATGACCGAGCTCGATTGGGCGGCGTGCCGCCGTGCGATGCGTGGTCTTCGCGCCGATCTCGACGTGCATGCCGCGGTCTCCACGGGCCCGATGGCCGAGATCGTGCGGACGTCGCTGACCGATCGTCTTGCTGCCCTGTCGGCGGCCCTGCTCGAGCCGTGGCTGGCCCGCGTCGGTGCGTCTCGCGTCGCCCTCACGATCCCGGGCGTACTGGCGGGGGTGCCCTGGGCGATGCTGCCGGCATTCCGCGGCGTCGCCATCTCGGTGGCGGGTTCCGCGAGCGGCTGGCTCCGGCGGCGCGAGCAGCCGTATCGGACCCCGGCGAGCGCAGGGTTCGCGGTGGGTCCGCGGGTTCCGCGGGGCGAAGAGGAGGTCCTCTTGGCAGCCGACTCGTGGCGCGATCCCGCCGTGCTCACCGGCGGTGCGGCCGAGGTGCGGGCCGTCACTGCTCTGGCGGGCGACGTCGATGTGCTGCACGTCGCCGCGCACGGCAGGCACGCACTGGACAACCCCATGTTCTCGGGGTTCGAGCTCGCGGACGGGACGCTGTTCGGCTACGACATCGACCTCATTCCCGAGGTGCCCGACACCGTCATCCTCTCGGCGTGCGAGGTGGGACGTTCGTCCGTGCGCTGGGGCGAGGAAGCGGTCGGGATGACGCGCATCTGGCTGCACGCAGGTGCGCGGGCGGTCATCGCCGCTCCCGTCGTGGTCGCCGACGACGACGCGTGCGAGCTGCTGGGCGCGGTTCACGAGGGCCTCGCGGCGGGTATCGCGCCGTCTGAAGCGCTGGCCGCGGCATCCGTCCGCACCGGCATCGTCGCCCCGTTCCAGGTGCACGGCGCCGGCTTCTGAGATTTCTTCGCGTTCTGGGTATCAGGACGGATGCCGCGTGCTCCTGGTCATCGGAACGGCTTTCGCTTCGCCGACGGGGGGTTGGGGAGCGGCTGACAGAAGACCCTCCTGGGGACGCAGAATCGGCTGTGGGTCTTCGCCGCCGATCCTCGAGGGGTGCTGCATGGGACTGGGGCGGCACCCCTCATCCTCACGCTTGCGTGGCGCGGCGCGGTGCTCAGCCTCGCGAGGAGTTCGCGGTGCGGCCGCGCACGATCCCGACGAACGCGTCGACGGTCGGGGTGGTCCTCTCGGCGGACCACGCGAGCGCCACCGTCGAGATCGGGCCTCCGCGCAGCGCGCGGTAGTCGACGTCCTTGCGATGATGCAGTCGTGCGACCGACATCGGCACCACCACGATCCCGACACCGGCCGCGACGGTGGCGATCGCCTCGCCGGTGTCGGCCGGCGGCGCGAACCGCGGCGCGATGGTGCCGGGAAGCCGGATGGCGAGCACGTCGTCCTGCGGCACGATGAGCACCTCGCCCACGAGGTCCGCCGCGTCGAGCTCGTCGTCGGCGGCGGTCAGATGGGAGTCCTTCGCGCACACGACCACCGGGACCTCGTCGTACAGCGGGATGACGTGGAGGCCGTCCTTGTCGAGCGGCAGCCGCACGAGCGCCGCGTCGACCTCGCCGCCGAGGAGCGCATGCCGCTGATCGGCGACCTCCAGGGGCACGAGCTCGAGGCTGGTCTGCGGCATCCGTTCCTTCCAGGTGTCGATCCACCTGCCGGGGGTCGCGCCCGGGATCGCACCCAGTGTGAAGGTCGCGGGCATGGCGGCTTCGATGGGCGGTGCCGGCGACGGCCCGGGCGACGGCTGCGGCCGCCGTGCCTTGGCGGGCTTCGCCTTCGAGGACGACGCGGATGCCGCGCCCGGACGCTTGCCCGATCCGCCGCGTCCTCGTCCGCCTGTGCGCGACCCGCCCTTCGCCATGCTGTTCAGCGTAGCCGGGGCGATATGGTTCGCTCATGGTGGCGATTCTGGCAACGGTCTTCGCGGCGCTCGCGGCGCTCCTGCACGTCTACATCTTCGTGATGGAGAGCGTCCAGTGGACGCAGCCCAAGATCTGGAAACGATTCGGTGTGGCCGACCAGGCGGCTGCAGAGACGACGAAGTCGATGGCGTACAACCAGGGCTTCTACAACCTGTTCCTCGCCATCGGCGTCGTGGTCGGGCTCGTGCTTCTCTTCGCGGGAAGCGACACCGCGCCGGTCCACGCGGCGGGGCTCGCGCTGGTGCTGTTCGCGCTGGGGTCGATGGTGGCCGCGGCGCTGGTGCTGCTCACGACCGGGCTGCGGTACCTGCGGGCGGCTCTCATCCAGGGCACGCTGCCCCTCATCGGGTTCGTGCTGTTCCTCTTCGCCTGACCGCTGCACCCGCGTGACCCCTCAGCCGCACGCGCCCCACTGCCCGGCAGCCGCGGCGACCGCTGCGGACTCGAGTGAGCGCAGCAGGGTCTCCTGGCTGCGATTGGGTGAATAGACCTCGACCCGCGCATCGCCCTGCGCGACGAGTTCGCCGTTCACGAAGCGGCCGTCGGGCGTCCAGACGTAGAGCAGGGTTCTGCCGTACTTGTCGTGCACCTCGACGTCGGCGGCGACCCAGATCGTCGATCCTACGGGGACGAGCGATGTCAGCTTCGTCGTCGCCTCCGCACCCCAGCAGTCGAGTCGGGGCGAGATCTCGGGAGTGTCGATACCCAGGAGTCGCACCCGAGTCGACTCGAGATCGCTGACGACCGCATTCGGGGCTGCGACACGAGCGCGCAGCGTGTCGCCGTCGTGGACGCTCTCGACGGTCATCTCGAACGCGTCCGCCGGGATCGCCGGCATCGTGGCGGACGTGCCCGTCGCCGGCTGTGCGAGGTCGGCGCCCGCGTCGCGCCCGATGAACCACCAGTAAGCCGTGCCCGCGATCACGAGCAACAGGATTCCGATGAGGACGCGTCTGAACACGACGCGAGCCTATGCGGTGGCGCCGACGCGCCACCGCGACGATCAGGCTGCCAGGCGCAGTCCGCGCTTGTCGGTGGCGACGCGCTCGCCGTCGGCGATCGTCTCGTCGTCGCCGATGAGCGAGCCTCCGGCGACACGGGCGTCGTGCCCGACCTGGGTGCGCACGCCGATCTTCACACGCGGGCCGATGGCTGCGCGCGGCCCGATGTGGGCGTGCGGTGCGATCTCGGCGTCGGGTCCGATGACGGCATCCGTCTCGACCCACACGCCACGGCCGACGTGCGCGCCTGCGGCGATCTGCACGCCCGGTTCGACATACGCCCCCGCTTCGACGATGGCGCTCGGGTGCACCTTCGCTCCATGCGCGATCAGGCCCCGACCGTTGACGTGCTTGCGGTAGCGCAGCATCTCGCCCTGGTCGTTCTCGATGTCGATGTAGTTCTTGCCCACGTTCCCCTCCTGGAGCAGCACATGGTGCTGAGTACAGGAATAACGGTGGGCGGGGGTGATTCATTCCCGCGCATCGGAACGATTCGCCTGGCGGGCGCGAAGCGGCCCCGCGTCCTGCGTTGACGCGGGCCGGAAGGGTCGGTGATCAGGGGTTCACGTACTCGTCGGCGGTCGAGAGGGCCCGGTCGATGACGTCGAGGCCGCGCACCAGCTCGTCCTCGGTGATCACCAGCGGAGGCGCCACGTGCACGCGGTTGAAGTGCGTGAAGGGCCATACCCCTTCCCGCCTGCACGCCGCGGCGACCGCGGCGATGGGTGCAGCATCCGTCCCGCTCGCGTTGAAGGGCACGAGCTGCTCGCGGGTCTCGCGATCCTTGACGAGCTCGATCGCCCAGAAGAGGCCCATTCCCCGCACATCGCCGACGGACGGATGCCGCGACGCGAGGTCGCGCAGGCGTGGCTCCACCACACGCGATCCGAGGTCGCGCACGCGCTCGAGGATGCCGTCACGCTCGAACACCTCGAACGTGGCGACGCCCGCCGCGCACGCCAGCGGGTGGCCCGAGTAGGTGAGCCCGCCGGGGAAGGACACGGTGTCGAAGTGCGAGGCGATCCGGTCGGAGATCACGACGCCACCGAGAGGCACATAGCCTGAGTTCACGCCCTTCGCGAACGTGATGAGGTCGGGCTTCACGTCGAACGCCTGGAAGGCGAACCATTCGCCCACGCGGCCGAAGCCCACCATGACCTCGTCGGCGATGTAGACGATGCCGTAGCGGTCGCACAGCTCGCGCACGCCGGCGAGATAGCCCGGCGGCGGCACGAGCACGCCGTTCGTGCCGACGATCGTCTCGATGATGATCGCGGCGATCGTCGTGGCGCCCTCGAGCACGATGGTCTGCTCGAGGTGCTCGAGCGCACGCTGCGCCTCCTCCTCGGCGCTCGACGAGTGGAACGCCGAGCGGTACGGGTACGGGCCGAAGAACTTCGCGGTCGAGCCGTCGGCCGGCTCGTTCGGCCACCGGCGGGGGTCGCCGGTCAGCGAGATCGCGGTGGTGGTGTTGCCGTGATAGCTGCGGTACATCGACAGCACCTTGCGGCGGCCGGTCACGAGGCGCGCCATGCGCACGGCGTTCTCGTTCGCATCCGCGCCGCCGTTCGTGAAGAAGACCTTCTCGAAGCCGTCGCCCGCCACCTCTGCGATGCGCCGGGCGAGCTCGCCTCGCACGTCGTTGGCCATCGACGGCTGGATCGTCGCGAGACGGCCCGCCTGGTTCTGGATCGCCTGGACGAGATCCGGATGCTGGTGCCCGAGGTTCAGGTTCACCAGCTGGGAGCTGAAGTCGAGGTAGGCGTTGCCGTTGTAGTCCCAGAAGGTCGACCCCTCACCCGCGGCGATGGGGAGCGGGTCGATGAGCGCCTGCGCGCTCCACGAGTGGAACACGTGGCCGCGATCGTCGGCGCGGACGCGGGCGTCGGCCTCGGGGTCGGGCAGCGGGCGGGAGACGCCGGTCGGGTCCGTGTAGACGGCGGCGTCTGCGAGCGTGTCGGTCATGGGAGTCCTTGGGATCCGAGTCTGGGGGTCAGTGGTTCTGGGGGAAGCCGAGGTTGATGCCGCCGTGGCTGGCGGGGTCGAGCCAGCGGCTGGTGATGGCCTTTTCGCGGGTGAAGAAGTCGAACCCGTGGACGCCGTACGCCTTGGCGTCGCCGAACAGGGATTGCTTCCAGCCGCCGAAGGAGTGGTAGGCGACGGGGACGGGGATGGGCACGTTGATGCCGATCATGCCGACCTCGACCTCGTTCTGGAAGCGTCGGGCGGCGCCGCCGTCGTTGGTGAAGATCGCGGTGCCGTTGCCGAACTGGCCGGAGTTGATCAGCTCCAGCCCCTCGTCGTAGCTGCTCACCCGGACGACGGAGAGGACGGGTCCGAAGATCTCCTCCTGATACGCGCGGGAGGTGGTGGGGATGTCATCGATCAGGGTGGGGCCGAAGAAGAACCCGTCCTCGAGCCCGGCCACGGTGTAGCCGCGGCCGTCGACCACGATCCTCGCGCCATCCGCCTCCGCGATGTCGACATAGGAGGACACCTTGTCGCGGTGGACGTCGGTGATGAGGGGTCCCATGTCGGGTTCGACACCGTCCACACCGGCCCCGTTGCCGATCTTGAGCTTGCCGATGCGGTCTTGGATCTTCGCGATGAGGTCGTCGGCGACCGGTTCCACGGCGAGGACGACCGAGATGGCCATGCAGCGTTCCCCGGCAGCCCCGTACCCGGCGTTGACGGCCTGGTCGGCGACGAGGTCCAGGTCCGCGTCCGGGAGCACCAGCATGTGGTTCTTCGCGCCGCCGAGCGCCTGCACCCGCTTGCCGTGACGCGACGCGGTCTCGTAGATGTACTGCGCGATCGGGGTGGACCCGACGAACGAGATCGACTGCACCTCCGGGGAGGTGAGCAGGCCGTCCACGGCCAGCTTGTCGCCCTGCAGCACCGTGAACACCCCGTCCGGCAGCCCCGCCTCCTTCCACAGCTCGGCAAGCCAGAGCGCGGCGGACGGGTCCTTCTCGCTGGGCTTGAGGATCACGGCGTTGCCCGCGGCGATCGCGATCGGGAAGAACCACATCGGCACCATCGCCGGGAAGTTGAACGGCGAGATGATCCCCACCACGCCCAGCGGCTGCTTGAGCGAGTACACGTCGATCCCCGTCGACGCGTTCTCACTGAACGCGCCCTTGATCAGATGCGGGAACCCGGTCGCCAGCTCGACGACCTCCTGACCGCGGAGGATCTCGCCCATCGCGTCCGAGAGCACCTTGCCGTGCTCCGCCGTGATGATCTCCGCCAACTCCCGCTTACGCGCGTTCAGCAACTCCCGGAAGCTGAACAGCACGCTCTGCCGACGCGCGATCGAGTACCCCTTCCACACCTGGAACCCGGCGACCGCCGACGCGATCGCCTCGTCGATCTCCGCCTGATCCGCCAACGCCACCCGCGCCGACACCACACCCGTCGCCGGATTGAACACCGGCGCCGTCCGCCCCGACCCCGACGCCCGCTCCGCCCCGTTGATCCAATGCGAGATCACCCGGACGTCGGCGGCGGCGTCGGTGGTCGCGGGCGCGACGGCGCTCTCAGCAATGCTCATGGGAGGCTCCTTCTCGGTGTCGGACAGATCGTGTGGTGATCCCCTAGGCTTGACGGGTCCCAGCCTGTCAGAGAAGAAGAGGCGGCCACGGTGCCCGACCGTCGCGAAGATCGGACGATCCACACGGATCGTCCGGCAGATCGATCCGCAGATGAGATCCTCCCGACCGTGCGCGAAGTGATCGCGCTCGAAGCGGTCGCGCAGGGCGTTCCCGAAGTGCTCGTCGGCGACGACGCGCTCGATGCGCGCGTGCGATGGCTGCACGTCTCCGACAGTGCAGGCGTAGCGCGCCTGCTGGACGGCGGAGAGATGCTGCTGTCGACCGGTTCATCGTGGCCGTCGGAGCCGGGAGATCTCCGCCGGTTCATCGGCGAGCTCGCCGACGCAGGGCTCTCCGGCCTCGTGCTCGAGCTCGGCACGCACTACCGGTACGTCCCCGCGGTGGTCGTCGAGGCCGCCCGCGAACGCGGCCTCGCCCTGGTCGTGCTCCACCGGGAGCTGAAGTTCGTCACGGTCACCGAGGCCGTCCACAGTCGCATCATCACCGGACAGACCGACGCGCTGCGTGCGCGCGACGAGGTGCGAGAGCGCTTCACCGCTCTGGTGCTGCGCGGATCGCCCGCAGACTTCATCGTCCACCAGCTGGCCCAGACGCTCGGCGCGCCCATCGTGCTCGAGAACCTCGGCTACGAGGTGGTCGCGGCGGAGGTGCCGCTCGCGATGGAGGAGGAGCTCTTCACCGAGTGGGAGCTGCGATCGCGCTCCGCGCACAGGCGCTCCGAGCAACGCCGAGAGCGCGGCATCTCGGCCGGAGCGGACGATTGGCTGATCGTCCCGGTCGAGGCACGAGGCATCCGCTGGGGGAATCTCATCGCGCTGCCCGGACCCGAGCACGCGGCCGGGCGCACGGCGGTGCTCGAGCAGGGCGCGATCGCCCTCGCCGTCGGCCGTCTCGCCGACGGCGACGCCGACGAATGGGCGCGCATCGGCCGGCGTCGCCTGGTCGACGGGCTGCTCGCCGGACGCTTCGCCGGTGTCGGCGGTGCCGCCGCGCGCCTCGAGGCGGCCGGTCTGCCCCTGCGGGGCGCCAAGCTCTACGGTCTGGTCGTGTCGGGCGCGCCGATCGCGGTGGAGCGGGCGGATGCTGCGGCGCGCGCCCTGCGCGGGCGCGCGCTGGCAGGTTCCGCGCCGGCGGGCGTGGTGGCGCCGGCGACCACGCTGCTGATGTCGCTGCCGTCGGACGCCGTTTTCGACGATGCGGCCGTGGTCGCGTTCGTGCGCGCGCTCGTCGATGCCGCCGACGTCGAGCGCGTCACCGTCTCGGTCGGGCGCGGTGCCGAGGGCATCGACGCCGCGCTCGCCTCGGTGCACGAGGCGGTCGACCTCGCGGGCGGCCGGCGACGGCGCTCCGGGCGAGGTCCGCACCTGCGGCGCGCCGAGAATCGTCCGCTCGTGCAGCTGGTCACCGCGCTGCGTGATGACCATCGCGTGCTCGAGCACGGCGAGCGGATGCTGGCCCCGCTCATCGCCTACGACCTCTCGCGGTCGGGCGACCTGCTCGACGTCCTCGAGGCGATGCTCGCTCACCCGGGCAACCGCACCGCGGCGGCAGGGGCATCCCATCTGTCCCGGTCGGTGTTCTATCAGCGCATTGCGCTCATCGAGGAGCTGCTGGGGGCGGATCTCGACGATGGCGAGACCCAGACCGCGCTGCATCTGGCGCTGCTCGTGCGGCGGTCGGCAGGGCGCTGACGCGTCTACGCGTCCCTGGGCTCCCAGGGGTCGACGAGGTCGATGCCGAGATCCTCGAAGTCCTTCGTGTTGCGCGTCGCAAGAGTCGCGCCGTGCACGGCCGCGGTCGCGGCGATCATCCCGTCCTCCACGCACAGCGGGCGTCCGATGAGCCGGCGAGCCTCCTGCAGGCGTGCGTAGCTCCGGGCGGCTCGCTCGTCGAATGGCAGCACGCGACTCCCCGAGAGGATCGAGTCGATGGCCGCGATCAGTCGCTCGCGGCGCGCACCCTCCGGAAGCCGCCGGGCTCCGACAAGGAGCTCCGCGACGGAGATCGCGGTGATCGCGGCATCGGTCCGCGACTTCATCCAGGCCACGACAGCGGTGTCAGGCGTCGAGCGCAGCGGTTCGGACAGCACATTCGTGTCGAGGATGATCACGACAGATCGAGCTCGCGGGGGAGGCTGCGCGCGGGTGGTTCGAGGTCGATGGCGAGACTGCTCGCCGCGTCGATCCAATCGACGATCATGCTGCTGGGCGACACCGCGCTCGTCAGGATCGCTCGCGCTTCCGCCTCCATCGACCGGCCGTGCGCGGCGGCTCGCTCCTTCAGGCGCTGCTGAACCTCGTCATCGAGGTTGCGGACGGTGATGGCACCCACGGCTGCTCCCTTCGACTGCTGGCAATGCTAGCACTTCGATGTCGGAGGCCGGAGCCATGCTCGCGCCATGGAATCAGCCATCGACATCCAAGCCGAATCGTTCGTCCGTGAGCTCGCCGCCGCTATCATCGCTGCGCGGGACGGCGAATGCCTGGCGTGCTATCTCGACCGCGTCCTGCGCGACGCCGCCTGCGACGGCTCGCTGCGCCTGGCGCGCACCTACCGCGACGCACTGGCGCCGCGTGCCGTTGCGCTCGAGGGGCGCCTCGAGAGCGGCGGCGGCTTCTGCGATTGCGAGGTGCTGATGAACGTCTACTGGTCGAAGACCGACGAGGTGAGACCATGCCGCGGCGCGAGGCGCGGGTCCACGAAGCCGTGCGACCTCTGGCTGCGCCGCAGACGCGGGGATCGGTGGTGAGCCCGGAGTCAGCCCGCGATGTAGACCTTGCGGAGCGTCTCGCGCACCGTCCACACCGTGCGCATGCCTGCTGTCAGACGCGCGATCGACCCCGGTCGGAGCTCGATCGGCTCGAGGGTCGGGTCGTCGAACGCCACGGTGGCCGAGCCGGACAGCACGACGAAGACCTCGTCGGCCTCGACGTCGGTCGACGCGCCCGGCGTGTGCTCCCACACGCCGAGCTCGGTCCCCCCGAACCCGCCGAGTTCGGCGAACCCCGTGGCAGGGGAGCCCTGCACCACCTGGTCGGCGGGCAGGGGCGCGAGGTCGAGCTCGAGGGAGGCGGCATCCGTCACGACCGCGGGGTTCATGAGTCGAACCCCAGGCCGAGCGCGTCGAGCGTCTTCAGCAGCAGGTTGCGCTTGCCCTTGTTGTGGTCGGCACGATCCAGTGACCAGCGGGTGGCGTTGATGCCCATCGACGCGGCGGGCTCGGGCGGGAACGGGAGCGGGCGCTTTCGCACCATCTCGAGCTGGGTGCGTTCGTTCTTCACGCCGTCGAGCAGGTCGAGCATGACGTCGCCGGCGAAGCGGGTCGATCCGACGCCGAGCCCCGTGAAGCCGGCGGCATACGCCACGCGGCGGTCGCGGGCGGTGCCGAAGAACGCCGTGAACTGGGTCGAGGTGTCGATCGCGCCGGCCCACTGGTGCGTGAAGCGCAGCCCCTCGAGCTGCGGGAACGTGGTGAAGAAGTGGCTTGCGAGCTTGGCCCAGGTCTCGGGCCGGTTCTCGTGCTCGGGATTCATCTTGCGGCCGTACCGGTAGATCGCGTCGTAGCCGCCGAACAGGATCCGGTTGTCCTTGGTGATCCGGTAGTAGTGGAACTGGTTCGCCATGTCGCCGATGCCCTGGCGGTCCTGCCAGCCGATCGATGTGAGCTGGGCGTCGGTCAGGGGCTCCGTCATGAGCACGTAGTCGTACACGGGGACCGTCATGAGCCGGTTGCGCTTGATGAGCGACGGGAACACATTGGTGCCGAGCGCGGCACGGGATGCCTCGACCCGGCCCTCGGGGGTCGTCACGACCACGCCCGGTCCACTGGTGTCGAGGCCGCTGACGTGGGAGCGCTCGAAGATCACGACGCCGCGTTCTTCGCAGACCCGAGCGAGCTCGGCGGCCATGCGTGCGGGATGGACCATGCCGCACGCGTTCTTCTCCCAGACCGCGGCAAGGTACGTGGGGGAGTGGACCGATGCCTGGGCCTCGGCCCAGTCGAGATAGACCACGCCCTCTTCGCCCTCGGCGGCCCACTCCTTCAGCCACTCCACCTGGTGCGGCTCGATCGCCGGGGCGAGCTGCCCGGTGCGCTCGAACTGGAAGTCCATGCCGAAGCGGGCCTCGGACGCCTCGATCGCATCGAGGTTCTCGTGCCCGAGCCGGTCGAGCGTCGGCATCTCCTTCGGCCAGCGGGCCATGCCGTTCTCGTGGCCGTGGGTGAGGCTGGCCTCGCAGAAGCCGCCGTTGCGGCCCGACGCCGCCCAGCCGACACGCTGCGCCTCGACGATCACGACCTTCGCGTCGGGGTCGCGCTCGGTGGCGAGGAGCGCTGTCCACAGGCCCGTGTATCCGCCGCCCACGACGACGAGGTCGGCGCGGTGCGTGCCGACGAGCGCCGGCCGGTCGGGAAGGAGGCTCGCCGGAAGGTCGTCGCGCCAGAACACCGAGTGCTTCGTGTCGGCGAGGGAGTGCTGGACGACGGATGCTGCCGGCCGCTGTCGTTCGAAGACGGTCGTGCCCACGGTTATCAACTCCGATGCGGTGTGTGGTGCTCCCATCCTCGCCCGTCGGCCGGGTCGATGCGGGCCTGGCGTGTCGGAAGTTGTCGGGAGGCTCGGACAGGTTGTCGCGGCCTCAGCCGGCGACGAGCTCCCCGACGAGCGCGTCGACGTCGGCGACCCGGGCGTACGTGCCGTCGAGCGCCGCCATGAAGGCGAGGTGCACCTGGGCGCCTGGCACCGTGCGGCCGTCGTAGGCGAGGTCGGGCGCGGCGCACGCGTCCTGTGCGACGGCGACGTTGAAACCGAAGTCGGACGCCGCGCGCACGGTGGCGTCCACGCACATGCTCGACATCATGCCCGCGACGACGATCTCGTCGGCGTCCGCTGCGCGCAGCAGCGACTCGAGCCCCGTGCCGAGGAACGCGTTCGGCTGGTGCTTGACGATGACGTGCTCCTCGCCGTCGGGTGCGACCCGCGGATCGAACTCCACGCCGGGGGTCGCGGGGGCGAAGAACGCGGCATCCGGTGCGTCCCACACGTGCTGCACGTGCACGACCCGCTCACCCGACGTGCGGAATCCGGCGAGGAGTCGCGCGGCGGCATCGGCGGCGGAGTCCGGGTCGACGAGCGGGTGCCGCCCGCCGGGGAAGTAGTCACGCTGGATGTCGATGAGGAGCAGGAGTCGCGTCACCGCAACAGCATAGGGTCGCACATCCGCATCAGCCGCCCGTCATCGTTCGCGCGATCTGCGTCGCGGAGTCGCCCGCGCGCTTGAGCACGAGCGCCACCAGGCCCAGCGCGACGAGGGTCAGCAGCAGCATGATCGTCGACACTGCCGCGATCTCGGGACGCAGGCCGGTCCGCAGTGCGCTGAGCACGTACACGGGCCACGGCGTCGTGCCCGACACCTGCACGAACGCCGCCACGATCGTGTTGTCGAGACTCAGCGTGAAAGCCAGCAGGAAGCCGGCGAGCACCGCGGGCATTGCCAGCGCGAGGGTGATCCGGCGGAACGTCGTGAAGGGCGTGGCGTAGAGATCGGCGGATGCCTCCTCCAGCTGCGCGTCCTGCCCCACCAGCCGGGCGCGCACGATGTACGACACGACCGCGGTCGCGAACAGCGACGAACCGACCGACAGGCGCACGATCCCGTCGTTGAACATCGAGAGGCCGAGGTCCTGGCCGAGGAAGACCATGAAGGGCAGCAGCGCCACGGCGTCCACGATCTCCGGCGTGACCGACACCAGCAGGAGGAGCCCCAGGAACCACCACACCCACCTGCCCGGGTGCCGCGCCATCGCGATCCCGGCCAGGGTGCCCAGGACGGTCGCGATGATCGCCGCGATCAGCGCCGTGACGAGCGATACGCGCACGGCGCTCTGGATCGCCGGCTTCACCAGGATCGACGTGAAGGCGTCGAAGCCGAACCCGTCCCACACCGCCAGCAGGCGGCCGGTGTTGAACGAGTGGACGACGATCACGATGATCGGCAGGAACAGGAACAGCATCACGAGAAGGCCCCAGACGCCGAAGGCGGCGTCCGACCACGACCTGCGGCGGCGCCGGCGCGGCCCGGCGCCGCCGCGGGCCGCCCGGGCCGCCCGGGCCGCCCGGGCCTCCTGGGCCTCCGCCTGGAGGATCGTCTCGGTCTCGGTCTGCGTGGTCACGTCGTGGCCTCCAGGATCGCGGCGGGGGCAGCATCCGTCCTCGCGGTCTCGGGAACCGGCCCGAGAACCAGCCGGCTGCGGGAGCGGAACGGCAATGCGACGAGCCAGATGATCGCGGCGCACACCCCGATCGCCACCAGGATCAGAAGCATGAGCAGCACCGCCATCGCCGATCCCAGAGCCCAGTTCTGAGCGGTCTGGAACTGTCCGGCGACGAGCTGACCCACCATGTTGCCCTTCGCGCCGCCCAGCACCGTGGCGGTGATGTAATCGCCCATCAGCGGGATGAAGACGAGCAGCACGCCCGCGATGATGCCCGGCTGCGACAGCGGCAGGGTGACGCGGAAGAACGTCACGATCTTGCCGGCGCCGAGGTCCTTCGAGGCCTCGCGCAGCGCCGGCCCCACGCGGTCGAACGCCACGAACAGCGGCAGGATCATCAGCGGCAGGTAGTTGTAGACCACGCCGATGATCACGGCCGCGCGCGTGTAGAGGATCTCGAGCGGTCCGTCGAGCACGCCGATGGCCTGAAGCGCAGTCGACAGCCACCCCTCCGGAGCGAGGATCACCTGCCAGCCGATCGTCCGGACGAGGAAGTTCGTCCAGAACGGGACGAGGACGAGGGCGATCAGGATGCCGCGACGCTGCGGCTTGACCTTGAAAGCCATCCAGTACGCCACCGGCGCCCCGATCGCGAAGCAGAGCACCGTGCCGATGATCCCCACCCACAGCGTGTTCTGGAAGGTCGCGAAGAACGTCGGCGAGATGGCCTCGACGTACCGGTCGAACGACAGGACGTCATTGGCGTGGGTGCCGAAGACGCCGGGCTTGTAGCCGAAGCTGAACCACACGACCATGGCGACCGGCGCCACGAAGAAGAGGAGCAGCCACGCCCAGGCGGGGACCGCGAGGGCGGGCCCCACCGCACCGGTGGCGCGATTACGCACCGGCGGCAGCCTTCACCTCGTTGTAGATCTCCACGCGAGTGCTCAGCGAGTCGTTGAGCACCTGCTCGTGCATGCTCTCGAGCTGCTCGGGGGTGAAGAAGATCATGTCGAGACGCTCGACCTCGGCCTCCTCGGCCGCCCCCTGCATGTCCTTGCCGCCGACGTTGTAGCCGACCCACTCGAGGTTCAGCATCTGGTTCTCGGGGGCCATCGCGAAGTTGATGAAGGCGTGGGCCGCCTCGGGGTGGGCTGCTCCGGTCGCGATCGCCCAGTTGTCCATCCACAGCTCCGTCTGCGGGCCGGGCAGCACCCACTGCCAGCGGTCGGGCTCGGACGACTCCTGGATGCCGAGCCGCGCGTCGCCGTTCCACGCCATGAGCAGGGCGTGAGTGCCCTGCGGGATCGTGTTGGCGCCGGCCGAGGAGTCGAACGCCGCGACGTGGGGGGCGATCTTGTCGACCAGGAAGGCGCGCGCCGCCTCGAGCTCGTCGGGGTCCTCGGTGTTCCAGTCCACGTCGTTGGCCCAGAAGTAGGATCCGACGACGCCGGCAGGATCGTCCGACATCGCGGTCTTCCCGCTGGCCTCGTTCTGCGCGGCGTCGAAGTAGTCGGCCCACGTCGTCAGTTCGCGGGTGATCACGGTCTTGTCGTAGACGTAGCCCGTCGTTCCCCACGCCTTGCAGATCGAGTAGTCGTTGCCCGGATCCCACGCGCGGCCGAGGAAGGCGGGGTCCATGTTCGAGATGTTGGGAAGCAGGTCCTTGTTGAGCTTCTGCAGCAGTCCCTGCTCGATCATCTGCGGGATGAAGACGCCCGTGGGCACCACGATGTCGTACCCCGATGTGCCCTTCGCCGCGACGAGCTTGGCGATCAGCTCCTCATTGGATCCGTACGAGTCGAGCGTGACCTTCGGCCCGAGCTCGGCGCTGAACGCCTCGACGACCTCGGGTGCGTCGTACTCGGCCCAGGTGTACACCGACAGGCTGTCCTCGAGTGCTCCGCCGGTCGCCTGGGGGGCCGGCGCTCCGCTGCCGCCGGGGGAGCAGGCCGCCAGCACCGTGGCACCGCCGGCGAGTGCGGCGAGGCTCAGGAAGCGCCGGCGCGACAGCTCGCGCGCGATGAGAGGCGCCGCGCCCTCGGGGGCGAGGATGCGCAGCGGCGTACGAGGCTGGGTCATCGGGTACTCCTGGATTCGGGTCGGGAGCCGAGACGGATGCTGCGGCTACAGGCGTGCGACGGGCGTGCAGGTCGAGCGGTGGTGTGTCGGGAACGGTCGAGTCGTGCGGGTCAGGCGGTCGGCGGTGCGATGTAGCCGCCCTGCTGCGCCGCGTCGTCGTCGGCGGCGGGGAACAGCAGCACGTGATGCGCCGCCCACGTGCAGACGACGGGGTCGCCGATCGCGAGGGCCGGGGCATCCGGGGTCGGCCGCCGGACGATGAGGCTCTGATCGGCGCCGAGCTGCACCAGGTACTGCATCGTGTCGCCGAGGTGCGACAGGCCGATCAGCTCGCCTCGCGCGGTGTTGGCGTCCGCAGAGCCCGGGCCTGCGGTCGCCGAGCCCGCCGAGGGCGCCTTCTCGATGCGGATGAACTCGGGCCGCACCGCGGCCTCGCCGAGGTTCGTGGTCGTGAGCACCGGTGACGCGGCGCGCACGAGCGCGTGCGGCGAGGCGATCGCCGCCCCTGCCTCCGCGGCCGGTCCGCGGAAGAAGTTCTGCTGCCCGACGAACGCGGCGACGTACGCCGAGGCCGGTCGCGCGTACACGGTGTCGGCGTCGGCGAGCTGCTCGATGCGGCCGGCGCGCATGATCGCGATGCGGTCGCTCATCGAAAGGGCCTCGCCCTGGTCATGCGTGACGAAGACGAAGGTGATCCCCAGGCGGGACTGCAGCAGCTTCAGCTCGAGCTGCATCTCCTCACGCAGCTGACGGTCCAGCGCTCCCAGCGGCTCGTCGAGCAGAAGCACCGCGGGCCGGTTCACCAGTGCACGGGCCAGCGCGATCCGCTGCTGCTGCCCGCCCGACAGCTGCGTCGGCTTGCGGTCGCCGAACCGCCGCATCTGCACCATGTCGAGCGCCTGGGTGACGCGCTCGCGCACCTCGCTCTTCGGAGTGCGTCGCTGCTGCAGCCCGTACGCGACGTTCTCCGCGACCGACAGGTGCGGGAAAAGGGCGTAGGCCTGGAAGACCGTGTTGACGTCGCGCTTGTACGGGGGCGCGGCGAGCACCGAGCGCCCGGAGATGCGGATGTCACCGGCATCGGGGTGTTCGAATCCCGCGATCATCCGCAGCGTGGTCGTCTTGCCGCAGCCCGACGGCCCGAGCAGTGAGATGAACTCGCCCGGCTGGATCTCGAGCGACAGGTCGTCGACCGCGAGCTGCCCGCCGTAGTACTTGGTGATCCCCGCCAGAGTGACGGCCCCGCGTGCGCCGTCGCCGTCGGGGGGAACCTGCTCCGCCGAAGCCTGTGCTGCGGTCGCCGTGCCTGTGGACATCGTCACCTCGTGAGGGTCCTTCTGGTGCGGGCCACGCGACGATGCACGGCCTATCGGGTGTGGGGGTATTCAATATGGCGACGTAGACGCCCGCAACGGAACCGCGGCCGAACCGGACGATCCGGGCCGGTGCTGAGGTCCGGTGGGACAGATCGTCCGGGCTTGTGTAACGGTCAGGAAACCGCGGCGTTTCCGAGGTCGTACGACGCGGAGGGGTGGGTGCCTCGCTCCCGCGCGACACTTCGTCCGCCGGGCATCGTGATCAAAGCGTGCTGGAACCGCGGTTCAGCAGGGCCGGCACCCAGGCTCAGCGCTGGCAGGTCGGACACCAGAACACGATGCGCTCGCGCGTCGGATCGGCGCCCAGGCTGCCACCCCGGATCAGCGTGCCGCAGCGGCGACATGGTCGGCCCTCGCGGCGGTAGACCCAGGTCGTCCGGCCGGGGCGGGCGTCGCCGGTGAATGTGCGATCGCTGCGGTCGCGGTTGGCGCGTATCATGCGGGATCCGAGGTCCACGAGGGACGCGGCATCCGTCTCGCTCGCCGGCGTCGTCGGGAGGACGCCGCGGACGAACAGGATCTCGTTGACGTACTCGTTCCCGAAGCCGGCGACGTTGCGCTGGTCCTGCAGCGCGACGTGCACGGCACGGCTGTCGGCGGCGAGGTTCTGCGCCGCCGCCGCCGGGTCCCACGCGTCGGAGAGGGGATCCGGGCCCAGATAGCCGACGAGCTCGTCCTCGGCGGTCGTCGGCACGACCCTGATGTCGGCGAGGTCGAACCCCACGGTCTCCCACTCGGTGCCGTCAGGGGCGTGGGCGCCGATGACCGCCCGAGCCCGGAACCCCGGCGCCCGCCAGCGCTCGCCGCGGCGGTACACGTGCCACTCGCCCTCCATCTTGAGGTGCGTGTGGAGCGTCCACGGCCCGATGCGGTGCAGGAGGTGCTTGCCGCGCGCGACGACGTCATGGACGACGTCGCCGGTGAGGTCGACCGTCGCCGCCTGCGGGACGCGGAGCTCGAACCGCGTCACGGTCGCGCCGGCCAGCGCGGTGTTCAGTCGGCGGGCTGCCCGGAAGACGCTGTCGCCCTCAGGCACGGGCGCCCGCCCTGCCATCCGGCCCCTGAGCGCCTCCTGGTCCCTGAGCCTGTCGCAGGGCGTCGCCCGCAGTGAGACGGCGCAGCGTCAGTCCGCGCGGCGACTCGACGAATCCGGCATCGCGAAGCGTCTTGCCCACATACGTGCCGTACACGAACGCGCCGTTCACCTGCTCGATCGTGAGGGTGTCGAGGCGCCGCGCACGAGCCGTCGCCGCGAGGTCGCGGGTGGCGGCGGCCAGGGCCGCTTCGTCGCCCGTGAAGGCGAGGGCGGATTTCCCCCCACGCTCGAGGTACAGCGTGAGCGCGCCGTCGACTAACACGACGAGGGCACCCGCCTTGCGACCGGGGCGATGCGAGACGCCCTCCAGCGCCGGCCACGCGAGGGCGGCGCCGTAGGGGTTCGCGGGGTCTGTGGCCGCCAGCGTGACCGCCCGCAGCGGCGGCGGGTCGGAGAGCCCTGCGAACTCGCGGAGCCGGTCGACGGTGGCCGAGGCCGCGAACTGCGCGGCGCCCAGTTTCTCGATCACGTAGCCGCGACGGCAGTGGCCCGCTTCCTCGAACCCCGCGAGCACGCGATAGGTCTGGGCGAACCCGCCTGGCACGCCCTCCGACTGCACCGCGCCGCGCGTCACGACGCCGTACCGGTCGAGCAGCAGGCTCGCCGTCGCGGTAGCTCGCAGCGCGGCGTCGGGCTCGGCGGCGGGCAGTACCGACCATCGTCCGCCGATCGCCGGAGGACGCGCGGGGACGGATGCTGCCACCGCCCGCACCGCGGCACCCCGATAGAGCCGTGCCCGGGGTGTGCGGCGGCTCACGCGATGGGCCTGCGAACCGCCCGATACGAGTGCCCTGACCGGCGCGAAGGTGTCGTTGGTCACAAGACCCGCCCACGTCAGTCGCCACAGCGCGTCGACGACGGACTGCTCGTTCTCGGCGCCGGTGGCCTGCCGCAGCTGCGCGGCGAAGTACGCCCCGCCGCCGCCGAGCGCCGCGAGCAGCTGCGCGTCGAGCGAGCCGGGTGCGGTCTCGACGAGCGCGTCGGCAGCGCCGAGCGTCAGCGGGGCAGAATCGGCGAGGTGCAGGGCGATCCAGCCGTCGCGGCCGGGGAGGCTGCCGTGCCCGGACCACACCACCTCGCCGGTGGCGGTGAGCTCGTCGAGCATGCCCGGCGTGTAGTCCGCGACGCGGGCGGGTAGGACGAGCGACTCCCACGCGCTCGCGGGGATCGGCACGCCCGCGAGCTGCTCGACGACCGCGGCGACGCCGTCGATCCCCTCGAGCGGTCGCGTCACGTGCTGCCACACCGGGAGGAACCGCGCGTACGCCTGCTGCGGCACGGGCTCTACGCTGCCGCGGATCGCCGCGAGCGAGCGCATGCGAAGGCGGCGGAGCACCTCGGTGTCGCACCACTCGGCCTCGTCTGCGCGCGCGGTCGTCGACGACTCCGGAAGGAAGAATCCGCTCGTCACGCGTCCCTGTGACTCGAGTCGCTGAAGCGTGAGTCGCGCGACCGCCACACCGATGCCCAGGCGGTCGGCCGCGGCATCCGCCGTGAAAGGTCCGTGCGTGCGTGCGTAGCGGGCCAGGAGGTCGCCGAGCGGGTCGGCCACCGGCTCGAGGAACGCGGTGGGGATGCCGACCGGCAGGGGGGCGCCGAGGGCATCGCGCAACCGCCCCGCGTCTTCGATCGCGGCGACGCGCGTGATGCCCGCGATGGTCACCGGGATCGCACGCCGCGCCGAGATGAGGGCGTCGAGGAGATCGGACGCCTCGACCTCAGGGCTCGGGTCGAGGCGGGCGGCGACGTCGGCCGCGTCGAGCGGACCGAGCAGACGCAGGAGGTCGGCGACGCCCTCGAGCCCCCGGGCGCGGCGCTCGGGGTCGAGGCGCTGGGCCTCGCGCTCGAACTGTGCGATCACGTCGGGGTCGAGCAGCTCCCGCATCTCGACCTTGCCGAGCAGCTCGGACAGGAGGGCGGGGTCGACGGAGAGCGCCGCCGCGCGGCGCTCGGCGAGCGGCGAGTCGCCCTCGTACATGAACGCGCCGACGTAGCCGAAGAGGAGGTCGCGCGCGAACGGCGAGGGCTGGGCGGGCTCGGTCTCGATGAGCCGGATGCGCCGCTCGCCGATCCCGCGCATGAGGCGCAGGAGGGACGGCACGTCGTAGACGTCCTGCAGAACCTCGCGGAGGGTCTCGAGGATGATCGGGAACGTCGGGTAGCGGCGCGCGACCTCGAGCAGCTGCGCCGATCGCTGCCGTTGCTGCCACAGCGGCGTGCGCTTGCCGGGGTTGCGGCGCGGCATCAGCAGCGCGCGGGCTGCGCACTCGCGGAACCGGGAGGCGAACAGCGCCGAGCCGCCGACCTCCTCGGTCACGATGTGGTCGAGCTCGTCGGGATCGAAGACGAAGAGATCCGCGCCCGGTGGCTCGGCGGTGGCATCCGGAATCCGCGCGATGATCCCGTCGTCGCTCGCGACCGCCGATCCGTCGATGCCCAGCCGCTCACGGATGCGGGCATTGACCGCGAGCGCCCACGGCGCGTGCACCTGCATCCCATACGGCGAGTGCAGGATCACGCGCCAGTCGCCGACCTCGTCCCGCCCCCGTTCGACGGTGAGCTGACGATCGGTAGGGAGCGTGCCCGTGGCTTCGCGCTGCTCGGCCAGATACGCCAGCAGGTTGTCTTGTGCGAACTCGTCGAGGCCGGCCTCGCGCAGCCGAGACTCGGCCTTGTCGGGCTTCGCCGCCGACACCTCCCGCGAGAACTTGCCGAGCGCCTCGCCGAGCTCGGCCGGACGGCCGATTCCGTCGCCGTGCCAGAAGGGCACCTTGCCGGGCTGTCCGAACGCGGGCAGCACGTTGACGCGGTCATGGGTGATCTCGACGATGCGCCAGCTCGTGGTGCCCAGGGTGAAGACGTCGTTGACGCGCGACTCGTAGACCATCTCCTCATCCAGCTCGCCCACCCGCGCGTTCTGGGATTCGCCCGCGATGAAGACGCCGAAGAGGCCGCGGTCGGGGATCGTCCCGCCGCTCGTCACGGCGATGTGCTGGGCGCCCGGACGCCCTGTGAGCACTCCGAGGTCGCGATCCCAGATGACGCGGGGGCGCAGCTCGGCGAACTCGTCGGACGGGAACCTGCCGGCGATGAGATCGAGCGTCGCCTCGTAGGCCGACCTGGGAAGCGAGCGGAACGGCGCGCTGCGCTTGAGCGTCTCGTACCAGCCCTCGACGTCGACGGGGCCGATCGCGGCGGCGGCGACCGTCTGCTGGGCGAGGATGTCGAGCGGGTTCTGCGGGATCGCGATCGCCTCGATCTGACCCGCGAGCATGCGTTCGGTCACGATCGCGGTGTGCAGCACGTCGCCGCGGTGCTTCGGGAAGAGGGCGGCCCGGCTCACCTCGCCGACCTGGTGGCCGGCGCGGCCGATGCGCTGGAGGCCCGAAGCCGCGCTCGGCGGGGCCTCGACCTGGATCACGAGGTCGACCGCCCCCATGTCGATGCCGAGCTCGAGGCTCGATGTCGCGACCACGCAGCGCAGGACGCCGGACTTCAGCTCCTCTTCGACCTGCGCCCGCTGCTCCTTCGACACGGAGCCGTGGTGCGCCTTCGCCAGCACCGGTTCTGCGCCTGCGGTCGCGCCGGCCTGCGCCATCATCGCGGCGGGAACCGTCTGATCGGGGAGGTCGAGGCCGAGGCGCTCGGAGTAGATCTCGTTCAGCCGGCCCGTGAGCCGCTCGGCGAGACGCCTCGAATTGCAGAACACGATCGTCGAGCGGTGCAGCAGGATGCGATCGACGATTGCCTCTTCGACGTGGGGCCAGACCGACCCCGTCATCTCCGTCTCGCCGGCCCCGGAGGCCCGCGGTCTCGATCCCGAGGACTGTCCGTCGGCGAACCAGTCCTCGTCGATCGGCTCTTCGGCCGTGGCGCCCGGCTCTTCCCATGCGCCGTCGCCGTCGGAGCCGAACGGGCTCGGCGGCGGAGGCGGGTTCAGCATGTCTCCGATGGGCACGACGACCTTCATGTCGAAGGCCTTGCTCGCGCGCGGTGCCACGATCTCGACGGGCTCTGCACCGCCGAGGAACCGCGCCACTTCATCGATCGGGCGCACGGTCGCCGACAGGCCGATGCGCTGCGCGGGTGGAGCATCGGGTGCGAACGAGCGTCGCAGCGCGTCGAGACGCTCCATGCTCACAGCCAGGTGAGCTCCGCGCTTGGTGGCCGCGACGGCGTGCACCTCGTCGACGATCACGGTGTGGACGTCGCGCAGCGTCTCGCCCGCGCGGCTCGTGAGCATGAGGTACAGCGACTCGGGGGTCGTGATGAGGATGTCGGGCGGCGTCTGCACGAGCTTGCGCCGGTCGCCCGCGGGGGTGTCGCCCGACCGCACGCCGACGGTGACGTCGGGAACGCTGAGGCCGAGGCGCCGCGCGGACTGCCCGATCCCGACAAGCGGCGACCGGAGATTGCGCTCCACGTCGACGCCGAGGGCCTTGAGAGGGGAGATGTAGAGGATCCGGGTGGCGGGGGCCGTAGCATCCCGTCGCTTCTTCTTGCCCTCGGGTGCCGGCGACGCCGGGCCCTTGTCGTGGAAGACGCGGTCGATCGCCCAGAGGAATGCCGACAGCGTCTTGCCCGAACCGGTCGGCGCGACGACGAGCGCATGCTTGCCGGCGGAGATCGCCTCCCACGCGCCCTTCTGCGCGTCGGTCGGGGCATGGAAGGCGCCGCGGAACCAGTCCTGCGTGGCAGGACCGAACCGCTCGAGGACGTCGCCCATCCCTCCATCTTCGTCGTGATCGCCGACATCGGGCCAGGTTCCGTCCAGGACCGTCGCGTAGGCTCCCTGCGTGCGTGCACCCCCGGCACGCGCTCACCGCCGAGGACCGTGATGGAATCGATGCCCTCGAGCGAGCCCACGGCCCCGGCTCCGCTCACCCGCCGCACCAGCCCGGCGCTCGCCGACCGGTCGTGGATGCGTTCTCGACGCGTGCAGACCTTCGGGCTCGGCGCCCTCTGCGGCGCCTTGGGGCTCTCGCTCGTGGTCGTCGTCACCACCATCCTCGGAGCGTCGCAGAATCAGGCACCCCTGCTGCCGGCCGGCCCTGCGCCCGTCTCGGAGCCCGGACCCCCGGCATCCGTCCCCGCCACGCCGTCGCCGTCCTCGACACCGACGGACGAGCCGGTCCAGGACGCGGATGCCGAGCCCGAGGCCCCTGTCGAGCAGCCGGTTGTCGCGGTCCCTGCGCCTGCGCCTGCGCCTGAGCCCACCCCGACCCAGCCTCCGGCCGAGGAGTCCACGGGCAATGCTGGCAACAGCGCGAATGCGCCGGGTCAGCTCAAGAAGAAGCCCTGAGCGTCTGAGTCAGCGCTCGTCAGGCAGAAGGATCCAGAGCAGCAGGTACATCAGGATCGAGACGCCGAAGAACACGGTCGAGCCGATCCAGAGGACACGCACCGGCACCACGCTGCATCCGAAGCGGTCGGCGATGCCCTGGCAGACTCCGGCGATCATGCGCCCTTTCAGCGGGCGGACCAGGCGATGCATGCGTTCATCATGGCCTGGCGCTCCCGACCGCACCAGGGGTCAGCGCTCGGAGGGCACCAGGATCCAGAGCAGGATGTAGATCCACAGCGACAGGCCGAAGAAGACGACCGCGATCAGGGTCAGGATGCGCACGAGGGTGACGTTCCACCCGAAGCGGTTGGCGATGGCGGCGCAGACGCCGGCGATCCATCGGCCTTGCTGAGGTCGCACGAGTGAATTCATGCGTCCATCCTGCTCGCCTCGACGCGCGACCGCACGGGTGCGAGCCCCCCGCTTCGCGCGGGGGCCAGGCCCCCCGCTTCGCGCGGGGGCCAGGCCGCGCTCACCGTCCGCCGTTCCGGAGACGACGGTCCCCACGCCCTCTCCAGGCGCCGCCGGCGCGGCGCCTGGAGCCTCGGGGCGCGTGGGCCCGGCCGCGACCGGGTGTCAGCGCTCGGTGAGCGTGCCGTCTCTGTCGAGCTCGAGGACGAGGTTCACTCCGATGCGCTCGAGGAACGCGTCGTCATGGCTCACCACCAGCACCGCACCGCGGTAAGCCGCGATCGCGTCGACGAGCTGGTCGACCGTGTCGAGGTCGAGGTTGTTCGTCGGCTCGTCGAACACGAGCAGCTGCGGCGGCGGATCGGCGAGCATGAGCCGCGCGAGCGCGACCCGGAAGCGCTCGCCGCCCGACAGCGTCCCGACCGGGCGCTCGACCGCGGCCCCTCGGATGAGGAACCGCGCGAGCCGGTTGCGCAGCTCGACGATCGTCACACTCGGCGCCGACGGCGCGACGTTCTCGAGCACGGACGCCGCATCGTCGAGTCCGTCCACGCGCTGCGGCAGGTACCCGACCCGGTCGGTGTGCAGCTCACCACGTACCGAATTCAGGATCGGTTCGTCCGGCGCCTGCGGCCCCCGCGCAATTCCGGGGGTGTCCGCACCGGAGGCGTCCACCGATCCTGAATCGGGTACGACAGCAGCGACGGGAGCGACCAGCTTCTCGAGCAGCGTCGTCTTGCCCGCGCCGTTCGGCCCGATCAGCGCGACCCGCTCGGGGCCCTGGACGATCCACGAGCGCTCGCCGTCGCCGAGGGTGGCGATGCGGCGGCCCGCGGGCACGCCGGGGTCCGGCAGGTCGATCTTCACGATGTCGTCGTCGCGCACGCGGCGTTCCGCGGCATCGAGCGCTTCCCGGGCGGATGCCTCGCGGTCGGCCTTCTCGCCGCGCAGCTTGCCCGCCGACACCTGGGCGGCCATGCGGCGCCCGTTCGCGACGATCTTCGGCACGCGCTTCTCGTCGAACGCCTTCTGCCCCATCGCGGCGCGGCGCGAGATGGTCGTCTCGGCCTCGATGCGCTGGCGCTTCTCGCGCTTGACCGCCTGGCGCGCGGCGCGCTCGGCATCGCGGGCGGCGCCCTGCTCGGCATCCAGCCACGCCCGCCACTCGGAATACGGGCCGCCGAAGACCGACAGCGTGTTCGCGTAGAGCTCGGCGGTGTCGTCCATCAACTCCAGGAGCGACGTGTCGTGGCTGACCACGATCAGCGCACCACGCCACGAGCGCACCATGTCGTGCAGCCGCGCCCTGGCTTCCCGGTCGAGGTTGTTGGTGGGCTCGTCCAGCAGCGCGATCGACGCACCACGCAGCCGGATGCCGGCGATCGCGGTCAGAACCGCCTCGCCGCCCGACAGCTGCCCGACGCTGCGGTCGAGCATGTCGGGGGCGAGGCCGGCTTCGGCGAGCGCCGCGTGTGCGCGCGCCTCGATATCCCAGTCGGAGCCGACCGCGTCGAAGTGGCGCGGGTCGGCGTCGCCGGACTCGATGGCGCGCAGCGCCCGGAGCGTGTCGCCGACGCCGAGCAGGTCGGCGACGGGCCGGTCGACGTCGAGCGTCAGGCGCTGCGGAAGGTACGCAGCATCCGTCGCCCCTGCGATGTGACCGCCGGAGAGCGTGAGCTCGCCGGCGATGAGCCGCAGGAGCGTGGACTTGCCTGAGCCGTTCCGGCCGACGAGACCGGTGCGGCCCGTGCCGAACGATCCGGAGACATCTGAGAGCGCGGCGGTGCCGTCGGGCCACGCGAACGAGACGCGGTCGAGGACGATGGCAGGGGTGAGGGTGTGAGCGGGCATGAGGCCTCCTGTGTCAGACGTGCGCTGACACCGAGGGCCGCAGAGCGCCGCCCGGACGTGCCGGGGCGGGGCGAAGAAGCGGCGGATCGACGGCAGCGCGAAATGTTCCAGCGCTGGCGCGTCGAGAGTCGACGGAGCAGCGCGATTACAGCGCGGTCGCGTCGATCAGCTTCAAGGGAGTTCCTCACGGAGGGGACAAGGCCGTCAGCCACCATAGCCGACATCCCTGGGCAGGGCCAGGGTTTCGACTCGCAGGCTCGCTCAGCGACCGGGGGCGTCCGTGCGTTCTTCGAGCTGCTTGTCGAGGAAGATGCGCACGTCGTCGAGCTCCTGCTCCGAGACGCTGTGCGTGAGACCGGGGTAGACGCGGCCGCTGAGGTCGACGCGTTCGGGCAGCCATTGTGTCGTGTGCTCCACGAGGAAGCCCGGGATGACGTCGTCGTTCGTGCCCCTGCCCCAGAACACGGGCGGTCGCCGCTCGGCCAGCTCAGCGTCCTTCGGCAGGTCGCCGGGAGTCACGTAGCCCGACAGGTTCACGGCGAACGAGAACCGTTGGGGCGCGAGCCGCATCGCCTGCAGCGACACCGCTGCGCCTTGCGAGAAACCGAGAAGACCGACGGATGCTGCGTCCCCTGCGTGTGCATCGACCCAGGCGATCACGGCCTCGGCCGCGCGCGTGACGTGGGAGGGGTCGCGGCCGTCCAGGCCGTCGATCGGGTACCAGGAGCGACCGGGCGCCGGCCACGGCGGAACGAGCGGAGCGGCAAGGCTCGCGACCGCGAAGGCGTCGGGAAGATAGCCGCGCAGGGGATAGAGGTCGTGTTCGTCGGCCCCGTAGCCGTGCAGGAGAAGGAGGAGGTGGCGTCCTGCGAGCGCCGACCGCTCGGTCGACCACAGCACGGCGTCGGCGTCGAGGACGAGCGCTTCCGGCATGTCCTCATCCTGGCACGCGGGGCCGACACGGCCGAGGTGGGAACAGCGGTCCTCGTCGCGGGTGGGTCGCGCGGGGTATACAGGAGGCATGTCCGTGCGCACTCCCGACCCCGAGCCTGCGGGCGACGAGCCGTTCGGCCCGCCTGCCGGCAACATCTCGAACCCTGCGTGGCTGAGCGACATCGAGCTCGAGGAGGCTCGCCGCCGCCTGCCCATGCTCTACGTCGAGGGCGTTCCGGTGCGCACCGACGGCATGGGACAGGTCACGCAGGTCGGCATCCTGCTGCGGGCGACCCCCATCGGCGAGATCTCGCGCACCATCGTGTCGGGTCGTGTGCGGTACGGTGAGACCGTCCGCGACGCGCTGTTCCGGCACCTCGAGAACGACCTGGGGCCGATGGCGTTCCCGATGCTGCCGCCGCAGCCGACGCCCTTCACGGTCGCCGAGTACTTCCCGCTCCCGGGCGTGAGCGCCTACCACGACGACCGCCAGCACGCCGTGTCGCTCGCCTTCGTCGTCCCCGTCACCGGCACGTGCGAGCCGCGTCAGGACGCGCTCGAGGTGACCTGGCTGACGCCGGAGGAGGCGGCATCCGATGCCCTCTCCGCGGAGATGGAGGGCGGACGCGGAACCCTCGTGCGCATGGCGCTCGCAAGCGTCGGCGCGCTGCGCTGACTCTCCCGCATCCGCCGGGATCCCGCCCTCGCGCGGTGTCCCCGCCCGCGCATAGGCTCGCAGGGTGACTCTCGCACCCCTGCCGTTCCCGTCCGACTCCGCCGGCTGGGCGGCCTTCGCGAGCGAGCGCCCCGCCGATCGCATCGCCCGCGTGCACGAGATCGACGCACGCCTGACCTCTGAGGCAGAGCTGTCCACCGCGGCTCGCCTCGAGCTCTGGAACGACGCCGACATCGCGCTGGCAGAGGCCCTCAGCGAGGCCTACGTCGTGAGCGAGGCGCACCCTGACTCCGAGGTGCGCGAGATCGCGGAGTCGCAGGTGCAGGCGGTCGAGTCGCTGTCGGCGGCGCGCCTTCTGAATCGCGAGCTGTGGAGTTCGTTCGCGGATGCCTCGACCGACGGCCTCGACGAAGACCAGGCGCGTCTGCTCTCGCACCTGCTGCGCGACTTCCGCCGGGGAGGCGTCGAGCTCGACGAGGCTGACCGTGAGCGCGCCCGGCATCTGGCCGACCGCGACACCGCGCTGTCGCTGGCGTTCTCGCGCAACATCCGCGACGGGCGCCGCGAGATCACCGTCCCGGCGGAGGGTCTCGCCGGGATGCCGCAGGACTTCATCGACGCCCACCCCGCCGATGCGCACGGACTCGTCACCCTGTCGACCGATTACCCCGACCTCATGCCGACCCGCGACTACGCGCACGACCGTGCGACCCGAGTCGCGCTCGTGAGCGCCTACAACGACCTCGCATGGCCCGAGAACGACGCGATCCTCGCCGAGCTGCTCGACGTGCGCGCCGAGCGCGCCCGTCTGCTCGGCTACGCCGACTGGGCCGGCTACGAGACCGAGACCCGCATGATCGGGTCCGGGGCCGAGATCCCGGCATTCCTCTCGCGGCTCGACGACGCATCCCGGCCGGCGACCGATGCCGAGTACCCGATCCTGCTCGAACGCCTGCGCCGTGACATCCCCGATGCCGACGTCGTGTCGATCGCCGACTTCTGGTACCTGCTCGGGGCGATCAAGCGCGAGCAGTACGACGTCGACGCGCAGCTCGTCCGCTCGTACTTCCCGTTCGAGCGCGTCGTCGAGGGCGTGCTGGACGTCACCGGGCGCCTGCTCGATGTCGAGTACGTACCTGTCGACGTGCCCGCGTGGCACAGCGACGTGCAGTCCTTCGATGTGGTGCGGGGCGCCGATCGCCTCGGGCGCATCCACCTCGACCTGCACCCGCGCGAGGGCAAGTTCAGCCACGCGGCGTGCTTCCCGCTCGCTCCGGGGGTCGCCGGACGCGTGCTCCCCGAAGCGGCGCTGCTGTGCAACTTCTCGCGTGGACTGCTCGAGCACGACGAGGTCGTGACCTTCTTCCACGAGTTCGGGCACCTCGTGCACGACATCCTCGGGGGCCGACAGCGCTTCGCCCGCTTCAGCGGGGTCGCGACCGAGTGGGATTTCGTCGAGGCGCCCAGCCAACTCCTCGAGGAGTGGGCGTGGGACGCCGATGTCCTGGCGTCGTTCAGCGCGAACGCCGACGGCGAGCCGATCCCGGCCGACCTCGTGGCACGCATGCGCACCGCCGACGCATTCGGCCGCGCGCTCGAGGTGCGCCGCCAGCTGGGCCACGCCAGCGTGTCGTACCACCTGCACGTCGACCGGCCCGCAGACCTGCAGGCCGAGACGGAGCGGCTGTACGCGGCATCCAGCCCTGTCCAGCCGCTGGGCGGACTGCACTCGTATGCCGGATTCGGACACCTCACGGGCTACGGCGCCTGCTACTACACGTACCAGTGGAGCCTCGTGATCGCGCGCGATCTGCTGAGCGGTTTCGAGGCCGGATTGATGGACCCCGAGACCGCACGTCGCTACCGCACGGAGGTGCTGGAACGGGGCGGATCGCGGGACGCGCGAGACCTCGTCGAAGCGTTCCTGGGGCGTCCGTCGTCGTTCGACGCGTACCGCGAGTGGCTCGCGGGCGAATGACCGGCGGTTCCGCGTTTCGCGGGCATCCTTTCAGAGAGTAGGGTTCTGCTACCCGATCTGCAGATTCGGTGCGCCATGTCCCCCCCAAGGTGTCGTGTCTGTCAGGGTGCGTTCGCTTCTCTTCGTCGGTCTGGGGCCGAGCCGGAAAGGCGCGTGCACAGCCGCTCCTGCCCGACGACACCGCGCGATCTTGAACCGGAGCTTCGATGTCCGACCACCAGCCCGTCCCTGCCGTCAGCAACGGTCCGGAGGAATCCTCCTTCGAGAGCCTCCTCGGGGCGACCTCGTCACCGACCGTGGTCGCCGGCTTCACGACGTCCTTCCGCGGGTACGACCGTGATGAGGTCGACGCCGCCATCGCGCGACTGGACACCATGGCGCGCGCGGCCAAAGACGAGGCCGCGCAGCTCAAGCAGCACCAGCGTCGAGCCGGCGCCGCCGTGGCGCAGAGTCGCGCGAAGGCGGAGCGGCTCGAAGCGGAGCTGCAGGCGGCTGCCGAGGCGCGAGAGGCCGAGGTCGATGCCGCCATCGCTGCGCGTCTCTCGGAGATCGACGCCACTCTCGCCGCCCGCGACGCGGAGATCGAGCGCCTCGAGGCGGCTCTCGCCGAGGCTGAGCAGTCGCGCCGGGCCGACCTCGAGCGCGTCGTGGCCGAGGCATCCGCCGCCCGCGAAGAAGAGGGCGACGCCGTCCAGCGACTGCAGGGTGAGCTCGAGCTCGCGAACGCCAAGATCGCCGACGCCGAGCAGCGGGTGCAGACTCTCAGCGACGAGCTCGTCGGCGCGACCACGGAGTCGCCCAACCGTCAGCAGTTCGAAGAGGTGCTGCGCGTCGCCGAGGACCAGGCGAGCCTGCTCATCCGCAACGCGACGATCCAGGGCGACCGTCTGCTCGAGGCCGCTCGCGAAGAGATCGCGACCCGCCGCGCCTCCGCGCAGGCCGAGGCCGACGGCATCGTCTCGCAGGCCCAGCACGACGCCCAGCAGATCCGGCTGAAGATCGACACCGAGCTCACGGCGCACGAGGCGCGCCTCGAGCGCGAGGCGGCGCATGCGGCCGAGAAGGTGTCGCAGGCGGAGCGCGAGGCCGCCGCCATCCGCTCCGAGGCCGAGAAGGGCGCGGCAGTGCTGCGCTCGACGGTCGCCCGCGAGACCGCCCGCGACCGCGCCGAGGCCGAGGAGACGGTGCGCGAGCTGCGTCTGCGCGCCCTCGAGTTCGAGGCATCCCTCACCCGCCGCCAGGATGACGCGCACCAGGAGTTCCTCGTGCTGCACAATCAGGCCGTCGCCCATGCCGAGCGCATCACGCAGGACGCCAACGAGCAGGTGTCGGCGTCGCTCGAGCACGCGCAGCGAGTCTCGGTGAAGGCCGAGGACTTCGAGCGCCTCATGCGGGCCCAGTCGCAGCAGATCGAGGCCGACGCGCAGCTGCGCGCCCGCGAGCACCTCGACCGCGCCCACGTGAAGGCCGAGCGCATCATCGACCTCGTCACCACGCACTCGCAGTCCGTGCTGCGCGATGCCGAGGACCGCACCCGCCAGCTGCGCTGGCAGCAGCACCAGCTCATGAGCTTCATGGCCGAGGTCAAGGAGCTCATCCGCCCCGAGACCCCCCTCGCATCGGCCGAAGACTCTGCCCCGCGCGACGAGGCCGAGACGGACGGCACGGATGCTGCGGCCGCCGCGGACGTCGAGGCTGCGGTCGCCGAGACCGAGGTTGCGGACGGCGAGCGCGCTGAACCCGAGAGCGAGCATGGGGACGGTGAGCAGACCGAGAGCGAGCACGCCGAGGGCGAGCACGGGGACGATGAGCCAGCCGAGGGCGACCACCACGAAGGCGAGCACCACGACGGCTGACCCCGGTCCGTGAGCGCAATGCGCTCCGCGCCCGAACACGAACGCGCCTGACCTTGCGCAAGGTCAGGCGCGTTTCGTCTCTGCGTCTCGATGCGCAAGCTCGCTCGACCGCGTTCCTCGCTCGCTGAGGCGACCGAGGATGCTCGGGTGTGCGGCATCCATCCCACGGCTGCAACAGGTCAACCGCGGTTCTGCAGGAGCGGCTACGGCGCATGCACCTGCAGAAGCCCGGTTGACCTGTTGAGCGGCGACGGCGCCCGGGGTCAGGCGGCCGAGGTCTCGCGGGCGATGGCCGCGAGGAAGGCGTCGATGTCGTTCTCGGAGGTGTCGAAGCTGCACATCCAGCGCACCTCGTTCTTCGCCGCATCCCAGTCGTAGAACTTGAAGGAAGTGCGCAGGCGGTCGGCCACGCCGTCGGGCAGGGTGGCGAAGACGCCGTTCGCCTGCGTCGGCTGGGTGAAGGCGACGCCCGAGATCGACCCGTCGGCCAGGCCCGCCTCGATGCCGGCACGCAGGCGCTGCGCCATCGCGTTGGAGTGCGAGGCGTTGCGCAGCCACAGGTCGCCCTCGAGCAGGGCGAGCAGCTGCGCCGACACGAAGCGCATCTTCGACGCGAGCTGCATGTCGAGCTTGCGGAGGAACTTGAGCCCCGTCGACGCCTCGGGGTTGAGCACCACGACTGCTTCGCCGAGCATCGCACCGTTCTTGGTGCCGCCGAAGCTCAGCACGTCGACGCCGGCGTCCCGCGTGAACGCGCGGAACGGCACGTCGAGGGACGCCGCCGCGTTCGAGATGCGCGAGCCGTCCATGTGCAGGTGCATGCCGAGGCTGTGGGCATGGTCAGCGATCGCGGTGATCTCGTCGACCGTGTACAGCGTGCCGAGCTCGGTCGACTGGGTGATCGACACGGCGAGCGGCTGCGCACGGTGCTCGTCGCCCCAGCCCCACGCTTCGCGGTCGATGAGCTCCGGGGTGAGCTTGCCGTCGTCCGTCGGGACGGTCAGCAGTTTGATGCCGGCCACGCGCTCGGGCGCGCCGCCCTCGTCCACGTTGATGTGCGCCGTGCCGGCCGAGACCACCGCGCCCCAGCGGGGGAGCATCGACTGCAAGCCGACGACGTTCGCGCCGGTGCCGTTGAACACCGGGTACGCCTCGACGCCCTCGCCGAAGTGGCGGGCCATCACTTCCTGCAGACGCTCGGTGTAGACGTCGTCGCCGTACGCGACCTGGTGGCCGTCGTTGGCGGCGGCGATCGCCGCGAGCACTTCGGGGTGGATGCCGGAGTAGTTGTCGCTGGCGAAGCCGCGCAGGTTCGGGTCGTGGATCGTGGTCACGGGTGTCCAATCTAGTTCGCCGGCGGCGGGCAGGCCGCCGTCACCGCGAGGGGTCGCTGAGCTCGACGATGGTGTCGTTGATGTCGGCGGCATCGGCGAGCCAGAGGTCGGCGAACCGCTGCGCGAGCGCTCCTTCGAGTCCGTCCAGGCTCTTCACACGGAAGATCACGGATGCCGCGGCCGGCTGCTTCCCGGAATCCCGGGCGTCCTTCGCGAAGCCCTGCGCGACGGCGCGGGCCCATGCCTCGGTCGCCGCCTTCACCGCGGCGTAGTTGGCGCCTCCGGCGAGCGGACGCGCCACGGCCGTGGACGACACCACGGCGAGCCTGCCCGCCTCGGAGGCCCGCAGATCGGCGTCGAACGCGCGGCTCACGTGGCGCAGCGCCGTGAGGGAGCCCTCGAGGAAGCGGAAGTCGGAGTCGGTCTGCCCCGCCAGGCCGCCTCCGCCGCGCCAGCCCCCCACCAGATGCAGCACCCCGTCGGCAGGTCCGTCCGTCGCGTGGACGCGCTCAGCCAGCGCCTCCACCTCGGTCTCGTCACCTAGCTCGCACACCTCGATGCGCACCGTCCCCGGTGCGCCGCCGGCGAGGGACGCGCGATCCGTCTCCAGGGAATCGACCAGGTCGCGCAGCTTGCCCGCGTCGCGCCCGACGGCCACCACGCGCGCGCCGGCGTCGCGAAGGACGCGTGCGGCGGTGAGGCCCGACGCGCTGGTCGCGCCGGCGATGATCACGAGTCTGTTCGAGACGCTCATGTCTCCACCCTTCCACGTCGCGAATGAGCGTTCTCGGCGAGCAGCGAAGCCCCGCCGAGAACGCTCCGTCGGTGTCAGGAATCCTGCCCGGTGATCCCGGCGGTCGACTCGATGACGGGCTTCATCTTCTTGTCGAGCGCCTCGAAGAACATCGACAGCGGGAACTCGTCGTCCATCACCGCGTCGGTATACCCCTTCGGGGCGCCGGCGAGGATCTCGTCGGAGAGACCCCGGGCCCACTGCGAGGCGGGGTTCGGCGTCAGGGTGCCGCGCACCAGATCGTAGGCGGCGAGCCAGTGCGCGGTCTTCGGCCGGTCGATGGAGCGCCAGTAGAGATCGTCGATCGCCTCGCCGAGCGCGATCACCGCGGCGGGCACGTCGTCCCAGTCGAAGGCGAGCGCGGTGTCCGTCCAGTGGAGCACGTCTCGCTGGTGCAACCACGCGAAGAGGAGCTGTCCGCCGAGTCCGTCGTAGTTGCGCACGCGCGAGCCCGTGATCGAGAACCGGAAGATGCGGTCGAAGATCACCGCGTACTGCACGAGCTTCGCGTGCTCGAGCATCTCGGCCTCGGCGGCATCGAGCGTGTCGCCCGCCTCGACCCGGGCCGCGAGGCGCTTCTCGATCGCGACGCATTCGCGGAACGCGGTGAGGTCGCAGCGCAGCTCTTCCAGCGAGTACAGGAAGTACGGCATCCGCTGCTTGATCATGAACGGGTCGAACGGCAGGTCGCCGCGCATGTGGGTGCGGTCGTGGATGATGTCCCACATCACGAACGTCTTCTCGGTGAGCTCCTGGTCGTCGAGCATGCGCGCGGCGTCGGCGGGGAGATCGAGCTTCGTGATGTCGGCGGCGGCACGCACGACGCGGCGGTAGCGTGCGGCCTCGCGGTCCTGGAAGATCGCGCCCCACGCGAAGGTCGGGATCTCGCGCATCGCGACGGTCTCGGGGAACAGCACCGCGGAGTTCGTGTCGTACCCGGGGGTGAAGTCGACGAACCGCAGCGACACGAACAGCTTGTTGCCGTAGTCGCCGGCCTCGAGCTGCGCGATGAACTCGGGCCAGATCACCTCGACGAGCACGGCCTCGACGTGGCGGTCGCGCGAGCCGTTCTGCGTGTACATCGGGAACACGACGAGATGACGGATGCCGTCGGCCCGCTGCTGCTGAGGCTGGAAGGCTGCGAGCGAATCGAGGAAATCCGGGACGCCGAAGCCCTGGTCCATCCAGCGTTCGAAGTCGCGCACCGACGCGGAGAGGTAGTCGGCATCGTGCGGGAAGGCGGGCGCGAGCGCGCGGATGCCGCCGGTGATCTCGGTCACCAGAGCGCGTGCCTCGGCGTGGGCGGCAGCATCCGGAATCGATCCGTCCTGCACCTGGAGGCTCTGGATCGCGGTCGCCGCGGCCTTGAGGCGCAACCAGGCGTCGCTGGTCTCTGCCGTGCGGGCGTCCTCGACGACCTCGGGTTCGCCGACGATCGCCTTCGACGTGTGAAGGGTGCTGCTGGACATGGTGAACCTCCGATCTTCGAGTGCGGTTTCCCTCCCGATTCTAGAGAAGTTCCCTTGGCTGCGTGATCAGGCAGGAAATTTTCCTGTCCACGCGGCTAGAGTCGAGCCATGCCCGCCCTGGATGACGCGATCGATGCCGCCATCGTGCGCGAGGTGTCGCAGGACGCCCGCGCCACTCTCGCCGACCTGTCGGCAGCCGTCGGACTGTCGGTGTCGGCCGTGCAGGCGCGGCTGCGCCGGCTCGAGAGCCGCGGCGTCATCACCGGCTACCGGACCCTCGTCGACGCCGAGGCCGTCGGAAAGCCGCTCGCGGCGTTCGTCGAGATCACGCCGCTCGACCCCGCCCAGCCCGACAACGCGCCCGAGCTCCTCGAGCACCTCAGCGAGATCGAGGCGTGCCACTCGATCGCGGGCGACGCGAGTTACATCCTGCTCGTGCGGGTCGCGACCCCGCGCCATCTGGAGTCGCTGATCCGCGACATCCGCGCCGCCGCGTCGGTCAACACCCGTACGACCGTCGTGCTCCAGACCTTCTACGAGAACCGCCCGATCCTCCCCGCCTGAGACCGGGCGACAGATCGCGGGCCTCGGCGCAAGCCCCGGTTCGGCCGATCCCGCTTCGGTACTCTCGCGACATGAACCTCAGGACACGCTCCGACGGCCGTGGTCTGCTCATCGTGCGGAACGCGCTGTCCGGCTCAGCGGTCATCCGGTCGGATCCCGCGGCGACCTTCGCCGAACGACTTCCGGCCGCAGAAATGCACGAGCTCGGCGAGGGCGAGGACCTCGCCGACGTCGTCGCGGCGGCGACGCGATCGGATCCCGCCCCCGACGTGCTCGGCGTCTACGGCGGCGACGGCTCGGTGTCGCGCATGGCGCACCTCGCACGGCAGCACGATCGCCCGCTGCTGGCGATGCCCGGCGGAACGTTCAACCATTTCGTCCGGGCGCTCGGTGTCGACAGCGTGGATATCGCGATCGATGCCTACGAGGCGGGTTCGACCGTCGACGTCGGCGTGGCCGAGGCGACCGCCGACTCCGATGACCCCATGACGGTTCTCAACGTGGTGTCGGTAGGCGCCTACCCGGAGCTCATCGAGGAGCGCGAGCGCCGCAGCAGCCTGGGCAAGTGGATCGGCGGCGCGGTCGCCACAGCGGTCGCGCTGCGGCGGGCCGAGCCGCTCACCATCGTGCGGGATGGCAGGCGAGCCCGGGTCTGGTCGGTCTTCGTGAGCGTCGGCCGCAACGATCCCGACCGTGTCGCCACGATGCAGCGGCAGGAGGCGGACGCCGGCGCGCTGGATGTGCGCATCCACCACGCGCGCGGATCCAAGGTCCGCGCCTTCGCGTCGCTCGCGTTCGGCAAGCGCTCCGCGGCCGTGATGCGCGCGGTGGGGCTGTACCCGCGCGACGCCGACATCGAGCGGTTCGTGGTGCGAGAGCTCGAGCTTCACGTGCGGCCCGAGCCGGGGCATCCGTCCGTCTTCGTCCATGACGGCGAGCTCGAGGAGCGCGCTCCCGGAGGCTTCACCCTGCGGTGCGTCGCCGTGCCGCGCGCCGTGACGGTGTTCGCCCCCGTCCCTCCTCCCGGTCGTTGAGCGGAGGGCGCTCCGGCGCCTCCAGACGAAACGTCCTCGCACCCGGCGCAGTGCGCGGGTGCGAGGACGTTTCGGCTCGCAAGCTCGCTCAACGAGCGAGGCTCGGCGTCAGTCGTGCTGGGGGAAGCCCAGGTTGATGCCGCCGTGCGAGGGGTCGAGCCACCGCGAGGTGATCGCCTTCTCGGCCGTGAAGAACTCGAATCCGTGCGGGCCGTACGCCTTCGCATCGCCGAACAGCGATGCCTTCCAGCCGCCGAACGAGTGGTACGCCACCGGGACGGGGATCGGCACGTTGATGCCGATCATCCCGACGGTCGCCTCGCGCTGGAAGCGGCGGGCAGCACCGCCGTCGTTCGTGAAGATCGCGGTGCCGTTGCCGTAGCGGCTCGAGTTGATGATGCCGAGGCCCTCCTCGTAGCCCTCGACACGCACGACCGACAGCACCGGTCCGAAGATCTCGTCGGTGTAGACCGTCGACGTCGTCGGCACGTTGTCGATCAGGGTCGGACCGAGCCAGAAGCCGTTCTCGTCGCCGTCGATCTCGACATCGCGTCCGTCGACCACGACCGAGGCGCCGTCGGCGTCCGCGACGTCGAGGTACGACGTCACCTTGTCGCGGTGCTGACCCGTGATGAGTGGGCCCATGTCGCAGCCGCGGGTGCCGTCGCCCACCTTGAGGCCTGCCATGCGCTCGGCGACCTTCGCCACGAACGCGTCGGCGACGGTGTCGACCGCCAGGACGACCGAGATCGCCATGCAGCGCTCGCCGGCCGAGCCGAAGCCGGCGTTCACGGCGGCGTCGGCGGCGAGGTCGAGGTCGGCGTCCGGGAGGACGAGCATGTGGTTCTTCGCGCCGCCGAGCGCCTGCACGCGCTTGCCGTGCGAGGTCGCGGTCTCGTAGACGTACTTGGCGATCGGGGTCGAGCCGACGAACGAGATCGCCCGCACGTCGGGGTGCTCGAGGAGCGCATCGACCGCCTCCTTGTCGCCGTGCACGACGTTGAAGACGCCGTCGGGGAGTCCTGCCTCGGTGAGCAGGCCCGCGAGCCAGTTCGCGGCGGTCGGGTCCTTCTCGGAGGGCTTGAGCACGACGGCGTTGCCGGCGGCGAGCGCGATCGAGAAGAACCACAGCGGCACCATGGCCGGGAAGTTGAACGGGCTGATGATGCCGACCACGCCCAGCGGCTGGCGCAGCGTGTACACGTCGATGCCGGTCGACACGTTCTCGGAGTACGCGCCCTTGGTCAGGTGCCCGAGACCGCACGCGAACTCGACGACCTCCATGCCGCGGGCGATCTCGCCGCGCGCGTCGGAGAGCACCTTGCCGTGTTCCGCGGTGAGGATCTCGGCGAGCTCCTCCTTGCGGGCATTGAGCAGCTCGCGGAACGCGAAGAGCACGCCCTGGCGCTTGGCGATCGAGGCGTCGCGCCACTGCAGCCACGCCGCGGACGCAGCATCCACCGCCTCTCCGACGTCTTCGCGCGACGCGAACCGCACCTCCTTCTGGACCGTCCCGAGTGCGGGGTTGAACACCTGGCCGGTGCGCTCGGATGCCCCGGCCCAGGGCGCGCCGTTGATCCAGTGGTCGAGAACCGCCGTCTCGGTGCGCGGCAGGGTGTCAGTCATCGTGTTCCTCCTTCGGAAGCCCTCCTCGTGAGAGGGCGTGCACGTGTCACGCGAGGTCGCCTTCGACTCTCGTCAAGGCTTCATCGTAGATCGACATCGCCTCCTGCACCTCCCCGTCGGTCACCACGCAGGGCGGCACGACGTGGATGCGGTTCTCCGCGGCGAAGGGCAGCAGGCCCCGCGAGGTGAGCTCCTTCTTGAGGCGTCCGATCACGTCGGCACCGACCGGCTCGCGGCTCTCGCGGTCGGTCACGAGGTCGAGGGCCCAGAACACGCCCTCGCCCCGCACCTCGCCGATGAGCGGATGCTTCTCCGCCAGCGCCGCGAGCCCGGGCCCGATCGCGTCCTCGCCGACGCGGCGCGCGTTGTCGACGATGCCCTCCGACTCCATCGCGTCGATGGCGGCGATGATGGATGCCGCGGCCAGGGGATGACCGGAGTACGTGAGTCCGCCGGGGAAGACGCGGTCGTCGAACGTCGCCGAGATCTCGGGTGAGATGATCACGCCGCCGACCGGCACGTACCCCGAGTTCACGCCCTTCGCGAAGGTGATGAGGTCGGGCACGACGTCGTAGCCCTGGAACGCGAACCAGCGGCCGGTGCGACCGAACCCCGCCATGACCTCGTCGAGGATCAGGACGATCCCGTACTTGTCGGCCAGCGCCCGCACGCCCGCGAGGTAGCCCGGCGGCGGCAGCATGATGCCGGCCGTGCCGGGGATCGACTCGAGCAGCAGTGCCGCGATCGCGGACGGCCCCTCGGACTGGATGACGCGTTCGAGGTGCTGCAGCGCCCGCTCGGACTCCTCCTCGGGGGTCGTCGCCCAGAACTCGGTGCGATAGAGGAACGGCCCGAAGAAGTGCACGTGTCCGCGGGCGAACTGGTTCGGCATCCGGCGCCAGTCGCCCGTCGCGACGATCGCCGCACCGGTGTTGCCGTGGTACGAGCGATACGTCGACAGCACCGTGTCGCGACCGGTGTGAAGCCGGGCCATCCGGATGGCGTTCTCGATCGCGTCGGCGCCGCCGTTGGTGAAGAACACCTTCGCGAACCCGTCGGGAGCCTTGTCGAGGATGCGCTGCGCTGCGCGTCCGCGGGCGAGATTCGCGGTGGCGGGGCCGATCGTGGCGAGCTCGTCGGCCTGCTCGCGGATGGCGGCGACGACAGCAGGATGCTGATGCCCGATGTTCACGTTGACCAGCTGGCTCGAGAAGTCGAGCATGCGATTGCCGGCATGGTCCCACACGACGGCGCCCGAGCCGCCGGCGATCACAGGGAGGTCAAGGCCCGCCTGCGCGGACCACGAGTGGAACACATACTCGCGATCCAGGTCTTTCGCGAGGGCGTCGAGGTCTTCGGTCATGCGGCCACGCTTCCCTTTCTCCGTCGGCGGGTCAAGGGCGTTTCGTCTCGCTTCGCCCGCTCAACGCCCGAGAACACCGGTCGTTGAGCGGGCGAGGAACGAGCGAGACGAAACGCGCTCTGATCTACTGGCCGCCCTCGGTGAGGGTGACCTCGATCGGCGTGTATTCGCCGGCGACCTCGACGCCCTCGTCCTTCAGCGCGGCCAGCGCCTTCTCGATGTACTCGTTCGAGTAGGCCGAGGCGGCGGGTTCGGTCGTGATGAGCTCGAGGTCGTCCTGGTTCTTCGCCGACAGCGCGCCCGCGACCGTCTTGTCCCACGCGGCCTTGTCGACCAGGCCGAAGTCGGCGCCCGTCCAGATGAGCTTGTTGACCTCGTTCATCTGCCACTGCTGGTGCACCGGGCCGACGGGGAACGCCGCCTCGGCGTTGGAGGCGATGTCGTAGACGATCGACGCGGCCTCCTCGGGATTGTCGCGCGCGAAGATCCAGCCCTTGGTGACGGCCTTGAGGAACCGCACGGCGGCGTCGGCGTACGCCGGGTCGTCCTCGAGGCGCTGCGTGTCGGCCCAGATGGCGTCCTGCAGCATGGCCCCGTCGGTCTCCTCGTACGAGATGACATCGAAGTCCTCGGGCTGGTAGAGCTCCCCGGTGGCGGGGTTCACGACCTCGAGGATCTGCGCCCACTCGTTGTACGTCATCGCCTGGGCGGCGTCCACGTCCCTGTCCAGGAGGGCGTTCATGGAGAAGTCCTGCGTGGTGATCGACACCGTGGTCGAGTCGAGGTCCTCCGCGGCCATCGCCGCGAAGATCTCCCACTCGTTGCCGAACCCCCACGAGCCGATCCGCTTGCCCTCGAAGTCCGCGACCGATTCGATGCCGTCGCCCTTCCACGACACCTGCAGCGTGCCGGACTTCTGGAACACCTGTGCGATGTCGGTGAGCTCGACGCCGGTGGCCTCGAGTGTGCCGAGCACCTTGGGAACCCACGCGATGGCGAAGTCGACGTCGCCGGCGACGAGCGCGTCCTGTGGCACGATGTCGCCGCCCGACGGGACGATCTCGACCTCGTCGAAGCCCTCCTCCTCGAAGTAGCCCTTCTCCTGGGCGACGTAGTACCCCGCGAACTGCGCCTGCGGCAGCCACTGCAGCTGCAGCTTGATCGACGTGAGCGGCTCGAAGTCCTCGCTCCCGCCGCCCCCGTCGTCGGCGGAGTCACCGGAACCGGCGCACGCCGCGAGCGCGAGTGCCGCGACGGTGAACACGGATGCTGCGGCCAGGCCGCGTCTGATGCTGTGTCTCATTGCGTTCCTTTCGTGTGGTGCGTTGTCTTCCCTCGGTTTCGGGACTCTTCAGGCCGACGACCGCCTCGTCGCGAGCCGCTCCAGGAGCGAGGTGACGAGGAAGAACACGAGGCCGATGATGATGCCGCCCAGCACGTACGCCCACGCCAGTGCGGCGCGGCCGGATTTCGCGTAGGTGGCGATCGCCGTGCCGATGCCGTCGGCGGGGCCGCCGAAGTACTCGGCCACGAGCGCGGCGATCACGGCGAGCGAGCTCGCGATGCGCAGGCCCGTCATGAGGTACGGCAGCGCCGTCGGAAGCGTCAGCACGCGGAAGGTCTGCCAGCTTGAGGCCGCCGAGGCGCGGAGGAGGTCGCGGTGCACCGGGCGGGTCTGCCTGAGCCCTCGCAGCACGTTGACGAACACCGGGATGAAGGCCGCGATCGTCGCCACTGCCTGGCGCCCGAACTGGCTGGAAGCGCCGAACATCGTGTTGAGGATCGGCGTAACCGCGACGATCGGGATCACGGCCAGTGCCGACACGAGGGGTGCGAGCATGCCGTCGACGGGCTTGGCGGCCGCGGCGAGACCGGCGAAGAGCAGCGCGAGGAGCGAGCCGACGACGAGGCCGATCAGCGCATTCGTGGCCGTGATCTTCATGTCGTCGAGGATGATCGGGAAGCGCCGCACGAACTCCTCGGCGATCGCGATGGGGCTCGGCAGCATGCGTGGCGCGGTGCCGAGAACGTCGACCCAGAAGATCCAGATCGCGAGGATCAGGATGCCGACCACGATGGGCGCCACCCACTTCAGCCAGCCCGGAAGCTCGCGTTCTGCCGGCATCGGCCGCGGCGCGTTGCCGGACGGCTCCGGTGGAGCCGGGAGCATCGTGGTCGCAGCATCCGCATCGGTCATGATTCGCTCGCCCTCGTGACCGGAGTGCCGTGCAGCGCCTCTCGGACCGCGGTGACGCGGTCGAAGAACCCGGTGGATTCGCGTAAGGCCTCGTCGCGTACATCGCCGAGGCCCGTCTCGATGACGTCGGTGATGCGGCCAGGTCGAGGGCTCATCACCACGACGCGGTCGGACAGGAACACCGCCTCGGGGATGGAGTGGGTCACGAACACCACGGCGGCGGAGGTCTCGGCGGCGATGCGCGTGAGTTCGGACTGCAGGCGCTCGCGCGTCATCTCGTCGAGCGCGCCGAACGGCTCGTCCATGAGGAGCAGCTTCGGCCGTGCGGCAAGCGCCCGCGCGATCGCGACGCGCTGCTGCATGCCGCCGGAGAGCTGATCGGGGTAGCGGTCGACGAAGTCCGAGAGGCCGACGAGCTCCGCGAGCTCCGCGATGCGTGCGGCCCGGTCCGCCTTGCCGGTGCCGTGGAGTTCGAGGGGGAGCCCGATGTTCGCTCCGACGGTACGCCAGGGGAGGAGTCCGGCCTGCTGGAACGCGATGCCGTAGTCCTGGTCGATGCGGGCGCGCTTGGCGGGCTTGCCGAAGATCTCGAGGGTGCCGCTCGTCGCCTGGTCGAGGTCGGCGATGAGTCGCAGCAGGGTCGACTTGCCGCAGCCCGACGGACCGATGAGCGACACGAATTCTCCGGCCGAGACCTCGAGCTCGACGTCGGTCAGCGCGACGACCTCCCCGGTCTTCGTCGGGAAGACCTTCCCGACGCCGGCGGCATGGACTGCGAGCTCCGTCATGCGGTCGCTTCTCCTCTGCGGTAGTTGGCGAGTCCGAGGCCGATGAGGGCGACGGAGCCGGCGGCGATGAGGCCGAGTGCGATCGAGCCGAAGGTGGGACCCCACGGCGCCGCGGGGTCCGACGAGGCCTGGCCCGCGAGCTGGATGAGCATGCGGCCGATGCCTCCGCGCATGCCGATCGACACCTCGGCGACGACGGCGCCGAGCACCGCGTTCGCGGCCGCGAGCCGGAGCGCCGGCAGCAGGTGGGGAACTGCGGCGGGAAGGCGCAGCCGGAGCAGGGTCGCCCAGTAGCCGGCGGCGTAGCTGTTCATGAGGTCGAGGTGGATGCGGTCCGGCGACGCGAGTCCGCGCAGCACGCCGACCGCGACCGGGAAGAAGGCGAGGTACGACGCGATGACCGCGACCGACAGCCACTGCGGCCAGGTGCCGCCGCCGCGGTCGATCTGGTTGCCGATCGCGTTGACGACGGGCGCGAAGGCGATGAGCGGCACGATCTGGCTCACCACGATCCAAGGGAGAAGCCCCCACTCCAGCAACCGCCAGCGCTGCATCACAAGACCCAGCACCGCGCCCACGGCGACGCCGATCAGCCACCCGACGGCGGCGATCCCGAGCGTCACGAGCGCCGCACCCGCCACCGAGACCCACAGCGGTGGGGTGTCGCCGCCGCTGGTCGGGGCGAACAGGCGCGCGGCCATGTCCCACACGTGCGGCATCGCGCGGTCGTGCGTGCGGGGTAGGAGCATGACACCCGAGCCGGATTCTCCCGGCACCGCGCCGACGATGAAGCCTTCGCTCGGCCCGGCGAACTTGTACAGCTCCCACAGCACGAGGACGGCGAGCACCCCGAGGGCGCCCCATCCCGCCGCGATCCATCCCCGCAGCTCGCCCTGTCGTCGGGCCGACCAGCCGACGGGCCTCATGCGGCCGTCACTTCTTCGCCGTCACGTGCGTCTGCAGTGCGGGGATGACGGTCTCGCCGTAGACGCGGAGGGTCTCCTCCTTGTTGTCGTGCTGAAGGTACCCGGCGAACTGGGTCACACCCAGCTCGCGCAGCTGCTCGAGCTTCGCGATGTGCTCGGACGCCGTCCCGAGGATGCAGAACCGGTCCACGATGTCGTCCGGAACGAAGTCGACATGGTCGTTGTCCGCTTTGCCGTGGGTGTTGTAGTCGTAACCCTGGCGTCGCTCGATGTAGTCGGTGAGCGCCTCGGGCACCCCCTCGCCATGATGGCCGTACTTCGCCACGATGTCGGCGACATGGTTGCCGACCATTCCGCCGAACCAGCGGCACTGCTCGCGCATGTGGTCCCAGTCGTCGCCGATGTACATCGGCGCCGCCACGCAGAATGCCAGCGAGTCGGGGTCTCGGCCGGCGGCGGCCGCGGCATCCTTCACCGTCTTGATCATCCAGGCGGCGATGTCGACGTCCGCGAGCTGCAGGATGAAGCCGTCCCCCACCTCTCCGGTGAGCTTGAGCGCCATCGGCCCGTACGCCGCGACCCACACGTCCAGCTCGGAGCCGCGGCTCCACGGGAACTGCAGCGTCGCCCCCTTGTACTCGACCTGCCGGGAGTTCGCGAGCTCGCGGATCACGTGGATCGACTCGCGCAGCTCGGCCATCGTCGTGGGTGCGCCGTTCGTCACCCGCACCGCCGAGTCGCCGCGGCCGATGCCGCAGATCGTGCGGTTGCCGTACATCTCGTTGAGCGTGGCGAAGACGGATGCCGTCACCGTCCAGTCCCTCGTCGCCGGGTTGGTCACGAACGGCCCCACGGTGACCCGCTTGGTCTCGGCGAGGATCGCGGAGTGGATGACGTACGGCTCCTGCCACAGCAGGTGCGAGTCGAAGGTCCACACATGACTGAAGCCGTGCGCTTCGGCGAGCTTCGCGAGCTGCACCGTCCGCGCCGCAGGCGGATTGGTCTGGAGGACGACACCGAAATCCATCTGGGACCCCTTAGATCAGGTACTGGCTGAGGCCGCGCTTGAGGAACCGGCCGTCGCCCTTGGCGCCGAGGTACTGGCCGTCGTCGACCACGACCTTGCCGCGCGAGATGACGGTGTCGACGTGCCCGTCGATCTCGTAGCCCTCCCACGCGGAGTGGTCCATGTTCATGTGGTGCGTGCGGCCCTCGCCGAAGCCGATGGACGTGTGTCCGTTCGGGTCGTAGACCACGACGTCGCCGTCGGCGCCGGGCTGGATGACGCCCTTGCGGCCGTACAGGCCGAACATGCGCGCCGGCGTGGTCGAGGTGAGCTCGACCCAGCGCTCCAGCGTGATCTTTCCGGTCACCACGCCCTGGTACATGAGGTCCATGCGGTGCTCGACCGAGCCGATGCCGTTCGGGATCGCGCGGAAGTCGTCGAGGCCGAGGTCCTTCTGACCCTTCATGCAGAACGGGCAGTGGTCGGTCGACACCATCTGGATGTCGTTGGTGCGCAGCGCCTGCCACATGTGGTGCTGGTGCCCCTCCTGCCGCGAGCGCAACGGCGTCGAGCACACCCACTTGGCGCCCTCGAACTGCCCCCACTCCTCGCTGAACGCACCCAGCTGCTCCTCGAGCGACAGGTACAGGTACTGCGGACACGTCTCGCCGAACACGTTCCAGCCCTGATCGCGTGCCCAGGCGAGCTGCTCCACGGCCTGCTTCGCGCTCACGTGCACGACGTACAGCGGGGCGCCGGTGAGGTTCGCGAGCATGATCGCGCGGTGCGTGGCCTCCTCCTCCATCTGCCACGCGCGGGCGATGCCGTGGTAGTACGGCGCCTTCTTGCCGGCCTCGGCGAGCTGCGCCGCCAGCACGTCGATCGCCGGGCCGTTCTCGGCGTGCATCATCGTGAGAAGTCCGGTCTCCTGCGAGACCTGCATCGCCTTCAGCACCTGGGCGTCGTCGGAGTAGAAGACGCCCGGATAGGCCATGAAGAGCTTGAAGCTGGACACCCCCTCGTCGACGAGACCGCGCATCGCGGCGAGCGAGTCGTCGTCGACGCCGCCGACGATCTGGTGGAAGCCGTAGTCGATCGCGCAGTTGCCCGCCGCCTTCTCGTGCCAGGCGGCCAGGCCGTCCTGCACGCGCTCGCCGTAGCGCTGCACGGCGAAGTCGATGATCGACGTCGTGCCGCCCCATGCGGCCGCCCGCGTGCCGGTCTCGAACGTATCGGACGCGTTGGTGCCGCCGAACGGAAGCTCCATGTGGGTGTGCGCGTCGATGCCCCCCGGGATCACGTACTTGCCGGTCGCGTCGATGACGGTGTCGACGGACGCTGCGACATCCGTTCCGAGAAGCTGCGAGCCGGGCGCGAGCACCGCGGCGATCGTCTCGCCGTCGATGAGCACGTCGGCCTCGCCGCGGCCGGTCGCCGAGACGACGGTGCCGCCCTTGATGAGTGTGGTGGTCATGTCTGTCCTCCCGCCTCAGGGCTTCGCGATCCGGGTGTACGAGTCGGGTCGGCGGTCGCGGTAGAACTGCCAGTCGTCGCGCATCTCGCGCACCATCTCCATGTCGAGGTCGCGTACGAGCAGCTCCTCGTGCTCGCCCGAGCCGCGCTCGCCGACGAAGTTGCCGCGCGGGTCGATCACCTGGCTCGTGCCGTAGAAGTCGACGGCCAGGTCGCCGTACTCGTTGTCCTCGCGGCCGACGCGGTTGGGCTGCAGCACGAAGTAGCCGTTGGCGACAGCCGCGGCGGGCCCCTCGACCTCCCACAGCCGATTCGAGAGCCCGGGCTTGGTCGCGTTCGGGTTGAACACGATGTGCGCGTCGCCGAGGCCGAGCTCGCGCCACCCCTCGGGGAAGTGGCGGTCGTAGCAGATGTACATGCCGACCCGTCCGACGGCGGTGTCGAACACCGGGTAGCCGAGGTTGCCGGGGCGGAAGTAGAACTTCTCCCAGAACCGATCGAGGTGGGGGAGGTGGTGCTTGCGGTACTTGCCGAGGATCGTCCCGTCGGCGTCCACCAGCACCGACGTGTTGTAGTAGACGCCGGTCTCCGCCTCCTCGTAGATCGGCAGCACGGTCACGATCCCGAGCTCCTTGGCCAGGGCGGCGAAGCGCTGCACGATCGGCCCCTCCGACGACTCCGCGAAGCGGTAGTACTTCTTGTCCTGCGTGATCCCGAAGTACGGGCCGTAGAACAGCTCCTGGAAGCACACCACCTGGGCACCCTGGCTCGCGGCATCCCGCGCGAAGCCTTCGTGCTTGTCGAGCATCGACTCCTTGTCGCCCGTCCAGGTGGTCTGCGAAATCGCCGCGCGTACCGTCGTCATCGTCTCTCCGTTCGTGAACCGGCTGGTGCCGTGCTCGTCCGTCCCTCGGGCGGGTCGGGCGGGGTCCGATCGATGGAGCAGCCCCGCTTCCCGATCCTGGCGATCCGACGTTTCCCGTCGGTTTCGGCCTGTGACGCGACAGTAAAGCCTCGCCCGGTGCGGCGCAATGGTCGGTCCAGCCGACCTTATGGGTCCGGTGCGCCGAATCCCCGGCAACCGGTGCGTACATCGCTCGGCGGATGCCGCGCGGCCGCGCTTACAGCGCACGACGGATGCCGCGGCCGGGCGTGCTCGCGTAGCGTGAGACGGTGTTGCGCCGCATGAGGACCTTCCAGATCGTCGTGGACGTCTCGGTCGGCGTCGTCTTCTTCGTGATCGCGTGGCCCATCGAGACGGTGCTCGCAACCGGCGGGGCAGGCCTCGGATACACCTTCGGCGCGATCGGCCCGGCCTGGTTCTCGCTGCTGGTCGCCGCCCTCTTCAGCGGTGCGCTGGCCCTGCGGCGCCTGTCGCCACCGCTCGCTCTCGGCATCGCCTGGGTGGGCGCGCTCGTGCAGATGAGCCTGGGGCGGCCGCCGAGCTTCTCCGACCTGGCGATCTTCGGGGTGCTCTACGCCACGGCCGCGTACGGCTCGCGGATCGTCTACTGGGCGGGCTTCGCATCGGCGCTGGTGGGCGCGCTCGTCATCACCGTGTACCTGTTCGCAGGCCCCGTCTTCGCCGGCGGCGGGCTGTCGTGGCAGACACTGCCGCTCGCGCTCGTCCTGCTCGTGGCGGCGGCGTTCGCTCTCGGGCTCTCGTGGACGATCGGCGCACTCGTGCGCACGGCGGTCCGCGCGCGGGAGAACCGCGACGCGCAGCAGCGCGCCGAGGCCGAGACGATCGCCGAGCAGGAACGCGTGCGCATCGCCCGCGACATGCACGACGTCGTCGCCCACTCCCTCGCGGTGGTCATCGCCCAGGCCGACGGGGCGCGCTACGCGGCGGCATCCGATCCGGCGATCGCCACCGACGCGCTCGCGACGATCTCGACCACCGCCCGCTCGGCCCTCGCCGACGTGCGGCTGCTGCTCGGGCAGCTGCGGCACCGGCAGGGCGACGGGCCGCAGCCCACCATCGCCGATCTCGAGGAGCTGTACGCGCAGGTGCGCACCGCCGGGGTGCAGCTGCGGGTCGACGTCGACCCGGCGCCCCCGGGGGAGCCGCCGGCTGCGGTGCAGCTCGCGGTGTACCGCATCCTGCAGGAGGCGCTCACCAACGCGCTCCGGCACGGCGCTCCCGCGGGCTCGGTCGACGTGCGGCTGTCCTGGCTCCCCGACCGCGTCGAGCTCGACGTCCGCAACCCCGTCACGCCGGGTTCGCAGCCCGGACGGTCCGGCCACGGCATCATCGGCATGCGCGAGCGCGCCCAACTCGCCGGCGGCCGGCTCGACGCGGCCGACGAAGGCGGCGCCTTCATCGTCCGTGCCACCATTCCCCTCGGAGGACCCGCATGATCCGCGTCGCGCTCGTCGACGACCAGTCGCTGTTCCGCGCCGGCATCCGCATGCTCGTCGACTCGCAGCCCGACCTCGAGGTCGTCGCCGAGGCATCCGACGGCCGTGAGGCGATCGGAGCGGTGCGTCAGTCACGCCCCGACGTCGTGCTCATGGACATCCGCATGCCCGTCATGGACGGCCTCGCGGCCACGGCCGAGCTGCTCACCGACCCCGAGCCCCCGCGCATCGTGATGCTGACGACGTTCGACCTCGACGAGGCCGCCGCCCGGGCGATCCGCCAGGGGGCGAGCGGGTTCCTCCTCAAGGACGCCGACCCCGAGTTCCTCCTCGCGGCGATCCGCACCGTGCACGCGGGGTCGGCCGTGATCGCAGCATCCGCCACCCGAGAGCTGTTCGAGAGGTTCACGGATGCTGCGCCGCGGCCGGTCCCGGCCGCCTACGCGGAGCTCACCGAGCGCGAGCGCGAGATCTTCGCGCTCGCCGCGCGCGGCCTCTCCAACGCCGAGATCGCTGCGCGCGAATATCTGTCGGAGGCGACGGTGAAGACGCACATCAGCCGCATCCTCACGAAGCTCGGCCTGCGCGACCGCGTGCAGCTCGTCGTCTTCGCCTTCGAGCACGGCCTCGTGTAGCGCTCAGCGACCCTCGAGGGCGCTGCGATGCTTGGCGTAGGCGCGTCGCCCGATCAGCCGCCACGCCAGGCGTCCGGGCGCGGGCATGTGCTTGTGGAGCCACTCGTCGCCGCCGTCGGGCTGCGCCGCGAGGATCTCGCCGAGCTGCTGCCACGTCTGGCCCTTCGGGATCGCCTTGCGCCCGTGCTCCGCGAACCACTCGATCTCGGGCTCGGTGATGGTGTACTCCATCACCGGCACGATGTTGGTCTCCTCGTCGGGGAGGTGCACGGCCATGGCCTCGTTCACGCCGGCGAGGGCGGAGAGCACGGGTTCCGCATCCGTCGCCTTCGCCGAAGCCCGCCACGCGGGCAGCGCTCGGTCGAGCGCCGTCAGATGCACGAGCAGTTCGGCGTGCTGGGCCTTCATGCGCTCGACGTGCGCAGCGCACGACGGTGCGCGCTCGTCGAGCGCGGGCCACAGGCGCTCGTCCTCGCCCTCATGGTGGGCGTGCAGACCCAGCGACAGCGTCTCGAGCTGGGTCGCCACGACCTCCGCGTGCCCGGTATCGCCCTCACTCACGCGGCGGACGAGGTCAGGACCCTCGCCGAAGCCCCGCCGGAACAGCCGGTGGATCTCGGCCATGCCGCTCGCGTCGCACGTCTTCGGGCCGCCGGGCAGGTCGCCGCTCGGCGGCAGGGGCGTGGCTGGCATCGTTGCTCCTCGCGTCGGTGGTCCGGCTCCCCGTGAGGCTAGTCCTGAGCACTGGCGCGCGGAAGGTCATCCTCGAGATGTAGACGGATGCCTCTCCCGGGCGACGCGGGCGACACCGGGTCGTTCCTACCGTCGAAGCATGGAACTCTCATCGACCGACCTGGGCCTTGCCGCCCGGGTGCAGCAGCTCACCAAGACCTACGGCGCCGGCGAGAGCACGGTGCACGCGCTCGACGGAGTGAGCGTCGGCATCCGCCGCGGCGAGTTCACCGCGATCATGGGCCCGTCGGGCTCGGGCAAGTCGACGCTCATGCACATCATGGCGGGGCTCGATGCGCCGTCGTCGGGGCGCGCGTGGATCGGCGACACCGACATCACCGGCCTCTCGGACCTCGAGCTCACGATCCTGCGGCGCCGCCGTGTGGGGTTCGTGTTCCAGGCGTTCAACCTCGTGCCCACCCTCGACGCGCTCGGCAACATCCTGCTGCCGTTCGACCTCGACGGCCGCCGCCCCACGACGCTCGAGCGGGCGCGCATCGACGGCCTCGTCGAGCGCCTGGGACTCGCGTCACGCCTGAACCACCGCCCCCATCAGCTCTCGGGCGGCCAGCAGCAGCGCGTCGCGATCGCCCGTGCGCTCGCGACCTCGCCCGACCTGGTGTTCGCCGACGAGCCCACCGGAAACCTCGACTCGCGCTCGGGCCGTGAGGTGCTCACGCTCCTCGCCGCCGCCACGCGCGAGCACGGCCAGTCCATCGCCATGGTCACGCACGACCCGGTCGCGGCCTCGCACGCGGACCGCGTGCTGTTCCTCGGCGACGGGCGCATCGTCGCCGACAAGCCGCGCCAGAGCGCCGAGGAGATCTCGGCCTACATGCTCGCGTCCGAACTCGGCGCGGGTGCCGCGGCGGTGGCATCGTGACCGCGGTCGCCGAGACGCAGCGCTCCCCGCGGCCCGCGGCATCCGTTCCGCGAAGCGCCACGTCGCCGCTCGCGTGGCTGCGGGAGCGCGGCATGGGGGCGAGCGTCCTGGTCGCCGCGATCTCGAGCGCGTTCGGCGCCATCCTGCTGAGCGCGACCGGGTTCATCGCCGCCGTGCTGAAGGCCGATCCGTTCATCGGCGACAGCGGCACGCTTGCCGCGGTGCTCGCGATCATGAGCTTCCTGCTCATCGGCGTCGCGGTGTACGTCGCGGCCATCGTCACCGCGAACACGTTCGCGACGGTCATCGCGGGGCGCACGCGTCGCATCGCGCTGCTGCGGCTGATCGGCGCCTCGGCGCGCTCCCAGCGATCCGAGGTCGCCCGCCAGGGGCTTGTCATCGGCGTCATCGGCGCCGTGCTCGGGCTCGTCGGCGGCACGCTCGCATCGTGGGCAGGTGTCGTGCTCGCGGGTGCCGCGTTCGGCATCGAGGATGTGGAGTACACCGTCGTCCAGCCGGTGCTCGTGGTCCCGGCGGCGGTTGTCGCGCTCACGACGTGGGCCGCGGCGTGGGCGGGGTCCCGGCGCGTGCTGACCGTCACGCCGCTGCAGGCCCTGGGCGGCTCGGTCGAGGCATCCCATGACGCGTTCACCCGCAAGGGAGCCCGCAACGGCGCCGCGATCACGCTGTTCGCGATCGGCGGGGCACTGCTGGCGGCAGGCATCGCGATCGGGCTCGTCTCTCCGCTCGGCGTGGTCGTCGCCTTCTTCGGCGGGATCTTCTCGTTCACCGGCCTGGCGCTCGGTGCGACGCTCGTCATGCCCCCGGTGCTGCGGCTCGTGGGCAAGCTCTTCGGGTCGTCGGCGACCGCGCGCCTGGCGTCGGAGAACGCGCTGCGCTACCCCGAGCGCTCCAGCCGCATGGCGATCGGCGTTGTGATGGGCGTGACGCTCGTGACGATGTTCGCCGTCGCGCTCGAGACCGTGAAGGCCGTGCTGACGACGTCGGCCGGCGGCGAGGCACCGCAGGAGATGACCACCCTGCTCGACACGTTCGCCGGGATCATGATGGGACTCGTCGCGGTATCCGCCGTCATCGCTGCGGTCGGGCTCGTGAACCTCCTGACGATCGGCGTGGTGCAGCGTCGCCGTGAGCTCGGGCTCCTGCGGGCGCTCGGCGTCTCGACGGGGCAGGTGCGACGCACGGTGCTGCTGGAGGCGGCGCACATCACGATCACCGCGACCGTCACGGGACTCATGCTCGGCATCGCCTACGGCTGGGCCGGGGCGCAGTCGCTGCTGGGGGCCGTGCCGATGCCGCCGTCCTTCTCGGCGCCGACCCTGGTCGCTCCCGCCGTGCCGTGGCTGCCGGTGGCGATCATCGTGGTGGCCACGGCGGTGCTCACCCTCGTTGCGGCGGTCGTGCCGACGCGGCTCGCCACGCGGGTCGCGCCGGTCGAGGCGCTCGCGGACTGAGGAGACTGCCGCTCACCTGTCACGAAGCGCCGGACCGGTCAGCACTTCGTGACAGGTGAGCAGCCAAGACGTCGGGTGGACGGACGGATGCTGCGCGTTCGACTCGCAAGCTCGCTCAACGACCGGGGGCTGCAGCATCCCGTTCACGCGTCTTTGACGAACGGGACGAGGCGGAAGGGGCCGTGGGCTGCGTCGGCCTCGAGCTCGATCCATTCCTCCCCGCCGACGAGGTCGTCGGTCGAGTACAGATCGGCGACCTCGCGGAGCGCGGTGACGAGCTGCGGCTGCGGCACGGCGCCGTCGCCCTCGCCGTGGACGTCCTGGCGGGTCGACATGACAGCGGCGAGCCGTGGCTGTTCGGGCCCCCGGTCCTTCCACAGCGCGTGCAGCGAGCGGGGTGTGGCGTTGCGGCTGCCGTGGTGACCGACCTTGTACAGGTCGATGCCGGCGAGCCGCTCGCGAAGCTGCGGCTCGTCCTTGAGCCGCTCGAGTGTGAGCCGCCAGTTCTCGATCTGCGCATCGCCCGGGAACAGCATCGACAGGCCCCCGACCTTCAGCAGCAGGATGATGCTGGTGTTGTTGAGGGCGTCGTCGAGGTCACGCACGAGGCGCGCCGCCGACTGCGACCGCTGGTTCGCGAGGCGGTCGATGAGCCAGCTCACCGGGCCGGGACCGTGTGCGATCGGGGCGGGGGCGCCGGCGTCGGCGGCCGAGCCGACGACGCGCAGTGAGGCGCCGAGCGCACGGAGCCAGTACTCCGGATCGTCCTCGCGCTGCTTCGCGACGCGCGGGTCCTGGTCCACGGTCGGCGGGCCGAGCACGGTCGACTGCATCCCCGGGACCAGGTCGTCGATGCCCGACTCCATCCCGGCGTGCAGGTAGCGGCCCCGCTCGCCGAGCGAGAGCTCGTCCAGCAGCGCCACCGCCTCGGCGTTCTTGAGCTGGTCCTCGGCGGCGGCCCTGACCTCGTCGTCGAGCCCCACGAGCTGGGTCAGCTTCGCGACGTGCTCCTGCGCCTGCGCCAGCAGCGCGGCGTACCGCACGGACGCGCTGCTGAGGCCGTTCGGCGGCTCGGCCGCACCGAGGCCCGGGTCGCCCGGGCCGTTCGCCGTCGCCGAGAGCACCGGATCCTCGGTCCACGACCGCAGCACGAGCTTGGGGGCGAGCTTCTTCATGATCGCGGCACCCGCGTCGACCTCGAACCCGCGCAGGTGGTCGCGGTGCCGATGTGTCACGACGAGCACGTCGAGCTCGCCCTCGGTGTGCTTCTGGATGAGTGCGGCGATGTCGCCCATGCGGCCGCGGGCCATGCCTTCGCGGGGCGAGTGGCTCGTGCCGTAGTCGATGAGGATGTGCCGCTCGGAGCGGCCGTCGGCGAGGGGCTCGTCGTACTCCACCGACACCAGGAAGCAATCCCCGAAGCCGACCTGGTACATGCGGACGCGAACGCGGATCGGAGTGCTCACCATGACTCCCCGGAGCTCTGTTCGGTGCGGTGCAGCTCGGCGAAGGTCTGCCCGCGGGCGGCCCCGTCCGAGAAGCCGAGGCGGCGCCGCGAGTCCATGCGGCCGGTGCGGGCGAGGTGGTCGAGCCGCAGCTGCTGGCGACGCCAGTCGTCCAGCCGCTTGTGGATGTGCAGCTTGAGCCGGCCGAACTGGTCGAAGATCAGCGTCCCGCCGCCGAACAGCTGCACGGGCGTGAGCGGATCGATCACCGGGGAGAGCTGGAGCCCCGACTCGTCGGTGAACTCGCGTGCGGTCATGTCGGCCATCTGCACGTAGGTGGCCACCGACTCCGGCACGATGAGCCCGTCGGGACCGATCCGCTGCGTCGGCAGCACCGACTCGATCACCGTGTAGTAGTCGGTCGACACGTCGAGGCGGCGGGCGTTCTGCCAGAGGAAGCGCGACACCTCGTCGCGGTCGCTGCGGAGCCCGGCGAAGTTGATCCCGAGGTAGCGCGGGGGCAGCTCCGATTCGAGCACGTCGGTCACGCGACCCGACGGGAGCTTGATGCCGGCCTTGGCGAACCCGTCGACCAGGAGCTTGCGGTAGCCGAGGTCGTCGTCGGGTACGACCTCGTTGTCGGCCAGCAGCACCGCGTTGAGGAGGTCGCCGAAATCGAACTCGACCGGCGGCAGGTAGTCGAGGCCCCGGATCAGCATCGTGAGCAGCTGGGACGCCGCCTTCGCGCCCTCCTCGGCGGCCCGGGCGCGGTCGACGGTGACACCCTTGCCGGTCGCCGCCTCGCCGTTGGGTCGCGAGAACAGCGCCTGCAGCCGCATGTACCAGATGTCGATGAGCAGATCGAAGGCGATCGCCACCAGCACCTCGCCGCGGCGATGCGGCTCGAGGAAGTCGGTCCGCTTCGCCCAGTCGGCGGGCGGCGGGTTCAGCGCCGACTCCCGCAGCGCGCCGCGGCCCTGGGTCAGCACGCTGCCGATCTGCTCGGCGACGCGGGCGAGCATGTTCCTGCGCAGAGCTTCGGGCTCCACGTGGCTTCGCGGGATGCGTCCGCTCTTGTCGGGCTTGCCGAGCGCCTGCTCGATGACGGGGCGCATCGAGAACACAGAGAGCAGCGCCACGATGTCGGCGAAGCCCTCGTGGAACGCAGCCTGGTCGGGCAGGCTCGGCTCGAGGAACCGGCCCCGCAGTCCGTCGAGCACCGCGTGCGTGGTCTCATGCACCACCACGTCGTGGCTCAAGCACGTGTAGATCGTGTCCCCGGTCGGGTCGGCGGGCGGCACGTAGCCGAACAGCAGCGCGCGATCCTCGAACGAGTAGTAGGCGTTCGCCTCGGCGAACGCGTGCGGCACGAGGAACAGCTGGTGGCTGCGGAATCCCCAGGGGAGCCGCCGGCCCAGCGCCGTCTCGAACGTCGCGAGCGTGCGTGCGGCGGTGGCGTACACGTGCTGCGCATGGAAGGCCCAGTCGGTGCGCAGCACGTCGTCGGTCGCCTCCGCGAAGAGGTCGTCCTTGCCGAGCGCCTCGTGCTTGACGTAGCGGCCGGTCGCGGTGTCGTAGTCGACCACGTGCAGGCGGGCTCCGCGGGGTCCGTCCTCCATCCGCGACCACGGCACCTTCACGTTGGCGGTGAGGATGCTCGCATCGTCCCCGCTCACCGACGGATCCTGCGCGATGAGCCGCAGCGTCACGTGCGTGCGCGGTTCGTCGGCCGGTTGCGCGAATTCGACACCGTCCGCCATGTCACACCCCCAGGGTCTACGGCTCCAACAATGCAGCGAGTTCCCCCGCTCTGGAAGAGGGTCGCCGCGCAGTCCTGATACCCGGGGGTCTGGAGCGCAAGGGGGTGCGTGAGCGGGCGCACGGGTGCAGGCTGGCCGCATGCAGATCGATATCGTTGAGCACGAACCGCCCTATCGCGTCGGCGTGATCGTCGGCAGCCTCTCGCGCGAATCCGTCAACCGGCGCCTGGCACTCGCCGTGCAGCGGCTCGCGCCGCCCGAACTCGAGTTCTTCGAGATCTCCTACGCCGACCTTCCGCTGTACACCCGCGACCTCGACGCCGACTATCCGCAGGCGGCGCTCGACTTCAAGGAGGCGGTGCGCTCATCCGACGCGCTGCTCTTCGTGACGCCCGAGTACAACCGCTCGATCCCCGGCGCCCTCAAGAACGCGATCGACTGGGGCAGCCGGCCGTGGGGTCAGAACGCGTGGAGCGACAAGCCGGTCGCCGTCATCGGCGCCTCGCCCGGGCAGATCGGCACCGCCGTCGGCCAGCAGTCGCTGCGCAGCACCCTGAGCTTCCTCAACGCCCGCCAGATGACCACCCCCGAGGCGTACATCCACTTCACCCCGGGCCTCATCGAGGCCGACGGCGAGGTGACGGTCGCCTCGACGGAGGAGTTCCTCCGCACCTTCATGGTGAAGTTCCTCGAGTACACCGCCCGCGTGCTGACGGTGATCCCGCAGGCGTGATGACGACGGATGCCGCGGCCCGCGGCTGGGCCCGCGCACCCAGAGGCTCCGCGCGTCAGCGGCGCGTGGGGAGAGCGTGGGGACCGGACCGGTTCACTCGTCTTCTACGAGTTCGGGGTCGTGAGCCCACGAGGGCGCGAGAGCGCGCACTCGTGTCGCGCGCCACTGCCACGTTCCCCACAGCACCGGCCACAGGAGGGGTGCCGTGGGGCCGCCGATGACGAGCCGGTCGCGCCACAGCGTCTTGCCGGGCTGACCGGGCGCCGGCGACACCGCCATCTGGTGGTCCCACACGTCGAGGCTGGCGAGGGGGCCGGTGAGCGGGATGCCGCTGTCGCGGAAGATCCGGACACGGCCGCCGGACTCGTCGACCGAGCGCTCGCTGACGTGGATGAGCTGGCGCCCCATCGGCACCGCACCGAACGCCGACAGCTGCACCGGCACGTCATCGCCGGGGCTCCAGGCCGTCGGCAGCCCGCTCGGCACGAGCGGGGCGAGGTCCATCAGCGGACCGTAGAGCTCGGCGACGGCGCGAGGCGAATGCACCGCCCGCCACGCGGCATCGGCGTCGCAGTCGATCACGAACTTCAGCAGGATCCGCATGCGCCCAGTGTCGCATCCGCCCCGCGGCGGGGCTCGGGCTTGCGCGCGCGTCCACATCGTGCGATCTCGCCGAGATCACACGTTGTGCGCGTGCACGACGTGTCGTCTCGGTGAGAGCACACGATCCGTGCGCGGGCGCGGGAGACGGATGCTGCCGCCTACGCTGGACGGATGCCTGACAGCCCGTTCGACCAGCACCGCTACCAGGTCCGCCACGACTGGGGGATCGAGGGGCTCCGGCGCCTCGCCCACGCGGACGTCGTCGTGGTCGTGGACGTCCTTCGGTTCTCGACGACGGTGACCGATGCCATCTCCCGGGGAGAGATCGTCCGGCTCGACGCCGATGCTCACGCGGTCTCGATCAACGGCGCGGCGGTGGCCGAAGCGGCCGCGCAGTCCGGCGCCGTGGTGCTGCTCGGATGCCTCCGCAACGCCGCCGCGGTCGCCCGTGCCGTCCTCGACATCCAGCACGAGCGTGCGGCGCGCACGAGCGTCGCGGTGATCGCGTCGGGCGAGCTCGCCGGGCGCGAGCCCGGCGCGCGGCTGCGGTTCGCGGTCGAGGATCAGCTCGGCGCGGGCGCGATCGTCGACGCGCTCGGCGACCTCGGCGTCGACCACACCTCGCCCGAGGCGGCGGCGGCGTGCGAGGCGTTCCGCGGTCTGCGCGGCGCCGTCCGGCACCTGCTCACGGCCGGAGGCTCGGGACAGGAGCTGCTCGACCGCGGCGCCCGCGACGAGGTGCTGAACGCGGCCGCTGTGGATGCGGCGTCCGTCGTCCCGGTGCTGCGCGGCGGGACGTTCGTCGCGTACTGACGCCGCTCAGTCGCGCGGGGTCAGCGCGGCCAGGCGGGTCGCCCGCGTGATCTCGCGGCGCGTCCACGTGAAGGCGTGGCGCTCGTCGAAATGCGGTGCGCACTTCGCGCACGAGGTCGGTCGGGTCGCCTTGCGGTGGCGGTAGGCGACATGCCCCGCGGGGCACACGCCGATCCACGGCGCGAGCTCGGTCGCCGTCTCGCCGTTGTGCGTGGTGCCGCCGACGTAGCCGAGGTCGCGCGCGACGGCCTTCCATCGCGGGCCGTGCCCGGCGCGCGGCCCCGCGAGGGCATGGGCCACTTCGTGCAGCAGCGTCTGGTGGTTGGTGTCGTCGTCGTACCGCGCCGCGAGGTAGCGCGACACGCTGATCCGCTTGTGCGTGTAGTCGCACAGGCCGGCTCGACGCTTCGCGTTGTCGAACGCGAAGCTCCACGAGTCGTCGAGGTGGAGGGCGATCAGGGCCTCGGCCCAGTGCCGCACGCGATGCAGTTCCGACATGTGCGCGAGACTAGAACGTATCTCCGACACTCCGGCCGACGGTACCCACCTCAGCTGGCGACGGATGCTGCGGCCCGGCGCCGATCGGCGGCGTCGATGGCGAGGAGCGTCGACTCGAGCTGATCCTCGGTGGCGCCGGACTCCTGGCGCAGGAACAGTGCGCGCTTGAAGTCCTTGCGGGCGGACTCGAAGTCGCCGGCGTCGTAGTTGACCTTGCCGCGGTGCTGGTATGCGAAGGCGCCGATGCCGGCCCAGCCCTGCCCGTCGGCCTCCTCGGCGCACGTGGTGAGCTCCTGCTCGGCGGCACCGTACGCACCGCGGGCCTGCAGCACGGTGGCGTGGAGGATGCGCGCCCGCAACAGGTCCTTGCGCGTGCCGGCCATGCGCGCGACGCGCACCGACTGCTCGGAGATCACGAGGGCCTCGTCGGCCCGATCCAGGACCTTCAGCAGCCACACCCGCTCGAGCAGCGCGGGAAGGCTGCGCTGGTCGCCGATCTCTTCGAGCCGCTCCCTGCACTGGCTCGGGTTCACCTTCTCGCGGAGAGTGTCGGGATCGTACCCGCTGATGTAGCTCACGTCTGACTCCCTTCGCCGCGCCGGTGGCCTATCCAGTGTGCCTTGCCGCTCCCCGGGACGCGGTCGTGCCACGCCGGGTCGCGGCATCCGTGAACCGTCAGCGGGTGAAGACGGATGCCGAGGGCTTGGGTGACGGCGTCGCGTCGGCGTCGGTGGCCACCCGCGCGCCGCGCGCGAACTCGTCGAGCTCGCGTCCTTCGGCGACCTTCGCGGGGTGAGGTCCCGCGGCCATGAGGCGCGGGAGCCACTCGGTCGGAAGGGGCGCGCGCGAGGCGGCGATCACGAGGTTGCCGAAGCGACGGCCCTTGAGGGTCTGCACCTCGGCGAGCACGATGACGTGCTCGAGCACGGCCTGCACTGTCGCGACCTCGCGGCGGGCGAAGGCCAGCCCCGCGCCGTCGGCGACGTTCACGAGCAGCACTCCCTCGGGGGCGAGGAACCGTGCGGCCTCGGTGAAGAACTCCACGGTCGTGAGGTGCGCCGGCGTCTGCGCGCCGGAGTACACGTCCGAGACCACGAGGTCGGCGGCGCCCACGAGTCCTGCCGGGAGGCGCCCGAGCGTCTCGCGCGCGTCGCCGATGCGCACCCGGATCGAGGCGCCGCGCGGGAGCGGCAGGTTCTCGCGCACCAGGTCCCACAGCGCCGGTTCGAGCTCGACGACCTGCTGCCGCGAGCCCGGCCGTGTCTGCTCGATGTAACGCGGGATCGTGAGCGCGCCGGCGCCCAGGTGGATGGCGGTGAGCGGTTGCCCGGGCATCCGCAGCCTGTCGATCACGGCGCCCATGCGGGCGACGTACTCGAAGTGCAGGTGCGTCGGATCGTCGAGGTCCACGTGGGACTGCGGCGTGCCGTCGACGTCGAGCTCCCAGCCGCCGCCGAACGGCGAGCGCACCACGCGGGCGAGGGTGCCGTCCGAGAGCCGGACGGAGGGGACGGAGGATTCCTCCCGCGCGCGTGCCATGCGGTCCACGTTAGCCGTCCGGTTCTCTGGTTCCGAGTCGTGCCGCAACTCCTCCCGATCTGTGCTGGGGCGTCTGAGACTGCTTCATGGGGCCAGACTCCTGCGTAGTGGGGGGAGTTACGGCACCGAACCGAGCACACGTCTCCGCAGTAGCGTTGAGGAGTGGCGGCGATCGACCTCAACGCGGACCTCGGCGAGACCCTCGACGGGGTTCCCACTGCCGACGACGAGGCGATGTTCGCGGTGATCTCGAGCGCGAACGTGGCCTGCGGCGCTCACGCGGGCGATGCCGCGTCGATGCGCGAGGCCGTGGTCCGCGCCCAGCGCTTCGGCGTCGCCGTCGGGGCCCACCCGTCGTATCCCGATCGCGCGAACTTCGGCCGCATCGCCGTCGTGATCGATCCCGCCCAGCTCACCGTGACGGTCGCGGAGCAGCTCGCCGCACTCGCCGACGCCGGCGCCGACCTCCGCTACGTCAAGCCCCACGGCGCGCTGTACCACGCGGTCGCGGTCGACCGCGAGCAGGCCGACGCCGTCGCCCGGGCGATCGCCGACTGCTCCGCACTGCTCGGCCGGCCCTTGCCCGTGCTGGGCCAGGGCGGCGAGATCGCGCGGGCCGCAGCATCCGTCGGTCTGCCGTTCGTCCACGAGGCGTTCCTCGATCGCGGCTATCTGCCGGACGGCTCGCTCGTGCCGCGCATGCAGCCCGGCGCGCTGCTCGACGACCCCGCATTCGTGGCGGCGAGGGCCGTTCGCCTCGCGGACGAGGGTGTGGTCGAGGCCGTGGACGGCTCCCTTGTGCGCGCGGATGCCGCGTCGCTGTGCGTGCACGGCGACTCACCGTCGGCGGTCGACATGGCCCGCGCCGTGCGCGCGGCGCTCGACGCCGCCGGCGTGGAGGTGCGGGCGCCGTGGTGACCCCCCGCGTGCGGCCGGTGGGGGAGCGGGCGTTCCTGCTCGAAGTCGGCACGCTCGACGAGGTGCTCCCGCTGCACGCCTCCCTGACCGCCTCGCGTCCGGACGGCGTCATCGATCTCGTCCCCGCCGCGCGCACGGTGCTCGTGCGGGTCGACCCGCGGGTGCTGCCGGCGGCGGCAGCGCGCTCGTGGGCGCTCGGCGCGGCGACCGAGTCCCGGCAGGCGACGGATGCGGCGACCCCGCCCGTCGAACTCGACATCGCGTACGACGGGGCCGATCTCGCCGACACCGCGCGCCTGCTGGGTGTCGACGCCCACGAACTCGCGCGGCGCCACGCCCAGGCGCACTGGCGGGTCGCCTTCACGGGCTTCGCGCCCGGCTTCGGGTACCTCGTGAGCGACGACTGGACCTTCGACGTGCCCCGGCTCGAATCGCCCCGCACCCGCGTGCCGGCCGGATCCGTCGGACTCGCGGGGGTGTTCAGCGGCGCCTACCCGCGCGAGACCCCGGGGGGCTGGCGGCTCATCGGCACGACCGCCGCGTGTCTGTTCGACCCGGATGCCCCGTCCCCGGCGCTCCTCGAACCCGGGGCGCGCGTCCGGTTCCGCCCGGTGCCCGCACGGGTGTCGGCGGAATCAGGAGATCTGGCGAGAACAGGACGGTTCGCGCCGGATGCCCCTGGGTTCGCCGGATCTCCTGATCTCGCGAAGAGAGCGCGTCGCGCGGCGGCGGGCCGCAGCATCCGTGTCGTCGAAGCCGGCTTGCTGACGACGGTGCAGGATCTCGGGCGCGCAGGCGCGGCCTCCGTCGGCGTCGCGGTGTCGGGGGCGCTCGACCGCGGGGCGCTGCGCACCGCGAACCGTCTGGTGGGCAACTCCGAGGGAGCCGCCGGGCTCGAGGTCACGATGGGCGGGCTGCGCGCCGTGGCCGAGGCCGACCTCTGGGTCGCGGTGACCGGCGCGTGGGGAACGGTGCGTCTCGACGGGCGCGAGGTGGATCCGTACGAAGCTCACGAATGGCGAGCGGGCTCCGAGCTGCACCTCGACTGGTTCGCGCACGGCGCGCGCGGTTACGTCGCCGTTCGCGGCGGGCTCGACGCCCGCGTCGCGCTCGGCTCCCGGGCGACGGACCTGCTCGCGGGGCTCGGGCCCGCGGCGCTGCGCGCCGGTGACGTGGTGGGCGTGCGCGACGACGTGGCGGGGCCGATCCCGGTGGCGCCTGCCGCCGGCTGGGGTGCGCCGCAGGACGATGAGCTCGCGCTCGAGCTCGCGCCGGGTCCCCGGGCAGACTGGTTCGCCCCGGCGGCGCTCGCCACCCTGTACGAAACGGTGTGGACGGTCTCGAACCATGCCGACCGCGTCGGCGCCCGCCTCGACGGGCCCGAGCTGGCGCGGGTGCGCAGCAGCGAGCTCCCGAGCGAGGGGATGGTGCCGGGCGCGCTGCAGGTGCCGCCCAGCGGCCGTCCCACGATCCTGCTCGCCGACGGCCCCGTGACCGGCGGCTATCCCGTCATCGCGGTCGTCACCGACGCGGGCCTCGACCTCGTCGCCCAGGCGCGCCCGGGCACGCGCATCCGCTTCCGCCACGCCCGCCCGGCGGGCTGAGCCGCTCCCGCCCGCAGGGGCGCTGCGTCCGATCGGTCAGTCGCCGCCCGCCTCCAGCAGATCCGCGGTCGCGCGGAGGATCGCGACGATGGCGGCGGTGCGCACGTCGGCGGGTGCTCGGTGGCCGTTCGACTCGACGGAGTCGGGCGCCGCGGTCGCGAAGGCTTCGTGCACCGACGACAGCAGCCCGCGCGCGCCCAGGTCTCCCGCGGCCGACAGCATCGGTCGCTGCTCGTAGGTGTCGTCGAGGACGTCGAAGACGGCGGCCACGAAGGCCGCGTTGGTCAGCTTCGGGGTCTTCGCCAGGACTCCGAGCGCGGCAGTGGTGAACACCCCGTGGCCGTTGGTCTCGAGCGCGACCTGATCGGGCTGGCACGCGCTGATGAGCACCTCCCTGCCGTCGGCGCGTGGCGTCGGCGGCGCCGCCGCACGGTCGGTCTCGACCTCGACCACCCGCTTCCACGCGGCCGTGCGGAAGGGATCGTCCGGCGACGCCGCCCGCTCCTCGCGGAACGCCGCTTCCTCGCCGGCGTCCAGCACCGTCATGCGCGGCGTCGCACCGGCCGGGATCTTGCGCGACACGAACTCGGTCGGCGTGATCTCGCGGTTCACCGAGCCGGAATGGCATGAGTCGAAGAACAGCGTCACCGCGACACCCTCGGGGATCGCGTCCCAGATGGCGCCGAGGTCGTCGTCGACGATCAGCTGTCCGTCGCGGAAGTCGACCGGGCAGAGGGCCTCGTCCTTCGGGCCGAACTCGTCGGTCTCGTCGCCGTCGAGATCGGGCACGAACGTGCCGTGGCCGGCGAACTGGATCGCGACGACATCGCCGTCGCGGGCCGACGAGACCTTGTCGAGCATGGCGCGCAGGATCGCGTCGCGGGTCGCGTCCCCGTTGTGGATCGACTCCACCTGGAAACCGGCGTCGCCGAGGGCCTTCGCCCAGGACTCCGCATCGGCGACGCACCCGCTGAGCGGGTCCCTCGGGTATGCGTCGATGCCGATGCAGAGGGCGAGCTTGCGTGATGCCGCGCCGCGCGCGCCGGTCGGCTCGGGGCGAGGCGCAGGGACGAACTCGCCGACCTCGCGCGCCCGTGCCGGGAACACCGCGACGTGATCAGCCTCGTTGCTGTCGGGTACGCCGACCACGCGCCGGGCGAGACTCATCATCGTCTGCTCGTCGTTGTCGAAATCGCCGTGCGAGGTGGCCTGCGTGCTGCTGCGGGGCCCGCGGGTGACGGGGCCGAGCACCAGGCGCTCGCTCCGGTCGCCCAGGTACGCCATGGTGCGGCCGGAACCGCGCAGATGCTCCTCGACACCGAGGATCTCGGCATCCTTCTCCGCTTCGAAGGCCCGTGAGACGAGATACAGGAGCGACTTGCGGTAGATCCCCGCGGTGTTGTCGCGCTTCTCGTGGTTCTCATCCATCGTGAAGATCGAGAGGCTCTCGATCTTCCCGGCCTCGGCGAGCGGCAGCAGCGTCGCCTCGAAGGTGTCGATGCGCACCGCCGGCGCGAGGAACGTCACGGTCTTCACGCTGTCCACGCGGTCGTCGCCCTCGAACAGGCGCGGGACGAAGTGCGAGTGATAGATCGAGCCCGCGCTGTGCCCGCCGATGTGCAGCTCGATGGCGCCGGGGTTGGCCGCCATGAACTCGCGCAGCGCACCCGCCAGCACGAACGCCCCGCCCGGGTCGCCGCCTCCGACACTGGGAAGGCACGCGCCGGCCGAGTCGAGCTTCATGTCGTCCCAGAACTTGCGACCGCCGAGCACGCGCGCCGCCGCCTCGACCGCGAGGTCCGTGAGGTCGGTGAATCCGCGCTTGCCCGCCTTGCCGCGGACGACGTCTTCGAGGGTGGTCTTGAACCCGCTCTCCCACACGAGGTGGATCGGGTAGACGCCGTTCTTCTTCCACCAGCCGGTCTGCCGCTGCGCCGTCAGCAGGCCCGCGTCCTTGTCGGTGAGCCCGCCGTGCGCCCAGATGAAGACCGGGACCGGTGCGGGGGTCTCTCCGGGGGGCGTCTTCTTCGTCTGCTGATCGATGAACGCGGCGAGATCGACCTCGATCATGCGACGCACGTCGGCCGCCGTCGTGGCGAAGTCCGCGACCGTGCGCGGCTTGGCGACCGAGGTCTTCGCCAGGCGGCCGTCCGCGGTGTGGACGACGTGCTTGCGGAGGGCGGCGAGCTCGGCCGCCGTGAGGCTCGCGCCCCGGGCGGTCGTGGTGGTCTCGGGCATGGTGTCACGTCCTGTCTGCTGGGGATGGGTGGGTGAGGGTCAAGAATGGTCGCCGCCGTCTGCGGCGGCGCGGGGCACGAGCCTGGCGCGCGGATCGGCGAACACGGTGAAGGCCAGGGACGTGAGGTCGCCCGCCTCCCGCGCCGCTCGCCGCGCGGCCAGCACCGCCTCGCCGACCGTGGCGTTCTCGCCGAGGGTGCGCTGGTAGAACGTGCGGACGAACAGCGCCGTGACGTCGTCGCGGACCGCCCACGAGCAACCGATGAACACGCCCACGCCGCCGCGGAGGAACACCTCTGCGAAGCCGCCGAGCCCGGTGGCACCGGAGCGGAGCCGGCCGACGTCGCACGCGCTGAGGAAGACGAACGGAGTGGAGGTCGGCGCGGCGGTGTCGAGCTCGGGGAGATCGCGTCGCGCGTCGGAGTCGGTGTACGACGCCGATCCGTCGTCGTGGTCCGCCGAGAACGCCGCGAAGGCGATCTCCTGGCCGAGCGGAGCGATGTCGCGCCACCGGCCGTGCCCTGCGAAGTGGAGCAGGTCGAAGCCGTCCTGGATCGCCTGACGGAACTCGATCGGGTCGGCGGCGGATCGCGGGGGACCCGCGAGCAGGTCGCCGATCGTCTCGATCTCCTCACGGGCGCGCGGCAGGTCGAGGCTGTGGTCGACGTAGTCGGGTGCGATCGCGACGACGCGCGTGGGGTCCACCGGGATCACGGTGGGTCGCGGCGTGCCGTACATCCATCGGGTGAGTCCGAGGTCGCCGAGGAAGTAGCGCTCCGGATCGGGTCGTTGCCTGCCCACCGGGACGAGATGCACGATCTCCCACGGGATGTCGAGCTCACCGGAGGTCTGCAGCACCAGCTGCGAGGTCCGGCGGCGTCGACTCCACAGCAGCGCATTGACCTCGTCGCCGAGGAGCTCCGTGGCGACCCGGGCGCCGAGCGTCCGCACGCCACGCCGGGCGGTGTCGGCGGCCTCGTCGGGGTCGTCCTCGACGGATTCGAGGAACGTCTTGCGGACCGCGGACAGCTCCGAGTAGATCCCTTCGACGTATGCGCTCTTGTCGGGCAGCCGCACGGAGTGCTTGACGACGGTGCGCCCGATCTTCGCGGTGACGAGCAGCTCCGATGCGCCGCGTGACATCGATTCGTCGATGACCAGCGTCGGAAGGTCGGCGATGCTGCGCGGCGGTGCCGCGACCGAGGCGACCGCGGTGCGCGGGTCATCGGCGCCGATCCCCTCGACGTCGTCGTCGGCCGCGACGATCGGCGTGCTCAGCGCCAGCACCGCGAGCGGGGTCACGATGGGCGGCTGCGTGAACGTGACGGTGATGTGTCCGCGTCCTGGGCCGTCGGGGATCAGCGCGAAGACGAGTCGACGCGGCTCCGAGCCCTTCGTCGGGAGCATGGTCGAGATGATCGACGGCGTGCCGTCGGCGAACGCGAGGCCGCGCAGCTGCATGGCCACCTCGATCTCGCGCGAGGGGTCGAACAGCGCTGTGGCCTTCTTGCGCGCCGCACCGGCCGTCGGGGCGAGGTCCGCGAGCGACAGCCGCACGATCGCGTCGAACTCGACGCCCTCCACGACGCGCGCCGGCACTTCGGCGTCGACGAATGCGGGGACGGGGGCCGCGCCGTCGAGCCCGCCGGATGGCGTGACCGCCTCGGGGGGCGGCACGGGCCCGGCGGCGACCGGAGGCGGCGCAGGCCCGGGCATCGGCGGTGGGGCGGGCGCAGGTGGCGGGGCCACCGGGGCGAGGCCGGGTGACCGTCCGCCGAATCCGCCGCCGAGCACGACGTCGGGGATGCGGGGCGGCGGGGGCGGCTCCGCGGCCGCCTCGGGTTCGCCGCCCATCCCCATGCCGCCCTGGGCGACCTGGTGCTCGAGCCACGCGATGCCCGTCTCGAAGTCGCTCGCGACGACGGTGAGGTGAAGCGTCTCCCCGCGGCCGACAGCGATCCGTGCGCCATAGCGGTCTGCGCCGAGCGCCTCGAAGTGGACGAGCTCGGCGATCCCGCCGCGCACGACGATCGCCGCGTAGTGGAAGTCGTCGCTTCCCTGCACGCGCAGACGCGCGACGGTGTCGGAGCGGCCGTGCAGCACGACGTCGGCGAGCAGCGTGACGCCGAATTCGTTCGGCTCGACGTCCGATGGCGCCGGGTCGACGCGCACGTCCAGAGCGTCGGCGTCTGCGTCGACGTCGACTGCATCGTGCGGCACGTCTGGAACACGAGCCATCTCGACCCCCTCGCACCGGTGCCCAGTCACCTGAAGATCCGAGAGCGCTGTTCGGTCCACAGCATACGAGCGCGCTCCTCACCGCACCAGAGCGCGGCGCGCCGGGTCCTGATACCTCTGATACACGGATGCTGAGGCTCGCGGCATCCGTGATCACCCCGGCTACCAGGCGCGCAGCGCGTCGGCCACCATCGAGAACTCGTGCTCCGGGAGTGCCAGCTGCACCGCTTCGGCGACGGTGAGCTCGGCCCCGGCGATCTCGCCGGCCTCGACGCTCTGCGCATCGCGGCCACGGAGGATCTCGAGGTACGGCGTATGCACCGTGAAGGCCTCCACATCGAAGATGCCGATGCGTCGGCGGATCTCGCCGGCCGCGACGGCGAGCGCCGACGCCCGCCAGGCCTCGCCATGGGCCGCAGCGACCGCGCACACCCCCTCGAGGCCGTACGCGACGCCCTCTTCGTAGTGCAGCCCGACCGACAGCAGCAGGGTGTGCACGAACTCCCGCTCCGCCTCCTCGATGCGGCCGAGCTGGAAGTTCAGGCGAGAGCGCAGGTTGCCGGCGACCGAGGTCGTGAACAGATCGCCGCGCGACTCGGCGACCGAGGTGGCGCGGTCGAAGTGCGCGAGGGCGTCGTCGGTGGCTCCGCGCACCCAGGCGAGCCGGCCGAGCGAGACTTCGGTGATCGCCTCCGCCCACGTGTTCCCGCGCTCGCGCAGCGTGACCACCGCCTCGCGAAGCTCGGCTTCTGCCTTGTCGGTGTCGAGATGCGAGAACTGCACGCGTGCCGTCGCGCGCGCGGCGAGCGCCATCGCCGCGGCATCCTCGTCGCCGCTCTCCCGGAACAGGCGCACGCACTCGCCGAGGCCCGCCACCACCTGCTCGCTCGGCCGCTGCCACATCTCGCCCCACAGGGCGAAGAACCACGCGATTGCGCGGGTGTGCGGCGTGATGGGCTGCTCGTGCTGCTTCTCGAGCAGTTCGAGCATCCACACGCGCACCTCGGCGAAGAAGCCGGAGATCCACCAGTAGATGAGCAGGCACCACGCGAAGTCGCCGGCGTCGTCGAGCCGGTTCGTATAGACGAGGTGGCGCACCGCCGCGCGCAGGTTCGGCAGCTCGAGCCCGAGCCGCGCCACGGCGTCGGCCTGCCCGCGTCCGCCGAGGTCGGGGGCGATCTGCTGGACGAGCCCCCGGTAGTAATCGGCGTGGGCGCGCCGCACGCGCTGCGCGTCGCCCCGCTCCTTGAGGTGGTCCAGCGCGTACTCCCGCACGATCGCGAGCAGCGAGAACACTCGGCGCCCGCCGAGCTCGCTCTGCTTGACGAGAGAGCCGTCCGCGAGGGCAGCGAGGGCGTCGATCGCGTGACCGCCCCACGGACGGTCCTCTCCCAGGGCTTCGACCGCATCGAGGGTGAACCTCGTCGCGAACACGCCGAGATCCTCGAGCAGGTCCCGCTGCTCCGGCGGCAGGAGACTCACGCTCCAGTCGATCGTCGCCCGCATCGTGCGGTGCCGTTCGGGCAGATCGCGCACCGCGGCCGTCAGCAGCGGCAGGCTCTTCTCGAGGCGCCCCGCGATCTGCGCCGGGTTGAGGATGCGCACCTTCGCCGCCGCGAGCTCGATCGCCAGCGGCAGCCCCTCGAGCCTGCGGCAGATGTCGGCGAGATCCCTCGCGTTGTCGGGTGTCACGTCGAACTGCGAATCGATCGCCCGCGCCCGGTCGACGAACAGCGACACCGCGGCCGAGCGCGCGGTGCGGTCCAGGCTCGCCGGGCCTTCGCCGGCGGGCGTCGTGAGCGGCGGCACGTCGTAGACGCGCTCGCCGCGGATCCGCAGGACGATGCGGCTCGTCACGAGGAACGTCGCGGTCGGCGCGACCGTGTACAGCCGCACGAGCACGGGTGCGGCATCCACGATCTGCTCGAAGTTGTCGAGCACGATCAGCACGCGGCGATCCGCGAGGGCGTGGGCGATGCGCTCCTCGAGGGCGGCCTCGCCGTTGTCGCGGATGCCGAGATAGTACGCGATCGTCGGCAGCAGCAGTCCCGGCTCGAGCACGCCCTCCAGGAGGACGAAGTAGACCCCGTCCGGGAACAGGTCGCCGGAGGCCATGGCCGACTCGATCGCGAGACGGCTCTTGCCGATGCCGCCGGGGCCGATCAGGCTCACCACCCGGTCCGTGCCCCGCGCCAGCAGGGTGCGCACCGCATCGATGTCACCCTCCCGCCCGATGGTGGTCGTGTAGGGCACCGGGACGCGGCCCACCAGGCTGACCTGCGCAGCGCCGGTGTCGGGCGCCTCCGGCGCCCGCGATTCGTCGAAGCGTTCGGCGAGGAGCATGGCGAGGTCGCCGGCGACGTGGTCTTCGAGGTCTCGGGCGTCGTGGAAGTGGAGGTAGGCGGCGGTGTCGTCGGCTTGGATGCGGGCGATGAGGTCTTTGAGTCGTTCGTCTCGGGTGTCGGTGTCTTTGACGTAGATGAGTTTGGGCATGCCGGCGGGGGCGAGGTTGTATTCGTCTTCGAGGCCGGAGACGTCTTCGTCGGGGGCGATCCAGCCGTAGCTGGCGCCGTAGATGCCGATGAAGACGTCGGATTGGGCGAGGTAGGAGCGGTAGAGGTCGCGGGGCGGGTGGGGCCGTGCGCCGAGTTCGAACATCACGGGGGCGAGCCGGAGTCGCTCGACGGCCGACCGTACTGCTTCGCGTTCGTCCGCGAGCTCGCGCAGGGTCGAGCTCACGAACACCCGGATCCGCTGGTCGGGCGTACGGATCACGGGCGCCCGCTCCGGCCCCGTCACCACGAAGGGACCTTCTCACGGACGTCCGCGTCGGCGTCGGGGAGCGCGATCGCGATGGCCTCCGCGAGGCCCATCTCCCTGCCCGCGCGCTCACCGGCCTCGACGCTCTCGGCGTCGACGGCCCGCAGGGCCTCCAACGGTGCGAGGTGCACGGCGAACCCTTCGATGTCGTAGACGCCGGTCGTCTCGCGGATGGTCGCCGCCACCGCGGCCAGAGCTCCGGCGCGCCACGCGTCGCCGTGCGAGGCGGCGATCGCGGACATTCCCTCCAGCCCGTAGGTGGCGCCGTCGACGAAGTGCAGCCGGATCGACAGCGTCAGGGTCAGCAGGAACTCCGCCTCCGCCTCGTCGCGCTCACCCAGCACGAAGCGCAGTCGCGCGCGGTTGTTGCCCGCCACGACGCGGGTGAACGCATCGTCGGCGGCGTCGGCGATGTCCACCGCCCGGCCGAGGTGCTCGAGCGCCGCCGGGATGTCGCGACGCAGCATGCCGAACTGTCCGAGCACCACCTCGGCGAGGGACTCCGCCCAGCGGTCGCCGAGCTCGTGGAGGGTCGCGATCGCCTCGCCGATCTCGGCCCGGAACACCTCTTCGTCGAGGTCGGCGAACTGCAGCCGCGTCGACGCCTTCGCGGCGAGCGCCATCGCGGCGGCCTGCTCGTCGCCGCTCTCGGTGAACAGCCGCACGACCTCGCCGAGACCCTCCACCACCTGGTCGCTCGGGCGCTGCCAGAGCTCTGCCCACAGCGGGAAGAACGTCGCGATCGCGCGCGTGCGCGGGGTCAGCGGCATCCGTTTCTCGAGAAGTTCCAGCATCCACAGCCGCACGTCGGCGAAGTACCCGCAGATCCACCAGTAAGCGAGCAGGGTCCACGCGAAGTCGCCGGCGTCGTCGAGCCGGTCCATGGAGACCAGGTGGCGTGCCGCGGCGCGCAGGTTCGGCACTTCGAGCCCCAGTTCGGCGACGGCATCGATCTGCTCGGCGCCGCGCAGTCGTGGGGCCACCCGGTGCACCAGGTCGAGGTAGTAGTCGGCGTGCGCGATCCGCATCGCATCCGCCGCCAGACGTGACTCGAGCGCTTCGAGGGCGTACTCGCGGACGATCGCGAGGAGCGAGAACACCGAGCGGCCGCCCGAGTCGATGCGCTGCACCAGCGACGCATCGATGAGCGCGGCCAGGGTCTCGATCGTGTGGGGGCCCCACGAGCGGGTCTCGCCCACCGCCTCGACCGAGTCGAGGCTGAATCGCGCGGCGAACACACCGAGGTCCTCCAGCATCGCGCGCTGATCATCGGCCAGCAGGCCCACGCTCCAGTCGATCGTCGCCCGCATGGTGCGGTGGCGGTCGGGGAGATCGCGCACAGACGTCGACAGCAGCGGGAGGGTGTGGCCGAGGCGGTCGGCGACATCGTGCGGCGAGAGCAGCCTGACCTTCGCCGCGGCCAGTTCGATGGCGAGCGGCAGCCCGTCGAGCCGGCGGCAGATGCCGATGACGTCTGCCGCGTTCTCGGCGGTCAGCCGGAACCCGGGGAGTGCGGACGCGGCACGCTCCGCGAACAGCACGCACGCCGAGGACGCCTGTGCCTGCGCGAGCGTGGCGGGGACGTCCGGTGCGGGCGTCTCGAGCGTCTCGACCTCGAACACGCGCTCGCCGCGGATGCGCAGGACGATCCGGCTCGTCACCAGGAAGCATGCGCGCGGAGCGAGGGAGTACAGGCGCACCAGGACGGGGGCCTCGTCGATGATCTGCTCGAAGTTGTCGAGCACGATGAGCACGTGGCGGTCGCCGATCGCCTGCGCGATGCGCTCCTCGAGCGTGGCCGCCCCGGTGTCGCGCACGCCGAGGATGTAGGCGATCGTCGGCAGCAGGAGTCCTGGTTCGAGAACGCCCTCGAGCGGCACGAAATAGACCCCGTCCGGGAACAGGTCGGTGTTCGCATGGGCCGCCTCGATCGCCAGCCGGCTCTTGCCGATGCCGCCCGGCCCTATGAGGCTCACGACGCGGTGGAGGCCTCCGGCCAGCAGGGCGCGGATCTCGGCGAGCTCGCCTTCGCGCCCGATCGTCTCGGTGTACGGCTCGGGCACGCGCGCGGCGAGCGAGATCTCGGCCGCCGTGGCCGGCTCGGTGCGCCGCGACTGGTCGAAGCGTTCGGCGAGGAGCATGGCGAGGTCGCCGGCGACGTGGTCTTCGAGGTCTCGGGCGTCGTGGAAGTGGAGGTAGGCGGCGGTGTCGTCGGCTTGGATGCGGGCGATGAGGTCTTTGAGTCGTTCGTCTCGGGTGTCGGTGTCTTTGACGTAGATGAGTTTGGGCATGCCGGCGGGGGCGAGGTTGTATTCGTCTTCGAGGCCGGAGACGTCTTCGTCGGGGGCGATCCAGCCGTAGCTGGCGCCGTAGATGCCGATGAAGACGTCGGATTGGGCGAGGTAGGAGCGGTAGAGGTCGCGGGGCGGGTGGGGCCGTGCGCCGAGTTCGAACATCACGGGGGCGAGCCGGAGTCGCTCGACGGCCGACCGCACTGCTTCGCGTTCGTCCGCGAGCTCGCGCAGGGTCGAGCTCACGAACACCCGGATCCGCTGGTCGGGCGTACGGATCACGGGGTGTCCCACCCCAGTCATGTGCATATATTGGCGCGATCTGGGCAGTTTCGCCATGGTTTCGGTGCATCGATGCATCGGATGGGGGTCCAGCCTCACTTCAGATGCGTGCCGCTGCGCATCCCAGAGCCTCCCTTCCCACCGTCCGTGCGCAGGAGTATGTTGCGGCGGTGACGGCGTCGAAGAGGACACCGTCGTCCGGATCGGGGCTTCGGACGCCATCACAGGGGAGGGAATTCGATGAAGAAGGCTTTGGCGTGCGCGGTCGTCGCGATCGGGCTGGTGCTCGGCAGTGGCGGCGCGGCAATGGCGGGCGAGGTCAACGGGAACGGCGGTGCCGCGAACGGCGCGGCGAACTCGGCATCCGAGTGCGCGTTCTCAGGTCAGGACACCGCGGACAGCATCGAGGGGACGGGCCCGGAAGGAATGGGCGACGACGCCCTCGCGATGCGGGGCAATCAGAAGCACGGATACAAGGGCATCCAGAGCTACGGGATGTTCGTGAGCGCGGGCATCGACCTGGGGATCAACCCGGGAGATGCCTGCCGGGGCAACCTCGGCAAGAAGCACTGATCTGATCTCAGCGCCTCGCCGCACCCGTGCGCTTCGGCCCTGTGCCGAGCGCGCGGGTGCTGCCGTCTTCGGGCTTATACCGCAGCATCCGGAACTTTTCAAGAATCCAACTGGACACGGCGCGTCGTCCGACGTATAGTGGGTCTTTGCGCTCTTGGATTCCCCCTGCCCTCATATGGTGGTCGGCTGTGCCTGCGCCCCCTCACGTTCACGTGAGGAGTGCCGCGCGGGTTTCGGGGATGAGGAGCACTCCACCTGACGACAAGGAAACGAGCCCTACGGGCCCACGGAGGTAATCCCCTTGGCTGCTGCGAGCAACGCATCCAACCCCACCACCACCCCGAAGAACGGACGCGGAGCTTCCCGCCTCTCGTTCGCCAAGATCTCCGACACGCTGACGGTCCCCGACCTTCTCGCGCTGCAGACCGAGTCGTTCGACTGGCTCGTCGGCAATGAGGCCTGGAAGGCCCGCGTCGCCGACGCGAAGGCCGCCGGTCGCACCGACGTGCCCGAGGTCAGCGGCCTCGAGGAGATCTTCGAGGAGATCTCCCCGATCGAGGACCTGAGCGAGACCATGCAGCTCTCGTTCACGAACCCGTACCTCGAGCCCGAGAAGTACTCCATCGAGGAGTGCAAGGAGCGCGGCAAGACGTACGCGGCCCCGCTCTACGTCGAGGCCGAGTTCATGAACCACCAGACCGGTGAGATCAAGACCCAGACGGTCTTCATGGGCGACTTCCCGCTCCAGACCGACAAGGGCACGTTCATCATCAACGGCACCGAGCGCGTCGTCGTGTCGCAGCTCGTCCGTTCGCCCGGCGTCTACTTCGACAAGACCCCCGACAAGACCTCCGACAAGGACATCGTGTCGGCGCGCGTCATCCCGTCGCGGGGCGCCTGGCTCGAGTTCGAGATCGACAAGCGCGACCAGGTCGGCGTCCGCATCGACCGCAAGCGCAAGCAGTCCGTCACCGTCTTCCTGAAGGCCCTCGGCCTCACCAGCGAGGACATCCTCGCCGAGTTCGCCGGCTTCGACTCGATCGAGGAGACGCTCTCGAAGGACACGATCCTCTCCAAGGAGGACGCGCTCCGCGACATCTACCGCAAGCTCCGTCCGGGCGAGCAGGTCGCCGCCGAGGCCGCCCGCGCGCTCCTGGACAACTTCTACTTCAACCCGAAGCGCTACGACCTCGCCAAGGTCGGCCGGTACAAGATCAACCACAAGCTCGGTCTCGACAAGCCGCTCACCGACTCGGTGCTGACGGTCGACGACATCGTCGCGACGATCAAGTACCTCGTCCGCCTGCACCGCGGCGACGTCACCTTCGACGGCGTGCGCGGCGGCAAGCCGGCCGAGATCCGCCTCGACGTCGACGACATCGACAACTTCGGCAACCGTCGCATCCGCGCGGTCGGCGAGCTCATCCAGAACCAGGTCCGCACCGGTCTGTCCCGCATGGAGCGCGTCGTCCGCGAGCGCATGACCACGCAGGACATCGAGGCGATCACGCCGCAGACCCTGATCAACGTCCGCCCCGTCGTGGCCGCGATCAAGGAGTTCTTCGGGACGTCGCAGCTGTCGCAGTTCATGGACCAGAACAACCCGCTCGCGGGTCTGACCCACAAGCGCCGCCTCTCGGCCCTCGGCCCCGGCGGTCTGTCGCGTGAGCGCGCAGGCGTCGAGGTCCGCGACGTCCACCCGTCGCACTACGGCCGTATGTGCCCCATCGAGACGCCGGAAGGCCCGAACATCGGTCTGATCGGCTCGCTCGCCTCGTTCGCGCGCATCAACGCGTTCGGCTTCATCGAGACGCCGTACCGCCGCGTCGTCGAGGGCAAGGTCACCGACCAGATCGACTACCTGACCGCCTCGGAGGAGAGCGACTACATCGTCGCCCAGGCCGGTGTCGAGCTGAAGGCCGACGGCAGCTTCGCTCAGGACCGCGTCCTCGCCCGTCGCGGCAACGGCGGCGAGGTCGACCTCTTCCACTCGGAGGAGATCGGCTACATGGACGTCTCGCCGCGCCAGATGGTGTCGGTGGCGACCTCGCTCATCCCCTTCCTCGAGCACGACGACGCCAACCGCGCCCTCATGGGTGCGAACATGCAGCGCCAGGCCGTTCCGCTTCTGCGTTCGGAGTCGCCGGTGGTCGGCACGGGCATGGAGGGCTTCGCCGCGATCGACGCCGGTGACGTCGTCACCGCCGACAAGGCCGGTGTCGTCGTCGAGGTCTCGGCCGACGTCGTGACGGTGCAGCTCGACGAGGGCGGCACCCAGGACTACTTCCTGCGCAAGTTCGACCGCTCGAACCAGGGCACGTCGTACAACCAGCGTGTGGTGGTCTCGGCCGGTGAGCGCGTCGAGGCCGGCGAGGTCATCGCCGACGGTCCCGCGACCGAGAACGGCGAGCTCGCCCTCGGCAAGAACCTCCTCGTCGCGTTCATGACGTGGGAGGGCCACAACTTCGAGGACGCGATCATCCTCAGCCAGGACCTGGTGAAGGACGACACGCTCTCCTCGATCCACATCGAGGAGTACGAGGTCGACGCCCGCGACACGAAGCTCGGCAAGGAGGAGATCACGCGTGATCTCCCCAACGTGAGCCCCGACCTGCTCAAGGACCTCGACGAGCGCGGCATCATCCGCATCGGCGCCGAGGTGCGCCCTGGCGACATCCTCGTCGGCAAGGTCACGCCGAAGGGCGAGACGGAGCTCTCGGCCGAGGAGCGCCTGCTCCGCGCGATCTTCAACGAGAAGAGCCGCGAGGTCCGCGACACGTCGCTGAAGGTGCCCCACGGTGAGCAGGGCACCATCATCGCCGTCAAGGAGTTCAACGCCGAGGACGGCGACGACGAGCTCGGCTCGGGCGTCAACCGCCGCGTCGTGGTCTACATCGCCCAGAAGCGCAAGATCACGGAGGGCGACAAGCTCGCCGGCCGTCACGGCAACAAGGGCGTCATCGCGAAGATCCTCCCCGTCGAGGACATGCCGTTCCTCGCGGACGGCACGCCGGTCCAGGTCATCCTGAACCCGCTCGGCATCCCCGGTCGAATGAACTTCGGCCAGGTGCTCGAGCTGCACCTCGGCTGGATCGCCAAGCAGGGCTGGAAGGTCGAGGGCACCCCGGAGTGGGCCGCCCAGCTGCCCGAGCAGGCCTTCGAGGCTCCGGCCGGCACCAAGGTCGCCACGCCGGTGTTCGACGGCGCGTTCGAGGCCGAGATCGCGGGTCTGCTCGACTCGACGAACCCGACCCGCGACGGCGAGCGCCTGATCGACTCGTCGGGCAAGACGCAGCTGTTCGACGGTCGCTCCGGCGAGCCGTTCCCGGCTCCGATCTCGGTCGGCTACATGTACATCCTGAAGCTGCACCACCTCGTGGACGACAAGATCCACGCGCGCTCGACGGGTCCGTACTCGATGATCACCCAGCAGCCGCTCGGTGGTAAGGCGCAGTTCGGCGGCCAGCGCTTCGGTGAGATGGAGGTGTGGGCCCTCGAGGCCTACGGCGCCGCGTACGCGCTCCAGGAGCTCCTCACGATCAAGTCCGACGACATCCTCGGCCGCGTCAAGGTGTACGAGGCGATCGTCAAGGGCGAGAACATCCAGGAGCCCGGCATCCCCGAGTCGTTCAAGGTGCTCATGAAGGAGATGCAGTCGCTCTGCCTGAACGTCGAGGTCCTCTCGGCGGACGGCACGGCGGTCAACCTCCGCGACACCGACGACGACGCCTTCCGCGCCGCTGAAGAGCTCGGCATCAACATCTCCAGCCGCTTCGAGTCCTCGTCGATCGACGAGATCTAAGCGCGCCAGGTAACGAACGAATTTCCGACACAGGAGAACCAGTGCTCGAATCAACCACTTTCGATCAGCTTCGCATCGGCCTGGCCACCGCTGACGACATCCGTCGTTGGTCCTACGGCGAGGTCAAGAAGCCCGAGACCATCAACTACCGCACCCTGAAGCCCGAGAAGGACGGTCTGTTCGGCGAGCAGATCTTCGGACCCTCGCGCGACTGGGAGTGCGCGTGCGGCAAGTACAAGCGCGTCCGCTTCAAGGGCATCGTCTGCGAGCGCTGCGGCGTCGAGGTCACCAAGTCCTCGGTCCGCCGTGAGCGCATGGGCCACATCGAGCTCGCCGCGCCCGTCACGCACATCTGGTACTTCAAGGGCGTGCCCTCGCGCCTCGGGTACCTGCTCGACATGGCGCCGAAGGACCTCGAGAAGGTCATCTACTTCGCCGCGTACATGGTGATCTCGGTCGACGACGAGGCTCGCCACCGCGACCTCTCGACGCAGGAGAACAACATCCGCCTCGAGCTCAAGACGCTCGCCGACCGCCGCGACGCGCGTGTGGCCGCTCGCCTCCAGAAGCTGGAGGAGGAGCTCGCCGCGCTCGAGGAGGAGGGTGCCAAGGCCGACCAGAAGAAGAAGGTCAAGGACGCCGCCGAGAAGGAGATGGCCGCTATCCGCAAGGGTACGGACGACCAGATCACGCGTCTCGAGAAGGTGTGGGAGGACTTCCGCACGCTCGAGGTCGGCCAGCTCAAGGGCGAGGACGAGATCTTCCACGAGCTCCAGGACCGCTTCGGTCAGTACTTCGAGGCCCACATGGGCGCGGAGTCGATCAAGCGCCGTCTCGAGGCGTTCGACCTGGCCGCCGAGGCCGACAGCCTGCACCTGCAGATCTCCGAGGGCAAGGGCCAGCGCAAGATCCGTGCGATCAAGCGCCTAAAGGTCGTCAACTCGTTCCTGCAGACCGGCATGTCGCCGGCCTCGATGGTGCTCGACGTCGTCCCGGTCATCCCGCCGGAGCTGCGCCCGATGGTGCAGCTGGACGGTGGCCGCTTCGCGACCTCCGATCTGAACGACCTCTACCGCCGCGTGATCAACCGCAACAACCGCCTCCGTCGCCTGATCGACCTCGGTGCCCCCGAGATCATCGTCAACAACGAGAAGCGCATGCTGCAGGAGGCCGTCGACGCGCTGTTCGACAACGGCCGCCGCGGCCGCCCCGTCACCGGTACCGGCAACCGCGCCCTCAAGTCCCTGAGCGACATGCTCAAGGGAAAGCAGGGTCGCTTCCGCCAGAACCTGCTCGGCAAGCGCGTGGACTACTCGGGCCGTTCGGTCATCATCGTGGGTCCGCAGCTCAAGCTCCACCAGTGTGGCCTCCCCAAGCAGATGGCGCTCGAGCTGTTCAAGCCGTTCGTGATCAAGCGCCTGATCGACCTCGGTCACTCGCAGAACATCAAGGCGGCCAAGCGCGCCGTCGAGCGCACGCGTCCCGAGGTGTGGGACGTGCTCGAGGAGATCATCCGCGAGCGCCCCGTGCTGCTCAACCGTGCGCCTACGCTGCACCGCCTCGGCATCCAGGCCTTCGAGCCTCAGCTCGTCGAGGGCAAGGCCATCCAGCTGCACCCGCTCGTGTGTGCTGCGTTCAACGCAGACTTCGACGGTGACCAGATGGCCGTGCACCTGCCGCTGTCGGTGGAGGCCCAGGCCGAGGCCCGCATCCTGATGCTCGCCTCGAACAACATCCTCAAGCCGTCGGACGGCCGTCCGGTGACCCTGCCCTCGCAGGACATGATCATCGGCCTCCACCACCTGACCACGGTCATCGAGGGTGCTGCCGGCGAGGGCCGCGTGTTCGGCTCGGTCGGCGAGGCGATCCTGGCGAAGGACGAGGGCACCCTCGACCTGCAGGCCAAGGTCCGCATCCGCATCCCCGGCCTCGCGTTCCTCGAGGGCGAAGCCCCCGAGGGCTACGAGCGCCACGGCCTCGTGGACGCGTCGCTCGGCCAGGCGATCTTCAACGACACGCTCCCCAAGGGCTACCCGTTCGTTCGCGAGCAGGCCGACAAGGGCAAGCTGTCGCAGATCGTGAACAAGCTCGCCGAGGAGTACCCGAAGGTGGAGGTCGCGGCATCCCTCGACCGCATCAAGGACGCCGGCTTCTACTGGGCCACGCGTTCCGGTGTCACGGTGGCGCTGAGCGACATCCTCACGCCGCCGAACAAGGGCGAGATCGTCGCGGGCTACGAGAAGCAGGCCGCGAAGGTCCAGGCGCAGTTCGAGAAGGGTCTCACCACCGACGCCGAGCGTCGTCAGGAGCTCATCAAGATCTGGACCGAGGCGACCGACGAGGTCCAGAAGGCGATGCGCGACCACTTCCCGGCCGACAACACCATCAACCGCATGGTCTCGTCGGGCGCCCGTGGTAACTGGCTGCAGATCCGCAACATCGCGGGTATGCGAGGCCTGGTGAACAACCCCAAGGGTGAGATCATCCCGCGTCCGATCATCTCCTCGTACCGCGAGGGCCTGTCGGTGGCGGAGTACTTCATCGCGACGCACGGTGCCCGCAAGGGTCTGGCCGACACGGCCCTCCGTACGGCCGACTCGGGCTACCTGACCCGTCGCCTGGTGGACGTCTCGCAGGATGTCATCATCCGCGAGGAGGACTGCGGCACGAGCAAGGGTCTCGAGTTCACCATCGCCGCTCCCGGTGCCGACGGCACGCTGGTGCGCGACGCCAACGTCGAGAACTCGGTGTTCGCCCGCACGCTCGCTGCCGACGCGGTCGACCCGAAGGGCGAGGTCGTCGCCTCGGCCGGTGAGGACGTCGGCGACGTGCTCATCGACAAGCTGGTCGCGGCGGGTGTCGAGTCCATCAAGGTGCGCTCGGTCCTCACGTGCGACTCGGCCGTCGGCGTCTGCGCGAAGTGCTACGGCCGTTCGCTCGCGACCGGCAAGATCGTCGACATCGGCGAGGCCGTCGGCATCATCGCGGCCCAGTCGATCGGTGAGCCCGGCACGCAGCTGACGATGCGTACCTTCCACACCGGTGGTTCGGCGTCGGCAGACGACATCACGCAGGGTCTTCCCCGCGTGCAGGAGCTGTTCGAGGCCCGCACCCCGAAGGGTGCGTCGCCGATCGCCGAGGCCGACGGCCGCATCACGATCGACGAGACCGACAAGGCCAAGAAGGTCATCCTCACGCCCGACAACGGCGACGAGCCGCACGTCTACCCGGTCCTGAAGCGCGCGACGCTCCTGGTCGAGGACGGACAGCACGTCACCGTCGGTCAGCCGATCCTGGTCGGCACGCTCGACCCCAAGGAGGTCATGCGTGTCATGGGTGCCCGCGAGGTGCAGAAGTACCTCGTGAACGGCGTCCAGGGCGTGTACCGCTCGCAGGGTGTGCCGATCCACGACAAGCACATCGAGGTCATCGTCCGTCAGATGCTGCGGAAGGTCACCGTGGTCGACCACGGCGACACCACGCTGCTCCCGGGCGAGCTGGTCGACTTCAAGAAGTACCAGACCATCAACCGCGAGGCGGTCGGCGAGGGCAAGCGCCCCGCGTCGGGTCGTCCCGAGCTGATGGGTATCACGAAGGCGTCGCTCGCGACCGAGTCGTGGCTGTCGGCAGCATCGTTCCAGGAGACCACCCGCGTCCTGACGCAGGCGGCCATGGAGGGCAAGAGCGACCCGCTCATGGGCCTCAAGGAGAACGTCATCATCGGAAAGCTCATCCCCGCCGGAACCGGACTCGCGAAGTACCGCGATGTCACGGTCGAGGCGACGGAGGAGGCCAAGAGCGAGCGGTACCCCAACCGCATCTTCGCCTCGGACGGCGCGTACACCGACGCCGACCTGAGCTACGTCGACTTCGACAGCTTCTCCACCGACGGTTTCACCACCGACTACAACTGAGTCCGCCCCCTCCGGTCGCTGAGCGGGCGGAGTGAGACGAAACGCTCGAACGAGAGGCCCCGGCATCGCCGGGGCCTCTCGCCGTTGACGGGACGGATGCCTCACCCCAGCCTGGGCGATCCCTCCGCGTCGTCCGGCCGCGACGCGGCGCGGTCGTCCGGCGACAGGTTGTCGGCGACGTTCTCCTTGACGCGCTCGGCGGTGTCCTGCGCCTCCTGCTTGACAGTCTCGGCGGAGTCGACGGCGGACTCCTTCACCTGTTCGACGGCGTCCTGCGCAGGACCCTTGAGGTTCTCGGCGACCTCCTGCGCGGCATCCTTCGCCTCGCCCACCGCCTTGTCGACGAGCGGCTGCGCGCGGTCCCGCAGCGACGTGGCGAACCGCGTCTCGGACTCGGTCGTCGGAATCAGGCTGGCCACGAGGAACCCGACGCCGGCGGCGAGGAGTCCCACGACGATCGGCGCACCCTGTGCCTTCTGCTTCGCCTTGTGCGGCAGCTCCTTGACGGCGTCGCCGGCGGCGTCCATCGCGTCACCGACCGAGTGGCCGGCGGACGAGGCGGTGTCGCCGACGTCGTCGGCCACGCCCATCACGTGGCCCTTCATGTCGCCGAACGCGCGACGGACCCGAGTGGTCTGGCGCTCCATGATCTTCGGAGGCGACACCTTGTCGGCGAGCGCATCGACATCGCGTCCGAGTTCGTCGCGCGTGACCTCGATGTCTGCGCGGATCTGGTCTGGGTTGCTCATTATCGGTTCTCCTCGTTCCTCTTGAGTGCTTCGGGGATCTCCTTGACGGTCTCCACCGTCTGCGGCGCCCCTTGCACGGTCTTCAGTCGGTTCCGCCCGACGGCGTACAGGACGCCGGCGATGACGGCCCAGATGACGGCGACGATCACAGCCGACCAGCCGAGGCTGTCGATGAGATCGCCGAGCGCCCACCACAGGGCGACGCTCAGGAAGAACACGGCCATCACGGCCGCGTAGCCGGCGCCTCCCAGCAGTCCCGCTCCCATGCCCGCCCGCTTGGCCGACTCCGAGAGCTCGGCTTTCGCGAGTTCGAGCTCCTTGCGCATCAGGTTCGACAGGTCGCGGGACACCTCGCCCACGAGGTCGCCCAGCGACGTGTCCGCCGCCTTCTGCTGCGACGGTGTGGGCATGTCGGTCATCGCCGTGCCTCTCCGCTCGGCGACCACTCGCCCTGCGCCGTCCTGGCGCCGGTGACGGGGTTCTGCCCGTTCGCCGCAGTGGCCCCGGCCGCGCTCGACAGCGGATCGCCCGGTGCCTGATCGGCGAGGGCGTCGGCGATGGGCGTGCTCTCGCCGGAGGCGCCGGAGCCGGCGCCGAAGCCGTCGGCTCCTGTGGCAGAGCCGGTCCGTTCGTCCGCCGTGACACCCGTCACACCCGGCGCGCCCGGCGCGCCCGCGGCGAGAGCCGGTCGCTGCGCGCGCGAAGCGCCCCCGAGCCCGGCGCTTGCGTTGTGCGGGTCGGCCATGAGCGCGCGAGTCATCCGACCGGCGACGATGCCTGCGCCGAGGGCGATCAGCAGGAAGGCGCCCGTGTGCCGACGAGCGTACCCGCGCACCTCCCGCACGACGTCGGCGGGTTCACGCTGCTCCAGCCAATCAGCGGCGCGGCGGGTCTGCTGACCGAGCGCGCGCACGGCGCTGGTGGCCATGCCGCGCGAACTCGTGCCGGTGCCCGATGCCATCCCCTCCAGCTCGTCGCCGGTGCCGCGCAGGGCGTCGGCCGCCCGGCGCTGCTGGGTGGACGCCTGGTCGGACAGCTGCACGCGCGTCTCGTCGAAGAATCCGCGGGCGGCGTCCTTCACGTCGTGCGCGACGCTGTGGATCTCGTCGCCCGCGACGCCGGCGACGTACATCGCTCCGGCGTCCACTTCGGCGACGGAGTCGACGGCGCGCTCCTTGATGTCCGGCGTGTCCGGGCTCTGCCCCTCGGGTGATCCGTTGGCACTGCGATCCGCGGCGGATCCGGTCTCGTAGGTCGACATGCTCCTCCTCCATCTCACCGGCGGAATCGGGCCGGCGATGTGCCGGCCGGGAGAGTCCGCCGTGGCGAACACCCTCCGCGAGGAATGACGAAAGCAAGGAGGGGGTCGAGTTCTGCGCCGCCGCGGAGTATGCTCCCGGCCCGCCCGGCAGCTACCCGCGGTGTCCTCGTAGCCCCGCGCGCGCCGCGGCGCAGCATCCGTGTCTCCGGCTTACCGTGGAAGCGGAGGTGGGGGCCCCATGGCGAGGACCGGCGGACGCAACTCGTGGATCGCCGTGCCCGCGGGGATCCTGTGCGCCGCCGTGGTGGCCTCGCTCGTGTGGCTGGCGCTGCCGATGGTCCCGGTGGCCGTCGCGTGGGTCGGCGACACGCTGCGCAGTGCCACCGCGCCGCGGCCCGAGGCGACGCCCGCGCAGACGCCCGCCCAGACCGCGGCGGACGGTGGCGCGATCGACTGCCGCACGCTGTACGCCGACGACCTCTGGAACGAGCTGACCTGGCGGGAGGGGTCGCTGCTCGACCAGTCGATGGCGGCTCCCGCCACCGCCGCGACGGCGTTCGCCGACGCCGCCGCACCCGACGTGCTGGTGACCTGCACGTGGCGGTTCGACTCGGGCGGGATCGTCACCACGCTGTCGAAGGTCGATGCGGACGCCGCGACGATCGCCGAGGCCGCGCTGGCGGGCGACGGGTTCTCCTGCCGGACGGCGGACGGCGCCACGGTCTGCGATCGCACGCGGGGCGCGGTGCTCGAGGAGCACACCCTCCGCGACGGGCTCTGGCTCGTGAGCGTCGAGACGGCCTGGCACCCCGACGACTACGGCCGTCGGCTCGACCACACGGTCTGGGGCTGATTCAGCCGAAGATGCTCGCGACGACGGCGGCGGTGTAGCCGGCGGGCGCGAGGTTCGAGTACTGGGTGTCGACGAGGATGTCGTCGCGCCAGAACAGCGTGCGCCCGTCGGTGACCGGGTACGTCTCGTTCTGCCACGTCTTCTCGCAGCGCGTGCCGCCATCGGGGGTGTAGCAGGTGTAGCCCTCTTCGGTGACGAGCTTGTTGAGCATGTCGAGCGCCGGCCCGCGTGACATGGAGGAGATCTTCGTGACCAGGCCTGTCGTGTCGGCGGCGGGGTCGCGCCACACGCACACCAGGCTTCCGTCGGGCTGCGGTCCCGATGCGCCGAAGGCGGGGTCGTTGAGCGGCACACCCTCGAGCTGTGCCAGCACGTCGGCGGTCAGGATCGCACGGCAGTCGTCGGGGATCTCGGCGCGGGCGGTGGGCGACGGCGTCGCAGTGGGCGTCGCCGATCCTGACGCCGAGGTGGACGGGGTGGGGGTGAAGGTGAGGCTGCCCCCCAAAGGCGCGTCCGGTGCGCACGCCGTCAGCGCGGCGAGTGCGAGGAGGGTGGATGCCGCGGCCGCGGCGAGCTGGAACGCCCGTGGTGCCATGGGCTCAGGGTAATGAGCCGAGGCGCATTCCCCCGGCACGCCTCCGTCGTGTGCGCGGAACCGCGGGTTACTCTGCCTCTGCGGGGACGAGCCCTGCGTGAGGAGTGCCTGCGATGAGTGACCCCAAGTCGTCCTACGGCGAGCCCGTCGACGAGCCCAACGGCGTCGACGACGTCGTCGGCCGTGCGAACGAAGGTCTCGCCGACGCAGAGGCCGCCAAGCGCGATGCGGTCGGCAGCGAGACTCCGGCCGCAGAGACCCCCTCCGACGTCACCGAGGCGCCCGGCACCACCGACACGGACGCGTCTGCCGATGCCCCGGCGACCACCGCCGAGGCGCCTGCCGCCGCCGAGGCGCCTGCCGCCGCCGAGCCCGACCCCTGGGACTCGCCGGAGGCGGCCGCGCTGGACTACGCGCCCACCGCGACGCCCGCGCCGGCCGCCGATGACTCGCCCACCGTGGTGGTCCCGCCGGCCGTGACCCCGAGCGAGCCCGTCGTCGCGGAGCCCGCAGTCGTCGCCGCAGCCGCCGCCCCGCAGCCCATCTTCGTGCAGGCGCCCGAGGCGCCGCGTCCGCGCGGCAACCGCGCCGCCGCCGGCGCCATCGGCCTGCTCGCCGCCGTCGCGTTCGCCGTGCTCTACCTCGCGGTGTGGCTCGGCGTCGGCGCGATCAAGGGCGACGTCACCGGCGCGAACGTCGGCACGACCGCCCTCGAGGCCCTCGCGACCTGGTCGCTCTGGGTGCCCGTGGTCGTGTTCTTCATCGGCTTCTGGCTGCTCGGCGCCATCATCAACCGCGGCCGCTGGGGCGCCTGGGTGATCTTCGGCATCCTCGTGGGTGTCGCCGCGTACGGTGGTCACATCCTCGGCGCGCTGTTCCAGGCGCCGTTCTGGAACCTCACCGCCAGCGAGGGGGCCAAGCTCGTCGAGGCCGAGCTGCTGACGCCGCTCGCGATCGCCGCGTTCATCATCGGCCGCGAGCTCACGATCTGGTTCGGCGCGTGGGCCGCTGCGCGTGCGAAGCGCGTCACCGAGCTCAACGTCGAGGCTCAGCGAGAGTACGAGCGCACGCTCGAGGCAGGTCCGCAGCTCGTCCGCGCGTAGGCCCCGTTCGCATCCCCGCCGGCCGACGTAGGCTGGCGGCATGGCCGCTGACGGTTCGGATGGGCCGTCGCAGGGACCCGTGCGACCGCCCGTCGCCCTGGCCTTCGCGACGATGGGCTTCATCGCGCTCCTGATCTTCGGGCTCGGCATGACGAGTCTGGCGATGGGGGAGGACGTCATCGCGAGCCCCGGGCTCGGGCAGGCTCCCGGGATCGCCGGCGTCGTGTGCGCGACGCTCGCGTTCGCCGGCGGGCTGTGGGCCGCGATCGCGCGCGCCGGAAGCCGAACGGATGCTGCCGCCCCGGCGCGCGACGCCGCACCGGCTTCGGCGGGGGCCGGGTCGATCGCCCGCGCCGGAGCGCGGCATCCCTCGTACTGGGGCGCCTTGTGGACGACCGCCGCGACCTTCCTCGCCTACCTCGGGGGAGTGTGGTTCGGCGCCGTGTTCACCGGCGCCGATCTCGGCGTCGCGACGGCCGTCGTCGGCCGCCTCGCGACCACGTGGTTCGGGGTCGTCGTCGCCGCGGCGGCGTTCGTGTCGTCGTGGGCGGGCATCGCGCTCGTGCGCACCCGCGCCCGCCGACCGAGATGGCCGTGGGAGGACGAGTTCGACGAGTGATCCGGCAGCCCACGGTGCCGGGAACCGCGGAAATCCGCGCGGGTGCGGAGACCGGGCACTAGCGTGGAACGCGTGGAGCGGTCGCTCGAGACCCAGGTCAGCCAGGCGGTGGACGCCTGGCTCGCGTGGGTGCCCCGCTGGGAGCCCGCGACCCACCATGGCCGGACCGCACCCTGCCGCCGCTGCTTCGGGTCGCCCGTGCTCTCGGCCGCAGGCCTCGGCGCCGACGTGCCGCACGGTGTGCAGCACGGTCTGTCGACTCGCATCAAGACGATCGTCGACCGCTCGGTCGCCGAGTACACGGCGCTGAACCTTCCGATGCTGCAGGCCGAGCTCGACCAGCAGGCTGCTCGCAACCGCGCGCGCACCTACCGCCCGGGCGAAGGGCTCGATCCCGAGTTCGAGGGTCTTCCGATGGACCCCGATCCGGTGCCCGGCGCCCCGTTCCTGTTCACGATCGCGGGGCTCGCCGAGGAGGCCGATGCGCGCGTGCCGGCGCTTCCTCCCCTGAGCGAGGAGGCCAAGGCGGCGCTGCGCCAGGAGGTGGGGCTCGCCGACGACTACGCGAACATGGTCGGCCGCGAAGTGTGCACGATCCTGCTGCACCATCGCCTGCGCATCCAGGCCGCGGTGACCGAGTACGTAGAGCCCCAGATCGAGGCGATGCTCGCCGATCTCACCAAGTCGCTCGACGCACCGTTCGACCCCCACGACCCCGGCGACCCTCCGCGGCTAGACTGACGCCGGCCCGTCACTGCGGCACGGTCCGGTGCCGGCCCGCCGCACGCGCTCCCACTCTCCACATCCCTGCTCGCCATGCGGGTTCCCGGGAGGTGGGTTTTGTTAGCATGACCGGGTTTGTTGTCGCCCTGGCGACATGAGTGTGACGGTAGCGGACTGCGGGGGAGGTGTGCTGGTGGCTGCACGGCTCCCTTCGGCGCCTCCGATCCTTCCCGGGCTCGCCTACATCCGTCCGCTCGGCTCCGGTGGTTTCGCCGACGTCTTCCTCTACGAGCAGGACATGCCACGCCGCAACGTCGCGGTGAAGGTCATGCCCAGCGACGTGCGCGACCCGGAGCTGCGGCGCATGTTCAACGCCGAGGCCGACGTGCTCGCGCATCTGTCGGCCCACCCCTCGATCGTGACGGTCTACCAGGCGAGCATCTCAGCGGACGGCCGCCCGTACATCGTCATGGAGTACTGCCCGGGCTCGCTCGCGCAGCGGTACCGGGTCGAGCGCCTCCCGGTCGAGGAGGTGCTCACCATCGGCGTGCGCATGGCCAGCGCGCTCGAGTCCGCGCACCGCGCGGGCCTCATCCACCGGGACGTCAAGCCGAGCAACATCCTCATCACCACATTCGGCACGCCGGTGCTCGCCGACTTCGGCATCTCGGCCTCGCTGCAGCGCAAGAGCGGCGGTGAGGTGCTGGCCATGTCGATCCCGTGGAGCGCTCCCGAGGTCGTCGCCGAGCAGACGAGCGGCACCGTGACGAGCGAGGTGTGGAGCCTGGGCGCCACCGTCTACTCGCTCCTCGCGGGCCACAGCCCGTTCGAGCGCCGCGAGCGCGGGCAGAACACCAAGGAGCTGCTGCGCAAGCGCATCGCGCGGGCCACTTACGTCGAGATCCCGCGGGCCGACGTCCCGGCGTCGCTGCAGGCCGTTCTGGCGGCCGCGATGAGCCGCGATCCCGGGCGTCGGTACGACTCGGCCCGGGCGTTCGGGGAGGCGCTGCGCGAAGTGCAGTCGGGGCTCGGCCTCTCGCCGACACCGCTCGAGATCCCCGACGCGGAATGGTCCCCGGCATCCGCCCCCGTCGATTTCGGGGATTCGGCGCTGCGAGGACCCGCGCGCTCGCACGTGGAGCGCGACCTCACCCGCAAGACGCGCGCCGGCACCGGCGTCGCGCAGCTCGCCCGCGATGAGGACACCGAGATCTCGGCGCCCGCCCGCCGTCGGGGGCGCGCCGCGCTGCCCTGGGCCATCGGCATCGGAGCGGGGGTCGTCGCGGGCGCGGGCGCGGTCGTCGTGGCGCTGATGGCCGCGGGGGTGCTCTGATGCGACGCGGCGCCATCGCGGGCCTCGTCGCCGCCGGTGCCGTGGTGGTCACCGTCATCGGCATCAGCATCGTGTGGCCGGGGCTGGACGCGCAGGAGACCCCCGACGTCGACACCGCGGTCTGGGCGCTGCAGACCGGCGACGGCCGCCGCTACGCACGCGTGAACACGTCGGTCGGCGAGCTCGACACCGTGCGCAGCATCAGCAATCCCGACCAGGTGGTGCAGACGGGGGATGCCGCGTACCTCTTCAGCGACAGCTACTCGACGCTCACCCGCATCGACGCCGCGATGCCCGCGGATCTCGACGAGCAGGCGCTGCAGTCCTCGCAGAAGACCCCGTCGGGTACGACCGAGGTCGTGACCGCCGGAGACTGGGTCGCCTACCTCACCGACTCGGGCGCCGTGTACGCGGGACGCCTGTCGAGCGGCACGTCGTCGCAGCTCGACCCGTTCGGCGCGGACGACGACGCCCCGCAGTACACCGCCGAGGCGATCGCCGTCGACGACCGCGGCATGCTGTTCGCGTACTCGGGGGCGGACGGTTCGGTGCTGCGCTTCGACATCAGCGAGGGTCAGGTGCGCGGTCGCGACGCATTCGACCCCGACGGCCTCGAGACACCGGCGATCACGGCGGCGGGCGACACGTGGGCGGTGGTCGACACCGAGGACGGCGACGTGTGGCTTCGGGGGCAGGATGCCGCGGCCCAGGCGCCGACCACGGGCGCGGTGGTCGTCGGCGCACCGGACGCGCAGGGCACCGCCGTCTACCTCGCCGACGAGACCGGGCTCGTGCGGGTGCCGGCCGACGGGTCGGCCATCGAGACCCCGGTGGGAGACGGTGCGGGGACGGTGCTCGGCACACCCGCGCAGCCGGTCGTGCACGACGGTGAGACCTACGCCGCGTGGCTGGGCCAGGGTGATGCGGGCGGTCTGCTGTGGCGCTCGAGCGGCGCCACCGCGCCCCTCGACTACGGCGACGAGTCGATGGGCGACCAGCAGCGCCCCGTGTTCGTCGCGAGCGACTCCGCGGTCATCCTCAACGACACCCGCTCCGGGTGGGCCTGGTCGGTGCCCGACGGTGCGCTGATCCCGTCGAGCCAGGACTGGAGCCTCGACGACCGCACCGACCCCGACGCCGTTCCCAGCGAAGAGCAGCTGCAGGTGGTGCTGGATCCCAAGCCGCCGATCGCCGAGCCCGACGCGTTCGGCGTGCGTGCGGGCTCACTCGCCTCGCTGCCCGTGCTCATGAACGACCACGACCCGAACGAGGATGTGCTCACGATCGACCCGGCGTCGGTCACCGGGCTCGACCCCGCATTCGGCACGGTGTCGGTGACCGACGACGACCAGCGCCTCGCCCTCCGGGTGCAGCCGGGCACGACCGGATCGGCGACCTTCTCGTACGCGGTCACCGACGGCACCACCGAGAACGGCCTGGCGTCCGAGCCGACGACGGTCACGGTGACGGTCGCGGATGCCGCCGCCGATTCGGCACCGGAGTGGTGCGGCGTCCAGCGATGCCTCGTCGAATGGCCTGAGCCGGAGGTCGCCCGGGGCGGCACGGTGACCGTGCCGGTGCTGCCGGGCTGGGTCGACCCGGAGGGCGACCCCCTGCTGCTGCTGTCGGTCCAGAACAGGAGCGGTGTCGGCAGCGTCGCGGCGACGCCCGGCGGCGACGTCGTCTACCAGCACGACGACGCCGGCGACGGCGGGGAGCAGCTCGTCGAGCTCGAGGTGACGGTCGCCGACACCCGGGGCGGGACGACGATGAAGCCGCTCATGATCACGGTGTCGCCGCAGCCTCAGCTCACGGCGCAGTCCTTCGCCGTGACAGACACCGTCGCCTCCGGCATCACCATCGACGTCGCCGACCATGTCACGGGCACCGCCGGCACGCTCTCGCTGGAATCGGTGCGGGTGCTCGACGATGCGGCGGCCACCGCGACCGCCGTCAGCGGCTCGACCTCGTTCGACTTCGCGGCGAAGAGCCCGGGGACGTTCCGCGTCGACTTCACGGTGACCGACGGCGTGAGCGAGGCGACGGGCACGGCCCGCATCACGCTGCTGCCCGCCGATGCACCTGCCCGGCTGGCCACGTCGCCGGTGGTCGCGTTCGTGCACCCCCAGCAGGACGCGACACTCGAGATCTTCGACGCCGTCTCGAACCCGACCCGCCGCGTGCTGCTGCTGAGCGACGTCGTCGCGAGAGCGGACGACGGCGCCACGCTGTCGGTCGACGCCGTCGGCCAGAACCACCTCCGGGTGTCGGGGACGACCGCGGACGGCGCCGCCGGACGACTCGGCACCGTCTCGTACGTCGTGAGCGACGGCACCGAGGACGCGGGGGCCAGCGTCGAGGGCGAGGCGACGGTGTATCTGCTCCCGCCCGCACCGGAGCTCGCGCCGATCGCCGTCGACGATGCCGTGGTGGTGCGCGCCGGCGCCCAGATCGACATCCCGGTGCTCGACAACGACATCTCGCCGGCGGGCGGCAGGCCGACCCTGAACCCGGCATCGGTTCGCTCGTCGTCGGAGGGAGCGCTCGCGTTCGCGTCGGGCGACCTGCTCCGCTATCTCGCTCCGGACGAGCCGGGGCAGTACGCGATCGAGTACTCCGTGTTCACGACCGGTGCTCCGGCGCTCGCCGACACCGCGACGGTGCGCGTGACGGTGATCGACGCCGAGGCGAACCGCGCCCCCACGGCCGACACGCTCGAGGGCCGCGTGCTCACCGGCCAGTCGGCCCTCATCGAGTTCGACGACTTCGGCACCGATCCCGACGGCGATGTCGTGACGCTCGACCGCATCGTCGAGCAGCCCGCGCGGGGCGCGGCCACCATCACCGCCGACGGCGGATCGATCATGTACACGAGCGTGCCCGGCGACAGCGGCCAGGTGTCGTTCCGCTACCGCGTCGTCGACGCGTTCGGCGCGACCGCCGATGGGACCGTGCGCATCGGAGTGCTCGACAGCCAGGCCAACCCGAGCCCGGTCACGTTCACGGACTACGTGCAGGTACAGGCCGGTGCGGGCAACACGATCCGCGTCAGCCCGCTGTCCAACGACGTCGACCCGACCATGGGCGAGCTGCGTGTCACCGACATCCGCCCCGACGTGCCGGCGACGCTCGTCGACGGCAGTGACAACCCCGAGTTCGCACGGCTGAACGAGCAGATCGTGGGCGCCGACGACACCACGGTCCGGATCGCGGCGGGCGACGAGCCCGCGACGATGTCGTTCCTCTACGATGTCGAGTCCTCCTCGGGCAACACCGGACGAGGCCTCATCGTGGTGCGGGTCGTGCGCGAGAGCGTGCCCGACTTCCCGGTAGTCGCCGACACCAACCTCACGGTCGAGACCCGCGAGGACTTCCCTCGCGGCGTCGACGTGCTGGGTGGCAAGGTCGCCTGGTCGGGCGGCGACGTCGAAGACCTCGAGCTGTCGTTGTGGGGCGACCCCGACGGCGTCTCGGTGCGGGGATCGAAGCTGCGGGGCGAGCTCCCAGAGACCACGCGGCTGATCCCGTTCGCGGTCACCGGCGAGGGCACCGCCGGCGAGGTCACGTCCTACGGCTTCCTCCGCGTGCCCGGCGAGAACGACCTGGCGCTGACCCTGCGCGCCAACGCCGCATCCCCCGAGGTCACGGAGCTCGAATCCACCACCTTCGACATGGCGGGCCTCGTCGCGCGCCCCCGCGGCGCGGTGGTCGAGCTCGGCGACGACGTGCGGGCGTCGGGCGCACGTCCCGAGGGCTCCTGCACGGTCGATTCGGGCACGGTGGTGCGCTACGACGCGGGCTCGGGCGCGCCCTGGGTCGACGCCTGCCAGGTGCCGGTGCGCCTGGCCGGCCAGGAGGACTGGACATACCTGTCGGTGGCGATCGTGGTACACCCGCGCGACCCTCAGCCCGAGCTCCGGCCGGGGTCCATCACGGTCGGGCCCGGCGAGACCGCGACCTTCGACCTGCGGAACATGACCACGTGGCAGCTGCGCCCGGACTGGGACGGCATCGTCTACGCGACCGAGCACAGCGGTACCGCGTTCGAGGTCACGCAGGAGGGCTCCATCGTGACCGTGACCGGCGCGGACCGCGCCGTCCCTGGCGCCGAGGAGGCCGTGCTCGTCTCCGTCACGAGTCACACCTCGGTGACCCCCGCGCGGCTCATCCTCCGCGTCGGCGCCGCGCCGTCGACGCTCCCGCAGGGCGGCTCGGTCGTGCAGCAGTGCTCGCAGGCCGGAGGGTCCTCGTGCACGATCCCCGTGATCGGCGCGGGCGGCGAGGTCAACCCGCTGCCGCGCACGCCGCTCGAGGTCGTCGACGTGCGCCCGACGGGCGCGTGCGCCGGGGTGGGCTTCCAGGTGGCGTCGGCGACGTCGATCACGGCGACGTGGACGACGGATGCCCCGGGTGCGACGTGCACCGCGACCTTCTCGGTGCGCGACGCCCAGGGCCGCATCACGAACGCGGAGCGTGACGGCCGCGTGCTGCTCGACCTACTCGGATTCCCGAAGTCGCCGGCGAGTATCACCCAGACGGCATATGCCGACGGCACGGTGACGCTGCGGATCGATCCGGGCGAGGCGCGCCTGGCTTACCCGGCGCTCACCGGCTTCGTCGTCCGCTCCGGCGGGCAGGAGGTCGCGCGGTGCACCGCGGACGGCGTGTGCCCGCTGATCGCTGCGCCGAACGGCGAGCAGCGCACCTACGACGCCTGGGCCGTCAATTCCGTGGGCGAGTCGAGGGCCGGCGTGCGCACGGTCGCCTGGGCGTACGACGCGCCGCTCGCGCCGACGAGCGTGATCGCCGCTCCCGTCGTCACCGGCGACGGCGCAGGCGGCATCGTGTCGCTCGTGATCGACGGGATCGAAGCCGGCGAGACCGGCAGCCTCGAGATCGCGAGTCCCGCCGGCGAGACCGTCCGCGTTCCGGTCGGCCGCGACCAGACCCGCGTCGACGTGCCCTGGTTCCGCGTGGGCAGCAACACCGGCACGATCGTCACGATCACCCCGTACTCGCGCTTCGACCTGCCGCCCGGGCTCGGCGGCAGCGCGTCGGGCGCGGCCGCGACGGTGCAGACCAACGGCATCGGGAGCCCGCTGTCGCCGCAGCTCACGCTCAGCTCGGTGTCGAACGGCGACGGCACCGCGACGGTGACCGCGCGCGCCTCCGCGCAGCGCAACGGCGACGGCTCGGCACTGCGCTACGGCATCGTCCAGGACGGCCAGCGCTGCACGGTGACCGAGGACGGAGCGACGGCCACCTTCCCAGGCCTCGCGGACGGCGAGGAGTACACGTTCCGCACGTGCGTCGAGTCCTGGTGGGACGGCGCGACGTTCGGCCGCGCGGAGGCGACCTCGAGCGTGCGCGCCCACCAGTCCGGCAAGTCCCCGCAGGGGTGGACGTTCGTCGTCGACGGCGTCCCCGACGTGCAGTCCCAGCGCGCCGACTGGGTGATCCGCCAGAACCCGACCACGACCGAGCGGCTGCCGAACCGCAACCACGCCGAGTTCCAGGGCTGGGGTCCGACCACCTCGGTGTTCGGCCAGGACCCGGGCATCCAGGTGCGCTATGTGCACGACTTCTGGGGCACGGCCACCGCCTGGTCGACGGTGACGCCGCGCGCCGGCAGCGCCCCTTACCAGGTGCAGGCGAACTGGACGGTCACCTCGTGCGTGGGTGGCAGCCCGCTCGCGTACCGCGGCCAGTCGTCGAACGCCCCGAACGGCTCCTCGGCCGCGTTCACCTTCGGCAACGCCGGCCTGCGCTACTACGACAACCAGAACCGCCTGCTCACGCACAACGCGGGCACGTGGGACGTGCCGGTCGGCGCCGAGCGCGTGGAGGGCATCTCGGTGTCCGTGAACTGGGACGCCCAGGGCTGGGGGCTGGCCCCCGCGAGCACCGAGTTCTCGGCGTTCTGCCAGCCCGGCAACGGCACCCCGGAACCGCCGCCCACGCCCTGAGCGGCAGCATCCGCTCGCCCCACGATCTCCCCACACGAAGGACGACACCACATGACGATCACGCAGGAGCAGGCCGACTGGTTCGCGCAGACGTTCGGGCAGATCGCCGACAACGTCGAGCGCGCCGTCCTCGGCAAGCGCCATGTCGTCGAGCTCGTGCTCACTGCGATGCTCAGCGACGGCCACGTGCTCCTCGAGGACGTGCCGGGAACGGGCAAGACCTCGCTGGCGCGGGCCATGGCGCAGTCGGTGCAGGGCAGCAACACGCGCATCCAGTTCACGCCCGACCTGCTGCCGAGCGACATCACGGGGCTCAGCGTCTACGACCAGAAGGAAGGCGTGTTCGAGTTCCACGCCGGCCCGATCTTCGCGAACATCGTGCTCGCCGACGAGATCAACCGCGCCAGCCCGAAGACGCAGTCGGCTCTCCTGGAGGTCATGGAGGAAGGAAGGGTCACCATCGACGGCGTCTCGCGCGAAGCGGGCGTGCCGTTCCTCGTGCTGGCGACGCAGAATCCGGTCGAGCAGGCCGGCACGTACCGCCTCCCGGAGGCGCAGCTCGACCGCTTCATGATGCGCACGTCGCTCGGCTACCCCGATCACGCGGCGACCGTCCGCATCCTGGACGGCGCCGCTGTCGCGACCGCCGAGCTGACGCCGATCATCACGCCTCAGGCGCTCGTCGGCATGGCCGATCTCGCCGCCGCCGTCTACGTCGACGCGCTCGTGCTCGACTACATCGCCCGCCTCGTCGACAGCACGCGCACGGCCGACGAGGTGCGCCTGGGTGTCAGCATCCGTGGCGCCCTCGCCCTCACGCGCGCCGCCCGGACGCGCGCCGCGTCGCAGGGCCGCACCTACGCGACCCCTGACGACGTCAAGACGCTCGCGGTGCCCGTGCTGTCGCACCGGCTGATCCTGCACCCCGAAGCCGAGTTCGACGGCGTCACGCCCGAGACCGTGGTCGGCCAGGTGCTGCTCGACGTGGCACCGCCCTCGAGGCGCGAAGCGGTATGAGCAGCCCCGAGCGCCGCGGCGGCGTCACCGCAACGGTGGAGCCGCGCATCACGCGCACCGTCCAGTCCACCGGCACGGCCGGCCGTACGCACGTGACCGCCACGGCCACGAGCGTCGGTGCGTCGCGCCGCGGACGCGCCTTCGTGCGCGCCGCCGTGTGGTGGACAGGTGCGTGGCGGGCGGCGGGCTCGGGTATCACGACGGCCGCCGAATGGGCGGCGCAGACGATCCGGCCGGCAGGAGCCCTCGTGGCCGTCGCCGCGACCGTGGGGCTCGTGCTCGGGATCGTCTTCGGCTGGGTGGAGTTCATGGTCGCGGGCGCGGCATCCGTCGTCCTCATCGTCGCCGCTGTGCCGTTCCTGTTCGGCGCCCGCGCGTACGACGTCGACCTGTCGCTGACGCACGAGCGGATCGTGTCGGGCGAGGGCGTCACCGGGCGCATCGACGTGCGCAACGACGGGCACCGCACGGCGCTGCCGGGCCGCATCGACATCCCGGTCGGGGCCGGCCTCGTCGAGTTCGGCGTGCCGCTGCTGCGACCGGGCCACGCCGTCGCGCAGCCGCTCGAGATCCCCGGCCTCCCGCGCGGCATCGTGAGGGTCGGTCCGGCGACGACGGTGCGCAGCGACCCGGTCGGGATGCTGCGCCGCGAGCACTCCTTCCAGGATGTGCACGACCTCTACGTCCACCCGCGCACGGTCTCGCTCCCGTCCACGAGCGCGGGGCTCATCCGCGATCTCGAGGGCGCGCCGACGCGCCGCCTGGTCGACGCCGACATGTCGTTCCACGCCATCCGCGAGTACGCTCCCGGCGATTCGCGCCGCCAGATCCACTGGCGGTCGACGGCCAAGACCGGGCGGCTGATGGTGCGCCAGTACGAGGAATCGCGGCGCTCGCGCATGGCGGTGGTCCTCGCGGTCGCCGAGCCCGAGTACGCGGACGCCGACGAGTTCGAGCTGGCCGTGTCGTGCGCGGCGTCGTTGGGCCTGCGCGCCGTCCACGACGCACGCGACGTGCAGATCGTGACCGGATCCGAGATCCCGCGGGTGGTGCGAGGGCGCCTGCGCGCGATCCGGCACATCCCCGCTGCGGCGCCGCGTCCCATGCTGGACGGCTTCAGCGGCGTCGATCTGCTCGAGAGCACGATGCCGGTCGGCGAGGTGTGCCGCCTGGCCGCGGAATCCGGCGAGCGGCTGTCGATCGCCTTCGTCGTGGTCGGCTCGCGCGTGCCGCTCACGAGACTGCAGCAGGCGGCGCTCGCATTCCCGTCGGACACCGCGGTCGTCGGCCTCATCTGCGACGAGCGCGCGCACCCGCGCATGCAGCCGCTGTCGGGCATGACGGTGCTCACCGTCGGCACCCTCGAAGACCTCTCGGGCCTGCTGCTGCGGGGGGCGACCTCGTGAGCGGGCCGATCCCGGTGATGGAGCGGATGGATGCCGCACCCCGCGGCGCTGCCGACACCATCGCCATGCGTACGCCCCGGTTGGGCGCTCGCGTGTGGGTCGGAGCGGCGTTCGCCGCGGTGATCGCCGTCGTCGCGGCCGCCGCCGCGTGGCCGGTCTACCGCTCGGGCACCTTCGCGCTCCTCGTGGTGGTCGGCACTCTGGCCGGTGGCGGGATCGCCGCCGCCGCGTGGTGGCGCCGCTGGAGCGGATGGACCGCGGCCGGCGCGCTGGCGCTCGCGCTGCTGATCCTCGGGGTGCCGCTCGCTGTGCCCTCGCGCCTCGGCACGCCCGAAGACGTCGTGCGCGGGCTGGGGGAGCTGGCGAGCGGACTGGTGCTCGCCTGGAAGGACCTCGTCACCGTCGAGCTCCCGGTGGGCTCGTACCGCAACCTGCTCGTGCCCGCGCTGGTCGTGTTCCTCGTCGGCACATGTACGGTGCTGCTGCTCGCCTGGCGGGAGGATCGCGCGGCCTACGCCGCGGTTCCGGTGGCGCTCGGCATGGTGACGTTCGGGCTGTTCTTCGGCCGCACGACCGTGAGCTCCCCGCTCGAGATCGGTCCGGTGTTCCTGTACGCGCCCGTCGAGACCGCGGTCGGGGTAACCGCCCTCGTCGCGTGCCTGCTGTGGCTGGCCTGGCGCACCCATGACGAGCGGGTCCGCGCGCTGCAGCGGGCCGCGGCATCCAGCGGCGTCCGCATCTCGCGCCGCCCCTCCGCGGCCGATCGTCGTCGCACGGCGCTCGGTGCGGGCATGGTCGCGGTGGCGCTCGTGCTCGCGGTGGCGGTCGTTCCGTTCGTCGCGCGCGGCGCGGAGCGCGAGGTGCTGCGCTCGGCCGTCGGTCCCGACATCGACCTCTCGGCAGAGGTGAGTCCGCTCTCGCAGTACCGCGCGCTGTTCGCCGACGCCCGCGCCGACGACGTGCTGTTCACGGTCGAGCCGGTGGTGACCGACGGCGTCGTCGGTGCGCTCCCCGAACGCGTGCGCCTGGCGACCCTCGACGCCTACGATGGCGAGATCTTCCGATCGGGCGGCGAGGGCGCCGTCGACGCCGGCCGGTTCGTCCGGGTGCCGTCGGCCCTCGACGCCGGCGAGGGCACAGAGGTCGCGGCCCGGATCGAGATCGACGCGTGGGACGGCATCTGGATGCCGACCGCCGGCCGACTCGAGGCGGTGGCATTCGACGGCGACCGCTCCGCTTCGCTGGCGGACCGGTTCTACTACAACTCCTCGGCCTCGGCCGGGGTTCAGACCGCCGGGGGAGGATTCGAGTCCGGCGACGCATTCGTCGTGCGCGGCGTCGAGCCCCCGGCTCCGGAACTCGCCGAGCTCGACGCGCCGGGAAGCCCGGGCGGCGTCGCCGCGCCCGACAGCCTCCGGACGTGGATGGACGAGCACGCGGTGGGGTCGGCCGGCTCGGCCCTCGCCGCCCTGGTCGCACTGCTGCGCGAGCGCGGCTACCTCAGCCACGGCCTCGACGAGGGTGAACAGGTGCCGGCCTGGGCGGCGGCGCTGCCCGACTACGCGTTCCAGCCCAGCGCCTCGGGCCACTCGCTCGCCCGCGTCGACACGATGTTCGCGCGCCTGCTCGAACGGGAGACGGACCCCAGGGCCGTGGCGTCCGGCAACTACGTCGCTGCGATCGGCGATGACGAGCAGTTCGCCGTCGCGGTGGCCCTCATGGCCCGCGAGCTCGGATTCCCGTCGAGGGTCGTGCTGGGAGCGCGGCTCTCGGCCGCCGACCCCGGCCTCGCGACGTGCGACGAGGGCGCCTGCCACGCGCAGGACCTCACCGCGTGGGCCGAGGTGCAGTCGGCCGCGGGCGACTGGGTCGCGGTCGACGTGACGCCGCAGCATGCGCAGTCCCCGAGCCTCGACACGACCGAGCAGCGCGACCCCGAGAACGTCACCGAGGTGCGCCCCGACTCCGTCGAGGAGGTCGTGCCGCCGGACCCCACGCAGGAGGACTCGGCGGCGGACCGCCCGGCCGACGAGGACACCGGCGCCGACCTGGCGTGGCTCTGGCCGATGCTGCGGATGGGCGGCATCGCGCTCCTCGTGCTCGTGCTCGCGCTCGGCCCCTTCCTCATCGTGATCGGCACCAAGGCCGCTCGCCGCCGGTCGCGCCGTCGCACCGGCACACCGGCGGCCCGCATCGCGGGCGGCTGGGACGAGTACGTCGACGCGGCTCTGGACAGCGGCCGCGCGGCATCCCGGGCCGCCACGCGCAGCGAGCTCGCCGCCGCCTTCGCGACGCCCGCGGGCGCCGCGCTCGCGCGGGACGCCGACCGCGCCGTGTTCTCGCACACGGAGCAGCCCGCCGACGCCGCGCGCCGCTACTGGGAGGCCGTCGATGCGGAGCGACGCGCCCTGCGCCGTGAACACGGGTTCTGGCGCGGAGCGCTCGCGACCGTATCGTTGAGATCGTTGTTCCGTCCGATGGCGCCCGAACCGGGCGGCCGCACGCGATTCGCCGAGAGGGGGAGACGACGGGCCGAGCCCGTGCGTCCCACGCCATGAACGCCACAGATGCCACTGCAGCCGTCGTCGGCACCCTGATCAGCCTGCTGCTGTTCGCGGGTCTCTACGTCTGGACCGCGCTCGCACTGTCTGCCGTGTTCCGCAAGTCGGGCGTCGAGGCCTGGAAGGCGTGGGTGCCGGTCCTCAACACCATCGTGCTCCTGCAGCTCGCGGGCCTCTCACCGTGGCTCGTCGTGCTCGCGTTCATCCCGTTCGTGGGCATCGCGTTCCTGGCGGTCTGGGCGATCGCGCTGTTCCGCGTCAACGTCGCCTTCGGCTTCGGCGCCGGCATGACAGTCCTCGGCTTCCTGCTGTTCCCGGTCTGGGCGTCGATCGTCGGCTGGGGGAGTGCGCGCTGGGTCGGCCGGGAGACGGATGCTGCCACCCGTGCCCCCTTCGGCGCCGGCGTGCGGCGCACTTCGGGCGAGACCGCGACGCTTCCCCCGCTGCCGCCGTTCCCGACTGCCGGTGCACGGACCGAGGAGGCTGCGTATCCGCCGGCGCCGACGGCCGTCCCGCCTGCGCCGACGAGTGCCGGCGCAGGCTTCGCGCCGCCGCCCGCCTACGCTCCGCCCGCACCTGCGGCTCCTGCTCCTGCTCCTGCTCCGGCGGCAGCATCGCCTGCGCCTGCGCCTGCGCCTGCGCCCGCGCCTGCGCCCGCGCAGGCGGCCGCCGCATCCGCCCCGGCCGCCGCCGCGCCGGTGGCGCCTCAGGAGTCCGCCGCCGCGGCTGACGTCGCGCCGCCCGCCGCGGGCTGGACGCCCCCGGCGCTCCCGGGGCGCCCCGTCTCCGCGGCGCCCGCCGAGGCGGGCGGCAACGGCTCCGGCGACGCGGACCCGTGGCAGGGCTTCGCGCTCGACGGGATCGACCTGAGCGCCGAGGTCACCGGGGCTGTGCCCGGTGCTCCGGCGCCGATCTCCGCCGTGCCCGCCACGCCGCTCGCATCCCTCCCGTCTGCCGCCGCGCCGCTCGCGCCTGCCGGGGCCGCCCGCACCGCCGCGGAGCCGTTCACGGCGCCCGACGCCGCGACGACCGGGGAGGAGGGCATCACCCGGCCGCCGGTCACGCGCGTGCCCGCGGCTCCCTCGACGGGCGACCAGCGTGAGCCGTGGGCTCCCGCACGCTCTCCGATGAGCGACGCCGACGCCTTCCCCGAGACCTCCGGTCCGGTGTCGGCGATCTACGGCGCGCCCGACGCCGGCTCCCCGCGATCGGCGCGGTCGTCGGTGTCGGCGTTCCACGGCAAGCCCGAGATCCCGGACGAGCAGGACATCCTCGAAGAGACGATCATCGCCCGCCGCAAGCGGACCGACTGGGCGCTCGTGCCGCCGGCCGGCGAGCCCGTCGCGCTCTCGTCGGAGGTCGTCATCCTCGGCCGCCGGCCCGCCGCCGACCCGGATCACCCGAGCGCGCAGCTCGTCTCGATCCAGGACGGCACGGTGTCGAAGACGCACGCGCGCCTTCAGCTGCGCGACGACAAGTGGTACGTGACGGACCTCCACTCCACCAACGGCGTGCTGTTCGCGACGGTGATGGGCACCGAGGTCGAGGCCCCTCCAGGTGAGGAGGTCGAGGCCGGCGACCGGTTCCTGCTGGGCGACGCCGAGGTCCGGCTGCGCCGGAGCGACGGGTGATCGATCCCGACGACGAGCGCACCGCGTTCTCCCGACGCAAGGCCGCGGCGCCCGCGCCGGACGACCACGACGCGGTGGACGAGCGGACCCACCCGTCGCAGCGCTTCTCGGTCGGAGCCGACGCGGTCGACGACACCGTCGTCTCGGCGAGATCTGCTGTCGCCTCCGACTCCGAGGTTCCCACGCAGGCCGCGACCGAGTCGGCGCCGGCCGGCCCGCGACGGACCGGCCAACCGCCGACACCCGAACCCGCGGATGCCTCCGTGGGCGTACGGCGCGCTGCATCCGGGTCGCGGCTGGACCCGGAGCCCGCCGGCGAGACAGCGGCGGTGCGCGGCCGGGTCGCCGCTGCGCCCGCACCGGCGGCGGACGCCTACCGCGCCCGCGCCGTCCCTCCGGCGACCGCGGTGCGTGCCGAGCCGGCTCGCCGCACCCCGCAGGAGCACGTCGACACGGCTGCCGTCGAGGCGATCCGCGGGCGTCGCCGACGGCGGCGGATGATCGCGGTCGCGGCTGCGGCATCCGTCCTCGTCATCGTCGTCGCGCTCGCGCTCGTCGTCCTGCTGACGACCGGCTGACGCGGACGCCCGAGGGCGATCTGGGCCGTATCGCGGCGTGTCGTCGTCCGGTTGGGGCTGCGACGTGCTTCCGCGTTTGCCCGACCCCCGAAACCCACGTATCATGGATCGGGTGTGCGCTCACGCGCGCCGTCGACCGTGCCTCGGTGCGGGAACCGGTGCGAGCGCCGCATCTCAGGGAACGGCCTGCGAACAGGCCACCCCCACGGCATACCCACCAACAAAGGCGCGACAGTCATTCTGGCGCGTCGATGGGTCAGCGTGAGCCCGCAGCGTCACGAATCGCAAGATCCGGATGCCGCGGGGGAGACCACGACGCTGTCACCGTGCAGCACAACAAGGAGAGAACGTGCCAACCATTCAGCAGTTGGTTCGCAAGGGTCGCTCGCCCAAGGTCTCGAAGACCAAGGCGCCGGCGCTCAAGGCGAACCCGCAGCAGGCGGGTGTCTGCACCCGCGTGTACACGACCACCCCGAAGAAGCCGAACTCGGCGATGCGCAAGGTCGCCCGTGTCAAGCTCCGCAACGGCACCGAGGTCACCGCGTACATCCCCGGCGAGGGCCACAACCTGCAGGAGCACTCGCTCGTGCTGGTCCGCGGCGGTCGTGTGAAGGACCTCCCCGGTGTCCGCTACAAGATCGTCCGCGGTGCGCTCGACACCCAGGCAGTCAAGAACCGTAAGCAGGCTCGCAGCCGCTACGGCGCGAAGAAGGGCTGAGAAAGATGCCTCGTAAGGGACCCGCCCCGAAGCGCCCCGTCGTCAACGACCCGGTCTACGGCGCACCGATCGTCAGCCAGCTCGTTAACAAGATCCTCGTCGACGGCAAGAAGTCGCTCGCCGAGTCGATCGTGTACAACGCCCTCAAGGGCGTCGAGGCGAAGAACGGCCAGGACGCCGTCGCCACGCTCAAGAAGGCGCTCGACAACGTGCGCCCGACCCTCGAGGTCAAGTCGCGCCGCGTCGGCGGCTCGACCTACCAGGTGCCGGTCGAGGTCAAGCCTCACCGCGCCAACACGCTCGCCCTCCGCTGGCTCGTGAGCTACGCGAAGGGTCGTCGCGAGAAGACGATGACCGAGCGCCTCCAGAACGAGATCCTGGACGCCTCGAACGGCCTCGGTGCCGCGGTCAAGCGCCGCGAAGACACCCACAAGATGGCCGAGTCGAACCGCGCCTTCGCGCACTACCGCTGGTAAGCCGCTTCGACGGGCTCAGCGACCGGCGGCCCGGTCGCTGAGCCCGTCGAAGGGCCACCCGCCCAGAACCACCTTCAACAGCTAAGGACACCCCGTGGCACAAGAAGTGCTCACCGACCTCAACAAGGTCCGCAACATCGGCATCATGGCGCACATCGATGCCGGCAAGACGACGACGACCGAGCGCATCCTGTTCTACACGGGCGTCAACCACAAGATCGGCGAGACGCACGACGGCGCTGCCACCACCGACTGGATGGAGCAGGAGCAGGAGCGCGGCATCACGATCACGTCGGCCGCCGTCACGTGCTTCTGGAACAAGAACCAGATCAACATCATCGACACCCCCGGCCACGTCGACTTCACGGTCGAGGTCGAGCGGTCGCTCCGCGTCCTCGACGGCGCTGTCGCCGTCTTCGACGGCAAGGAGGGCGTCGAGCCCCAGTCCGAGACCGTGTGGCGTCAGGCCGACAAGTACGACGTGCCCCGCATCTGCTTCGTCAACAAGATGGACAAGCTGGGCGCCGACTTCTACTTCACGGTCGACACCATCGTCAACCGTCTGAAGGCCAAGCCGCTCGTGCTCCAGCTGCCCATCGGCTCTGAGAGCGACTTCGTGGGCGTCATCGACCTCGTCGAGATGCGCGCACTGGTGTGGCCCGGCGACGCCAAGGGCGACGTGACCATGGGCGCCAAGTACGAGATCCAGGAGATCCCGGCCGACCTCGCCGACAAGGCCGCGGAGTACCGCGAGATCCTCCTCGAGACGGTCGCCGAGTCCGACGAGGAGCTTCTCGAGAAGCACTTCGGCGGCGAGGAGCTCACGGTCGCCGAGATCAAGGCCGCGATCCGCAAGCTCACCATCGCCTCGGAGCTCTACCCCGTGCTCTGCGGCTCGGCGTTCAAGAACCGCGGCGTGCAGCCGATGCTCGACGCCGTCGTGGACTACCTCCCGTCCCCCCTCGACGTCCCCGCCATCGAGGCGAAGGACCCGAAGGACGAAGAGGTCATCATCGAGCGTCACGCCGACCGCGACGAGCCGTTCGCGGCGCTCGCGTTCAAGATCGTCACGCACCCCTTCTTCGGTCGCCTGACCTACATCCGCGTCTACTCGGGTCACCTCGACTCGGGCGCCCAGGTCGTCAACGCGACCAAGGGCAAGAAGGAGCGCATCGGGAAGATCTTCCAGATGCACGCCAACAAGGAGATGCCGGTCGACTCGGTCACCGCCGGTCACATCTACGCGGTCATCGGCCTCAAGGACACCACCACCGGTGACACCCTTGCCGACAGCGCCAACCAGGTCGTCCTCGAGTCGATGACGTTCCCGGAGCCGGTCATCGAGGTCGCCATCGAGCCCAAGACCAAGGCCGACCAGGAGAAGCTGGGTCTCGCGATCCAGAAGCTCGCCGAAGAGGACCCGACGTTCCGCGTCGAGCAGAACGCCGAGACCGGCCAGACGGTCATCAAGGGCATGGGCGAGCTGCACCTCGACATCCTCGTTGACCGCATGAAGCGCGAGTTCAAGGTCGAGGCCAACGTCGGAAAGCCCCAGGTGGCGTACCGCGAGACGATCAAGAAGACCGTCGAGCGTCACGACTACACGCACAAGAAGCAGACCGGTGGTTCGGGTCAGTTCGCGAAGATCCAGTTCGCGCTCGAGCCGCTCGAGGTCACGGCCGACAAGACGTACGAGTTCGAGAACAAGGTCACCGGTGGCCGCATCCCGCGCGAGTACATCGAGCCGACCAACCAGGGCTTCCAGGACGCCATGAACGTCGGCGTGCTCGCCGGCTACCCCATGGTGGGCGTGAAGGCCATCCTCATGGACGGCGCGTCGCACGACGTCGACTCGTCCGAGATGGCGTTCAAGATCGCCGGCTCCATGGGCTTCAAGGAGGCCGTCCGCAAGGCGAACCCCGTCATCCTCGAGCCGCTCATGGCGGTCGAGGTGCGTACTCCCGAGGAGTACATGGGCGACGTCATCGGCGACCTGAACTCGCGTCGTGGCCAGATCCAGTCGATGGAGGACGCCCAGGGCGTCAAGGTCGTCCGCGCGCTGGTCCCGCTGTCCGAGATGTTCGGCTACATCGGCGACCTGCGCTCGAAGACCTCGGGCCGCGCCGTGTACTCGATGGAGTTCGACAGCTACGCCGAGGTTCCTCGCAACGTGGCCGACGAGATCGTCCAGAAGGTCAAGGGCGAGTAACCCTTTTCCGTCGGGATGCCTCGGTGACGCGGCATCCCGACGGCACAACTTCACACAGAATCACCAGAACCGTCTCTACTAAGGTGGAGATATCCCCGTAGACGACCGGCGCACACCAGCGCCCGGAACCTCTACACGAACGTCCTGAGGAGGACCCAGTGGCTAAGGCCAAGTTCGAGCGCACCAAGCCGCACGTGAACATCGGAACGATCGGTCACGTCGACCACGGCAAGACCACGCTCACCGCCGCCATCTCGAAGGTGCTCGCCGACACGTACCCGTCGGCCACCAACGTGCAGCGCGACTTCGCGTCGATCGACTCGGCTCCCGAGGAGCGTCAGCGCGGTATCACGATCAACATCTCGCACGTCGAGTACGAGACCCCGAAGCGTCACTACGCGCACGTCGACGCCCCGGGTCACGCCGACTACATCAAGAACATGATCACCGGTGCCGCTCAGATGGACGGCGCGATCCTCGTGGTCGCCGCCACCGACGGCCCGATGGCTCAGACGCGCGAGCACGTGCTGCTCGCCAAGCAGGTCGGCGTCCCCTACCTGCTCGTCGCGCTGAACAAGTCGGACATGGTCGACGACGAGGAGATCCTGGAGCTCGTCGAGCTCGAGGTCCGCGAGCTCCTCTCGTCGCAGGACTTCGACGGTGACAACGCTCCCGTCGTCCGCGTCTCGGGCCTCAAGGCTCTCGAGGGCGACGCCGAGTGGACCGCGAAGATCCTCGAGCTCATGGAGGCGGTCGACGCGTCGATCCCCGACCCGGTGCGTGACAAGGACAAGCCGTTCCTCATGCCCATCGAGGACGTCTTCACCATCACCGGCCGTGGCACGGTCGTCACGGGTCGCGCCGAGCGTGGCACGCTGGCGATCAACTCCGAGGTCGAGATCGTGGGTCTGCGTCCGACGCAGAAGACGATCGTCACCGGTATCGAGATGTTCCACAAGCAGCTCGACGAGGCCTGGGCCGGCGAGAACTGTGGTCTGCTCCTGCGCGGCACCAAGCGTGACGACGTCGAGCGCGGCCAGGTCGTCGTGAAGCCCGGTTCGGTCACCCCGCACACCAACTTCGAGGGCACGGCGTACATCCTGTCCAAGGAGGAGGGCGGCCGTCACAACCCGTTCTTCACGAACTACCGTCCGCAGTTCTACTTCCGCACCACCGACGTCACCGGCGTCATCACGCTGCCCGAGGGCACCGAGATGGTCATGCCCGGCGACACCACCGACATGACGGTCGAGCTGATCCAGCCGATCGCCATGGAGGAGGGCCTCGGCTACGCCATCCGTGAGGGTGGCCGCACCGTCGGCGCCGGCACGGTCACGAAGATCATCAAGTAAGTTCTTCGCACTGCGCAGTGAGAAGCCCCCGGGAGTGATCCCGGGGGCTTCTCCGCGTTCGCGGGCGTCTGAGGGTGCGTTCGGGCGCCGGCAGATCCGCAGGGGTACCGTCGCAGCATCCGTCCCGACAATATGGGTCGTGACGCCTCGCCGGGGGGCGATCGAAGGAGTGAGCATGGGCGGTTTCGACGACCTCGTCAACCAGGGCAAGGACCTGTACGACCAGAACAAGGACAAGATCGGCGAGTTCCTGAAGTCCGAACAGGCCGAGGACATCAGCGACAAGGTGCTCGACGGCGCCTCAGGTCTCGCCAAGAAGGTCGTGCCGGAGGAGCACCACGACACGGTGGACGACATCCGCGGGAATGTCGACGGAGCAGTCGGCAACCAGTAACGGGATCATCGAGAAGCGGCCCGGGGAGACCCGGGCCGCTTTCGCGTTCGCCTCCTGAGAAACGCCCGAGCATACCCGCGTCGCGACACGCCCGAGTTTGCGACACGCCCGGGCTGCACGTAGACTAGTGAGGTTCCACATTCCGACGCCCCTCTTGGCGTGCGTCGGATCACTGCCAGGGCAGTGCATAGGCAGCGCAACGCGCAGGGTCCTAGGCCGCGGGCAGCAGAACCACCACATCACGATTCCACCTCGGGCGGAGCTCTGCTTCGCGCGCGGGGGAGGACTGGTGCCGGGACGCGGCGCTTCGGTGCGGCACCCGGATTGACAGCAGAACAGCGGTGCAGCACGCACTGCGTAAGCGGTGCAGAAGTGCCATGGCGCTTTGCGCCACGTGCGTCCAATGCCACAGGGGTATGACGCGAGAAAGAGAGTGAGCAGACAATGGCGGGACAGAAGATCCGCATTCGCCTGAAGTCGTACGACCACGAGGTCATCGACTCGTCGGCGCGCAAGATCGTCGACACCGTGACCCGTGCGGGCGCGACGGTCGTGGGCCCCGTGCCCCTTCCGACGGAGAAGAACGTGATCGCAGTGATCCGTTCTCCCCACAAGTACAAGGACAGCCGCGAGCACTTCGAGATGCGCACCCACAAGCGTCTGATCGACATCATCGATCCGACGCCCAAGGCTGTCGACTCGCTCATGCGTCTCGACCTCCCGGCCGATGTCAACATCGAGATCAAGCTCTGAGGTTCGACATGGCTGACATCAACAACAAGGTTTCCAAGGGCCTGCTGGGCACGAAGCTCGGCATGACCCAGGTCTGGGATGAGAACGGCAAGCTCGTTCCCGTCACCGTCATCGAGATCGCCCCGAACGTGGTCACCCAGGTTCGCACCCCCGAGAAGGACGGCTACAAGGCCGTGCAGATCGGGTACGGGCAGATCGACCCCCGCAAGGTGAACCAGCCCCTCACGGCCCACTTCGAGGCCGCGGGTGTCACCCCGCGCCGTCACCTCACCGAGATCCGCACCGCGGACGCCGCTGACTACTCACTCGGTCAGGAGCTCACGGTGGACGGCACGTTCGAGGCCGGCCAGCTGGTCGACGTCGTCGGCACCAGCAAGGGCAAGGGCACCGCGGGTGTCATGAAGCGTCACAACTTCAAGGGCGTCTCCGCTTCGCACGGTGCGCACCGCAACCACCGCAAGCCCGGCTCGATCGGCGCCTCGTCGACCCCGAGCCGCGTCTTCAAGGGCATGCGCATGGCCGGCCGTATGGGTGGCGAGCGTGTGACCGTCCTCAACCTCAAGGTGCACGCCATCGACGCCGAGAAGGGTCTGCTGCTCGTCAAGGGCGCCGTCCCCGGTGCTCGCGGCCGCATCGTCTACGTCCGCAACGCAGTGAAGGGTGCCTGATCTCATGGCTGACTCGACTCTCGCGCTCGACGTCGTGAAGGCAGACGGCAAGAAGGCTGGTTCCGTCCAGCTGCCCGCCGATCTCTTCGACGTCAAGACGAACATCCCGCTCATCCACCAGGTCGTCGTCGCGCAGCTCGCGGCGGCTCGCCAGGGCACCCACTCGACCAAGCGTCGCGGTGAGGTCTCGGGCGCCGGCCGCAAGCCCTTCAAGCAGAAGGGCACGGGTAACGCCCGCCAGGGCTCGATCCGCGCGCCGCACATGACCGGTGGTGGCATCGTCCACGGTCCGAAGCCGCGTGACTACGCGCAGCGCACCCCCAAGAAGATGATCGCGGCCGCCCTGCTCGGCGCGCTCAGCGACCGCGCTCGCGGTGAGCGCCTCCACGTCGTGGAGTCGTTCGGCATCGAGGGTGCTCCGTCGACCAAGGCCGCTGCTGCGGTCCTGACCGGTCTCGGCGCCACCAAGAACGTGCTCGTTGTCGTGGACCGCTCGGACGACATCAGCGTCCTCAGCGTCCGCAACATCGCGTTCGCCCACGTGCTGCCGGCTGACCAGCTCAACGCCTACGACGTGCTCGTCTCGGACGACATCGTCTTCACCAAGGCCGCTTACGACGCGTTCGTCGCGTCGAAGAGCGCCGTCACCGAGGAGGCCTCGGCATGACCGCCGTCAACAAGGACCCGCGCGACATCATCCTGAAGCCGGTCGTTTCGGAGAAGAGCTACGGGCTCATCGACGAGGGCAAGTACACCTTCCTCGTCGACCCCCGCGCCTCGAAGACCGAGATCAAGCTCGCCATCGAGAAGATCTTCGGCGTCAAGGTCGCAGCGGTCAACACGCTCAACCGCACGGGCAAGGCCCGTCGCACCCGCTTCGGCACGGGCAAGCGCAAGGACACCAAGCGCGCCATCGTGACCCTGAAGTCGGGCACCATCGACATCTTCACGGCAGTCGGCTGACGGTCGGGATAGAGGACTAGAGATATGGCTATTCGCAAGTACAAGCCCACGACCCCGGGTCGCCGCGGCTCGTCGGTGGCCGACTTCGCCGAGATCACCCGATCGACGCCCGAGAAGTCGCTCCTCCGCCCGCTCAGCAAGACCGGTGGCCGCAACAACCAGGGCCGCATCACCACGCGTCACATCGGTGGTGGCCACAAGCGTCAGTACCGCGTCATCGACTTCCGTCGTAACGACAAGGACGGCATCAACGCCAAGGTCGCTCACATCGAGTACGACCCCAACCGCACCGCGCGCATCGCGCTCCTGCACTACTTCGACGGCGAGAAGCGCTACATCATCGCGCCGAACAAGCTGTCGCAGGGCGACATCGTCGAGTCGGGTCCCTCGGCCGACATCAAGCCGGGCAACAACCTGCCGCTGAAGAACATCCCCACCGGTACCGTGATCCACGCGATCGAGCTCCGCCCCGGCGGCGGCGCGAAGCTGGCCCGCTCGGCCGGTGCGTCGGTTCGCCTCGTGGCGAAGGACGGCCCCTACGCCCAGCTGCGTCTGCCCTCGGGCGAGATCCGCAACGTCGACGCGCGCTGCCGCGCGACCGTCGGCGAGGTGGGCAACGCCGAGCAGTCGAACATCAACTGGGGCAAGGCCGGCCGCAACCGCTGGAAGGGCATCCGCCCGACCGTCCGCGGTGTCGCCATGAACCCGGTCGACCACCCGCACGGTGGTGGTGAGGGTAAGACCTCCGGTGGTCGTCACCCGGTTTCGCCGTGGGGTCAGGCCGAGGGCCGCACCCGTCACGCGAACAAGGAAAGCGACAAGTACATCGTCCGTCGTCGCAACGCCGGCAAGAAGCGGAAGTAGGAGTAGAGGAAGATGCCTCGCAGCCTTAAGAAGGGCCCCTTCGTCGACGAGCACCTGCTTCGCAAGGTCGTCGTCCAGAACGAAGCCGGCACCAAGAACGTCATCAAGACCTGGTCGCGCCGTTCGATGATCATCCCGGCCATGCTGGGTCACACCATCGCCGTGCACGACGGACGCAAGCACATCCCCGTGTTCGTGTCCGAGACCATGGTCGGCCACAAGCTGGGCGAGTTCGCGCCCACCCGCACCTTCCGCGGCCACGTGAAGGACGACAAGAAGGGCCGCCGCCGCTGACGCGGGGGCAGAGGAGAGAGAAATGGTGGAGTCCATCGCACGCGTGCGACACATCCGCGTGACCCCTCAGAAGGCTCGTCGTGTCGTTGCGCTCATCAAGGGCAAGCAGGCTGAGGAGGCCCTGGCCATCCTCAAGTTCGCACCGCAGGGTGCGAGCGAGCCGATCTACAAGCTCGTCGCCGCCGCGATCGCGAACGCTCGCGTCAAGGCGGACAAGGACGGCGAGTACCTGGACGAGCAGGACCTGTACGTGAAGAACGCGTACGTCGACGAGGGCACGACGCTCAAGCGTTTCCAGCCCCGCGCGCAGGGTCGTGCCTTCCAGATCAAGAAGCGCACCAGCCACATCACCGTCGTGCTCTCGACCCCCGAGGTCGCGGAGACGGCGCCGGCTGCCAAGAGCAAGAAGGCGAGCAAGTAATGGGACAGAAGGTCCACCCCTACGGCTTCCGCCTCGGCATCACGACCGACCACGTGTCGCGTTGGTTCTCGGACTCGACGAAGCCCGGCCAGCGTTACGCCGACTACGTCGCCGAGGACATCCGCATCCGCAAGCTCCTGCAGACCCAGCTCGACCGGGCCGGCGTGAGCAACATCGAGATCGAGCGCACCCGTGACCGCGTTCGCGTCGACATCCACACGGCCCGTCCGGGCATCGTGATCGGTCGCCGCGGCGCCGAGGCCGAGCGCATCCGCGCCGACCTCGAGAAGCTCACCGGCAAGCAGATCCAGCTGAACATCCTCGAGGTCAAGAACCCCGAGGCCGATGCGCAGCTCGTCGCGCAGGGCATCGCCGAGCAGCTCACCGCTCGCGTGGCGTTCCGCCGCGCGATGCGCAAGGGTCTGCAGGGTGCTCAGCGCGCCGGCGCCAAGGGCGTCCGCATCCAGGTCTCCGGCCGCCTCGGCGGCGCCGAGATGAGCCGCTCGGAGTTCTACCGCGAGGGTCGTGTGCCGCTGCACACGCTGCGCGCGAACATCGACTACGGCTTCTACGAGGCGAAGACCACCTTCGGCCGCATCGGCGTGAAGGTCTGGATCTACAAGGGCGACCTCACCAACAAGGAGCTCGCTCGCGAGCAGGCCAACGCGCCGAAGTCGGACCGTCGTCGTGACGACCGTCGTGGCGGCCCGCGTGGCGACCGCGGCGAGCGTGGCGGCGACCGCCGCAACGAGGCCCCCGTGGCAGAAGGAGCGTCGGCGTAATGCTCATCCCCCGCAAGGTCAAGTACCGCAAGCAGCACCACCCCGGCCGTTCGGGCCAGGCCACCGGTGGCACGAAGGTGTCGTTCGGTGAGTTCGGCATCCAGGCCCTCACGCCCGCTTACGTGACGAACCGTCAGATCGAGTCCGCTCGTATCGCGATGACCCGTCACATCAAGCGTGGCGGCAAGGTGTGGATCAACATCTACCCCGACCGTCCGCTCACGAAGAAGCCGGCCGAGACCCGCATGGGTTCCGGTAAGGGTTCGCCCGAGTGGTGGGTCGCAAACGTCAAGCCGGGTCGCGTCCTCTTCGAGGTCGCCGGCGTCAACGAGGAACTCGCTCGTGAGGCCCTGACCCGTGCCATCCACAAGCTGCCTCTCAAGGCACGCATCATCAAGCGCGAGGAGGGCGACGCGTAATGGCGATCGGCACCAAGACGCTCGCCCCGAGCGAGCTCGACACGTTCGAAGACCAGCGCCTCGTCGAGGAGCTGCGCAAGGCCAAGGAAGAGCTGTTCAACCTGCGCTTCCAGTCGGCGACCGGCCAGCTCGAGAGCCACGGCCGCATCCGTGCGGTCAAGCGCGACATCGCGCGGCTCTACACCGTGATCCGTGAGCGCGAGCTCGGCATCCGTGCCACGCCCGCGCCGCTGGAGACCGCGACGAAGGCGAAGAAGACGAAGGCCAAGAAGGCGGATGCCGCTGACGAGGCCGCGAAGGAAGAGGCCGAGTGATGGCTGACACGAAGAAGGCCGCTGACGCGGTCGAGACCAAGGGCCACGAGTCGAGCGAGCACGATGTGCGCGACGTCGACGCCCGCGGTTACCGCAAGGCCCGCCGTGGCTACGTCGTCAGCGACAAGATGGACAAGACCATCGTCGTCGAGGTCGAGGACCGCGTGAAGCACCCGCTCTACGGCAAGGTCATCCGCCGCACCTCCAAGGTGAAGGCGCACGACGAGACCAACTCCGCCGGCATCGGCGACCTCGTCCTCATCAACGAGACCCGCCCGCTGAGCGCCACCAAGCGCTGGCGTCTGGTCGAGATCCTGGAGAAGGCCAAGTGATTCAGAACGAGTCCCGCCTCAAGGTCGCCGACAACACGGGCGCCAAGGAGCTGCTCACCATCCGCGTTCTCGGTGGCTCGAACCGCCGTTACGCGGGTCTCGGTGACATCATCGTGGCCACCGTCAAGGACGCGATCCCGGGCGGCAACGTCAAGAAGGGCGACGTGGTCAAGGCCGTCGTCGTCCGCACCGTCAAGCAGACCCGTCGCGCCGACGGTTCGTACATCAAGTTCGACGAGAACGCCGCCGTCATCCTGAAGAACGACGGGGAGCCCCGCGGCACCCGCATCTTCGGACCGGTCGGTCGTGAGCTTCGCGACAAGAAGTTCATGAAGATCGTCTCGCTCGCACCGGAGGTGATCTGACCCCATGGCCAAGATCAAGAAGGGTGACCTGGTTCAGGTCATCACGGGCAAGAAGCAGGACAAGGGCGGCGACCGCGGCAAGCAGGGCAAGGTCCTCGAGGTCCTGTCCGAGCAGAACCGCGTCATCGTCGAGGGCGTGAACTACGTCACGAAGCACAACCGTGTCGGTCAGTCGCAGCGCGGCACCAAGACGGGCGGCATCGAGACGATGGAAGCCCCCATCCACATCTCCAACGTCCAGGTCGTCGACCCCTCGACCAAGAAGCCGACCCGCGTCGGCCACCGTGTCGAGGAGCAGACCAAGGACGGCGTGAAGCGCACCGTCCGCGTGCGTTACGCGAAGAAGTCAGGCAAGGACCTCTGAACATGAGCACCACCACTGCCGTGGAGGCTGGCAAGATCCAGCCCCGCCTGAAGCAGAAGTACAACGCCGAGATCAAGAAGGCGCTGCAGGACGAGTTCGGCTACGAGAACGTCATGCAGATCCCGGGCCTGGTCAAGGTCGTCGTGAACACCGGTGTCGGCGAGGCCGCTCGCGACAGCAAGGTGATCGATGGTGCGGTCGACGACCTCACCAAGATCACCGGTCAGAAGCCGGTCGTGACCAAGGCCCGCAAGTCCATCGCGCAGTTCAAGCTGCGTGAGGGCCAGGCCATCGGCGCGCACGTCACCCTCCGTGGCGACCGCGCGTGGGAGTTCATCGACCGTCTCGTCAACCTGGCGCTGCCCCGCATCCGCGACTTCCGCGGCCTCTCGGGCGCCCAGTTCGACGGTCACGGCAACTACACCTTCGGTCTCCAGGAGCAGTCCGTGTTCCACGAGATCAACCAGGACAAGATCGACCGCGTCCGCGGCTTCGACATCACCATCGTGACGACGGCGAAGACGGACGCCGAGGGCCGCGCACTCCTGCGCGCCCTGGGCTTCCCGTTCAAGTCGGACGACGCGCAGGCGTAATTCCTGAATCGGATGCCTCGACCCGGGCGCATGCGCGCGGGTCGAGGCATCCCCAGAACCAGCAATTGAAAACTGGCACAACTGAACATGGCAATCATGGAAGGTCGTCTGCCGTGTAACGGCAGCCGATACCTCGTGAACAAAGGAATCAAGAAATGACAATGACAGACCCGGTCGCAGACATGCTGACCCGTCTGCGCAACGCGAACTCGGCGCACCACGACTCCGTGTCGCTGCCGAGCTCCAAGCTCAAGACCCACATCGCCGAGATCCTCAAGCAGGAGGGCTACATCTCCGCGTGGGAGGTCAGCGACGCCCGCGTCGGCTCGACCCTCACCCTGACGCTCAAGTACGGCCCGAACCGCGAGCGGTCGATCGCCGGCATCAAGCGCGTCTCGAAGCCCGGCCTCCGCGTGTACGCGAAGTCCACCGAGATCCCCCGCGTCCTCGGCGGCCTCGGCGTCGCGATCCTGTCCACCTCCTCCGGTCTCCTCACGGACCGTCAGGCAGAGCAGAAGGGCGTGGGTGGGGAAGTCCTCGCCTACGTGTGGTGATCTGACATGTCGAGAATCGGTCGTCTTCCGATCGACATCCCCGCCGGCGTGACCGTTTCGGTCGATGGCCAGGATGTCGCCGTCAAGGGCCCGAAGGGCGAGCTCCTGCTCACCGTGGCCCGTCCCATCGAAGTCAAGGTCGAGGACAGCCAGGTCGTCGTGACCCGTCCCGACGACGAGCGCGCCTCGCGTTCGCTGCACGGCCTGACCCGCACGCTCATCAACAACAACATCATCGGTGTCACCCAGGGCTACACCAAGGGTCTCGAGGTCGTCGGCACGGGTTACCGCGTCGCGCAGAAGGGCACGGCGGTCGAGTTCGCTCTCGGCTTCTCGCACCCCGTCCTCGTCGAGGCGCCCGAGGGCATCACCCTGACCGTCGAGGGCAACAACAAGCTCACGGTCGCGGGCATCGACAAGCAGGCCGTCGGCGAGGCCGCGGCCAACATCCGCAAGATCCGCAAGCCCGAGCCGTACAAGGGCAAGGGTGTGCGCTACGCCGGCGAGGTCGTTCGGCGCAAGGCCGGAAAGGCTGGTAAGTAACCATGGCTGTGAAGTCGAAGTCCGACGCGCGCGCGCGTCGTCACGCCCGCCTTCGCAAGAAGGTCGTCGGCACCACCGAGCGTCCCCGCCTGGTCGTCACGCGTTCGTCGCGTCACGTGTTCGTGCAGCTCGTCGACGACAGCAAGGGCCACACCGTGGCCTCTGCCTCGACCCTCGAGACCGACCTGCGTGCGTCCGACGCTGACAAGACCGCCAAGGCCCGCAAGGTCGGCGAGCTTCTCGCCGAGCGTGCGAAGGCCGCCGGCGTCTCGGACGTCGTGTTCGACCGTGGCGGCAACCGCTACGCCGGCCGTGTCGCGGCGATCGCCGACGGCGCCCGTGAGGGAGGTCTGAACCTGTGAGTGACAACAAGGAGAACATCGTGACCGAGCAGGCTGCTGCCGAGGCCCAGGCCCCGGCTGCTGATGCGCCCGCCGAGCGCGAGCGCGAGCCGCGCCGCGGTGGTCGCGAGCGCAACCAGACCCGCGGTGACCGCGGTGGTCGCGACCGCAACGAGAGCCAGTTCCTCGAGCGCGTCGTCACCATCAACCGCGTGTCGAAGGTCGTCAAGGGTGGTCGTCGCTTCAGCTTCACCGCGCTCGTCGTCGTCGGCGACGGCAACGGTGTGGTGGGCGTCGGCTACGGCAAGGCCCGCGAGGTGCCCCTGGCGATCTCGAAGGGTGTCGAAGAGGCCAAGCGCAACTTCTTCCGCGTGCCGCGCGTCGGCTCGACCATCCCGCACCCGGTGCAGGGTGAGGCCGCGGCCGGTGTGGTGCTGCTGCGCCCCGCCGCCGCCGGTACCGGTGTCATCGCCGGTGGCCCGGTGCGTGCCGTCCTCGAGTGCGCCGGTATCCACGACGTGCTGTCGAAGTCGCTCGGCTCGTCGAACACGATCAACATCGTCCACGCGACGGTGGAGGCCCTGAAGCAGCTCGAGGAGCCCCGTGCGGTCGCCGCGCGTCGCGGTCTCGACTTCGACCAGGTCGCCCCCGCCCGTCTCGTCCGTGCCGAGGCTGAGGCCGCGGCCGCTGCGAAGGCAGGTGTCTGATGGCTGCGCGCCTGAAGGTTACGCAGGTCAAGTCCAAGGTAAGCGAGAAGCAGAACCAGCGTGACACGCTGCGTTCGCTCGGTCTGAAGCGGATCGGCGACTCGGTCGTCCGCCCCGACGACGCGCAGACGCGCGGCTACGTCCGGACCGTCGCGCACCTCGTGAAGGTTGAGGAGATCGACTGATGGCTGAGAAGAACGACGCCGTCGAGGCCGAGAAGGCCCCGAAGAAGGCTGCTGCTCCCAAGGCTGCCGCCGAGAAGAAGGCCCCCGCGAAGGCTGCCGCCGCCAAGGCCGACAAGGCTGAGAAGGCGCCCGCCAAGAAGGCCGCCGCCAAGAAGGACGTCCCGGCCTCGCGCCCGGGCGTGCTGAAGGTGCACCACCTGCGTCCGGTCCCGGGCTCGAACACCGCCAAGACCCGCGTGGGTCGCGGTGAGGGCTCCAAGGGCAAGACGGCGGGTCGCGGTACCAAGGGTACGAAGGCCCGCTACCAGGTCAAGGTCGGCTTCGAGGGTGGGCAGATGCCGCTGCACATGCGCACCCCGAAGCTCCGCGGCTTCAAGAACCCGTTCCGCGTCGAGTACCAGGTCGTGAACCTGGACAAGCTCGCGGAGCTGTACCCGGCTGGTGGCGACGTCACCATCGGCGACCTGGTCGCCAAGGGTGCAGTGCGCAAGAACGAGAAGGTCAAGGTGCTGGGCACCGGCGACATCTCGGTGAAGCTCAACGTGTCGGTCGACAAGGTCTCGGCTTCCGCCGAGCAGAAGATCGTCGCCGCGGGCGGCGCCGTCAAGTAATACGCACACAGTGGGGGTCGGAGCTTGCTCCGGCCCCCACTGGGTTACCCTGGACGTCGGTACGTCTGCCGTGCCGATGCCCCCTCTGGAGGAATCCTCTTGTTCAGCGCCATCGCGCGGATCTTCCGCACCCCCGACCTTCGGCGGAAGATCGCATTCACCCTGGCGATCATCGCCCTGTACCGCTTCGGCGCGCACGTTCCTGCGCCCTTCGTCGACTTCCCGAACGTGCAGTCGTGTCTGCGGCAGTCCGCCGGCACCGAGGGCCTCCTCTCGCTGGTGAACCTCTTCTCCGGCGGCGCCCTCCTGCAGCTGTCGATCTTCGCCCTCGGCGTCATGCCGTACATCACGGCGACGATCATCGTGCAGCTGCTGCGCGTCGTCATCCCGCACTTCGAAACCCTCTACAAGGAGGGCCAGGCGGGCCAGGCCAAGCTCACGCAGTACACGCGCTACCTCACGATCGCGCTCGCGCTCCTGCAGTCGACGACGCTCGTCACCGTCGCGCGCAGCGGCCAGCTCTTCGGGACCACCGGTGTTCCCGAGTGCGAGAACCTCCTCACGAACGACGTGTGGTGGGCTCAGCTGCTCATGATCATCACGATGACCGCCGGCACCGGCCTCATCATGTGGTTCGCCGAACTCGTCACCGAGCGCGGCATCGGCAACGGCATGTCGCTGCTGATCTTCACCTCGATCGCCGCCGCGTTCCCCGCCTCGATGTGGGCGATCTGGCAGTCCAAGGGCTTCGAGGTCTTCCTGCTCGTCCTGGCCGTCGGCATCGTCGTCGTCGCGCTCGTCGTCTTCGTCGAGCAGTCCCAGCGCCGCATCCCCGTGCAGTACGCCAAGCGCATGGTCGGCCGGCGCACCTACGGCGGCACGAACACGTACATCCCGATCAAGGTCAACATGGCCGGCGTCGTGCCCGTGATCTTCGCCTCGTCGCTCCTGTACATCCCGGCGCTCATCGCGCAGTTCAACCAGCCGCAGGCGGGCGAAGAGGTTCCGGCCTGGGTCGCATGGATCCAGCTGTACCTCGTGCGCGGCGACCACCCGCTGTACATGGCGCTGTACTTCCTCCTCATCGTCGGCTTCACGTACTTCTACGTCGCGATCACGTTCAACCCGGTCGAGGTCGCCGACAACATGAAGAAGTACGGCGGCTTCATCCCCGGCATCCGTGCCGGTCGCCCCACGGCGGAGTACCTGGACTACGTGCTCACGCGCATCACGCTCCCGGGCTCGATCTACCTCGGTCTGATCGCGCTCCTGCCGCTCATCGCCCTCGCGACGGTCGGCGCCAACCAGAACTTCCCGTTCGGCGGCGCCTCGATCCTCATCATCGTCGGTGTGGGTCTCGAGACGGTGAAGCAGATCGACGCACAGCTGCAGCAGCGCCACTACGAAGGGCTCCTCCGATGACGCGACTTCTTATCGTCGGCCCGCAGGGGTCGGGCAAGGGCACGCAGGGCATCCGCATCGCCGAGGCCTTCGGCGTCCCGGCCATCTCGACGGGCGACGTGTTCCGCGCCGCCGTCGCGGACGGCTCGGACCTCGGCAGCCAGGTCAAGGCCATCATCGAAGCGGGAGACCTGGTCCCCGACGAGCTGACCAGCGCCGTGGTGCGCGAGCGCCTGTCGCAAGCGGACGCCGAGGGCGGGTTCCTGCTCGACGGCTACCCTCGCAACGTCGCACAGGTCATGCACCTCGACGAATTCCTCGAAGGACGCGACGAGGAGCTCGACGCCGTGATCCTGCTCGACGTCCCGCGCGACGAGAGCATCTCGCGCATCGCGCTGCGCGCACAGGAGCAGGGCCGCACAGACGACACCGAAGAGGTGATCGCGAACCGCCTGTCGATCTACGAGCGTGAGACCGCTCCGATCCTCGGCGTGTACGAGGCGCGCGACCTCGTGGTGCACATCGATGGCATGGGCACTCTCGACGAGATCACCGAGCGGATCGTGTCCGCCCTCGAGGCGCGCGGGCTCGTCCGCGTCCCCGTCGCCTGATCCCGTGTCGCTTCGCCGTTCGATCTACAAGTCGCCCGCCCAGCTGCGGGCGATGGTGGAGCCCGGGCTCATCACGGCCGCGGCGCTCGACGCGGCCCGCAGCCTGATCGCTCCGGGCGTGACGACGGCGGAGCTGGATGCCGCGGCATCCGCTCTCATCACCGGCCGAGGCGCGAAGTCCAACTTCCAGATGGTGCGCGGGTACCGCCACACCATCTGCGCCTCAGTCAACGAAGAGGTCGTTCACGGCATCCCCGGCGACCGGGTGCTCGCGCCCGGCGACATCCTCTCGATCGACGCCGGAGCGGAGTACAAGGGCTGGAACGGGGACTCCGCGTTCACGTTCGTCCTCCCGGACGACAGTCGACCCGAGGTGGTCGCTGCGCGGCAGCGCCTCTCGGACGTGACCGAGGGGTCGCTGTGGGCGGGAATCGCCGCGCTCGCGACCGCGAAGCACATCGGCGAGGTCGGCACTGCGATCCAGGAGCACATCGAGGCGAACTCACCGGACTCCGGCACGTACGGCATCCTGCGCGAGTACGTCGGGCACGGCATCGGCCGCAAGATGCACGAGTCGCCCTCGGTGTTCAACTACCGCGTCGCCGATCCGGGCCCCGAGGTGCGGCCTGGACTGGTGCTCGCCATCGAGCCCATGGTCGTGATCGGCGACCAGGCCACGTTCGTCGAGGACGACGGATGGACGGTCTCCACGATCGACGGCACCGCCGGCTCCCACTGGGAGCACAGCGTCGCCGTTCACGAAGACGGAATCTGGGTGCTCACCGCACCCGACGGCGGCGCCGCGGGCCTTGCGCCCTTCGGCGTGACCCCGCGCGAGATCGCCTAGGAGGCTCCACATGGCGCAGACGGCACGCAAGACCAACTGGTTCGCGATCTGGGTGACCCTGGGCGTCGTGGTGGCGCTCGTCCTCGTCACCGTGCTCGTGGTCACCTTGAACAACGCGGCCACGCCCAAGCCACTGCCGACCGAGGTGACCACGCCGTCCGCGTCGAACATCGACAGCGAGACCGGCGCGATCACCGTCGGCACCGGCGAGGACACCCTCGGCACCTACGTCGACTTCATGTGCCCCGTCTGCAACCAGTTCGAGCAGGTCTACGGCGCCGAGATCCAGAGCATGGTCGACGACGGCAGCATCACGCTCGAGATCCACCCGATCTCGATCCTCGACGTCCAGTCGAGCGGCACCCAGTACTCGACGCGCGCCGCGAATGCCGCCTACTGCGTCGCCGTCGCCGACGCCGACGCGTCGCTGCCCTTCCTGCAGGCGATGTTCGAGAACCAGCCCTCCGAGGGCTCGAAGGGCCTCACGAACAGCGAGATCCTCGACATCGCGTCGGGCGTCGGCGTCACGGGGATCGACGCCTGCGTCAACGACGGCACCTACGCCGGCTACGTCACGGCCATGACCGCCGAGACCCCGATCCAGCCGGGCTCTTCGGGCATCGGCACCCCGACCATCACCGTCAACGGACAGGTCATCGCGAACTCGTCGCTTCCGCCCGCGGGTTCGCTCGCGACGCTGTTCGAATAGGCGACGGGGTACCGGATGCCGCGGCCGGCGGCATCCGGTGCTCCGCTGTCGTCTCTGCCGACGCTTCCGGCGCGCCACCCCCGCCACTACGCTTCGGCTAGGAAGGCGGGTGGGATGAGCGGAACCAGGCGGAGGTCGTTGTTGCGCGCCGCTCTGATCGCGGCGCCCGGTGTCGAAGGCCTCGTGATCGTCCAGGGGGACGCCGACTTCACCAAGTCACCGGGTGGCACCTTCAACGTCGGCTGGGTCGGCGTCGGGTCGGGTGTGGTTCCGACGCCGGGCGAAGTGATGCTCGCGGTCGGAGGCGATCTGTCGGTCGGAGCCGGCACCGTGCTCGATGTCGGCGCCAACGCCAGGGACGCCTCGGACGAGCTCCTCGGCGGCAACGTCGACGTCGGCGGGATCACCACGCCCGACTACGAGACGGACGGCTCTCGCTACAGGCTCAACAACGGGGCGCTGCAGCAGGAACTGGGCGCCGCGGCCACGGCTCCGTGGTCGACGTGGGGCGGGCGATCGCGATGGGCGGGGGGCTGCTCATCGGAGGAGCCGTGGTCGTGCTCATCACCGTGGTGCGTCGCCGGCGATCCTGAGTGCGAGCCGTGACCGCACCGCGGCCATTTGCCGCGGCATCCACTATCACGTATGCTTGATCTTTGGTGCGTTGCGCCTTTATTGGCGTGTCGTTGCACCGATCCCATCCACCGCAGATCGACCGGTCTGCACAAGTGTTAGCGAGCGTATGGCGAAGAAAGACGGTGTCATCGAGATCGAGGGCGTCGTGTCCGAGGCGCTGCCCAACGCGATGTTCCGCGTTGAGCTCAGCAACGGCCACAAGGTCCTCGCGACGATCTCCGGCAAGATGCGGCAGAACTACATCCGCATCATCCCCGAGGACCGTGTCGTCGTGGAGCTGTCGCCCTACGACCTCACCCGCGGGCGAATCGTCTACCGCTACCGCTAGACCGGTCGAGAAGTAACACCCCAGGCTCCGGCCTGCCCGGTGAAGACAGCGAAGAGAAGAAATCATGAAGGTCAACCCCTCCGTCAAGCCCATCTGCGACCACTGCAAGGTCATCCGTCGCCACGGTCGCGTCATGGTGATCTGCAAGAGCAACCCGCGTCACAAGCAGCGCCAGGGCTGACATCAGGTCTGGACGGATGCTGCGGCTCGCGGCATCCGTCATCCCACAACTGAATACGACTACAGGCAGCGTCAGAACCTCTCCGGAGGGGACACCTCGGGCTGGGGGCCCGGGCACCGACACTGCTCCACACCTCCACCAACTCTCAGGAGAACCGCATGGCACGTCTTGCCGGCGTTGACATCCCGCGCGACAAGCGCGTGGTGATCGCCCTCACGTACATCTACGGCGTCGGCCGTACCCGCTCGAACGAGATCCTCGCTGCGACGGAGATCGACGAGAACATCCGCGTCAAGGACCTCAGCGACGACCAGCTGATCGCGCTCCGCGACTACATCGAAGGCAACTACAAGGTCGAGGGTGATCTGCGCCGCGAGGTCGCCGCCGACATCCGCCGCAAGGTCGAGATCGGCTCCTACGAGGGTCTGCGCCACCGTCGCGGCCTTCCGGTGCGCGGTCAGCGCACGAAGACGAACGCCCGTACCCGCAAGGGCCCGAAGCGCACCGTCGCCGGCAAGAAGAAGGCGCGCTAAGGCGCGGCCCCCAGGGTTTAGGAGAGCAAAGCAATGGCACAGGCCAAGTCCGCAGCGCGCAAGCCGCGCCGCAAGGAGAAGAAGAACATCGCGCTGGGCCAGGCCCACATCAAGTCGACGTTCAACAACACGATCGTCTCGATCACCGACCCGTCGGGCGCCGTCATCAGCTGGGCGTCGTCGGGTGGCGTGGGCTTCAAGGGCTCGCGCAAGTCGACGCCGTACGCCGCCGGCATGGCCGCGGAGTCCGCTGCCCGCCAGGCGCAGGAGCACGGCGTCAAGAAGGTCGACGTCTTCGTGAAGGGCCCGGGCTCGGGTCGCGAGACCGCGATCCGTTCGCTCACGGCCGCCGGCCTCGAGGTCGGCTCGATCCAGGACGTGACGCCGCAGGCCCACAACGGCTGCCGTCCGCCCAAGCGCCGCCGCGTCTGACATCCCGTAAGCCGGGGCACCGTTCGTCGGTGCCCCGGCTCCGGCACGTTTCCCACGGATGCCGCGACCGCTCGCCTGCGCGTCGGCCGCAGCATCCCGAGTAAAACTCAACACCTCACCCACCGCACGTGTCATATAGCGGGCACGTGATCGAAAGGAACACATAGTGCTCATCGCACAGCGTCCCACTCTGACCGAGGAGAAGATCGGGGAGTTCCGCAGCCGTTTCGTCATCGAGCCGCTGGAGCCCGGCTTCGGTTACACGATCGGCAACGCGCTGCGTCGCAGCCTCCTGTCGTCCATCCCCGGCGCAGCCGTGACGTCGATCCGCATCGACGGCGTCCTCCACGAGTTCAGCACCATTCCCGGTGTCAAGGAGGATGTCACCGAGATCATCCTCAACATCAAGCAGCTGGTCGTCTCCAGCGAGCGCGACGAGCCCATCACCGCGTACCTGCGCAAGACCGGCGCCGGTGAGGTCACCGCCGCCGACATCTCGGCGCCGGCCGGTGTCGAGGTGCACAACCCCGAGCTCGTCATCGCGACGCTCAACGACACCGCCAAGTTCGAGCTCGAGCTCACCATCGAGCGCGGCCGCGGCTACGTCTCGGCGACGCAGAACCGCAACGAGTACGCCGAGGCCGGCCAGATCCCGGTCGACTCGATCTACTCGCCGGTCCTCAAGGTCTCGTACCGCGTCGACGCGACGCGTGCCGGTGAGCGCACCGACTTCGACAAGCTCGTGCTGGACGTCGAGTCGAAGTCCTCGATCGCCCCGCGCGACGCCGTCGCTTCCGCCGGTCGCACGCTGACGGAGCTGTTCGGCCTGGCCCGCGAGCTCAACGTCGAGGCCGAAGGCATCGAGATCGGCCCGGCGCCGGTCGAGACCGTCCTCTCGAACGAGCTGTCGATGCCCATCGAGGACCTCGACCTCTCCGTGCGTTCGTACAACTGCCTCAAGCGTGAGGGCATCAACACCGTGTCGGAGCTCGTCGCCCTCTCGGAGACGCAGCTCATGAACATCCGCAACTTCGGTCAGAAGTCGGTCGACGAGGTGCGCGACAAGCTCGTCTCGCTCGGCCTGTCGCTGAAGGACTCGGTCCCCGGGTTCGACGGTGCGCACTTCTACGGCGGCTACGACGACGAGACCGTGTGATCGGATGCCGGGGCTCCCGGCATCCCGTATCCCCTGACCGAATTTCATCCTGGAGTAACTGAGAATGCCCAAGCCCACCAAGGGTCCCCGCCTCGGAGGCGGCCCCGCCCACGAGCGCCTGCTGCTTGCGAACCTGGCCGCCGCGCTGTTCACCCACAAGTCGATCAAGACGACCGAGACCAAGGCCAAGCGCCTGCGTCCGCTCGCCGAGCGTCTCATCACGTTCGCGAAGCGCGGCGACCTGCACGCGCGTCGTCGCGTGCTGTCGGTCATCGGTGACAAGGAAGTCGTGCACGTCCTCTTCACCGAGATCGCTCCGCTGGTCGCGGACCGTGACGGCGGCTACACCCGCATCACCAAGGTCGGCAACCGCAAGGGCGACAACGCTCCCATGGCCGTCATCGAGCTCGTTCTCGAGCCCGTGACGAAGAAGCCGTCGGCCAAGAAGGCTGCCGCCGCGAAGGCTGCTCCGGCCGAAGAGGCTCCCGCCGAGGAGACCCCTGCCGCCGACGAGGCCGCCGAGGCCGGCGCCGAATCGCAGGAGGAGGGCGCCGCCGCCGAGGCTGCTGCCGAGGAGGCCGTCGAGGCTCCCGCCGAGGAGAAGTCCGAGTAAATCGGATCCCGCCGGGCGCAGCAGCCCGGCACCCCTTGCACCGCGAGGCCCGTCACCCACTGGGTGACGGGCCTTGCTGCGTCTGCCGTCTCGTTCGTCCGTCACCTGCGCACGCCAGATCCGCCGGTCCGCGCGCACAGGTGACGAACGAACAGCGGAGGAAGGGGACGGATGCTGCGGCCCGCGCCCCGACCGGAAGCTCAGGGGGTGAGATCGGCGCTGAGGATCTCGGCGAGGCGGTCGGCGCGGGCGGCGGCGTACTCGCGGCGCTCGTCGGCGATCTCGTCCACGGCGGCCGCGACGGTGTCGGCGAAGATGCGCCCGCCGGCGGCGCCGGGGTGGATCCTGTCGGCGGCCAGGAGGTCCTCGTGGGGCGCGATGGCGCCCGACCAGTCGGCGACGATGACGTTGCGGTGGTCCTCGGCGAACGCGGCGAGCTCGGCGTTGACGCCGGGGATCCAGTCGCGCGGCGCGTACGCGTTCACGAGAACGAGGTTGCGCTTCGGTCCGACGGTGTCGGCGAGCTGCTCCAGCGTCGACGGGTCGACCGCGCCGTTCGTGCCGAGGGCGACGACGACGTACGGCCGCAGCCGGCCGGTGGCGTCGAGGTCGTCGACGATCTCGGGCGCGGCCCACATCGAGCGCGAGACCTCGGCGTCGACGTCGATGCCCGGCAGGCGCTCCACGAGCCCGCCGGCGGACGCCAGCATGACGGAGTCGCCCACGGCGCTGATCTGGTCGCCGGTGATGTCGGTCGCAGCGGGGGTGGCCGTGTCTGTCGCCGAAGGGGTCGGGGCGATCGGCGCGGGAGCCTCGCGCAGCGCCTTCTCGAGGGCTGCCCGTCCCGCCTCGACGGCGGCCTCGGCGCTGGTCTCGTCGGGCGAGACCGCGATCGCGGCGCCCGCCCCGGCGAGCACGAGCGCGCCGCTCAGCGCGACGCCGACGGTGCGCAGCCGTGCGCCGGGCCCGCCCTGCAGGCGTGTGGCGAGCATGCGCATCGAGGCGCGGAAACCATGCCGGCGCACGGGTGTCTCGACGTAGCGCAACGACAGGGCGGATGCTGCGGCCGTCGCCGCGAGGACTCCCAGGCCGATCCAGACCGGCGCCGTGGCGACGGTCGCGTCGGGCGCGAACGCCGCGACCGCCAGCACGAGCAGCGGCCAATGCCACAGGTAGATGCCGTAGGAGCGGTCGCCGATCCAGCGCATCGGCCGCACATCGATCGCGCGTCCGAACCACGAGCCCGGCCAGACGCCCGCCACGATCGCGATGGCGCTGAGCAGGCTGGCGGCCAGGAGCGCGCCGGGGAACGTCGCGGTCGAGGCGGTCTGCGGCACCATGGCGAGCGCGACCAGGCCTGCGAGCGCGAGCACCCCGGCTGCCCCGGTCACGCGTCGCGCGACCCGCGAATCGACCCAGCGAGGCCGCGCCGCCGCGAGCGGCGCACCGCCAGGCACCGTGCGCCAGTGCGGCCCGCGCGCCCCGTCGCTGGTGGTCGCCACGAGCGCGGCGGGCGCAGCATCCGTCACCCGGAGCAGGGGAGCCAGCAGGAATGCGAGGCCGACGCCGAGCAGCAGACCGAACGCGTGCGTGTCGGTGCCGAAGTAGGCGCGCGTGACGTCGCCCCCGCCCGCGACCACGACGCCCATCCACACGGCCGACGCGGCCGCCAGGGCGAACGCCGCGGCCGTGCGCGCCCGCGCCCGCGGCAGCAGCAGGAACAGCGGGAAGATCAGCGGCCAGAGCACATAGAACTGCTCCTCGACCGCGAGCGACCAGAAGTTGCGGAACAGCTCGGGCGTGGCCGCGGCGAAGTACCCGCCGCCGCCCGCGACCGAGACCCAGTTGTAGCTGAAGGTCGCGGCACCCAGCACCTGGTCGTCGAGGTCGACGAGGACGTCGCCGCCGACGATCCAGGCCAGTGCCGAGCAGACCGCGACCACCACCGCGAGCGCGGGCACGAGCCGCCGTGCGCGCCTCTGCCAGAAGTGGCCGAGCGCGACGCGTCCGGTCGAGATGTGCTCCCGCAACAGCAGGCTCGTGATGAGGAACCCGCTGATCACGAAGAACACGTCGACCCCGACGAAGCCGCCCGGCAGCACCGCCGGGGGGAACAGGTGGTAGACGACCACGAGCAGCACGGCGATCGCCCGCATGCCGTCCAGCCCGGCCAAGCGGGCGGGAGGGCGTGGGGAGGGCGCAGTCGACGTCATGGGTTCTCGCGAACGAAGGAGGGGGAACCGCAATCATACGTGGCCTCCCTGGGCATATCACGGCGCGCGGCCCGGCTCCGCCTGGCCGATGCGGCGCTCGCCGCGATCGGCGAGACGCTGCCTCGCGGCGGCTTCGTCGTCGGGTGAGGGTGCCTCGGTAGGCTGGAGCCCGTGCGGATCCGCCTCGACATCGCCTACGACGGCACGCATTTCCGCGGGTGGGCGCGTCAGCCCGGGCTGCGCACCGTGCAGGAGACTCTCGAATCCTCCCTCGCGCGGGTCCTCGGCGGCGATCCGCGGCTCGTGGTCGCCGGACGCACCGATGCCGGCGTGCACGCCACCGGCCAGGCCGCCCACGTCGACCTCGAAGAGGCGCAGCAGCAGCGCATGCTCGCACGGCACGCGCGTCCGGCCGCAGGCGTCCCCACTGCCGAAGACCGCGCCGCAGCGCTCGCTGCGCGCATGACCGGCGTGGTCGGCGCGTACTCCGACGTCGCGGTCACGGGCTCGCGCATCGCGCCCGAGGGCTTCGATGCGCGGTTCTCGGCGGTGTGGCGCCGGTACGAGTACCGCATCGGCGACACGGTGACCGGCTACGACCCTCTCGAGCGTCATCGCACCACCTCGGTGCGGGCATCCCTCGACGTGGAGGCGATGGATGCCGCCGCTCGCGCTCTCATCGGACTCCACGACTTCGCCGCGTACTGCAAGCCGCGTGAAGAGGCCACGACGATCCGCACGCTGCTCGAGTTCGACTGGCACCGCGACGCCGCCGGCGTGCTGGTCGCGAACGTCAAGGCCGACGCGTTCTGCCACAGCATGGTGCGCGCGCTCGTCGGCGCGTGCGTCGCCGTCGGTGAGGGGCGCCTCGACGTCGGCGACGTCGTCGACATCCGCGACGCGCAGGAGCGTGTGCCCGAGGTCAAGGTGCTCGCGGCGCGCGGGCTCACGCTCACCGAGGTGGGCTATCCGGCCGACGATCTGCTCGCCCAGCGTGCCGAGCAGACCCGCGCGCGGCGCGACCGCGAGTGACAAGGCCCCGCTAGACTGACCGGACGTTTTCCGGCGCGACTCGGGGGTTCTATGCGCAGGTGGGACCGGTTCGCCGGCGTCGTGATGATCTCGCTCGTCGGCATGGCGGCGCTCGCCGGCTGCGGGCCCGCACCGTGGGAGGAGGGCGCCGGCGGGAGCACGCCGACGCCCACGTCGACCACGGTTCCGACCCCGGTGCCCAACGACCTCTCCGGTGGGGCCACGCAGCGCCAGCTCGCTGCGGGCGCAGTCACCGCAACGATCGACTACTGGTCGACGCTGTCGATGGACGAATGGACCGCCGAGGCGATCAAACCTGTGAGCATCTCGCTGATCACGACGGTCACCCCTGACGACGGGCAGAAGGTCTACCTGCAGCGCGCGACGATGACCGCCGTGCCGTCGTCCCCGACGGGTGCGCTGGATGCGCTCGCTCCGCAGGTCGACTCGTCGACGGTGAGCCCCGGCTACCTCGTGCTGGATCCGTACAGCTACTCGCAGACGTTCAACGTCGGCCCGGTGCCGGCCGAGGCGACGTACGTGACGCTGCAGTTCAGCTACGACTTCCTGGTGCAGACGACGCCGACCTCGAGCGAGTACGCCAAGCAGACGGCGACCGACACGCTCACGGTAGCTCTGACTGACTGATCAGGCGGTTGACGATGGTGGCGCCGACGCGCTCCCATCGGTCGCCGCCCTTGCCGCTCGCGACCCGCGCGGCCTCGCGGCCGGTGTACACGAGAGTGTCGAGGTCGTACCCGAGCACCGAGACCGGCGCCCAGCCGGCGCTCGCCGTGGGTCGGATGGGGAGCGCGCCATGCACGTCGAGCACGGTCACGCGCTCGAGCGTCGCGCGCAGCAGATCGCGCACCACCGCATCCGGTCGGGGCACGAGCACCACGACGGCGCCCGCCGAGGGCGATCCGACGTCGGATTCGGCCGGGAAGGCGGCGCGCACCTCGTCCTCGAGACGTTCCGACAGGGTCGCGAACGCGGCTGCCCCCGCGGTCTGGCGGATGTCGGCGGCGTCATCGAGCCCGAGATAGACGACGGACCACGGCTCCGAGGTCTTCTGCGCCCGCGCGAGGCGGTCGCCGGCGGTCCGCTCGAACTGCTGCCACGCCGTCGAGACGGCCGCGGTGCGGCCGAGCCCGCTGTCGCGAGCCGTCGTGCCGACCACCGCGACCAGAGCGCAGGCCACGTACACCAGCATCCCCACCGATGCGATCAGCCGCACCAGCTCGAAATCGTCGCCGCCCGATGGCGGGTACACGAAGCCCGCGATCAAGGTGCCGACCCCGGTGACGAAGAACGCGATCGAAACGATCACGAGCGGCAGCAGCAGCCGATCGTGACGCCGCGACGAGGCGCGCGCCCAGTCGAGCACGAACAGGCCCGCGAACACGGATGCTGCGAAGAACACCGTGCGGTACGCCACGGTGAACCATGCGAGGTCGTCGACGATCGCGAGCGAGAACGCGGACACCGCGGCCATGGCCGCTCCCGCCCACACGTGCGGGCGCAGCCCCCATGCCGCGCGGAAGCCCGACCACAGGAACGCCGGCGCGCCCATGAGTGCGCCCAGCGACGCGCGACGGAGCTGCTCGATGCCGGCGATGTCCCCCGCGACGACGCCGTAGGTGGCGAGCATCGCGAGGGCGAAGGCGATGCTCCAGGAGAGCGTCGGGAGACCGGGCCGCACGAGGAACGCGATGCCGATGGTGAGCATCGTCGCCAGGGTGGTGATCACCGCCTGGGCGATGCCGAGGTCCACGCCGGCTCCGGCGATGAGATCGGTCATGCTCGTCCTTCTTTGTCGCGCCGGTCCTCCGGCCGCGCGGCCGGACGACCGGCCCGCTCGCCCGCCAGCTCGCCCGCCAGCGGCAGGCGGATCGTGATGGTCGTGCCCGTGCCCGGCTCGCTGTCGATCGACAGCGAGCCCCCGTGGGCGAGCACGATGTCGTTGCTGATGCCGAGTCCGAGCCCGGTGCCGCCGGACTTCTTCTTGGCCTCTTCGGTGCGGAAGTACGGGGTCAAGATGTTCGGGAGGTCGTCTGCGGCGATGCCGATGCCGGTGTCGGCGACCGACAGCACGACCTGGTGGTCCTCGACGGCACCGGTGATGCGGACGCGGCCGTCGCGCGGGGTGTACTTGATCGCGTTGCTCACGACGTTGTCGACGACCTGCCGCAGCCGGAACCCGTCCGCGGTGATCGGAAGGGCCTCGTCGGCGCGCACGTCGATCGAGATGTCGCCGGAGACCGCGGTCGGGCGGAACGAGGCGACCGACTCGACCAGGATCTGACGCAGGTCGATGTCGTCGACCTCGTCGCGGGCTGAGAAGCCGCGCTTCGAGGTCGTGCCCAGGCTCTGGATCATCGTCAGCATGCGGTCGCTCGCTGCGACGATCGACTCGAACCGCTCGCGCGTGCGCGGGGTGAGGTCGTCGAGTTCGAGAGCGAGTTCCGCATTGCCGATCATCACGGTGAGCGGGTGCTTCAGCTCGTGCGACGCCATGGCCGTGAACCGCTCCCGCTCGCGCTGCGCGTACGTGAGGGCGGTCACGTCGTGGACGAGGAGAAGGATGCTGGATCCCTCGTCGCCGCCGGCCGCGAGGCGCTTGGCGGTCACCGAGAGCGCGCGCCACTCTCCTTCCGCGGTGAACAGCCAGACCGAGGCATCCGTGAAGGTCTCTCCGCGTGCGGCACGCGCGAAGGGTCGCTCGGAGAACGGCACCGGCATGCCGCGGCGCCCGGTGTACTCGACGGAGCGGGCGGGCAGCGTCGGGTCGAGGGGGTCGAGGCCGTACAGGCGCGAGTAGGCGTCGTTCACGGCGAGCACGGAGCCGTCGTCGGAGATGCGCGCGATGCCGGTGTCGACGCCGTTGAGGATCTCGCTGGTGCGGCGCTCCTGGTCGGCGCGGCGCATGTACGTCGCGGTGAGGCGGCTTGCCTGACGGCGCAGCAGGCGGCGCAGCGCACGGGTCCGGCGGAGGGCGATATGCGCCGTGATGCCGATGAAGGTCAGCGACAGCAGGACGACGAACACCCGCAGCGCCGCGAGGTTGCTCGAGGTGATCGCCGAGTCGACGAGGAGGATCAGCCCGATCAACGCGAGCATCGCGGCGAGGGCGGTTGCCCGGAAATGCATCGCGACCCACATCACCGGGAACGCCCAGAGGTAGCCCAGGCGCAGCTCGGTCCCGCTGGACATCAGGCCGATGGCGATCGCGTCCGCGAACGGCACCGCCAGCACCGCCCACGCGGGCAATCGCGACCACGGCAGACACAGGGTGGCCAGCGTGAGGATGACCACCAGCAGCGTGCCGACCAGGAAGTTCCAGCGGCCGAACATCGCCGGCTGCAGAACCATCACGAGGATCGCCGTGATGAGCACGCTGGCGGCGAGCACCAGCTGCGTGAGCCAGATCGACCGGGTGCGGCCGTCGGGCGTGCCCACGACGAGTGTCGATCGTGCAGCCCCGGTAGCCATAGCCCGATTCTATTGACCCGGCCACCTGGCATTTCGACGCCGGGCCGACAGCGGGCAAACGCTCTCTCTTGCGGATGTCTTGCGGAAACCTTGCGGTTGTGTTCGCGGTGTCTCGGAGGGGCCTTGCGGTCGGTGGGAGAAGCTCTTGTTGTGCCGGAGACACCGGCCGAGAATCCGAAAGGCGACGAACGTGAGCGAGATCGTCCCCCTCACCCGCAGCCAGCGCACGCACCGCGCGGAGCCGGCCGCTGCACTTGAGGACGTCACGACCGTCCACGGATTCGCCGAGGACTTCGAGGCCGTGCTCGACGACACCTCTGTGCACCGTTCGACGATCGGCTGCGTCATCCCCGCGTACAACGAGGAGGAATCGATCGCCCAGGTGATCGAGTCGCTGCTCGGCCAGACCCGCGTGCCGGATGTCATCCACGTCGTCGTCAACAACACGTCCGACGCCACCGTCAAGCTCGCGTCGCAGTACGCCGGCCCGCACGAGGTCGTCACCGAGCTCGGTGAGCAGTTCACCGAGGTCTTCGTCCACGACATCGGCAAGAACCCCGACAAGAAGGTCGGCGCGCTCAACTACGGCTACACGCTGGTCGAGGGCTACGACTACCTGCTCGGCGTCGACGGCGACACCGTCGCCGACGCGAAGGCCGTCGAGTACCTCGAGGCCGAGGCCACCAGCGACACCCGCATCGGCGGCATCTCGGCGATCTACTCGATCGACGACAAGCCGATCAAGGGCTCGCTGGCGAAGTTCCTCACGACCGGCCAGCGCTCGCAGTTCGCGGCTTTCAACCTGCACAACCTGCTCCGCGGCCGCAACATGGCGGTTCTCGGCGGCCAGTTCTCGATCTTCTCGACGCACGCCCTGCGCGACGTCATGAAGGAGAACCACCAGTCGACGCCGTGGGTCAAGGACTCCGAGGTCGAGGACTCGCTCCTCTCCCTCCAGATCAAGAGCGCCGGCTACCTCACCAAGATCAGCCCGTTCGCCCGCGCCGACGTCGGCGGCATGACGACGCTCCGGGCGCTGGACGCGCAGCAGGTCAAGTGGACCTACGGCGCCATCGAGCTCATGTGGCCGGGTCAGCGCGGCGACACCAAGGGGCAGCCGTTCCACCCGAACCTGCGCGTCCGCTGGCTCGAGCACTTCGACATGCTCATGAACATGTTCGTGCGCATCGCGTTCGTCACGCTGCTCGCGGCGTCGCTGTCGATCGGGGCCTTCGTCTTCTCGTACTGGTGGCTCATCCCGCCGGTGGTCGCGATCGCGCTCAACACGCGTATGGCGCTCACGATGCACAACCGCAACACACGCGATGTTCTCTTCGGGCTGACGCTGCTGCCGGCCGAGATCTACATGTGGATCCGCTGCAGCCACTTCGTTCGCTCGTGGACGCGGTTCCTGTCGCGCAAGAAGGTCGACAACTGGGCGATGCAGGCCAAGGCCGAGCGCGGCGGCGGCTTCGGCCACTGGACACCGCTCATCCTCGCCGTCGCCGTCATCGTGGCGATGGTCGCGATCTGGATGATGCTGCCCGTGATGGTGCAGTCCACCGTCCTGTGGATCGGCTGGCCGATCGTCGGCGTCGTCACCGTGCTGCAGACGCTGTCCATGTTCTTCAAGCTCATCCGTCGCCATCACGGATACAAGGTCTGACCCGAACCCGAATCGGGTCAGAACTGGGGAAGCGCCGCGGCTGGGGAGCGCGGCGCGGGGGAGGAGGTGAGGGGTCCGCCTTTGGGGGAAGGCGGGCCCCCTCACCGACACAAGCACGGCGGAGAGATCCGCTCGTCCGACACGTACCCGAAGCGTGTCACCGCTGGGGAGAGCGCCGCGGCTGGGGAGCACGGTGCGGGGGAGGAGGTGAGGGGCCCGCTTTGGGGAGAGGCGGAGACACCCTCGCCGAAAGTGAAGGAGGCATCCGCTCACGTGGGGCGAGCGGATGCCTCCTTCGCTGTTCCGGGAAGGTCAGCCCTCCGAGGTCAGCCGGTACCCGACGCCGCGCACGGTCTCGATGTAGCGCGGGTTCGCGGCGCTCTCGCCGAGCTTTCGTCGCAGGTTCGTCATGTGCGCCTCGACCGCGCGTTTGTCGGCCTCGCCGACGAAATAGCTCGTCACATACGACTCCCCGCGCAGCACCAGCGTCAGGTCGGCCTTGCTGCGCACGCGCCGCTTCGACTCGAGCAGGGTCGCGAGCAGGTCGAACTCGGTGCGCGTGAGATCGAGCTCCTCGCCGCCGATGAGCACGATGCGGTTCTCGGGGTGCAGCCGCAGGTCGCGGTGCGTCAGCCACTCGCCGTTCGTGTCGACGGTGGCGGGGACGGATGCCGCACCCGCCGGCACGATCACGGTCGCGGGTGTCGCGAGGTCGCGCTCCTCGATCGCGGGGGCGGTGGGCACGGCGGTGGTCGTCGGCCGCATGCCCGGGAACGACGGACCGACGCTACCCTGCGAGGGGGCGGCGGGAGCCGGCGGCACGGCCCGCTCGGCGTCGGCGCTGCGGCGCCGCATGAGCGCTTCGACACGCGCGCGCAGTTCGCGCGGCCGGAAGGGCTTGAGGAGGTAGTCGTCGGCGCCGGCGCCGAGCCCGGCGATCACGTCGGCCTCGTCGTTCATGCCGGTGAGCATGATGATGTACGTGTCGGACTGCGCGCGGATCCGCTTGGCAGCCTCGATGCCGTCGATGCCGGGCATGTTGACGTCGATGGTCGTGAGCACCGGCTTGTAGGTGAGCACCGCCCGAACGCCGTCGATGCCGTTGCCGACCGAGACCGTCGAGAACCCCGACGATTCGAGGACCTCGGCCAGGACGTGGCGGATCTCTTTGTCGTCCTCGATGATGACCGCTGTCTTCAGCTCGTCAGAAGGGGTGCTCATTCGTGCGATCTTTCTCGGACGGTGGAACCGGTAGATGCGCCGGTTACCGACCCCAGCCGCGGCCCCCGACGCATGCGCAAAGTACTCCCGATGCTACACAACACCGGGAATGCCTGGTCGGAGATCAATCCGCGACTACGTCCCGGGTGAGCTCCACGGCGGCCTCCGGCCACCACTGCCCGGCCGCAGGCCCGCCGTTGCAGTCGCCGTCGCTCTCGCCGGGCGGCTTGATCCAGAGGTTCGTGTCGACGACGTCGTCGCCGATCGTGCCGCCAGGTTCTCCGACGAGACGCCCGGGCGGATTGCACCACTCGCCGTTCGAGCCCGCGCCGCTGCGGCCGGTGTCGATGATCGCGTGCAGTCCGTCGAGGCGTCCGGCGACGTCGTGGGCGTACGCCACCTCGTCGTCGGTCGCCTGGAAGTTCGACACGTTCGTGACGAAGCCGCGGATGCCTCGCTCCCCGTCGCCGCGGGACGCACGGTCGACGCTGTCGATGAGGTCGGCCATCTCAGCCGGGGCCAGCCAGTTCGAGTGGCCGCCGTCGACATAGATCCAGGTGCTGTCGCCGGCGAGAGTCTCGATCGCGGCGCTCAACTGCTCGACGCGCTCGTCGACGTTTCCGCACTCGGGCGCGAGGGCGAGGCTGTCGGGCTCGAGGATCACGAGGGGGGACGTGTCGGCGGCCTCGTGCAGCGCATCGCCGATCGCGCGCGTCCACTCGAGATACGCATCCCCGTCGAGACCGCCCGCGGAGTGCCCGCCGCAATCGCGTTCCGGCAGGCCGTAAACGACCACCGCGATGCGCGCGGACTGATCGCGCGCCTCCGCGGCGAGCCCGGCGATGCGCTCGCCCACGACGTCGGTGGGATCGCCCTCCGGCGTGAGCCAGACGGCCGTGGGCTGTGCGCTCAGATACTTCGCCGCGGCCTGCTCGGGGCTGCCGTCGGCGGCACGGGTCGCAGCATCCGCCGCCTTCGAGAGGTCGGAGGCGACGATCTTCGTGCCGCGACCGGGCGGCTCGGGAGCCTGCCCGACCAGGAGCACGACGGCGGCGACCACTGCGATGACGGCGACGGCGCCCGTGATCGCGAGGATCGTGATGGTCCGTCGCGAGGTGGGCACGAAGGCGAGCCTACGAGAAGTGAGCCCGAGGGCGGGCGCTCCGGCGTGTCGCGTCAGGCCGTGCGGGGCCGCGGACTGCGCACGCGTGCGGCGGGCGCGGTGCGTCCGGACGCGAGTGCGCCGTGCCGGGCCGTGCCGCCGCGCTTCGAGCCGACGAGCTGCAGCAGGGCGGCCGCGAGCGGGCTCGCGGAGGTCGCCTCGGCCTCGAAGGCGCGGGCGACGACGGATGCTGCGCGCTCGAACTCCTGCCGCTTCTCGAAGACCGCGCGGCGCTCGGCGACCACGTGGTCGGCGGCGGCGTACTCGGCGCGCAAGCGGGCGCGCTCGGACTCGTCGAGTCCGGGTCGACGCGCGGTGCGCTCGAGGGCCTCGGCGGCCCGGGAGCGCAGGGCGATGCTGCGGTGCAGCTCGCGCTCGGCGGTCTCACGGGCGATGCGGCTCGCGTCGAGCGCGTCGGCGAGCTCGGCGCGGACGGTCTTCGGGGATGCGGTGGTCATGGGGTCCTCCAGGATCGGGGTGCGGGTTCACGCTCGGATGCCGTGAACCGGCACACCACTCAAGAGCCGCAGCATCCGGTTTTCGTACATACGAGCTTCCTGTCAAGGCCATCCGCTCGCCACGTCGGCGGCATAGGCTGTGGTCGTCATGAAGGTCATCTCGTACAACCTGCGCAAGCACCGGGCGGCGGGGGAGCTCGCCCACCTGGTCGAGCGCCATGGCGCGGACGTGCTGTGCCTCCAGGAAGCGGACACGTCCGACATCCCCGAAGAGATCTCGGGGCTGCGGCTCGCGGACTCCACGCAGCGCAACCGTCTCGGGCTCGCGGTGTACTACCGCGAGAACACCTACCGCGCGGTCGAGGTGCGGGCGCTCGCGCTGAAGAAGTCGTTGCATGACCGCGTGCTCAAGCCCGCGGAGGAGCGGCTGCTGGGAGTCCGGCTGCACGACATCGACGAGAACACCGATCTCATCGTGGCCTCGTTCCACGCCGCGCCGCTGACGGCGCTGAACTCGCTGCGCCGCCACCAGATCCGCACGGCGCTCGGCGAGCTGCAGCAGCTCGGCGAGGGGCTGCCGGCGCTCATGGTCGGCGACTACAACTACCCGGTGTTCAAGGAGCGGCTGGGCCAGCACATCCGCGAGCAGGGGTACGAGCTGAACCTGTCGGACTCGCGCACGTACACGCGCTACCGCTTCTTCCGCGGTCACTACGACTTCGCGACCTCGATCGGCTTCGAGATCGACCGCGTGCGGACGCTGCCGCAGGGCCTGAGCGATCATCTGCCGATCCTCGTGACCGCCCACCCCGCCGCGGGTGTGCGCCGCGTGGTCGAGATCGGCGACCCCGAGACGGCGGCGGCAGGCAGCGGCGCTGCCTAGAGGAGCGACGGGTCGGGGTCACTCCATTTCTCGATCCCCTGCACCACCCAGAACACGAAGAACAGCGTGAGCGCGATCGCCTCGACGATGAGGACGATGGGGATGCCGGAGCCGCCCGCCTGCGGGAGCAGCACGACAAACGCCACGAGCACCAGCACGAGCCCCACCGCGATCGCGGTGTACAGCACACGGAACACCGGGGCAGGGGGCGGGCCCTGCCGAGGGAACGCGCCTCGCACGGCGACCGCCGCGAACAGTGCGAAGAAGGCCGTCGTCGCGATGAAGTGCGCGTTCTGCAGGAACGCGTCTCGCGCGAATGCCCACGTGAGCCCCGTCGCGGCGATCACGACGGCCGCGATCAGCAGCGACGGCCACACCGCTGCGAGCGAGACCTGGCCGAGCGCGCCGAGCACCAGCGCGACGAGGAGCAGCAGAATCCCGAGCACGAGGTAGACGACCACGCCGTTCGCGACGTCCGCCTCATACGCGGGCGGGAAGCAGCGTCCCGTGCACGGGACGCTGACGCCGGGCACGGCGTCGGGTGCGAGAGTCGTCGGCACCAGGGCGATCAGCGGCGCGAACAGTGCGGCGGCATCGAGGAGAGCCCGCTCCGCTCCGCGTCCCGACAGGGCGAACAGCGCGAGGGAGACTGCGATCAGCGCCCCGACGAACACATCGCGGGCGGGCGTGTAGAAGTAGTCGCTGACGGAGGTCAGCCAGCCGTACGTCGTCGCCGCCTGGGCGATCGCGACGAAGATCGCGATGACGGTGCCGGCCAGCCCGATCCGCAGGTAGCGGTAGGTGCGCTCGAGCGACGTCGACCCAGCGGATGCCATGGCGATCACGATAGCGGCCTGCCCCGACGACCGTGCCCCGCCTGGGTCAGGCGGCTGCGAAGTCGTAGCGGGCGCGTCCGCCCAGGCGTGGAGTGCGCGCGGGGTCGACGTAGACGGGTGGGATGAGCCACACCCTGGCCTTTCGACCGGTGCCTTCGACCTGTATGTCCCACCCGTTGTCATGTATCCGGTGGTGGCACGATTCGCAGAGCAGCACGCCATTGTCGAGGTCGGTGGGGCCGGCGTCTCGCCTCCACCAGCGGATGTGATGCACCTTCGTGAATTGGGGCGGAAGCCCGCACCCGGTGCACCCACCGTCGCGCTCGCCGAGGGCGAGTTTCTGGGACCTGGAGTAGAGCCGCCGCTCGCGACCCCAGTCGAGGATCTCGCTGTCGCCGCCGAGCACGCAGGGGATCACGGAGGCGCTGGACGCGAGCTTGCGGGCCGCCGAGGCCGAGATGGGAGCGTCTATGCCGTCGATCTCGGCCGTGCCGGTGCCCTGGCGAAGGGTCTCGAGGTCCATGCGCACGACCACCGTCACCCCGTTCAGGGGGAGGTCCTTCTCGTCACAGCCGAGGGCGTGCTCGCAGATGCTCACGAGCGCGTCGGCCTGCATCTGCGGGATCGTGCGGCGCTCAGCATCCGTCGTCTCATCGAGCAGGGGCGTCGCGGGCGCATCGGGCGCGGGCGTGGCGCGGGCGTTCTCGACGTCGCGCTGGGCGCGGAGCTTCGCAGTGACCATGCCTTCGAGCGCGGTCACGACCGGCGCGCCGCTCACCGGGTCGAACTTGCCGTTGATGATGATCACGCCGGAGCGATCGCGGCGGATGGTCAGCCCCGTCTCGGCCGCCAGGTCCGCTTCGCGGGGCTCGACACCGTCGGGGTCGAGCCAGGCCTCGGCGCGGAGAATGAGCTTCGACAGGGCGTCGAGGGGGAGCCCGGCAGCCTGCGACACGAGGAGCTTCTCGGCTTCGTCGACCTTCTCAGCTCCGGCGCGGATCGCGACGCGGTCGAGCATCGCGATGATCGCCGACGCCGCCTGCGCTCCGATGCGGCCGTCGCTCAGACCCTGCCCGACGTGCGGATGCCGGGCAGGTGCCTTGTCGCCGGAGAGCAGCATGCGCGGAGTCGTGGCCTCGCCGACCTTCACGAGCCGGGCGGCGTCGCCGGTGGTCGTGCCCATCGTCGCCGCGATGAACTGCGTGGGGTTGCGGAAGCCCTGGATCTTCGCGAGGCTGTCGGGCCCGAGCTCGGGCCGTGACTGCCGCTGGATCTCGGATGCCACCAGCGCTTGAACGCTCTCGGCAAGACGTTTGCCGCGCCCGATCTGCTCGTTGAGAGCGATCAGCTCGGCCGGCGAGAGCGACGCGATGTCGCGCTCGTCGGGCAGGATTCCCCGCGCAACGTCGATCGCCTCGGCGAGGGACGACAGTGCGCTGGTCATGCATTCAGCGTAGCGGAGGCGAGCACGAATGTCAAAGATTTGTTCGAATAATTAAGACCACCGCTCGCGAAATCGCCCCTGATTCTCGGCCATCGCCGATCTTCAGGTTGAATCCCTATCGTTACCATCGAACATCTGTTCCCTACGCCGGTGCGCACTCTCGCTCGAACGCGGTGCCGAGTAGAATCGCCGCACTGCGCGGCAGCGTCGCGGCGCCCGACCGAGGGGAGCCCGCCATCACCGACGCACCCGCTGTCGCGCCCGCGCAGCCCTCCACCGCGGCCGTCGCCACCTTCCACCTGCGTCGCACGCAGGGGCGAGGCATCCGTCTGCTCGTCGTCTATGGCGTGATGCTCGCGCTCATCGCGTTCTGGCCGACCCCCGTGGATCGCGGAGCGTCAGCCCCTCTCCACGCGATCACGCGCGCCGTTCCCTGGCTGACCTACGAACTCATCGAGACGACGGCGAACGTCGCGCTGTTCGTGCCGTTCGGGGTGCTGCTGGCGCTCGTCCTTCCGCTGCACCGCGGACTCGTCGTGCCGATCGCCCTCGCGACGACGCTCGTGATCGAGTCGGGGCAGGGGCTGCTCCTCTCCGAGCGCACGCCGAGCCTGCGCGACATCGTCGCCAACGTGCTGGGCGCCACCATCGGCCTTGCGATCGTGCACCTGATGGAGCGGCGCAGGATTCCGGATTGACGGATGCTGCGCCCCGCCCCGCGTCCGGTCGGACGGCGCCGTTGCGGCCCCTTGTGCGGCGGTATCCGCAGCGCTAGCATCCGGGCATCGGTTGCCGGGGGGAACGCGCAATCGGTTCGGGTCCAGCGCGAAGGCGCGGCTGTTTCGCCGTGCCGGTTCGACCGGGGGGCGAGACCATGAACGACGCTCAGAACAACGAGCCTGCAGCAAACGGCGCCGATGCGGATGCTGCGGCAGCAGCTCCCCCAGCGCCGGTGGCGAATGCGCCCGAAGGGGAGAAACCGCCCGTGCCGCCGCGAGGGGATGGCGAACCGGTGGCGCCCGCGCCACCCGACCAGGCTCCGGCGCCGGCCCCAGCGCCCGCGCCGGCCCCAGCGCCCGCGCCGGGCCCGGCCCCCGCGCCCGGAAAGCCGGTGCTGACCCTCGCCGCAGTCGTGGCTCCGAAGCAGCCGGTAACCGCGCCCGCGCCGCTCGCAGCAGTGCCGCCGGGGGCGCCCGTGAGGTTCACCGTGACGTCGACGGTGGCGATCCCCGCTCCATCCCTGAAGTCGGGCACAGTGCCGATCGCAGCGACGTTCGCCAACGCGGCCCGCTCCGCCACGGCCACCGAATGGAACGCGAACGTTGTGTTCACCGCGCAGCCGGCCGCCGAGGTGCATGCCTCGGTCGGCGCAGGAGCCGACGAGGTCGTGTCGGCGCCGATGCGGATCACCCTCACCATGGGCCCCGTCACGGGGCAGCCTCCCGGCAACGGAGGCGGCGGGGACATCGTCGGCCCTGCCGAGGTCGCAGTCGGCGAGTACGACGCCGACTTCGCCCGCCGCACGGGCAAGGTGTTCCGGGGGCTCGCCTTCGTGTTCGCGGGTCTCGCCGCCTGGATGCTCCTGTGGATCCTGCCGATGGGCGGCCTCGACGACACCGAATCCGACCTCACCGAGCGGGTCATCGCGGCGGCGAGCACTGTCGCGCTCGCCGCCGGAGTCATCGCGATCCTTGCGGGAGTCTGGATGGCGCTGCTCGAGGCGAGAGGCCGACAGCGCGCGCGGGTGGCCATCGCTGCAGGCGGCTCGAGGGGCGCCGGGGGCCTGGGCATGAGCATCGCCGACGTCGAGAAGCTCGCGGCGGCGCTGAGCAAGGTCCGCGGAACCATTGCCGCATTCGTCATCGGCGTGCTGCTGATCGTGCTCTCGCTGACGGCGCTGACGGTCGGACAGGCCATCCCCGATCCGCCCGCGACCACGCAGACCGACGACGGGCAGTCGACGACTGGTGACGAATGAGCGAGGTGCACGCGGTGCTGATCGGCGTGGCCGCGCCGGCGCCGGTGCGGTGGTCCGACAACGACGGAAGGTTCGTCACCGCCACCGAGCCCTACCAAGACGGTGACTTCCGATTCGCTGCGCTGGAAGGCGTGAGCACCGATCTCGCGTCGTACACGAACATGGTCATCGACGCCGCGCCCGACGCGGTCATCTCTCGACTGGAGAGCCCCGAAGACACGACGCTCGCGGCGGTGACCGCCGAACTGGAAAGGCACGTGCGTCGGGAGATTCCCTGCACCTGCACGTCGCTGGTGATCGTTCTCGTAGGGCACGGCTTCCAGGTGCAGACGTGGGATCCCGAGGAGCCTGACCGCATGGACGAGCTGTTCGCCCTCTCCGATCTGCCCCTCATCGACGACTGGTGGGTGCCGTTCTGGCGCGAGGCGCGCCGCGACCTCACAGCGACGATCGTGGTCGACTCCTGTCACTCCGAAACGATCGTGCGCGGCCTTTTCGTGCCCGATCCGGTCATCGTGCGCGAGCGCGTGAACGATGGGCCGCGGCGCCTGATCATCTCCGCGTCGATGGACGCCCAGCTCGCCTATGAGCATTCGATGGGGGGCCAGACCCAGGGTGTCCTCACGCACGGGCTCGAGCTGGCGTGGGCGTTGCCCGATAACCGGACGAGTTACGAGGCCTGGTTCGCTTCCGCGTCCTCGATCGTGAACCGGACGATCCTGCAGACCGCCGTCATGCGCATCATCGATCCCGAGCAGACCGTCCAGCTCGTTCCCCCGTTCACGGCCGGAGCGCCGGCGGGGTAGGTCCGACTTCCCTCGCGGCGGTGCGCGTCGCTAGCCTCGGGACGTCGAAGGGAGAGCCAGGGTGGCTGACGCGATCGTGGCAGGTGTGACAGGTAGACCGGTGCGGCAGCGGGTCGCCGACTGGGCGGCGGGTCGCGCGGCGGCCACCGGGCGCGATCTGGTGCTCGTGTCGGTGGTGGGCGGGGCGGTCGGCGCCGTGGGCGAGGACGAGGTGCTGCAGCGCGCGCTGGACGACGCCCAGGCGCTAGCCGACGGGGAGGTCGCGCGCCTGCAGGGCGCCGACCTGGACGTGCGCACGGTCGTGTCGCACGGCAACCCGACCGAGGTGCTGATCGAGCAGTCCGCGGATGCCGCGCTGCTCGTGATCGGCAGCGACCTCGGCGGCGAGGGACACGTGCGGCGGGGGCCGCATGGCCGTCGCATCGTCGCGGGTGCGCACTGCACGGTGATCGTCGTCCCGGATCTCGACCTCTCGGATCGCCGCGGCGTCGTGGTGGGCGTCGACGGGTCGGACGTGTCGCAGCGGGCACTGGAGTTCGCCGCGGCGGAGGCCGCAGCATCCGGCGACGCACTCACGGCCGTGTCGGCATGGATCCCTGTGAGTGCCGGGGCCGACTACGCGATGGGCGGAAGCGTCTCGTTCCACCCCGACCTCTACCTGACAGACCTCCAGGCTCAGACCGAGCGATCCCTCGACGAGCTGTTGGCCGACGTGCGCCGGACCCACCCCGACCTCCGCATCGAGACCTACGTCGCCGAGGGCGATCCGGGTTCTGTCATCAACGAGGTGGCGGCCACCGCGCGGCTGGCGGTCGTCGGCACCCATGGCCGCACCGGACTCGCGCGGCTGCTGCTGGGCTCGGTGAGCGAGCACGTCCTGGCGGAGCTGGTGACGATCACCGCCGTGGTGCGCTGAAACGAGAAGGACCCTCCGGCCCGAGAGCCGGAGGGTCCTTCTTTTTCGTTCGATCAGGCCGTGACGCGTGCGCGGCTGTTGCGGCGGACCGCCGCGACGACGGCGAGTGCACCACCGGCGAGGACGAGTGCGCCACCGCCGATCCAGACACCGAGCAGCGAGGCGCTGTCGGAGCCGGTCGCGGGCAGGACGCCGCCGCCCGCGCCGCTGCCGGCCGCAGCCGCCGTCACGGTGGCCGACACGCCGCCGCCCGCCGAGGGCGAGATCGCGGTGATCGTGTACGGACCGCTCGCGTCGGCCGGGAAGCGGATCGAGATCGGGTCGAGACCGCCCTGGGCGTTGGCCTCGAGCACGCCGAGCGTCTTGGTCTGCACGGCGAACTTGACGAAAGCGAGCGACGCGCCGCTCGCGTTCTCACCGGTCAGCGTGACGGTGACGGGCTCGCCCGGCTCGAAGATGTCGTTCGCCACCGAGAAGGTGACGGTACCGCCAGGAACGACGGTGGAGCTGGAGACGGTGCCCGAGCCGGCGGGCGGGTACGTGCTCGCGTTGGCAGCGAGGGGAAGTGTGGTCAGCGCCGCCGCCAGAAGTGCGACGGCAGCTGCGCGGAAGATGTGACGTTTCATGGAATTCACCCGGTTCTATTCGTTCGGTCGTCGCAACCATTGGCGCGATGTCTCCCCAGAACACCGATGTGCATTTTTCCCAGTAGAAAGGCGCCCACCGAGGTTCTTCGATGAACGCCTTCTCATCTGATTATTGGGCAGATTCGCAGGAAGATGCAACCGCGCCTGTTTCTGCAGCGTTAATGGTGGGTGACAACTCGGTGCCGAGCGCGGGAGTCCGTGGGGTGCGCACTACGAATGTCGCCGTGGACTGCTCGCCCGGAGCCAGTTCGCTGGTCCACATCTGCACGAGACGGCCCGCGTGCATGCCGCCGCCGAAACCCGCGAAATCTGCGTCATCGCCTACACCCGAGGCGACGAGCTCGGCTCCTTGGGGGAGGTAGATGTAGGCGACGGTGCGGGCGCTGCCGCGCGGAACGCCGTAGTTCTCCGCGCCGGTGATGTAGGCGGGAAGGGAAGCCGCATCGGCAGGCGCGTTGTTACGCAGCGTGACGGTGAGCTCGGCCAGCGAGTCCGAGTCCGGGCCCGTGCACCAGCCGACGCCGGCCGTGAGCTCCGTGTAGTAGTCCATCTTCGATCCGGTGCCGTCGTTGACGTACACCCCGAATCGCGTGGTCGTGGCGTCGGTCACCGGCAGTCGACCCTGCAGTGTCGTGCCGTCGAGCAGCGCCTGTTCGTCTTCGTGCGCGTTCCAGATGAGCAGGCGACGCTCGCCGCCCGCCCGGGCGAGCGCGCCGATGAGGGTCGTCGGGTCGGACTCCCCGTCCACGAGCGCCGTGAACACCGCGGCGGATGCTGCGGCGAAGAACGCGTCCTGATCCGCCGGCCGTGCGTACCGGAGGTAGACCTCGTTCAGCAGCAGGTCGACGGCGTTGTCGGCCGTGAGCACGTCGCCGGTGGGAAGGTTCACCGGGCCGGTGGCGGTGAGCAGGTACGACAGCGTCACCGGGTCGATGGTGAGGACGCCATCCACCGACGTGCCGAACTCGCGCGCCCACATCTCTCGTGCGATCGGGGCGCTGACCGTGAAGTCCGGGATCTGCGTCGCGTTCTGGATGTAACGCGCGGGGCGCTCTCCGAAGAGCGCCAGGGTCTCCGCATCCATCGGCACGACCGCATCGTCGAACCGGGTGAAGTCGGCCGTCGAGCCTGTCGCGGTCAGCGTGAGGCGGCCGTCGTCGGCGTGCAGCACGACCATCGCGCCGACGATGCCGCCGAGCGAGCGCCACTCCGCGTTGTTCTGGACGAGCACGAGGTAGTCGCGCGGGCTCTCGGCGCCGAGCATGGCCGGCAGGAGCGCGGTCGCGCGGGCGAGCGCGTCGGCGGCGGGGGCGGTGTCGCCGAGCATGCGGCTCATGTCGTCGACCGCCGAGCGCAGCGGCGCGACGAGAGCCGTCGAGTCGATCGATGAGACGGATGCCTCGGCCCGGGCGATCCCCGCGGCTCCCTCCGCGGCAGCGGGGTGCAGTGCGGCGATGGTCTCGAGGTCGAATCGGCCGTCCACCGGGCGGAGGGCGTCGAGTGAGAGTCCTCCGGCGGCGTCGGCGAGCGGCTGCAGTGACGTGGCCGCGAGGTCGTCGACCGCGGCGGCTACGGTCGAGACCGCCGCGAGCTGGGGTCCGACCCAGGGGAGGGACTCCGACGCCTTCCACACCGGGTCGCTGGTGAGGTCGTGCGCGGCGGCGGTGTCGGCTTGCAGATCGCCGAGCCGTTCCGTCACGGCCGCGGGATCGTCGAGACCGTCGCGGATCGTGGCGACCTGAGAGCGCGCCGCTTCGAGGTGCTGGTAGGCGAGAAGGCCTCGGACGCCGAGCCAGCATGCCGCGGCGAGCATGAGCAGCAGAATGCCGCCGAGGACCCACGCGATCACGGCACCCGCACGGCGGGCGGAGGAGGGGAGCACGGGTCGGGTCACGCGCTCCACCTTAAACGCGGCTCGAGAATGGAGTGCGCCGGCCGATTTGCGGCGCTCTCAGCGATGCGGCCAGAATGTGGGAGCGGCCGGGGGGCGCGTCGTCGACGTGCGTTCGATCCGATCGGGACCGCGGAGGGGACGGCGAAGTGAACAGCGCCGCCTCGTCGCGCGCGCAGCGTCGTGCGCAGGCCGCGTTCCGCGAAGCGTACCGGCGCGACGTGCTGGGAAGCGCGACCGCACGGCGGCGCGTGATCGCGAAATACCGCGGTGACGACGGGTGGCAGCCGGTCAAGGGTGTGCGTCTGGATGACGAATCGGCCCAGGCGTTCATGGCCGACGGCGTCACGCTCGTGCGCGTGCGTCGTCGTGGGCGAGAGATCGAAGTGGGCCTTCGCCGCTACCTCGGCTGAGCTCGCGTCGGGCGAGCACGCGCCCGCCCGACGTCGTCGGTGCGTCATGAGGTGTCAGGGGCGTCCCATGCCGAAGTACTCCCAGCCCGCAGAGCGCCAGGCGGCGGCATCGAGGCAGTTGCGTCCGTCGACGATGACACGGCCGGCCACCAGGGAGGCGGCGTGCTCGGGCGGCAGCTGGCGGCGGTACTCGTCCCATTCCGTGACGACGATCACACCGTCGGCGCCGGTGAGGGCTTCGTCGCGGTCGGCGACGTAGTTGAGCTGCGGATGCCGCGCCCGCGCGTTGTCGATCGCTTCAGGGTCGGTCACGGTCACGATGGCGCCGAGCCCGTGGAGCGCGACCGCCACGTCGAGCGCGGGGGAGTCGCGGATGTCGTCGCTGTGCGGCTTGAAAGCGGCCCCCAGCACCGTGATCTTCTTCTCGAACACCGAGCCGCCCAGGGCGTTGACGGTGAGCTGCACGGCGCGCTCGCGGCGCCGCAGGTTGATCGCGTCGACCTCGCGGAGGAAGCTGACCGACTCGCCGCGGCCGAGCTCCTCGGCACGTGCCGAGAACGCGCGGATGTCCTTCGGGAGGCAGCCGCCGCCGAACCCGATGCCGGCACCGAGGAAGCGGCGGCCGATGCGCGCGTCGTGGCCGATGGCATCGGCGAGCTGGGTGACGTCGGCACCGGTGACCTCCGCGATCTCGGCCATCGCGTTGATGAACGAGATCTTCGTCGCGAGGAACGCGTTGGCCGCGGCCTTGACGAGTTCTGCGGTGGCGAGATCGGTGACGATGAACGGCGTGTTCTTCGCGACGGCCGTGTGGTAGACCTCGCGGAGCACGTCGGCGGCACGCTCGCCGGCGTCACCCGCGGGCACACCGGCGACGAGGCGGTCCGGATCGATCGTGTCCTGCACAGCGAAGCCTTCACGCAGGAACTCGGGGTTCCACACCAGGGTGGCGCCAGTCGGCGTCACCCGCTCGGCCAGCTCGGCCGCGGTGCCCACCGGCACGGTCGACTTTCCGGCGACGACGTCGCCCTCGCGGAGGTAGGGGATCAGGCCGTCGACCGCGGCGTTCACGTACGTGAGATCGGCGGCGTAGCCGTCTTTCTGCTGCGGGGTGCCGACGCCGATGAAGTGCACGTCGGAACCGTGCGCCTCGGCCATGTCGGTGGTGAATCGCAGGCGACCCGACGCGATCCCGTCCGACAGGATCTGCTGCAGACCGGGCTCGAAGAACGGCGCCTGGCCCTGCGAGAGCGACGCGATCTTCCGCTCGTCTACATCGATGCCGATCACCTCGTGACCGATCGAGGCCATGGCGGCGGCGTGGACGGCACCGAGGTAGCCGCAACCGATGACTGACAGACGCATGGGGACTCCTTGTTGTTGGAAGCTCGCTGCTCGTGCGTCATTGCCAAGCGTCGCTCGTGAGGCGGACTCGGTTATTTCCTACCAGATCGAGCGGGCACCGGTGGCCCACGTGGCCCGGTGAAACGCCTCCGGCACCGCGAGGTCCTCGTGTGACAAAGCCTGTAACACGAGGGTGCTATCGTGTCCCCGGCAGCTGGGGATCTGCATATTTCGGAATGGAGTGTAGTCCCGCTTGCCCCTAGAGAATGACTTCCCTTACGAGTCGTCAACGAAGTCAGACTCTTTCACTTCAGGCACCAGCCCGGCCAATAGCACGCGCGTATACGTCCACCTCGACCACGGTCGAAGTTTCCAGGCATGGAGCGACCGACACCTCCGCGGGGAGGTATGGGAAGCGACCCCGTATGGATACGGGGGCGCGGCGGGCATGGTCGACTTGACGTCGTCAAGTGACGCTGCAGAGTCGCGGGTCGGACGGTTTCTCCGCCGAGCGACCACTTTTCTTCTCGGATTCGACTACGTTCACGCCTGGCGCAACCGAAGGACGTGGCGTGAAGCAGATGTCGTGTGGACGCACACAGAGCACGAACATCTCGCTATCCGTGCGGTCGAACGAGTTCTGAGGTGGGAACCGCGGCCGATGATCGCGCAGAGCGTGTGGCTGTGGGACCGCTGGCCGTCCCTCGGCCGATTTCGACGGGGTCTTTACCGTTCACTGCTTCAGGGGCCGAGCCTCCACACCACTCTGAGCCGCGAGAATGCGGAAATCGCCCGCGCGCAGTTGCAGCCCGCCCCCGTCGCCCTGATTCCGTTCGGGACCCAGGACATCTCCTCCCCTAATCCTCACTCGGGCGGCTCCGGGGTCGTGGCCCCGGGAAACGATCGTCACCGCGACTGGCAGACACTGATGACCGCGGTGTCAATGCCGGCTCCAATACCTACTCAGATCCTGACTCGGCGGCTGAAGCAGAGTGACACGCAGAACGCACCTAGTGTCAATATCCAACAGTCCCGATCGACCGCTGAGATGGCTGCGGCCTATGCCCGAGCCGGGGTTGTGGTGGTGCCTCTGCACTCGAATCACCACGCATCCGGAATCACGGTCGGCCTTGAGGCCATGAGTCTCAGCAAGCCACTCGTGATCGCAGACATCGGCGGAGTGCGGGATTACTTCGAGGGCTACGCCGAGTTCTATGCCGCTGGCGATGCGTCTTCGCTTCGCACGGCCGTGGGGCGAGCCGCCGAGGGGGTTGCTGCGGATGCGCCCTCCAAGGCGTCGCGCGGCTTGACCGCGGACGACTACGTGCACCGTCACCTCGCTGCGACCGCATGGCTGCTGCGAACCGAGGGCTCACTGGCGGACATCGAGCGATTCGCCCCTTTCCGCTACGCCGGGGTCACGTCATGAAGACGTCGATCACCTTCATCACCCACACAGCCACTCCAGGTGGTGCCGAGCTCGCCCTTGCGCGCTACATCGAGGGCGCGTCGGATGTGGACGTCGAGGTGATCACGTTCGAAGACGGGCCGCTGTGGCGCGATCTCGAATCGTCAGCCTCCGCGAAAGTCATCGTCTTGCGCGGCGGGCTCCTCGGTCAGCTGCGGGAATTGCGCGCTGCGATGAAGCGGCGACGCGACCGCATCTTCATCGGCAACTCCATGCGCGGCTCGTTCTACATGGCGCTTGCGCAGGACCGGTTGACGACCTCGCTCTACTGGGCGCGCGATCAGCTCGTCGCGAGCTCAATGTCGCGCGTCGCCGTCGCGCTCACCCGTTGGGTGACGCTCACGCGAGTCAGCGGATGCCTGGCCAACTCGATCTCGACCGAGCGCACTGTGCGCACCCTGAAGCCACGGCTCGATACTCGCGTCGTCTACAGTCCGTCGGGGATCGCTGCGGATGACACCCAACACAGCCGGCAGTTCGCAGCCCGACCGACCAGGCTGGTGTTCCTCGGGAGGCTGGCCCCTTGGAAGGGGCCCGATCTCGCCGTCCGTGCCGTTGCGGCGCTCATTGCTCAGGGCCACAGCGTCACGCTCACCGTCGCTGGCGGACCTCTCTTCGGGGAGGAGGCGTTCGACGACAGCCTGCGCGCTCTCGCCGAAGAACTGGGGGTTTCGAAGTCTGTCGAATTCCTCGGCCATGTTGCCGAGGTGAGGCCTCTTCTTGACCGGCACGACGTTCTTCTGCATTGCTCCACTGTCCCGGAACCGTTCGGTCAGGTGATCGTCCAAGCGATGGCGGCCGGACTTGTGGTCGTTGCAGCGGACTCCGGTGGTCCGAAGGAGATCATCAGCGATGGGGTGAACGGCTTCCTGTACGCGACAGGCGATCTTTCGGCCCTCACCGCGACGGTCCGATCAGCGCTGGAAGGCGAACCGAGCGCGCTGCAGTCATTGTCCGATGCCGCGCGCGAGAGGGCGCGTCACTTCGACGACGCGCATTGCATCACCGAGATCACACAGGCGGTCGTCGAACTGGGGCTCAAGGAGGCGGCGCTTGTCCGCTGACCAGACGAATCTCGCAGGGGCGGCCGCGCGCGGCAGCGGTGTGACGCTGCTCGCTCAGGCCCTGCGCATCGGCATTCACTTCACTTCGATCTTCGTGCTGTCACGGCTGCTGACGCCGACGGATTTCGGAATGCTGGCCATGGTGACGGCGGTGGTAGGCGTCTCGGAGATTCTTCGCGATCTCGGGTTGTCGATGGCGGCAGTTCAGGCGGCGACATTGTCGCGCGCTCAGAAGTCGAATCTGTTCTGGATCAACACGGCTTCTGGAGCGCTCTTCGCGACAGCCGTGTTCCTGCTCGCCGAACCACTTGCCGCGCTCTTTCGAACCCCCGAACTCGTCGCCATCACCCACGCCGTCGCTGTGATCTATCTGATCAACGGGATCTCTGCGCAGTTCCGAGCCGAGATCAACCGCAATCTTTGGTTCGTACGCCTCTCTGCGGTCGATATCGTGCCGCAGCTGCTGGGACTGGCGGCAGCGATCATGCTGGCCATCGGCGGTGCGGGATACTGGGCTCTTGTCGCTCAGCTGATCATCTACTCGGCCGGCGGCTTGGTGCTAGCTGTGGTGTTCGCCCGATGGTGGCCGGGGCTGCCGGCGCGCCGCGCGAATATGCGGGGACTGATCACGTTCGGCATCAGCGTGACGGGCACACAAGCGATCAACTATCTCGTAGGCAGCGTACCGACGGTTGCGCTAGGGATCGCGTGGAATGCATCGGTGACCGGTCTCTACAACCGTGCGTATCAGCTGGCGATGGCGCCGTTCGCGCAAGTGGCCGCACCCCTCACGCGAGTCGCAGTTCCCGTCATCTCGCGGGTCTGGAATGCGCGCCCGCACGCCTTCGAATCGACGTTGGGAAAGGCCCAACTCGTCGGGTCGTACGTCGTCGCGCCGCTCTACTTCCTGCTCGCGGGCCTGGCGCCCTCCGTGATCGAAATCGCCCTGGGGCCGCAGTGGTCTGCTGCCGGCCCGATTTTCCAGGCGATGTGCATCGGCGGCGTCTTCAGGGCGCTCACCCAGATCTCCTATTGGGCGTACCTTTCGAGGGGCGAAGCGGCGACGCAATTCAAGGTCTACATGTGGTTCCAGCCGGTCATCGTCGTCTGCACGCTCGCCGGGCTGCCGTGGGGCGCCCTCGGCGTAGCGATCGGCGGCTCAGTCGGCCTCTTCGCCTACTGGGTGATCTCCCTCATCACGGTCGGGCGCAATCTCCGCCTCGATGGCCTGCTGCTGCTGCGCCGCGCGGGACTGTCCATCCTGCTGGTCGGCTTGCCGATCGGCATCATCGGCTGGGTGGTTGAATTCGCGATCGACCAGCCACTCCTGGCGGTCGGCACTGGCTTGGCCGCCTCTGCCGCCTACCTCGGTGTGCTCGTGCTGCTGAGCGGACGAGCGCGCGGGGATCTGAAAGTGATCGTGGGCTTCATGCGGAGGGCCTTCGCGTGACCGAATCATCCTTTGTCGCTGCGCGACCCTCCGGGGTGCGGATGCAGCCGAGAACGACCCTGAGATCGGAGTCAGATCATGCACAGCGCTGATCGGGAGATTTTGCAGAGCATCCGCAACGACACCAGCCGTACCTGGACATCGCTCATCGGCGACGCCAGCGATGTCGTACTGCTCGATGTACCGAGCCACCGGAATGCTGGTGATTCGATGATCTGGGGGGGCGAGGTCGAATATCTGCGCCAGATCGGCAAGCGAGTTGCGCTCTCCTCCGATCTCCGGCGCTACAGCGCGGATGTCATCAACGCAAAGTCGTCCGAGGACACGCCGTTGCTCTTGCACGGTGGCGGCAACTTCGGAGACGTCTGGCCCGTGTTCCAGCGAGGGCGTGAAGAGGTCGTACGAGACTTCCCTCGACGCAAGATCATCCAGCTGCCGCAGTCGATCAAGTTCGAGACGGCGGAGAGCGCCGCGCGCGCCAATGCGATCTTTGGTGCGCACGCTGACTTCACGCTGATCGTGCGCGACGAGCAATCCCTGGAGCGCGCGTCCCGTGGCCTTCCCGACGTCCGGACCGTCCTCTCGCCTGACGCCGCGCTCGGCTGGTCGCCCGCGGCGCCTGACATCGATGCGCGCGGCGTTCTCGCGCTGCTCAGAGAAGACCACGAAGCCCTCCACCCCCTGAAGACGGCGATCCTGCCGTACCTAGGCGCAGACGACGAGGCGACCGATTGGCACATAGGCTGGCCGACCGTCGCAAAGTGGCATCTCCTGAAGACGCCGGGACGCGTCACCAGCGTCGTCCCAGCGCTGCGCAACTCGCCCTCTTACCGTCGTGTGCTCGAGTCCGCCGGCAACGCGCTGCTCGAGATGAATCTGGATTCCGCAGTGCGGCTCTTTGCGGGCCGTCCGCTCGTCGTGACCGACCGTCTTCACGCCCATGTGCTGGCGACTTTGTTGGGTATTCCGAACATCGTCTTCGACAACTCATACGGCAAGATCTCGGCAATCGTGCGTGCGTACACGGGACAGTTCTCGACCACGAACTTCGTGAGCAGTATGGAAGAGGGACTCGATCTCATCTCCGACTTCCGCGAGCCCGCACAGAGGTGACGCGATGAAGAGGTTGACGGTTCGAGTGCGGGAGTCTTCCCTAGGTATCTGCGTTTGGTCCGTAGGATGCAACTTTGATCGAGCGAACCTATGACGGTGCTCGGCGTTGGATTTGCGGTCGCTGTCGTCGTCGCCGCGATTGCCCGACGGGGTGTCCTCCACGTAGTGATGCTGTCAGCCGCGTTTCCCACCTCGGTCGCTGTTTCAATCGGCAACAACGGGTTGCCGGTGTTCTACTGCACCGCCGCCGTCGGGCTCGTCGCGTCTTTGGCGACTGGCGCTCTGAAGGGAGCCGTGCATGCATCGCGCCCAGGGCGCAGCGCCCTGATACTCTTTGCGAGCTGGTCCGCGATCGTGACCGCTTTGTCGCCGATCGTGTTTGCGGGGATTCCCGTGCTTGCGCCGCGCGGTGGCACAGACAGCGAAGTATCAGATCCGAGCGCGCTGACGCACACGTTCTCGAACGTCGCCCAGGTGTTGTACGTCGTCATTGCAGTCGCGCTCGTCTTGTATGTCGCCTCGCGTTCGGTAGACCCGATGCCCGCGCTTCGGGCTGCTGTGCTTTTCGCAGTTGCCCTGAACATTGGCCGGTATATGGCACGAGAGGCTGGAGTGACGTGGCCCGGTGACCTCTTCGACACCGCTGTTGCGGTCCGATACATCGATGTCGCGTACGGCGGCGCACAACGCTTCCGTGGAATGTTCCCCGAACCCTCCCAGCTTGCAGCCTTCGCACTCACCGCCTTCGTGTTTCTTGCGCTCTGCAGCTACACCAGGAGAGGCCGCGCAGGGTGGACTTATGCTGGCATGGCTGGGAGCATCTTCCTCGCTGCGGTGTCCACTTCCAGCACAGCGCTCGTCGCGGGAATCTTGATCGGTACCATCCTCTCGGCCGCTGCGGGTGCGCGGTGGTTACAGACGAACCGAATCCCCGTCGCGGCCGCAATTCTGCTTCCCTGGGTTCTTGTAGCCGTCATCTCCGTTGGCGGCACGGTCTGGGACTATGTCAACAACTCGGTTGATTCCAAGCTACTCACTACTAGCTTCGCGAACCGCACAGCGGCCGACGCCTTCTCCCTAGGTGTGCTGACCGACACTTGGTTTGTCGGAGCAGGGCTCGGCAGCAATCGACCGTCAACTTTCGTCCCTATGCTTCTTGGCACGGTGGGCATCGTTGGGATGCTCCTCTATGCGTTCTTCGCGATCGCAGTCCTAGCCCGCGCCTTCCAAGTCACCGCAGCCCTGCCTGCCGCTTGGGCAGCCGTAGCACTGCTCGTATCGAAAAGTGTCGCTGGTCCCAATCTCTCAGAGCCTTGGCTGTGGCTGACATTGGCGGTTTGTGCGTGGTATGCCTGGGGAAAGCGCGATCAGGTGCCCGCGGGGGAAGTTGCGCAGTTGCCCCGTGTTAACGCAGCGTAGTGCGTATCGCGACTTCTCGCTCCCCGAACGATGGCTTGGGACACTGTCGACGGCGGTTGAGAACGGGGCCATAGCCACCGAGTGATTTCCGATGGTCCTCGCAATGAGGACCGTAGGGAAGGGGTTGTCAAATGTCATCTTGTCGTCTTGCGAAGAGGCCGTCGCGGCCGTCGCCTGATGACGCTGAAGCGGTGGCGGTATCTGGGCAGCTACGAGAACGCCTAGAGCGCGAGGTTGGCTTGCCTTCGCGGAAGCGCATAGTGAACCGACACCGTGTCTACGATCGAAGGCAAGTCCCTCTCGAGGACAAATAGGCAATATCAGCGAGCGCCATCAACCGATTCGCTAGCGTTGTCGAAGCGGGAGTATGAGGGGTGACGATAGCGCCCTGTCACGCATTCAAGCCAGAGGCCACTCAATTCAGTTGCGGCACCGACTCCTCGAGTATTGCTCTCACTGAGGGAGCGATGAAGCGCATGTACGCCTCCGTGGCATGGGTTACGTCTGCGCGGACGACGAACCCTGCAACCTGGATCGGGCATGTGCCAGACGCGCAAAACAGCGAATCCGTTTGGACCAACGTCGCGCCACCTGCGGCGCGGCTCAACAGCGACGTCGCGGAACGATGCTCCTCGGGAACCGGCCGGTTGCAGTTCGCTGGGCTACCTGCCGCCGTATAACAGTCGCCGAGCGCAACCGTTCGAGGCAGGGCTGGCAATACCACGACTGATCGCTCGGTTGAAGCGAACGACTTCAGCGTCGACGCGACCGCCGCCTGTAGCTGAGCCTGGCCTCCCTCTGCTACTCGCGCCGCTGTCGAATCGGTCTGCGAGGCAACCACGAGTTGCGGATTGAGGCGGGCGATCTCGGTTGGCACCCATGAGTGATACTCATCGCATTTCGGATGGGCTGAGCCATCGCTCGTCGTAAGCGAGATGTTTGCGAATCCGCACTGCTGCATTGTGAGAACGTGGATCTTCCACCCCTCGTTGGTGAGGGCATCCTCGAGGGCGGGGAGCCAACTGATGGCGACGGAGTCACCGACGAGAACGGCTGTCTTAGGCGCATTCGCGTCGCCGTACACGCATCTCGCTGCGACGGAGGTGAAGTCTGCTTCGGCCCCGCGCTCACCCGCCAGACACCCATCCTGCACCCACGCATCGACCTTCGAGTTCGATCCGATCTCGTCGATAGACGGGGTTAGCGATGGCCACGTCGTCGCGCGGGATGCCGCTACGATCTCAGCTGTCAACGCGTCGGCCTGGGTAGAAGGCTCTGATGCGGAAGCGTCGGCGAAGTAGTCTTTCGGTTCGTAGGCGATGGCTGGTCGCGGAGTCAGCAGTGGTGTGAGCGCAAGAGCAACGAGCGCGGCGGTGACGACGCTGGCCCCTGCCAGCAGCCCCAGCCCGGCTTCCCGCGCATTCTCGCTCCGCCATGCCTTCCACGCCCGATGCCCACGGCTTACCCAAAGCGGAGACTTCCAAAGCGGGCGCTCGACAGTGTGGTACGCGGCAATCGCGAGGCCAAATCCAACGATGGCGATTCCGAAGTACACGGCCTCGCCCGCACTGGGGAATAGCGCGATGCCAAAGACGATGACGGGAAAGTGCCACAGGTAGAGGCTGTAGGAGATGTTCCCTATGTAAACGGAGACCGGATTGGTCAATGGCCAGAGGAAGCGAGACTCAGCGCCAACACCTGAAGCGATCACGAGGGTGGTAGCGAGCGTGGGCAGCAGGGCCCACGGGGCCGGCCACACAGTCTCAGGGGTGATCACGAAACAAGCCGCGATCATGGCAGACAGCCCGACGTAGGCCATCACGACACGAGCCGCTCCTGCTAGCCGCGAGAAGATGGGCGCGGCAACGGCAAGCAACGCGCCGATTCCGAGTTCCCACGTTCGGGTCACCGTCGAGAAGTAGGCGAGCGTCGGCGAGGACACCGACTGTACGAGCGCCCATCCAAAAGACGCGACGGAGATGGCCGCGATGGTTGTGCCTGCGATCGCCCGCGTACGCGCGCTGGACTTTTTCCCGAACCCGGCAAAGACCACAAGCAGTCCGAGAAGCAGCCATGGCCAGACGAAGTAGAACTGCTCCTCGACGGACAGCGACCAGTAGTGCTGCAACGGCGAGACCGCGCTTCCTTGCTGGAAGTAGTCCGTCCCCTCCAGGGCGAAGTTCCAGTTCGCGAAGAAGAAGAAGCTCGCCACCGCGTCCCAGGCAATACTCCACGCGCGTTGACCGGAAAAGGCCAGGAACGACAACCACACCGTGACGACGAGCACTAGCGTCGCGGCGGGCACGATCCGCTTGGCGCGACTGATATAGAACTTCTTCGCCGAGATGTGACCCGACTTGTCATACTCGCGAAGAAGTAGGCCGGTGATCAGGAACCCTGAAATCACGAAGAACATGTCGACGCCGACAAAGCCGCCTGTCGGCCAGCCGATCATGTGATCGAGGAAGACCACTAGGACCGCGAGCGCGCGAAGGCCTTGGAGGTCTCGGCGAAAGCTCGATGGGCGCGCGGTGCTTGATCGCGTGTTGCGCACGCGAGACGACAGGACCGCTGTCGACGCCTCAGGAGCCAACGTGCTCATCGACCCAGGAGCGGATCTCCTCGTCGAAGCGCTCCGCGCTGAACTCGCGCGCTCGTGCAGCGACGGCTGACCGATCGACTGCCGCGGCCACCTCGACGGCCCGGCGCAGCTCCGACGCGTCCTCCGATTCGAAGAAGGTTCCCGCCACCGGGGCAGCGACGCTTTCTCGCGCACCACCGATGCTGTTGACGATGACCGGTGTGCCCGTCGCCATCGCCTCGACGGGCATGATGCCGAAGTCTTCGATGGGTGGGAACACGAAGACGAGGGCGCGCTGGTACAGGGCGTACAGCAGTGCGTCACTGGGCCGATGCACGAAGTGCACGGGTACCCGCGCCTCCGCCGCGCGGGCACGCAGCGAATCCTCGTCGGGTCCCGTGCCGGCAAGGACGACGGGAACATCGGCAGCCTCACCAGCCGCGATGACGAGGTCGAGTCGCTTGTATGAGACGAACCGCGAGGCGCCGAGCACGTACTGGGGAGGAAGCGCCTCCAACTGGGCGGCTTCCTCGGCGGTCAGCTCGTCCGCCCAGTCCGTGATCGCCTGGATGCGGCTGGTCTCGACCGGCGGGTAGATGACAGTGGCGTCCCGGTGCCAAGCCTCGCGAATCCGACCTGCGATGAACTCGCTGTTGGCAGCGATGCTCGTCGCAGATGTGGCGCGCTTGCGGTCGATCGGCTTGAAGAGCGCCCCGATGGCGCGCGCGGGGAGCGACGCGCCGCGCAGGTCGAGGTCCGGCGCCCAGATGTACCGAGCCGGAGTGTGCACGTAGACGAACTTCGGTACCGGGCCGGAGCTGAGAGTGATCTGGTGGGCGAACAGGTGCGAGCTCACCAGCATCCAATCAGCGGACTCCTTGCGATTGCGCCACGTGGCGGGCATCAGAGGAAGCGCCGCCGCCTTTCGGCCACGCAGTGGCGAACCGGCCAGCCAGGTCTCCCGCGTGCGCGCGGGATCGAAGCGATGCGGTGCGTCGTTCCAAAGGCACAGAAGGTCGGCATCGGGGTAGATGTCCGCCAGCCGCGCGAAGACGTTCTCGGATCCACCGTTCTTGGCGATCCATTCGTGGACGAGCAAGCCTTTCATCAGTGCGCCGTCTCCCCGGGGGACAGGACCGCTTTCACGGTCTTGAAGAGGATGCCCAGGTCGCCGACGAGCGACCAGTTTTCCACGTAGTAGAGGTCCAGTCGAACGGTCTGCTCCCAGTCGAGGGTGCTGCGGCCGCTCACCTGCCAGAGCCCCGTGATGCCGGGGCGGGCGAGCAGGCGCCGGCGGGCGGCATCCGTATAGAGCGCCACCTCCGCGGCGATCTGCGGGCGCGGGCCAACGAGGCTCATCGAACCGCCGAGCACGTTGAACAGTTGGGGGAGCTCGTCGAGCGAGTACTTGCGGATGAACTTGCCGACCGGCGTGATGCGCGGGTCGTCCTTCACCTTGAACAGCGGCTGCTCGCTCGTGCCCTGCGCCTCGAGGAGCGCCTTGAGCTCGGCATCCGCCCCGACGCGCATCGAACGGAACTTGTTCATCTTGAACGGTTCGCCCCGCAGCCCGATGCGCTCCTGGCGGTACAGCAGCGGGCCCGGGCTGGTCGCCTTGACGCCGATGGCGACGGCGAGCAGCACCGGCGAGGCGAGCAGAATCAGCAGGCTCGACGACACGATGTCGAACGTGCGCTTCACGACACGCTGGCCGCGCGTGAACCGCGGCGTCTCGACGTGGATCAACGGCAGACCCGACACCGGCCGGGTGTGCACGCGCGGCCCCGCGATGTCGATGATGCTCGGCGCCAGCACCAGGTGCTGACGGCCGGCCTCCAGACCCCACGAGATCTCTTTCACCTTGTCGATCGGCAGTTCGTCGGTGCTCGTCACCACCACGGTGTCGGCATCCGTCGACGCGAGCGCCCGGTCGATCGCCGACACGCTTCCCATGATCGGGATGTCGGTGCCCTCGATCGTCGCCGCGATCCGGCCGCTGGGAACGCACGCGCCGACCACGTGGTAGCCCGCCCACGGGGTGCGCCGCAACTCGTTCGCGATCTGCACCACCGACTGCTCAGAGCCGACGAGAAGAACGCGGGCCGAGTACGCGCCGCTGAGGCGCTGCGAGACGAGCCACTTGCGCCACAGCCAGCGCACGAACAGCAGCACGGCGATTCCGGCTGGAAGGCTGATGAGCAGGTAGCCGCGCGCGAGGTCGATCTGGAACAGGAACGCGAGGATCGCGATCGAGCCGAACACGAGGTAGCTCGCCCGCACCACCCGCACGTACTCTGTCGGCCCCGTGCCGATGACGCGGTCGCTGCGCGAGTCGATGAGGCTCAGCGCCCACATCCAGACGATGACGAGAACAGCGGAGAACATCCAGTACGACACGTCGCTGAGCCGCGCATCAGCCCGGATCGACACTTCGGCGTTGCCGAAGCCGAACCAGGCGATCTGGGTGCCGTAGACCACCCAGATCAGCACGAGCAGATCGGTGAACCACACGTTGCGCGCGTAGCGGCGACGCCAGTCCGCGCGCCCTTGCCGGCGTGTGGCCGCTGGCGGCGGCGATGCGGGCGCGCCGGAGGAAGCGGGCACGGACGAGTCCGCTTCGTTCTGCGACGACATCGTCGCGTCGAGTTCGATGTTCGACGTCACAGGTTGCCCCCCGGCAGCTGTTCATTTGTGTGTAGGGACGGATCGCACCGGGGCTCACACCCCGCCGCATTCCTTTCGGCACCGTCGCCGGAACCGATTGCCGACCGCGAATTCCCGAGGCGGACGGCTACCGGTCGTTCGTGTCAGACCGACGTGCGCCGACGCGCCCCGCGCGGCTCGTCGTTCTTCGCAGCCTTCTTCGCCTTCGTCTTCGCCTGGTTCGGCGCCTTGCCGCGCTCGACGGCGTGCCCGTAGCCATAGCCGTACCCATAGCCGTACCCGTAGCCGTACGAATCGGGTCCGCGCGTGGGGACCATCGACAGCACGACGCCGGCGACCTTCGCTCCGACCGTGGAGAGCGCGTCGAGAGCGCCGTTCAACTGATGGCGGTTGGTCCGCCCGGCGGCCACCACCACGAGCGCGCCGCTGGTGGCCTTGGCGAGGATCGCCGCATCGGTGACGGGCAGCAGGGGAGGAGCGTCGCACAGCACCACGTCGAACTCCTTCTCGAGCGACTGGAGAAGATCGTGCATGCGCTGCGAACCGAGCAGCTCGCTCGGGTTCGGGGGGATGCGCCCGGCCGGCAGCACGAACATGCTGCGCTGACCCCACGGGAGCATCACATCGCCGACCTGCGCGCGGCCGATCAGCACATCGGTGAGCCCCGCGCCCCCCTCGATGCCGAGATACTCGGCCACCTTCGGCTTGCGCAGGTCGGTGTCGATGAGCGCCACGCGCTTGCCGGCGTCGGCGAGCGCGATGGCGAGGTTGATGGTCGACGTCGACTTGCCCTCGCTGGGAAGGCTCGACGTGATGACGAAGCTCGCGCGGCCGCCCATGTCGAGGAACTGCAGGTTGGTTCGCAGCGCCCGGAAGGTCTCGGCGCGCGGGCTGGCCGGGTCGTCGTGGACGATGAGCGGGCGGTCCTTGGCCTTCGGATCGAACGCGATCGCACCGATGATCGGGGTGTCGGTGACCAGCTCGATGTCGCGCGGGGTGCGGATGCGCGTGTCGAGCACCGAGCGCAGCACGGCGATGCCGATGCCGAGGGCGAGGCCGACCAGGCCGCCCAGCGCAAGGTTCAGCGGGATGTTGGGGCTGGCGGGAGTCTGCGGCGGCAGTGCATCGCGCACACGTGAGAGGCGAACCGGGCTCGTGGTCGAGTCGGCGGGGGTCTCGAGCTTCTCGACGGTCTCGGTGAGGCTTGCGCCGAGGGCATTCGCGACATCGGCGGCGAGCACGGGATCAGGATCGGTCACCGTGATCGTGATCAGCTGCGTGTTGAGCGTGTTCGTTCCGCTCACCACACTCGCCAAGCCGCTGGCCGACGTGTCGAGCCCGAGCTCTGCGATCACCGGGTTCATCACCACCGGCGTCGTCACGAGGTTCGCGTACGTCGTCATGCGCGACTGCGTGAAGGACGAGCCCTGCTGCAGCTCCTGCACGGTGCCGCTCGTCTGTGTCGACACGAAGACCGTGCTCGATGCTTCGTACATCGGGGTGCGAGTGTAGGAATACGCCGCGGCCACGCCGATACCGAGAATCGTCGCAAGGAGTATTACGAGCCAGTTCTTGCGCAGAATTCGGATGTAGTCGCTGAGTTCCATGGGGCCTTTTCGTCGCTGCTGTGGTGCAGGTTCTCGAACTCCCCAGCTTCCGAACCGCACTCATCCTTACACAAAGGAATTACGCGTACGTCCGCTTTGCGTGACGAGCATGTGAACTGCGTCACTTTGTGACGAGTGCGGCCGCGAGTACGCGCACCGTCTCGTCGATCGCAGGGGTCAGCTGGGCTGCCGACAGCTCGTATGTCTCCCACGAGCGTCCGTACGGATCGATGACGTCGTCCTCAGCAGGGTCGGGCGGCGCAGGGTCGACACCGCGCCGCGCCGCGATCAGCGCGACCGTCGCGCGAACGCGGGTCGCGGCATCCGCTCCCGTCGCAGCCGCGGCGCGGATCTCGTCGTCGGTGAGGCCCGCCGACAGGCGCGCGAACTCGCGGACCGTGAAGGTGGAACGCACTCGGCCGGGCGCGAGTTCGACGACCTTCCGGCGATGATCGCGCGTCATGGCCAGCGTCAGCACCAGATCGGAAGAGCCGAGGTCGGCCTCTGTGAGGAAGCGGGAGCGGTGTGCGGCCGAGTCGTCCGCCGGCACGCCGAGACGCGTGGCGAGCGTCACCGACTCCGCGGTCATCGGAGCGGCGTTCAGGCCCCGGGTACCCGCACTGCGCACCCTGGCACCGAGCGGCGTGAGCCGTAGACGCAGCAACTGCTCGGCGAGCGGCGAGCGGCAGATGTTGCCGGTGCACACGGTCAGGATCTCGAACAAGGGGTGGCCTCCGGGTCGGGTAGCTTGGGCTCGTGACGGGTCACTCTATCGATGCCACGCGGCCGGCTGACACCGGCGCGGAGCATCGTTCGCGCCGGCCTCGACGCACCGATTGGAGGCTCGGCGGCAGCACGGTGCGCCGCTGGCGCGAGTCGCTGCTGGCGGTCGCCATGATCGGTCTGGGACTCGGGATTCTCGTCGGGCTGGCAGCGGCGACGTGGCTGGGCGCGGCGGGAAGCGTGGTGTCGACGATCGCGCTGTGGGCCGGTATGGCCGTGCCGGTGGTCCTCGCTCTCAGCCGTTCGAGGCCGATGGGCCTGCTGAGATTCCGGGCCATCGACCTGCTCTGGGGCGTCGGGCTCGGGCTGATGCTGCGACTCGTCCAGGGGTGGATCGAAGGAGCCGACCGGCTGCCGGCGATTGCGACCCTCGACGGTCGCCTGCCGGACGGCTGGTGGTGGTCCGAACTCATCGCGCCGGTAGTGATCGCGCCGCTGACCGAGGAGTTCTTCTTCCACGGGGTCGTCCTGGTGACGGTGTACTCGATGTTCCGGCGTTCGGTCGGGCGACTTACGGCCGGCGGTGCGGCGATCGTCGGCAGCGCCGCGCTGTTCGTGCTGGCGCACAGCATCGTCGGCACGCTCGCGCCCGGCGAAGTGGTCGCGCTCGCGCTCGTCGGCCTCGTCGGCGGCCTTCTGGTCATGCTCACGGGGCGCATCTGGCCGGCAGTGCTCCTGCATGTCGTCTACAACGCGGTCGGTGTGATGCTGCTGATCGCGGGCACGATCCTCGCCTGAACGGACGGATGCCTCGGGTCGCAGCATCCGTCCCGCTTTCACTGTGGTCAGGGGAGGGTCGGGGCGAGTTCCTTGATCCACGCGGCCAGCTCGGGGCCGAGGTCGTCGCGGTCGAGGGCGAGCTGGATGCTGGACTTGAGGTAGTCGAGCCGGTCGCCGGTGTCGTAGCGGCGACCGCCGAACACCACGCCGAGCACGGGTCCCGCAATCTGCTCGTCGTCGGCGAGCACCTCGAGCGCATCGGTCAGCTGGATCTCACCGCCCTTGCCGGGTTCGGTGCGCTCGAGCACGTCGAAGATCTCGGGCTTCAGGACGTAGCGGCCGATGATGGCCAGGTTGCTCGGGGCCTCTTCTGCGGACGGCTTCTCCACCAGGGCCTTGATCTTCACGAGGTCGGACTCGTCGGTCGTCTCGACATCGGCGCACCCGTAGAGGTGGATCTGGCTCGGGTCGACCTCCATGAGGGCGACCACGGTGGCCGCTTCGCGCTGGGAGACCTCGATCATGCGCGAGAGCAGCGGGTCGCGTGCGTCGATGAGGTCGTCGCCGAGCAGCACGGCGAACGTCTCGTTGCCCACGTGCTTGCGAGCTCGCAGCACGGCGTGACCGAGACCGCGCGGGTCGCCCTGGCGGACGAAATGGACGTCCGCGAGCGAGCTCGGGTGCATCACGCGCTCGAGCTTGCTCAGGTCGCCCTTGCGGTGGAGCGTGTCTTCGAGCTCGGTGACCCGGTCGAAGTGATTCGCCAGGGCGTTCTTGTTGCGGCCGATGATGACGAGGACGTCGTCGATGCCTGCGGCCACCGCCTCCTCGACGACGTACTGGATGGCGGGCTTGTCCACGACAGGCAGCATCTCCTTCGGCATCGCCTTGGTGGCGGGAAGGAAGCGGGTGCCGAGCCCGGCGGCGGGAATGACTGCTTTGATCGATGGTGCGTTCATGAGGAGAAGATTAGAGAGCCTGTGTGAACCCCGTGCTAAGGATGTCACAAAGTTGTGACATCTGAGACGAGGATCTCGACGGGATCGGCGTGGCGGTGCCCGCGCCGTGACGCCGCGGGGTAAGGGGGCTGGTTTGGTCGAGGCATCCGCGTCGCGTACTATTGATCTTTGGTGTCCGGCTCAGCTGACCCGGCACCGCGAACGTGAGCCCTCCACTGGCGTGTTCAGCCTCTCATCGAGAGGGGAACCACCCCGGAGTGGGATTCACGAACCTCTCCGTTCGAATCAAGAAAGCAGCACTACTGTGACGCGCACTTACACCCCCAAGGCTGGCGAAGCCCAGCGCGAGTGGCTGGTCATCGACGCGACTGACGTCGTCCTCGGCCGCCTCGCCTCGCACGCTGCCGCGCTCCTGCGTGGCAAGCACAAGGCGACCTTCGCCCCCCACGTCGACATGGGCGACTTCGTCATCATCATCAACGCCGAGAAGGTCGCCCTCACCGGCCAGAAGCTCGAGCAGAAGAAGGCCTACCGTCACTCGGGCTACCCGGGCGGCCTCAAGTCGGTCACCTACTCGGAGCTCCTCGAGAAGAACCCGGTCCGCGCCGTGGAGAAGGCCGTCCGCGGCATGCTCCCGAAGAACACCCTCGGCGCCAACCAGCTGTCGAAGCTCAAGGTGTACCGCGGTGCCGAGCACCCGCACGCCGCGCAGAAGCCCACCGCGTACGTTTTCGACCAGGTCGCCCAGTAAGCGCCGCACAGAACAGGACACACTGATGGCGAACATCGAAGAAACCCCCACGAGCTACTCCACTGAGACCGCGATCGACGAGACCGTCGTCGCCGCCGAGCGCCCCGTGCTCTCGGTCTCGGGCGCCGCAGTCGGTCGCCGCAAGCAGGCCATCGCCCGCGTGCGCGTCATCCCCGGCTCGGGCACCATCACGGTCAACGGCCGTGCGTTCGAGGACTACTTCCCGAACAAGCTCCACCAGCAGCTCATCACCGACCCGTTCACGGTCCTCAACCTCACGGGTGCGTACGACGTCATCGTCCGCATCTCGGGTGGTGGCCCCTCGGGCCAGGCCGGTGCGCTCCGCCTCGGCATCGCCCGTGCGCTGAACGAGATCGACGTCGAGAACAACCGTCCGACCCTCAAGAAGGCCGGCTTCCTCTCGCGCGACGCGCGCGTCATCGAGCGCAAGAAGGCCGGTCTCAAGAAGGCCCGCAAGGCGCCGCAGTACTCGAAGCGCTGATCGGCTTCCACTCCGTATGCCGATCTTTGGCACGGACGGGGTGAGGGGGCTGGCCAACGGCCCCCTCACCGCCGATCTCGCACTGTCCCTGGCCCAGGCGACCGCCGTCGTCCTGGGCCAGGGCCGTTCCGCCGAGGCGCGCCGCGCTGCGGGCAAGCGGCTGACCGCCGTCGTCGCCCGCGACCCGCGCGTCTCCGGCGAGTTCCTCTCCGCCGCGGTCGAGGCCGGCCTCGCCTCGTCCGGCGTCGACGTCCTCGACGCCGGCGTGCTGCCGACCCCCGCGGCGGCGTTCCTGATCGCCGACATGGATGCCGACTTCGGCGTCATGGTCTCGGCATCCCACAATCCCGCTCCCGACAACGGCATCAAGATCTTCGCCCGCGGCGGCGTGAAGCTGCCCGACATCGTCGAAGCGCGCATCGAGGCCGCCATGGCGGGTCCGAAGCTGCTGCCCACCGGCGCTGACGTCGGCCGCATCCGCCGGTTCGCCGACGCCGAGGACCGCTATGTCGTGCACCTGCTGGGCTCGCTGCCGCACAGCCTCGACGGACTGCACGTGGTGCTCGACTGCGCGCACGGCGCGGCATCCGGAGTCTCGCCCGAGACGTTCCGCGACGCCGGCGCACGCGTCACCGTCATCGGCGCAGACCCCGACGGCTGGAACATCAACGACGGCGTCGGCTCGACCCACCTCGACCAGCTCGCCGAGCACGTGGTGCGCGTCGGTGCCGACGTGGGCATCGCTCACGACGGCGACGCCGATCGCTGCCTCGCGGTCGACGCGACCGGCAAGGTCGTCGACGGCGACCAGATCATGGCGATCCTCGCGGTGTCGATGAAGAACCGCGGGCAGCTCAAGGACGACACCCTCGTCGCCACCGTCATGAGCAACCTCGGACTCCACCGCGCGATGTCGGCGCACGGCATCCACGTCGAGACCACCGCGGTCGGCGACCGCTACGTGCTCGAGCGCATGAACGAGCAGAGCTTCTCGCTCGGCGGCGAGCAGTCGGGCCACGTCATCATGAGCGACTACGCGACGACCGGCGACGGCCTGCTCACGGGCCTGCACCTGGTCGCCGAGATGGCGCGCACCGGCAAGACCCTCGAAGAGCTCGCGTCGATCATGACCGTGTACCCGCAGGTGCTCGTCAACGTGAAGGACGTCGACCGCACCCGCGCCGCGACCGACGAGGGAGTTCAGGATGCCGTCGCCCGCGCATCCGCCGAGCTCGGCCTCTCGGGGCGCGTGCTGCTGCGCCCGTCGGGCACCGAGCAGCTCGTGCGCGTGATGGTCGAGGCCTCCTCCGAGGATGAGGCCCGCCGCCACGCCGACGAGCTCGCCGGCGTCGTGCGCGAGCGCCTCTCGCTGTAGCTCCGGGCGCGGCGACACCTTCGATCGGACGCGGCGGGCCTTCGGGCCCGCCGCGTTCGTCGTTCCGCCGGCCGGGGTATGTCACGGCCGCCGTCTGTTCGCCGTCGTGCGCTGACTCCGATTTCCGGATCGGCCACGCCGCGCGCCATAGGCTGGGCGTATGTCTGGCAAGACCGGCCCTCGCGCGCGCGTCAGCGACGTGGCCGCAGCCGCGGGTGTCTCGGCGACGACGGTCTCGCACGCGCTGAGCGGCGCGCGGGCGGTGAACGCCGAGACCCGTGAGCGGATCCTCGCCGTCGCCCGTGAGCTCGGATACGTCCCCGACCGGGTGGCCAGCGGTCTGCGCCGCCGACGCACCGGCGTCGTGGGCCTCATCGGCGACGACCTCGCGGCGACCCCTTTCGCGGGCCGCATCATCGAGGGTGCCCGCCGAGCCGGGCTCGAGCGCGACGTGCTGCTGATGGTCGCCGAGAGCGGCGGCGACGCCGAGGCGGAGCGCGACCTCGTCGCGCGCTTCCTCGCCCAGCGGGTCGACGGCATCCTGATCGCTCGCATGTACCACCAGCGCGTCGAGCAGCCCGACGTCCCCGAGGGCGTGCCCGTCGTGCTCGTGGATGCGGCGCCGCAACCCGGCTGGGAGGTCGACGCCGTCGTGCCCGACGAGGCGCAGATCGCGGCCCTCGCCTGCGAGCGGCTCACGCGCGAGGGGCACCGCGACATCGCCTATGTCGGAACCACCGACGAGTCCCGCGCCGCCCGAGGCCGCCTCATCGGCGTGCGCTCCGCCTTGGGCGACTCGGGCATAGCCCTCGCTGACGGTCGCCTCGATCTCTGCACGTCCGATGCGGCAGGCGGTCGGGAAGCGGGAGGGCGACTCCTCGACCAGCCCGTCCCGCCCACGGCGGTGATCTGCTTCAACGACCAGATCGCCATGGGCGTGATGCAGGCCGCCGCGCGGCGGGGCATCCCCGTCCCGGAGGGCCTGTCCGTCGTGGGGATCGACGATCTGCATCCCGTCGCCGACGCACTCGACCCCGGGCTCACCACGATCGCGCTGCCGCACGACGAGATGGGGCGGTGGGGGATGACCCGCCTGCTCGACCGGATCGACGGGACGGCACCGCCGATCGGTGACGGCATCCATCTGCTGCGGGGGTGGCTCGTCGAACGGCAGTCTGTCGCGGTGCCCCCTTCTCGCCGGCCGAGTGGGCTCGGGGCCCTCAGTGCTCCCGCTCGACCGGCGCCACCCGCAAGGGAGTGAGACTGGCGCCCGTGACGGCGACCTGCTCCCGCGCGCCCTCGAGACGCAGGCCGCGCTCGCCGGCCTTCCCGAACGTGGCCATCGTGAGCGCGGCACGCCCGCCGCCTGCGAAGACCTCGATCGAAGCGGCGTCCACCACGATGTCGAGCTCGATCCGCCCATCCGCCGGTTCCACGGCCGCTGTGCGCACTTCGCGGTACGCCTCGGGCATCGTATCGGAGACCGCGTCGGCGTCCCGTGCGACGAACACCGACCGCGCCTCGAAGTCGTAGCCGACCGTCGCGAAGCTGCCGTCGCCGGTGAGCACCTTGACCCTCAGCTCGCCGGCCCGGCTCGCGGCATCCAACCGCAGTCGATACGCGCCAGATGCCGGCACCGTGACGTCCACGGCTTCGCCGTCGCCCAGCCGCGCATCGTCGAGGTTCTCGGCCTCGCCTTCCAGCGAATCGAGCTCGGGTGCCGGCACCGAGTGCAGCGTCGCGCGCCCTTCGTCGTCGCTCAGCGTGATCTTCCGCACGAGGGAGTCCGACCCGCCGTGCCAGTCGTCGGTCGGGAATCGGCCCGCGTAGGCCCAGTTGTTCATCCAGCCGATGCCGTACCGCGAGGAGAGGCGGTCGTGCTCTTCCAGCCGGGGGTCGTCCCAGGTGACCGCCGCGTAGTAATCGGAGCCGTGGTCCAGCCACTGGTGGCCGGGGCCGTCGGCGGTGAAACGCTCGCCGTCCCATTCGCCCACCCAGTACGCGGTGCCCGTGGTCATCCCCTCTGCGGCGCCGTTCGCGCCCGCGACGAGCACCCACCGCACATCGTCGGGATCGCCGTCGACCGCCATGGGGAACAGGTCGGGGCATTCCAGCACGCCGAGGTCGGTGGCGACGAAGTCCGAGGAGTAGGTCCAGTGGCGAAGATCCGGCGAGGTGTAGAACCCGATCCGGTCGTGCTCGGCGAGGGCCATCACCCAGCGCCCGGCCGCGTCATCCCAGAACACGCGCGGGTCGCGCCAGTCCGCGACGCCGGGGTTCTCCATGACGGGATTGCCGTCGAACGACTCGAAGCGGAAGCCGCCGTCTCGCGATACGAAGAGGGACTGGCGCTGCACACCGTCCACCTGCTGCGTGACGAGCGCGATCACCGCGCCCTCACCGAACCCGGCGGTGCCCTTCTCATCGACGACCGCCGTGCCGGTCCAGATGTCGCCGAGGCCGTTGGTGTACTTGTCGATCGCGACGCCCTCGTCCTTCCAGTGCACGAGGTCGGTCGAGGTCGCGTGGTACCACGCGGTGCCGTTCCCGTCCGGGTAGTCGGCGTTGTAGAGGTAGTAGTAGTGCCACACGCCGTCGAGGAGGAACGGCTTCTGCGGATCGTTCATCCAGTCCTTCTCCGGTGTGAGGTGCACGCTCGGCCGGTGCGGAGACCAGTCGGCGGGACGTTCGAACCCGTCGGTCGTCGCGGACGGCGAGGGCGCGGCATCCGTCCCGCCCCTCTGCGACAGGGCGACGGCGATCGCCGCCACGAGCACGATCGCGGCCGCCGCTGCGGCCGCGACGACGAAAAGGCGGCGCCGCCGGGGCGACGCGGATCGGGTGTTCTGCGTGTGCATTCGGTCTCCTTCTCGGCTCGGGACGGGATGAACGGATGCCTCGGCACGGGGCCGTGCCGAGGCATCCGCTCGACTGTCGATCAGGTCAGGGCAGCGGCGTGACCTTGCCGCCCGGGTTGACGTTGATGTTCGCCGGGATGTCGGCGTAGCCGCCGAGCCCGCCGTCCCCGTACGCGTAGTCGACCGCCGACGAGGCGCCGTCGATGTCGATCTTGACGGTCGGGGCGAGCGTCCCGCCGCGGCGGAAGTCGCCCTCCGTGCCGACCGTGTCGATGAACGACTGCACCAGTCCACCGGGCATCACGTAGTGCGAGTACGCCTGGAAGTGCCCGATCGGCTGGTTGAAGTCCGGCGCGAACGGCTGCCCGCCCGCGAAGTTCAGGTTCGTCGGGTTGCCCAGTGCCAGGCCCGAACCGGAGTTCATCGGCTGGTAGTCGCTGCGGATGCCGTCGCCGACGAACCCGTAGACGCCCTCGGGGCCATCGATGCCGTTGGCGAACGTGCCACGGTGGCTGATGGTGAAGAGGTAGTACTTGCCGTCCTTCATGTAGATCTGCGGACGCTCGGTCTGGTCGGTGACGCAGTTCGCCGACAAAAGGGGCGGCAGGAACTCCCACTCGGTGAGGTCCTTGTTCTTCGCCTTGGCGAGGCCGACGTTGCCAATCTGGTACGTGGCGCCCGAGGCATTCACCTGCTCGACCGATTCTGCGAAGGGATCCCCCTCGCGGTAGCCGAGGTCCTCTTCGTTGCATGTCGCCGTCTCGCGCGGCATGGCGGAGTTGCCCTCGAAGACCATGTAGGTCTCACCGGGGTGGGCCGGGTCCTCGAACGTGAACGGGTCGCGGAAGTTGAAGAACTCGTTCTGCGCGCCGGTCTGGTAGTACGTGCCATCGGCCTGCAGCAGGTCGGTGACCTTGTCGAATCCGGTCAGCTTCACGCCGTTCTTGTTGGCGTGCACCTTGCCGACGCTCAGTGCGATGCGCGGGTCGTAGGGCTTGCGGTTGCTGCCGTCCTCGTTGCGGTAGAACGCGACGTCCGTGAAGAACAGCTTGATCTGGCCGCCCTTCGAGATGCGCGCCGAACCCGACCACTGGGTCTGGTGGCTGTACGACTGGTCGGGGAAGATCTTGCCGGTCACTCCTTCGTCGAAGACGAGGCCGCCATACGTCCAGCCGCCGTTCTCCGGACGCTCATCGGCGGGGACGCCGGCGGGGCGATAGAAGTAGCCGATCTTCGCGAACACGTGGCGCTCGTCGAACACGAGGTTGCGGTCGGCCACGAGCGAGAAGATGATCTCCTGGCCGTTGACGCTGTACTGGTTGGCGTTCTCATCGGTCAGCGGCCAAGAGTCCCAGACCCACACCTGCTCGTTGCTCATGTCCGGGAAGTCCTGCGCAACCGCGGGCATGGTGAGCTCGGTGGGCATCGAGTTCTGCTTCGAGCCCGCGGTCGGATCCGACAGCCGCTTGAGCTGCCGGGCGTCCGCGCGGGTCCACTTCGCGGTGAAGTCGTCTTCGGGGGCGTACGCCTGCTGGGTGTGCGCGGTCGGCTGGGGGCCGTCCTGCAGTTCGGGCGCGGCCGGTGCGACGGGTGCCGCGACGGCTGCCGCGGGCAGGCCGATGAGCACGGAAGCCGCGACCGCCGCGGCGGTGAGACTGCCGGTCAGGACGCGCCTGACCTTCTTCGGGGGAGTGTGCATTTCTGATTCGCTCCTTGGATTCTCAGTGATGCAAATCGATTTGCATCGGGAACTCATAGTTGCAGGTGCGAGCGGATCCCGCACATGCGGATGCAGGCGCATGGAGTTCTCCGAACGCAGCACTTGACGGTTCACCATCGATCGGTCCATAATCGGATCCGCTCGATAAATCGATTTAACACGAGGGAGTGTCACTGATGGCGAGGGCCCGGATCTCAGACGTGGCGGCAGTGGCCGGCGTCTCGGTGACCACGGTCTCGCTCGTCATGAACGACGTCGAATCGCGCATCTCGCAGGAGACTCGCCAGCGCGTCCGCGAGGCGGCCCGTGCCGTCGGCTACGCGCCCAGCTCGGTGGCACGAGGGCTCCGCACTCAGCGCACGCGCACGGTCGGACTCATCTCCGACCAGATCGCGACGACGCCGTTCGCCGGTCGCATGCTCGCCGGCGCGCAGGACGCGGCGCGCGACGCCGGGCACCTCGTCTACCTCCTCGACACCGGTGGCGACGCCGCGATCGAGCGCGAAGCGATCGACGCGCTCACCGCACAGCAGGTCGACGCGATGATCTACGCGTGCATGTGGCACCGGGTGGTGGATGTCCCGCAGGGCGTCCTGCCGAAGACGGTGCTGCTCGACTGCCGGCCCGTGAACGGCGGCTACCGCAGCGTCGTGCCCGACGACCGCGCCGGGGGAGCCGCCGCCGTGCGCGAGCTCGTCGCCGCCGGCCACCGGCGCATCGCCTACCTCGACACGGATGACCCCGGCCCGCTCGCGTCGCGACTGCGCCACGAGGGGTACCTCGAGGCGCTCGCCGAGGCCGGGATCACGGCCGACCCGGCGCTGCACGTCAGGGGCGAGACCTCCGCCCACGGCGGTCGCGCCGCGGCCGAGGCTCTGCTCGACCTCCCCGACGACAAGCGCCCCACCGGCATCTTCTGCTTCAACGACCGCATGGCGGCCGGCGTGTACATCGCCGCGCACCGCCGCGGCCTCGACATCCCGCGCGATCTGTCCGTCGTCGGCTACGACGACCAGCAGCTGATCGCCGCGGAACAGGATCCCCCACTCACCACCGTCGCGCTGCCCCACTACGCCATGGGCCGCTGGGCGATGGAGGTCGCGCTCGGCGTCCGCGCGGAAGGGGATGAGGACGCCACGCACCTCATGGAGTGTCCCGTCATCCGACGAGACTCCGTAGGCCCGCCGCCGGCGCAAGTCGCCAAACCGAACCGGCGACGGGCTTCACACACCGAGCGGCCGCCAGAGGCGGCCCCCGATCGGTGACCCACGCGGGCGTGAGTCACCAAGAAAAGGAAACCACAACAATGCGCACAAGGACCCCGATCCTCGTGTCCGCGGGCCTGGTCACGGCGATCGCCCTGACCGGGTGCGGGCAAGCCGGCCAAGGTGACACCACCACCGCGGACGGCCGCACCCAGTTGACGATGTGGACCCACTCGGCGGGCAACCCGGCCGAGCTCGAGGTCTACGAGCAGATCATCTCCGACTTCAACGCGTCGCAGGACGACTACGAGGTCGTGCACGAGTCGTTCCCGCAGGGCGCCTACAACGACGCGATCGTCGCGGCCGCGGCATCCGGTGATCTTCCCTGCCTTCTCGACCTCGACGGCCCGATCATGCCGAACTGGGCATGGGCGGGCTATCTGCAGCCGCTCGATCTGCCCACCGAGATCACCGACGCGCTGCTGCCCACGGCCGTCGGCGTCTGGGACGACGAGATCTACTCGGCCGGCTACTGGGACGCCGCGCTCGGCATCTTCGCCCGCAAGTCGGTGCTCGACGCCAACGGCATCCGCATCCCGACCGTCGAAGAGCCGTGGACCGCCGACGAGTTCGGCGCGGCTCTCGCCACGCTGAAGGGCGCCGGCTACGAGACGCCGATCGACATCGGGGCCGAAGACACCGGCGAGTGGTGGCCGTACGCCTACTCGCCGTTCCTGCAGGGCTTCGGCGGCGACCTCATCGACCGCGACTCCATGCTCTCGGCTGACGGTGCGCTGAACGGACCCGAAGCGGTCGCGTGGGGCGACTGGTTCGCGGGCCTCTTCGCCGACGGGTACGCCGGCAACAGCGGCACCGTCGGCAACCAGGAGTTCATCGACGACGAGGTGGCGCTCAGCTACACCGGCGTCTGGAACGCCGTCGCCGCGCTCGACGCTGTCGGCGACGACCTGCTGATCCTGCCCCCGCCGGACCTCGGCAACGGCCCGAAGATCGGCGGCGGCTCGTGGCAGTGGGCGATCTCGTCCAAGTGCAACGACGCCGACGGCGCCCGCGCGTACCTCGAGTTCAGCTTCCAGGACGAGTACATCACCGAGTTCGCCGACAAGCAGGTGGTCATCCCGGCGACGGATGCCGCCGCCCAGGCGTCGGAGTACTTCGGCGACGGCGGTGCCCTGCGCCCGTTCGTCGAGTTCTCGCAGAAGTACGCCGTGCTGCGCCCCGAGACGCCGGCGTACGCGGTCATCTCGACGACGTTCGAGACGGCGGCGAAGGACATCATGAACGGCGCCGACGTCCAGGAGACGCTCGACCGCGCGGTCTCCGAGATCGACGCCAACATCGAGTCGAACGACGGCTACGGCTTCCAGTGATCCACCGCGCCGGCGGGGGCCACCGGCCCCCGCCGGCGCACTCCCCGAGAGATCTGTCATGACTGTCACCCCTCCGACGGTCGCCGCCGAAGAACCTCGGCGCGCCTACCGTCGCTTCCGCTCCATCAAAGGTCGCGAGACCTGGGCAGGGCTCGGGATGATCGCCCCCGCGGGCGTCCTCCTGGTGCTGTTCCTCGTGATCCCCGTGATCCTCGCCTTCGCGCTCTCGTTCACGAACGCGCGTCTCATCTCGCCGAACCCGCCGCGGTTCGTCGGCTTCGACAACTTCATCCGCGCCTTCACCGCAGATCCGGTGTTCGTGCAGTCGGTCGGCAACACGGCGGTGTTCGCGCTGGTCGTCGTCCCGGTGCAGGCCGCGCTGGGGCTGCTCCTCGCGGTGCTCGTCAACCGGCGTATGCGCGGCGTCACGGCGTTCCGCGTGATCTTCTTCATCCCCGTCGTGACGTCGATCGTCGTCGTCTCGATCCTTTGGAAGTTCATGTACCAGAAGGACGGCCTGATCAACGCCATGTTCGACGCGCTCACCTTCGGAGCGTGGTCGAACGTCGACTGGCTGAACGACCCGAAGACGGCGCTCGGGGCGATCATCGTGCTGTCGATCTGGCAGGCCGTCGGCTTCCACATGATCATCTGGCTCGCGGGCCTGCAGACGATCCCCGAGGAGCTCTACGAGGCCGCCAAGATGGACGGCGCGAGCCCGTGGCGGCAGTTCACGAACGTGACGTGGCCCGGGCTGCGCCCCACCATGGTGTTCGTCCTCGTCACGATCACCATCGCCGCCCTCGGCCTGTTCGTGCAGGTCGACGTCATGACCCAGGGCGGGCCGGTGAACTCGACCTCGACCATCGTCTTCCACGCCGTGCGCAAGGGCTACGAGCAGCAGGAGATCGGCTACGCCGCGGCGATCTCGCTGATCTTCTTCGTCGCCGTCCTCGCCATCGCGCTCATTCAGCGCCGGCTCACGCGAGAGAAGGACTGACGTGACCGCTACCCAGACTCTGACCACGGCACCCGCCGACCCGCGCCGTGCCGCGCGCCCTGCGCCGGCTCGCAGCGAGAAGTCGCAGCGAATCAGGGGCAAGATCTTCCTCTACATCGCCCTGTCGCTGTTCGGGATCATCTTCCTGTTCCCGCTGGTCTTCATGTTCGTGTCGAGCCTCAAGCCCGACAGTCAGATCCTGCAGGACATCGACTCGCCCGCGGCCTTCCTCCCGGTCGGCGACATCAGCCTCGACAACTACTTCGGGGTGTTCGACCGCGTGCCCGTCGCACAGTTCCTGTTCAACTCGATCCTGGTGACGGTGCTCACCGTCGGACTCGGGCTCATCGTGAACTCGATGGCGGGCTTCGCGCTCTCCCGGCTGGCATGGAAGGGGCGGATCGTCGTGCTCGCGCTGATCATCGCGACGCTGATCGTCCCGTTCGAGACGATCGCGGTGCCGATGGTCTATTGGGTCGCGCAGCTTCCCACCCTCGTGATCGAGGGCGGCGTGCTGAAGTATGACTTCGGCTGGCTCAACACCTACGAGGTGCAGATCGTGCCGTTCATCGCGAACGCGTTCTCGATCTTCCTGTTCACGCAGTACTTCTCCACGATCCCGAAGTCCCTCGACGAGGCGGCGCGCATCGATGGCGCGAGCTGGTTCACGATCTATCGGCGCATCCTCGTGCCGCTGTCGGGTCCGGCCTTCGCGACCGTGGCGATCCTGACGTTCCTGCCGGCGTGGAACCAGTACCTCTGGCCGCTCATGGTGGTGCAGAAGGAGGAGCTGCGGCCGGTCATGGTCGGCATGCAGTACTTCTTCCAGCTGAACACCGCGTGGGGCGAGGTGATGGCCTACACCTCGCTCATCACGATCCCGGTGCTGATCGTCTTCCTGGTGTTCCAGCGGGCGTTCGTCAGCAGCATCGCGGCGAGCGGGGTGAAGGGATGACCGAACGGATGCCGCGCATCGTGGTCATCGGCGAGGCCCTGGTCGACATCGTCCATCGTGCCGACGGCGCGGTCGAGGAGGCGCCCGGCGGCAGCCCCGCGAACACCGCGTTGACGCTCGGAAGGCTGGGACGGCGTCCGACGCTGATCACCAGCCTGGCCCGGGATGACCGGGGCGGACGTGTGCGGCAGTGGCTCGAGGAGTCCGAGGTCGAGGTGGTGGCCGTCGCGTCGGCGCGCACGTCGACGGCCGTGGCCCACCTGGACGCGGGCGGTGCCGCCACGTACGCCTTCGATCTCGCGTGGGATCTCGGGGCGGACGCCGCCCGACTCGAGGAACTCGCAGGCGCCGCCGACGTCGTTCACGTCGGCTCCGTGGCCGCGGTGCTCGAACCCGGCGCCGGCCACGTCGCGGCACTCGTGCGATCGGTGCGCGGGCGGGCGATCGTGACCTACGACCCCAACATCCGGCCGTCGCTGGTCGACGACCCGGACCGCGTCCGAGAGCGCGTCGCCGGACTGATCGAGTTCGCCGACGTCGTGAAGGCGAGCGACGAGGACATCCGGTGGCTCCACCCGGGGCGGGACGTCCGGCACGTCGCGCGCGAATGGGTCGACCGCGGCCCGCGACTCGTCGTGGTCACCCTCGGGTCGGACGGTGCGATCGGCGTCACCGCCGACGGCGAGGTCACCGTGCCCGCCGTCGAGACCAGGGTGGTCGACACGGTCGGGGCCGGCGACACGTTCATGGGCGTGCTCATCGACAGCATCGTCGGCAGCGACGAACTGCGCGAGTCGCTCGCGACCGCGGGCGGCAGCTGGGCCCACGCGGCCGGAGGCTCCGCGCGACGCGCCAGCGGCGCGGGGAGAGGCCGTGGGGACCGCTCCTCCGTCGTCGAATCCTTGCTCGAGCGCTCAGCGCACGCGGCGGCGATCACCGTATCGCGTCCGGGCGCCGATCCTCCCCGTCGTGCCGAACTCCCAACCCCGGCGACGGCACGGTAAGCCGCATCCGACACTCGCGCTCCCCGCCCGCCGGGCGGAGGGCCACTCCATCGCGCGATCCACCGCGCACGACTCTTGAAGGAACTCTCGTGTTCGACCTCCCCGATTCCTGGGTATGGGACTACTGGTTCGCCGACGACGGCGAGCACTACCATCTCTTCTTCCTGTACGCCTCGCGGGCGCTCCACGACCCCGAAGCCCGCCACTACCGCGCCTCGATCGGGCACGCGGTCTCGACGGACCTCGTCGAGTGGACGCAGGTGGCCGATGCCCTCGTGAGAAGCGACGCCCCCGCTTTCGACGAACTCGCCACCTGGACCGGTTCGGTGGTGCGCCACCCGGACGGGACGTGGTTCATGTTCTACACCGGAGCGACCCTCGCCCCCGACGGGCAGAACGTGCAGCGGATCGGCTACGCCACGTCGCCCGACCTCTTCACGTGGACGAAGGCCGGCGGGCCGGTGCTCGAAGCGAAGGAGCCCTGGTACGAGAAGCTCTCGAGCGGCGCGTGGCACGACGAGGCCTTCCGTGACCCGTGGGTGTTCGCCGACCCCGATGGGAACGGCTGGCACATGCTCATCACCGCTCGAGCGCCCGAGGGGCCGGTCGACGGGCGGGGCGTCATCGGGCACGCGTGGTCGGCGGACCTGCGCACGTGGGAGCTGCGCGAACCGCTCAGCGCGCCCAGCGTCGAGGGCTTCGGGCAGCTCGAGGTGCTGCAGGCGGAGATCGTCGACGGGCGTCCGGTGGTGATCTTCTCCTGCCTGAAGGAGCAGAGCACCGACTCCCGACGCGCCGCCGCCGCCGGCACGTGGGCGGTGCCGGCGGAGAGCCTCGTCGGGCCGTTCGACATCGACGCCGCGTATCCGCTGACCGATGAGCGCCTGTACGTCGGGCGCCTGCTCCAGCGCCGTTCGGACGGCGAATGGCTGCTGTTCGCCTTCCGGAACATCGGCGAGGACGGACAGTTCGTGGGCGGGGTCACCGACCCCATGCCCGTGCGGTGGGATGGAGGGCGGCTCGTCCGTCATGAGGCGGTGGCTGTCTCCGCCTGAGGTTCGAGGCCGGGGCTTCGCGGACGAGCCCCGGCCGGCCCGCCCTCCGGCGGGCGGTGTCCGCGCCAAGAGAAGGATGACGATGAAGTCAGTTTTCAAGGGACGCTCCGTGCGTCTGACGGCGGGTGCGCTGGCCGTGATCGCGGTGGGGGCGGGGTCAGGAATGGCGGGAGGCATCGGCGATGACGCCGCGGCAGCCGATTCCGCCGACGACTACCGCGCGCAGTACCACTTCACGGTGCCCGACCACTGGAAGAACGACCCCCAACGGCCGGTCTTCGTGGACGGCAAGTTCCACTACTACTACCTCTACAACCGGGACTACGACGCGGACCCCGCCGCCAACTTCGGAACGGAGTGGCGGCTCGCGACCTCGTACGACGGCGTCGTGTTCGCCGATCAGGGGGTCGCCGCGCCCAAGGAGACCAACGCGAACTACGACCTCTGGTCGGGGTCGACCGTGGTCGACGAAGCGAACACCGCCGGGTTCGGCGCCGGCGCCGTCGTGATGCTCGTGACGCAGATGGACCATCCCACGCCGGCTCAGCAGGCGAACGCCTCGGGGCCGCAGGCGCAGTTCCTCTGGTACTCGACGGACGGCGGCCGAAACTTCCGACCTCATGGCGATGAACCGGTTATCGCGAACGGCGGGCGCGCGGATTTCCGCGACCCGAAGGTCGTGTGGGATGCCGAGCGCAGCCGGTGGGTGGCGTTGATCGCCGAGCGTGACAGGGTGAGCTTCTACACGTCGCCGGACCTGAAGACGTGGGCGCGCACGTGGGAGTACGTGAATCCCGGCATCGGCACGATCGAGTGCCCGGACCTGTTCCGGATCCGCGCCGACGACGGCACCGTGAAGTGGGTGTTCGGCGTCAGCGCGAACGGGTACGCCACCGCAGAGCCGGCGACCTTCGCGTACTGGACGGGATCGTTCGACGGCACGTCGTTCACCTTCGACCAGAGCGCCCCGCAATGGCTCGATCACGGGTTCGACTGGTACGGCGCGGTCACGTGGGAGGATCCCGCCGCCCCGCTGGACCGCCGCTACGCCGTGGGCTGGATGAACAACTGGGATTACGCGCACTCCACCCCGACCTGGACGGCCGACGGCTTCAACGGCACGGACTCGATCACCCGCCAGATCCGCCTCGAGAGGTACGGCTCGGCGTTCAGCCTGGTGTCGCAGCCGGTGGCAGCCCTCGCCGACATCGCGACGGCTCGCACGGAGCTCGGCGACGTGACCGTGGACGGGTTCCTGCCGCTCGCCTTCGAGGGTGACGCGTACCAGGTCGAGGCGGACGTGACGTGGGAGATCGCGACCAACCTCGGCCTGCAGCTGCGTCGCTCCGCCGACGGGACGCGCCATGCCGATGTCGGCGTGACCGGCACCTACGCCTATCTGAACCGCGGCCAGACCGGCTATCCCGCCGGCACCTGGAAGACCGAGAGCCGCACGCCCTTCGACGGCGGCGCCGGCAGGGTGCATCTGCGCATCCTGGTCGACCGCACCACGATCGAGGTCTTCGTCGACGAGGGGAGATACGTGCAGTCGAGCCAGGTGTTCGCACCGTCGGGTGACGAGGGCATCGCTCTCTACTCCTCGGGGGGCCCGGCTGTGTTCCACGATCTGACGATCACCGAGTTCGGCAGCGTCGTGCAGCGGCCGGCTCGGGCGATCGGCGATTTCGAGGGCGACACGTGGGGGCAGGCCTGGACGGCGACGGGCAGCTTCATCGGCGCAGGACCGAGCGCGGCGGACCTGCGCGGACGGGTCGGCGCGCGGGTCGCCGACACGTTCGTGGGCGGGGGAGATCCGGCCACCGGCACGATCACCTCGCCGGAGTTCACGATCGACAGGAACTTCCTGCACTTCCTCATCGGCGGCGGCGATCACCCGCTCGGCGGGGAACCCGCCACGTCGGTGCAGCTGCTCGTCGACGGACGGCCGGTCCGCACCGCGACCGGCGCGGACTCGGCGGACCTGCGGCACGTGCAGTGGGACCTCCGCGACCTCGCCGGGCGCACGGCACAGTTCCAGATCCTGGACGACGCGACCGGACAGTGGGGTCATCTCATGGTCGACCAGGTCGTGCTCTCGGATTGAAGAGGAGCGTGCGGGCCGCGCACTTCCGGGTCGACTTGAGATATGAGACTTCCAGTCTCTAGTCTGGAACGCGTGCACGAGTCGGGGGGCTCATGCACGCCGATCTTGCCGGCGGCCCCATGCCGTCCTGTTCGATCTAGTCGGTGCCGGGTTCTGGGGACCCGGCACCGCGAGTTTCTGCGGAGGCGAAGGGGCCTACCGGACAGCGCGCCGAGGACGATAATCGAGTGGTGGAGCAACCCGAATCCCGCTCGCGGCGGCCCGCCGGCGAAACGCGAGCCCTCATGCTCGCCGTCGCCGTCGACCGCGTCAAGGAAGAAGGTCTCCTGCTCGATTACGCCAACATCGAGCTCGAGGACCTGATCCGAACGGCCGGCGTGCCGCGCTCGACCGTCTTCCGCATCTGGCCCGACCGCGTCGCCTTCGTCGCCGATCTCGTCCGCGCGCTGTTCGAAGCGGACCCGGGCTTCGATACCGGATTCGACGGCGAGACCCTCCAGCACCTCGAGCAGGCGGTGGCCGGCGACCCACAGGCGATGAGCACTCCCGAGGGGCGGCAGATCGCGCTCCGCGAGGCGCTGCGGGTCACCGTGTCGCACAACATGACCGCCGTCGAGCACACCGTGGCGTTCCGGGCGTACCGCGCGATGTCGGCCGCGCTCTCGAGCGGCGACGCCGTGCCCGGCGGGGCGGAGGTCCGTGCGCTGCTGTCGGAGCTCGAGGACCGCTACCTCACACGCATGGCCGAGACGTACCGGGGGCTCAACGCCGCGTTCGGGCTCCGCATGCGCGAGGGCCTCGACGAGCGCGACCTGGCTGTGGCCATCATGGCGATGGTCGACGGCATGAGCGACCACCGCCGCATCAACCCGATGGTCGACGCGCCTCGTGTCACCGCCCTCGGTCCCGAGGGCCCGCGCGACTGGCATCTCGCCGGCATCGCGGTCTACGGCATCTACACCACGTACACCGAGGCGATCGAGGCGTAGCCGCGGGTTCAGGCGCTCGGCGCGCTCCAGCTGAGCGACTCGATGTAGCGCAGCAGCACGCCCTCGCGGAGCGCCCACGGCGAGACCTCGAGCTCGTCCACGTCCATCGCGCGCATCGCCTCGTGCAGCACGACGGCACCGGCGACGATCTGGAACGTCCGGTCCGGCGTGATGCCGGGCAATTCCTGACGCGCCGACGCGGGGATGCGCGCCAGGCGCGGGATCCACGAGCCGAGGGCGGCGCGGGGCAGCAGCATCCGTTCGATTCCCGACCAGCCCGGAACCGGATACCCGACGAGCTTCGCGAGGGACCGGATCGCCTTCGACGAGCCCACGACGTGGTCAGGCCTCGCGAGGGAGCCGAACGACGCGGCGACCGGGGCGAGGGTGGCGCGCGCGTGGTCGCGCAGGTGCTCGACGGCCGCTTCGCCCGGCGGGTCGTCGGGAAGGAACTGCACCGTCATGCGCCCCGCGCCGAGGGGGACGGATGCTGCCTGTTCGGGCAGTTCGTCGGCTCCGGCCGCGATCTCGAGCGAGCCGCCGCCGATGTCGAACAGCAGGATCTGCCCGGCCGCCCACCCGAACCAGCGGCGCACCGCGAGGAACGTGTACCGCGCCTCGGTCTCGCCCCCCAGCACCTGCAGCGGCTGGCCCAGCGCCTCTTCGATGAGGGCGATGACCTCGGGTCCGTTCTTCGCCTCGCGGACGGCGCTCGTCGCGGTGGCCAGGAGCTCGTCCACCGACTCGGCCGATGCGATCTTGCGCGCCTCGGTCACCGCGGCGACGAGCGCAGTGACACCCTCCTCTGTGATGGAGCCGTCGGGTGAGAGGTAGCGCATGAGGCGCAGCACCGTGCGCTGACTCGTCGTGGCGAGCGGCCGGCCGCCGGGGCGGACGTCGGCGACCAGCAGGTGGACGGTGTTCGAGCCGATGTCGAGAACTCCGAGGCGCACGAAAGAAGAGTAGCGGCACGGATGCTGTGCACCGGCGCCCGCGCGGAGCGCCTGTGGACGCAGCATCCGCCATCTCCCGTGCCAGCGGTTACGATGGGCGCGATGTCCGCCGACGAAGCGACCACTGTCGCCCCCGCACTCTCGCTGTACCGCGAGATCGACCGTGCCGACTGGGCGCGACTGGCGTCAGGGATGACGCAGCCGCTCTCCGAGACCGAGATCGTCCAGATCCGCGGGCTCGGCGACCGCCTCGACATGGCCGAGGTCGCGCAGGTGTACGTGCCGCTGTCGCGCCTGCTGTCGCTGTACGCCGAGTCGACCAAGCGCCTCGGGGCGGAGGAGTCGGGGTTCCTCGGCGAGGCGGACTCCACCACTCCCTTCATCGTCGGCGTTGCGGGCTCGGTGGCCGTGGGCAAGTCGACGATCGCGCGCCTGCTGCGCGAGCTCACCTCGCGCTGGCCGGGGACGCCCCGGGTGGAGCTGGTCACGACCGACGGCTTCCTCTACCCGAACGCCGAGCTCGAGCGCCGAGGCCTCATGGATCGCAAGGGCTTCCCCGAGTCGTACGACCGCCGCGCGCTGGTGTCGTTCCTCACCGAGGTGAAGAGCGGCGCCCCCGAGGTGAAGGCGCCGTTCTACTCGCACATGCGGTACGACATCGTGCCCGACGCGGTCATCACCGTGCGCCGGCCCGACATCGTCATCGTCGAGGGCCTCAACGTGCTGCAGCCGCCGCCCACCCCGAACGACGTCGCCGTCAGCGACCTGTTCGACTTCTCCATCTATGTCGATGCGGATGCCTCCCACATCGCGCAGTGGTACGTCGACCGCTTCCTCGCCCTGCGCCGGGCCGCGTTCAGCAACCCGAAGTCGTTCTTCAACGTCTTCGCTCAGCTGTCGGACGAGGAGGCCGTGGAGCGCGCGCTCGGCTTCTGGAACTCGATCAACCTCCCGAACCTCGAGGAGAACGTGCTCCCGACGCGCCACCGCGCGAACCTCGTGCTGCAGAAGGCGGCCGACCACACCGTGGAGACGGTGCTCCTGCGCAAGCTCTGACGCGCGTGGGCGCAGGATCCGTTCTCCGCCGTGAACGGGGAGTTCGGATTCGTAAGGATTCCTAGCGAAACTCGCCGCCTACCATTGAGCGCATGTGTGGAATCGTCGGATACGTGGGCCCGCGGCAGAGCCAGGCCGTCCTGATCTCGGGACTTTCGCGCCTCGAGTACCGCGGCTATGACTCTGCGGGCATCGCCGTGATCGACGGTGGCGGCGCACTGGGCATGCGCAAGCGCGCCGGCAAGCTGAAGGTGCTGCGCGACGACCTCGCCGCCCACCCGCTCGCCGACGGCACGACCGGCATCGGCCACACCCGCTGGGCGACGCACGGCGGGCCGACCGACGGCAACGCGCACCCGCACCTCGCCGACGACGACAAGCTCGCCGTGATCCACAACGGGATCATCGAGAACTTCTCCGAGCTGAAGGATGAGCTTCTCGCCGACGGGTTCACCTTCCGCAGCGAGACCGACACCGAGGTGGCCGCTGTGCTCCTCGGCCGCGAGTACCGCCGCGCCGGCGACCTGGAAGAGGCCTTCCGTGCCGTCGTCTCGCGCCTCGAGGGCGCCTTCACGCTGCTCGCGATGCACGAGGACCAGCCGGGACTCGTCGTCGGCGCCCGCCGCAACTCACCGCTCGTGATCGGCCTCGGCGAGGGGGAGAACTTCCTCGGGTCGGATGTCGCCGCGTTCGTCGAGCACACCCGCAACGCGCTCGCGATCGGCCAGGACCAGATCGTCGCGATCACCCCCGGGGCCGTCACCGTCACCGACTTCTCCGGCAACCCGGTCGAGGTCGAGCCGTTCGAGGTGACGTGGGATGCGTCCGCCGCCGAGAAGGGCGGCTGGTCGTCGTTCATGGCGAAGGAGATCTCGGAGGAGCCCGAGGCGGTCGCCAACACGCTGCGCGGGCGCGTCCGCGACGGTGAGGTCGTGATCCCTGAGCTCGACGGACTCGACGAGCTCTTCGCCGGCGTCTCGCGCATCATCGTCATCGCCTGCGGCACCGCGGCGTACGCGGGACAGGTCGGCAAGTACGCCATCGAGCAGTGGACCCGCATCCCCGTCGACGTGGAGCTCGCCCACGAGTTCCGCTACCGCGACCCGGTGATCGGCCCCGACACCCTCGTCGTCTCGATCAGCCAGTCGGGCGAGACGATGGACACGCTCATGGCCGTCAAGTACGCCCGTGAGCACGGCGCGAAGACGCTGTCGGTGTGCAACACCCAGGGCGCCACGATCCCGCGCGAGTCCGACGCGATCGTCTACACGCACGCCGGCCCCGAGGTCGCGGTCGCCTCGACCAAGGCGTTCGTCGCGCAGATCACGGCGCTGTACCTCATGGCCCTGCACATCGGTCGCGTCCGCGGCGCGATCAGCGCCGCCGACGCCGCCGACCACGTGCGCGAGCTCGAGGCGGTCCCCGGCAAGATCGCGCAGATCCTCGAGCGGGAGCAGGCGCACATCGAGCAGTTCGCCGGCTGGATGGCCGACACCCGCTCCGTGCTGTTCCTGGGTCGCCACGTCGGCTTCCCGATCGCCCTGGAGGGTGCGCTCAAGCTCAAGGAGCTCGCCTACATCCACGCCGAGGGGTTCGCCGCCGGCGAGCTCAAGCACGGCCCGATCGCGCTCATCGAGCCCGGCCAACCCGTGTTCGTCGTGGTCCCGTCGCCCCGCAAGTCGTCGGAGATGCACAAGAAGGTCATCTCGAGCATCGAGGAGATCCGCGCCCGCGGCGCCCGCGTCATCGCGATCGCCGAAGAGGGCGACGCGGCGGTGCTGCCGAAGGCCGACGAGGTGCTCCGCATCCCGCTGGCCGGCCCCTTCTTCGAGCCCCTCCTCGCCGTGGTGCCGCTGCACATCTTCGCCATGGGCCTCGCGACGGCCAAGGGCCTCGACGTCGACCAGCCCCGCAACCTCGCGAAGTCCGTCACGGTCGAGTAGACGCTCGGGCCGAGGCATCCGTCCGTCTCTCGCGGCCATCTCGCGGATCCGGCGATCGGACTTTGCGACGGTATCCGGGGGCGCGCAGGTCTGCCGATCCGGAAACGCGACGAGAATCCGAATTCCGGATCGCGGGAAGAGGCGCCACGCCCGGGGGGCGATCGGGACCGCGCGATAGGGTGGCGGATGCTGCGGCTGCAGCACGCAGGAGGACCACATGATCGTCGGTATCGGCGTCGACCTCGTCGACATCCCTCGGTTCGAGCGGACGATCGAACGTACCCCGCAACTGCTGCCGCGCCTCTTCTCGGAGGCGGAGCAGCAGCTGAAGCCGCACTCGCAGGCCGCGCGGTACGCCGCGAAAGAGGCCCTCATCAAGGCGCTCGGCGGCTCGGACGGGGTGCACTGGACCGAGATCGAGATCGCGTCGGAGCCGTCCGGTCGTCCGGTGTTCTCGCTGTGCGGGTCGACAGCCGCGGTCGTCGCGGAGCGGGGCATCACTGCGCTGCACCTGTCGCTCTCGCACGACGCGGGCCTCGCGACCGCGTACGTCATCGCCGAGGCCGTGGCCGGCGCGCCGAACCGGGGGTTTCTTCGCGAGACCGAGGACGACACCCTCGATCTCGGCCAGAATCCCCGGTCTCGCGAAGGCAGCGCGGCCGAAGGAGCCGACGCGTGAGCCGCCTGCCCGCCGGAGCCCTGCGCGAGGCGCTGGTCGACGTCGGCGCGATCGAGGACAACGTGCGGCACCTCCGCCGGCTCACGGGCTCGGAGATCATCGCGGTGGTCAAGGCCGACGGATACGGGCACGGCGCGGTGCGCTCGGCGCTCGCGGCGCTCGCCGGCGGCGCGTCGCGGCTCGGCGTCTCCGACATCACCGAAGCGCTCGCCCTGCGCCGCGCCGGCATCGACGCGCCGATCGTCGCGTGGCTGCACGCGCCGGGCGCCGACTTCGCCGAGGCCGCTGCGCTGGGGATCGAACTCGGCATCTCGAGCCTCGAGCAGCTGCAGAAGGCGGCGGCCGCGGCATCCGCCGATCGTCCCGTCGGGGTGCACCTGAAGCTCGAGACCGGACTGTCGCGCAACGGCATCGCGCCCGAGCACTACCGTGTGGTCTTCGCCGAGGCCGCGCGCCTCGAGCGGATCGGGCGCATCCGCGTCGTCGCGCTGTTCAGCCACCTCTCGAACGCGTCGGCCGACGACGATCGCGCGGCGCTGCGCGCCTTCGAGGAGGGCGTGGCCGCCGCTGCCTCGCTCGGCCTCGCGCCACCGCTGCGGCACATCGCCGCGACGCACGCCGCGATCGACCTGCCCGAGTCGCGCCTCGGCTGCGTGCGCATCGGCATCGGCATCTACGGACTCTCGCCGTTCGACGACCGGACCTCGGCGGATCTCGGCCTGCGTCCCGCGATGACCCTGCGCGGCGCGGTCGCCGCCGTGCGCCGCGTGCCCGCGGGCAAGGGCGTGTCGTACGGCTACGACTACCGCGCCGAGCGCGACACGATGCTCGCGCTCGTGCCCCTCGGCTACGCCGACGGGGTGCCGCGCCAGGCGTCGGGCGCCGGGCCCGTCGTGATCGGGGGACGCCGGTTCACCGTCGCGGGCCGCATCGCGATGGACCAGTTCGTCGTCGACGTGGGCGACGCGCCCGTGACAGTGGGCGACACGGCGGTGCTGTTCGGGGACCCGACCCTCGGCGCGCCGTCGGCGACCGAATGGGCGGAGGCCGCGGGCACCATCAACTACGAGGTGGTCACGCGCATCGGAGCCCGCGTGCCCCGCCGGCAGGTGTCGGAGTGAGCGGGAACGAAGGCGACACCCCGGTTGTTGCACCGGGCGTGGACACGCAGACCCAGGGACTGGACGCACTCGTCGGCACGCGCGAGATCACCTCGCCCGACGCGATGGAGGCACTCGGCGAAGAGATGGGACGGATGCTGCGCCCCGGCGACATGGTGGTGCTCACCGGTCCGCTCGGCGCGGGCAAGACCACGCTCACGCGCGGCATCGGCCGTGGGCTCGACGTGCGCGGACCCATCCAGAGCCCCACGTTCGTGCTCGCCCGGACGCACCCATCGCTGTCCGACGGAGCGCCGCTCGTGCACGTGGACGCGTACCGCCTCGGCTCCGCCGCCGAGCTGGACGACCTCGACATCGACTTCGACGGCTCCGTGGTGATCGTGGAGTGGGGCCGCGGTCTCGTCGACGGACTCCGCGAGCAGTGGTGGGAGGTCGAGCTCGAGCGGGAGTGGCACGGCCGCGGCGTCGACAACGCCTGCGGCACCATCGCCCACGAGGCCGACCTCGACGCCGACACCCCGCGCCTGGTGAAGATCACGCGCCACGGGGCGCCGACTACCCTGGAAGGGTGATCCTCGGCATCGACACGTCCCTCGGCTCCGCGGTGGCGGTGGTCGAGCCGGACGGCGTGGTCCGCTCCCAGGTCGAGAGTGCAGACCCCCGGGGCCACGCCGAGGTGATCGGCACACTGATCGAGCGGGCGCTGGCGGAGGCATCCGTCTCCCCGTCCGACGTCACGCATGTCGCCGCGGGCATGGGACCCGGACCCTTCACCGGGCTGCGCGTCGGCATCGCTGCCGCGCGCACGTTCGCCCTCGGGCGCGGTGTGCCGGTCGTGCCGGTCGCGAGCCACGACGCTGTCGCCCTCGAGCTGCTCATCCACGATGCGCTGACGGGCGGATACGAGGATGCCGGCGACGAGACGTTCGCGGTCGTCACCGACGCGCGCCGCCGCGAGTTCGCCTACACGCTCTACCGCGGGCTCGACGAGGACGGCCTGCCCGTGCGCGTCACGGGGCCCGCGCTCGCGCCCCGCGACGACCTCGATGGTGTGCTCGCCAACGCCGGGGCCGCGCGCCGCGACGCCGACCGCATCCCCGCGGGCATGCTCGCGCTCGCCGCGGCCCGCGCGCTCGCCGCCGGACGCACGATCGGCCCCGCCGACGCGCTCTATCTGCGCTCGCCCGACGTGACGCTCCCGCACGCGCCGAAGCGGGTGGGTTCGTGACCCTCCGCGCTGCGACCGGCGAGGACCTGGCCGCCATCATGACACTCGAGCGGGCGTCGTTCCCGACCGACGCATGGTCCGAGGCCATGATGCGCGAAGAGCTCGCGTCGCCGCACGGCTGGTACGTCGTCGACGACGAGGCGGGTCGCCTCGTCGGGTACGCCGGACTCCGCGCGGTCGCCGGAGCGCGGGATGCCGACGTCCAGACGATCGCGATCGCCGAGGTGTCGCGGGGCCGCGGCCGCGGTCGCGCGATGCTGCGCGCGCTGTTGGAGGAGGCCGCACGCCGCGGCGTGACGGACGTGTTCCTCGAAGTGCGGGCCGACAACCCCGTCGCCCAGGCGCTGTACGTGTCGGAGGGCTTCGCCGAGATCGGCCGCAAGCCCCGGTACTACCAGCCCGACGACGTCGACGCCGTGGTGATGAAGCTCGACCTGCGCGGGTGGGCTCGCGCGTCGACTGGCTCAGCGACCGGATTCGACGGAGGAGTGTGCACGTGAACCGCGCTGAGCCGCTGGTGCTGGGCATCGAGACGAGCTGCGACGAGACCGGGATCGGGATCGTGCGCGGCCGCACCCTGCTGTCGAACACGATCGCGAGCTCGATGGACGAGCACGCCCGTTACGGCGGTGTCGTGCCCGAGGTCGCCGCGCGGGCGCACCTCGAGGCGCTGCAGCCGTCGATCGAAGCGGCGCTCGCCGAGTCGGGTGTCGCGCTCGCCGATCTCGACGCCGTGGCCGTCACGTCGGGGCCGGGGCTCGCCGGCGCGCTGATGGTCGGCGTGGGCGCCGCGAAAGCGCTGTCGGTCTCGCTCGAGAAGCCGCTCTACGCCGTCAACCACCTCGTCGGGCACATCGCCGCCGACATCCTCGACGCCGACGCGCCGCCGCTCGAGTACCCGACTGTCGCGCTGCTCGTCTCCGGCGGGCACACCTCGCTGCTTCTCGTCCGCGACCTCACGACCGACGTCGAGCTGCTCGGCGAGACGATGGACGACGCCGCCGGCGAGGCCTTCGACAAGGTCGCGCGCCTGCTCGGTCTGCCGTATCCCGGTGGTCCCGAGATCGACCGGGCCGCAGCATCCGGTGATCCGAAGGCGATCCCGTTCCCCCGCGGGCTGTCGCGCGCGTCGGACATGGCGAAGCACCGCTACGACTTCTCGTTCTCGGGACTCAAGACCGCAGTCGCCCGCTGGGTCGAGCAGCGCGAGGCGGCGGGGGAGTCGATCCCCGTGGCCGATGTCGCCGCGAGCTTCCGCGAGGCCGTCGTCGATGTGCTCGTGACGAAGGCGCTCGCCGCGTGCCGCGACTACGACGTGCCGCGCCTGCTGCTGGGCGGCGGCGTCATCGCCAACCGCCGGCTGCGCGACGTCGCTCTCGAGCGCGCCGCCGCCGAGGGCGTCACCGTGCGCATCCCGCCGCTGTCGCTGTGCACCGACAACGGCGCGATGATCGCGGCGCTGACGTCCGAGCTCATCATGTCGGGCCGCGCGCCCTCGACCCTCGAGTTCGGCGCCGACTCGACGCTGCCGGTCACGGAGATCCAGGTCGCGGAGTCGGCATGACGGATGAACGGATGCCGCAGCCCGGCGATCCCGAGATGCCCGACGCCGATCCGGCCGAGGTCGATCCGACGCCTGCGGAGGCCGCGGCATCCGTCCCTTCCGATGCCGCGGCGTCGCCCCCTGCGGGCCCGACGGTGACGTCGGTGTCACCCGACGTCGACCTCGCGCAGGACGCATCGCCGCTGCCGGGGACTCATCGCGGAGGGTTCCACCGGCTGCCGACGGCGCCGGTCGACGTCACGGTGGAGACCGCACCGGCAGAGCCGGGAGGCGAGTTCACGCCCGATGCCACGTCGTGGACGGCCTCGGATTCGGCGTTCCACCGCGGGCTCGCGGGGTGGGCGCTCGGATTCGCGATCCTCGGCCTCCTCGTGTCGATGTTCGTCGGCTGGGGCTTTCCGATCGGCCTGGTCGCGGTCGTGTCGGCGATCATCGCCCTGCGCCGCCCGCTGGAGAGCCGGGCGGTGGCCGTCTGGGCGATCGTGCTCGGCACGCTGTCGATCGTCTACAGCGCCGGCTGGCTCCTCTACGCCGCCGCGCGCGCCGACATCATCGGCTGATCCAGCCCGCACTCGACGCGGCCGGTGCGTCGTGCCGGCCGGAGATGCCGCTGGGCGGCGGGGATGCGGGAGCACGGGCCGACTGCGCCACAGGCCCGAGTGGGGGGTTCAGACCCGGTCGGCGAGGATCGCGGTGCGACGGGCGCCGATGCGCGTGAGGAGGAGGGTCGCCGACGCCGAGCCCCGAAGCTTGAGCCGGGTCCGCAGGGCGGCGGGGTCGACATCCACGCCCCGTTTCTTGATCTCGAGGCGGCCGATGTCGCGCTCGCGCAGCGCCTTGCCGAGCACCTTCTCGTCGGCGGGCAGGACCTCCCTCACACGGAACGTCGACACGAACGGCGAGGTGAGGGCGGCGTCCGAGGTGAGGTAGGCGATGTGCTCGTCGAGCATCCCCGCCTCGAGCGTGCGTGCGACGTCGCCGATGAGGCGCGCGCGGATGACGGCGCCGTCGGGCTCGTGCAGGAAGGCGCCGAGTTCGCGCGCGGGTTCGTCCGCAGCATCCGTCTCCGCCGTCACCTCGTGAGCCTGGTCACCGCGGATGACGAGCGCGGCGCGGCGGACGCCTGGTCGTGCGAGGGCCCGCGACCAGAGCACGAGCTCGATCGTGGACCCGTCGGCGCTCACCCACTGCGCCTCGACATCGTCGGGGATGAGGGCGCGGTCGAGTCCGGGGCCGAGCTTCACACCGACGGGCAGGCGTCGGGCCAGATCGAACACCCAGTCCAGCGACGGCGACCAGTCGCCGGGGCGGGTGCGGGAGGTCTCGGAGTGCCCGGGCGTGCGCCGTGCGGGGTCCAGCCACACGGCGTCGACCCCGGTGAGGTCGGCGTCCTCTGCGGTGCCCAGGCGTACCTCGGCATCCGCGCCGAAGGGGGCGAGGTTGTACGCGGCGATGCCGGCGGTCACCTCGTCGGCGTCGACGGCAGTCACTCGCAGCCCGAGCCCCGCCAGGCCCAGCGCGTCGCCGCCGATCCCGCAGCCGAGGTCGGCCACGCGGCCGAATCCCGCCTCGCGGAACCGCGCCGCGTGGCGTGCCGCGACGGGCAGGCGCGTCGCCTGCTCGAGCCCGGCCCTCGTGAACAGCATCCGTTCGGCCAGATCACCGAACTTCGCCCGGCCGCGCGTGCGAAGCCGCGCCTGGCCGACGACAGCGGAGACGAGATCGGGGGAGTGCCCGTCTCGGCGCAGCCTCGTCACGGCTCGCGCGACGTCGTCGGCGGAGTCCACGGGCGGCATCGTGTCGAGCAGACGCAGCCCCTCGGCAGTCAGGAGCGCTTGGAGTTCGGGCAGTTCCACCCGCCGAGCCTACGTCCATCGCCCCTCCGCGCCCCCGATAACCCCTATCGGATCCCCCTCCCGGCATCGGGGAAGTGCGGGATCCTCCCCGATGCCCGGGTGCGCGCGCAGCAGCACACTCGGATCAACAGCCGACCGGCACCTGTCAAGTGAGGAAGATCATCATGGCCGACGACAACAACAACCTGCTGGGTCTTCAGACGAACGTCGATCTGGCGGACTCGCTGAACGACAACTCCGACAACTCCGACAACTCGGACAACTCGGACAACTCGGACAACTCGGACAACTCGACCGACAGCTCGTCGAACAACGCGGCGGTCGGCATCGGGAACCAGTCGGACAACTCCGACAACTCGGACAACTCCGACAACTCGGACAACTCCGACAACTCGGACAACTCGGACAACTCGGACAACTCCGACAACTCGGTCGACACCGACACCGACACCGAGGACTCGTACAACGACAACTCCGACAACTCGACCGAGACCGAGGACTCGTACAACGACAACTCCGACAACTCCGTCGACAACTCGATGGAGACCGAGGACTCGTACAACGACAACTCGGACAACTCGGACAACTCGGACAACTCCGACCACTCGACGAACGTCTCCATCACAGACTCGTTCAACACCCAGACGCTCAACGACCACTCGATCTCGACCGGTGTTCGCCAGTACCAGACGGGCTTCCGTGACCTCAACCTCGGCGGCGGCGCCGGCGGCGCGGGCCTCGCAGCGGGTGCCGGCGGGTTGACGATCGACAGCCGTACGTCGATGTTCGACCAGTCCGTGAACCAGAACATCTGGGCCGACGGCTCGGTGTCGCAGGTCTTCGGGCAGACGGGCGGTCTGGCCTCGGGCGACGGCTCTGCGGCGGCAGGAGACGACGTCGACATCGACAACTCCACGAACTGGGACGTCGACATCGAGGACTCGTTCAACCCGATCGACGTCTCCATCTCCGATGCGTTCAACGACAACTCCGACAACTCGGACAACTCCGACAACTCGGACAACTCCGACAACTCGGACAACTCCGACAACTCGGACAACTCCGACAACTCGGACAACTCGGACAACTCGATGAACTGGGACCTCGACACGGACATCTCCGACGCGTTCAACGACAACTCGGACAACTCCGACAACAGCGACAACTCCATCGACACGGATGTCGACATCGACGACTCGTTCCAGGACAACTCGATGTCGGCGGACCTGGACGACTCGTTCAACGAGTACGACACGGACGTGGACGTCGACCTCGAGAACGACGGCATCGTGAACAGCCCCGATGCCACGCAGGCCGACTTCGACATGTAGGAGTGCTGCTCGGTTCGGTCGGCCGCCCACGCGCGGCCGGCCGCACCGCATCCGCTGACGGTGTCGCGGGACTGGGGGAGCGCGCCCGGCCGTTCACACGGCCGGGCGCACGCCGGTATCCGCGGCAGGAAGGCTATCGGCGACGGCGCCGCAGAGGGATACTGAGAGGGAGGGGAGCGCAATGGCGGATCGCGCTGACTGGGACGACGCCGACGGCATCACCGTCGACGCCGGGCCCGCCTTCGCCCCGGGGCCCGAGGACGCCGTCGCCGACTGGGCGCCGACGGACGTGATGGTCGATGACGATCCGTTCGCGAACGCGTTCACCGACGAGATCGCGAACGTCACCGCATCGGACTGGGATGTCGATGCCGACGTGCTGTGGGGCGACGATGCCTCACCCGACCTGGGCATCGACCCGGGCGCGTCGGCGTTCGACTTCCCGGCCTGATCCGACGCAGAGGCGAGACGAGAGGCAACAGAGTCGTTGACTGACGAGAACAGCGGAATGGTCCCGCGCGCGGACATCCAGCCGGGCGATCCCGCACCCGCCGGTCGAGACGTCGCCCTCTTCGAACTGGTCGACAAGGTCGGAAGGGTCGCCGCCCAGGCAGGGCGCCGCGATCTCGTGCGCCGGCTCGTCGACACCCGCGATCGCCTGCGCGACCCGCACGTCCGGGTGATCGTCGTCGGCGAGTTCAAGCAGGGCAAGAGCAAGCTCGTCAACGCGCTCGTCAACGCGCCTGCCTGTCCGGTCGACGACGACGTGGCGACGACCGTGCCCACGATGGTGGGCTACGCGCCCGAGCCGTCGGCGACCGTCCTCGTGCAGCCCGAGGGCGAGTCCCGCGGAGAGCTGCGCCGGCAGGAGATCCCGCTCGGGGAGCTGGCCGACTACGTGTCGGCGAAAGGAAACCCCGACAACGTGCGTCGCATCGTGTCGGCCGAAGTGCTGCTGCCGCGGGAGATCCTGCGCGGAGGACTGCGGCTCGTCGATTCCCCGGGCGTCGGAGGCCTGGACTCGCGCAGCGCGCTGCTGACGCTGTCGGCGCTGTCCAGCGCCCACGCGGTGATCCTGGTGTCTGACGCGTCGCAGGAGTACACCGAGCCCGAGATGCAGTTCCTGCGGCACGCGATGCGCGTATCGCCCAATGTCGCCGCGGTGCTGGCCAAGACCGACCTCTACCCGCAGTGGCGGGACATCGAGGCCATCGACCGCGGTCACTTGACCAAGATCGGGGACATCCCGATCTTCTCCGTCTCGAGCGACCTCCGGCTGATGGCCGCGGAGCAGCGCGACGCGGAGCTCAACGACGAGTCGGGCTTTCCCGCGCTGGTGACCCACCTGCGCCAAGACATCCTCGAGCGCGCCGAGCTGATCCACGAGCGCAGCGCCGTCCACGACCTCGCCTCGGTCGTGGACCAGCTGACGATGGCCCTCCGCGCGGAGCTGACGGCCCTGGTCGAGCCCGAGGTCACGCCGCAGCTGCTCGTGCAGCTGGAGGAGGCGAAGACCCGTGCTGACGAGTTCCGGAGCCGGTCGTCGCGGTGGCAGGTGACCCTCACCGACGGCGTGGCCGACCTCATCTCCGACATGGAGCACGACCTGCGCGATCGCCTGCGCAAAGTGCAGCGTGAGGCGGAGGCATCCATCGAGGAGGGTGATCCCGGTCCCATCTGGAACCAGATCACGGAGTGGCTCGACGAGCGGGTCTCGGCAGCCGTCTCGGAGACGTTCGTGTGGACCGACGAACGCGCACGCTGGCTGTCGGAGCAGGTCGCCGAGCTCTTCCTCGAGGGGGAGGAGAGCATCCCCTCGATCGACGTCGCGGACGCCGCCGGCGTGCTGGATCCTGTCGATGCGATCGCCGACCTCGACGAGGGGCGCATGAGCGCCGCCGAGAAGATCTTCATCGGCGTGCGCGGGTCCTACGGCGGTGTCCTCATGGTGGGTCTCATGACCGGACTCATCGGACTGCCGCTGATCAACCCGCTGTCGCTGCTGGCCGGGGTGATCGTCGGTCGCCGCGCCTTCCGCGAGGACATGGGCAATCGTCTCGCCCGCCGTCAGGCGGAGGCCAAGAACATCGTGCGCCGGTATATCGACGAAGTCGTCTTCCAGGCCGGCAAGCAGCTCAAGGACCGCCTCCGACTGGTCCAGCGGGCGGCGCGCGACCACTTCGGCGCCATGGCCGACGAGTTGCACCGCTCCTTCACCGAGGCCGTGAACGCCGCCAAGCAGGCCGCGACGGTGGAGAGCGGCAAGCGGGAGGAGCGCGTCAAGCAGCTGCGGATGCAGCTGCGGCAGATCGACGCATTGCGCGCGGAGATCGCACCTGCCCGGCCGGCACCGCAGGCCGTCTCGGCGATGCCTGCTCAGCTGGGGACCGGAACGTGAGCGGAAGCAGCAGCGGATGAGGGAGCCGGCTCTGGCGGATGCGCGTCGCGTCGCGCGCGAGGCATTGGAGCTGTACGCGGACGACCCGGCGACCACGCAGGCGATCCGCGCTTTCGACCTCCGGCTGCAAGGGCCGTTGCGCATCGCCCTCGCCGGCATGGTGAAGGCCGGCAAGTCGACGCTGCTCAACGCCCTGCTCGGGGAGGAGCTCGCCGCCACCGACGCCGGCGAGTGCACCCGCGTCGTCACCTGGTATCGCCGCGCCGACACCCCGAGCATCACGCTGCACCCGCTCGAAGGGGAGCCGCGGCGCCTCCGCTTCCACCGGGAGGACGGTCGGACCGTCCTCGACCTCGGCGGTGCGAACGCCGACGAGGTGGCATGGATCGACGTCGGCTGGCCCTCGGAGGCCCTTCGATCGGTGGTCCTCATCGACACGCCGGGCATCGCCTCGCTGTCCACCGACGTGTCGGCCCGCGCCCACGGGTTCCTGACCCAGCGCGGCAGCGCGTCGGCGCCCGACGCCGTCATCTACCTCATGCGTCACCTGCACGCCTCGGACCGCGGGTTCCTGGAGTCGTTCCGCGACGTGGCGGTGGGCGACGCGCTCACCGTCAATGCGATCGCCGTGCTGTCGCGCGCGGACGAGGTGGGCTCGGCGCGCATCGACTCGCTGGTCTCGGCGGGGCAGGTCGCACGGCGCTACGCCGAGGACGCCGACCTGCGCGCGCTGGTGCTCGATGTCGTCCCTGTCGCGGGTCTGCTCGCCGAGACGGCCCGCACGCTCCGCGAAGACGAGTACCGCGCGCTGGCCGAGGTCGCCCAGCTCGAGCGCAGCGCACGCGAGCGCCTCCTCGTCTCGGCGGACCGGTTCGCCACCCTCACGGGTGTGATCTCGCTGGCCGATTCGCGCCGACGGGCACTTCTCTCGCGCTTCGGGCTCTACGGCATCCGTCTCTCGGCCGCTCTCATCCGCGGTGGCGCGTCCTCGTCGACCGCTCTGGCGGAAGGGCTGGTCCAGCAGAGCGGGCTGACCACGCTGCAGGCGCTCGTGCGCGATCACTTCCGCGCGCGGGCCGACACCCTGAAGGTGTACGGCGTGCTGCCGGGGCTCGAGCAGCTGCTGCGGGAACGGCCGCGGCTGGGCTCCGATGCGCTGCTCGCCGAGATCGAGCGCATCTTCGCCACCACCCACTCCCTGCGCGAGCTCGACGCGCTGTCGCGCACGCGGGCCGGCGGCTATCCGCTGCCGCCCGAGCGGATAGCGGAGGCCGAGCGCATCGTCGGCGGGGGCGGCAGTTCGGCAGCGGCTCGCGTCGGACTCGACGACACCGCGGACGCCGCCGCCGTCGGCGCCCGCACCGAGCGGCTCCTCGCGCGCTGGCGTGCGCTCGCCGAGTCGCCCCTCACCGAGCGTGCCGCGGTCGGGCTGTGCCACGTCGTCATCCGCAGCCTCGAGCAGATCGCCATCCGGCCCGGGTCGGCGTCCTCACCGAGCGGCGCGGGCGTCGACCTGCTGGCGGACGACGTCGTGCTGCCTCGCTGACCAGGCCAGCGCCTTGGGCATCACGCTCGCCAGCAGTGCCAGCAGCACCAGGCCGCACTGCGCGGCGAGGATGAGGCGCAGGGGTGCCGCACGTTCGCCCGTCAGGGCGATGTCCAGTGACACCGCCAGGGTCGCGACCTGGACCACCCAGGTGAGCAGCTGCCACCACCTCATCTGCGGCCGCCTCGCCATGAACGAGACCAGGAGGGTGATCTGCAGCAGCAGCATCGCCACCATGACGCCGAACACCGACCAGAAGATGATGTCAGAGGCCGTCGAGTACGTCTGGTCGCTGCGCGTCGCGTCGACCGTGCGGACCGCGTCGGAGATGAGCGGCAGCTGCTCCTTGCGGATGACGAAGAAGTAGACCACCGCGAAGCCGCCGGCGAAGAAGCTGAGGATCCAGCACAGCTCGCTCACGCGCACCGAGAAGGGCGGCGTCAGCTTGGTGAGCACAGGGGCCGTGTTGGGGTTGTGCAGCGGGGGCCGCTGTGGAGGCGCTTTCGCCGACCCGGCCGCGGCGCGCGCGGTCGGTTCGGGGGCGGACTGTTCGGCCCGCGAAACGGGGTCTGTCACCGTCGGCTACTGCTCCTCGCCGAGTTCATCCGGGTAGGCGACATCCTCGACATCGACGGTGTCGACCGGCTCGCTCCACACGGCGTCGTCGACCTCGGCCGGTGGTGCCTCGTACGCTGCGGGAGCGGTCGACGCCTGCTCGGGAATCGTCGTCGCATCGTCCACGACCGCCGCCGTCTGCTGCGGGATGCCGGCATCCTGGGCAGCGGCCGCCACCTCGTCGCCGGGCTGATCGGCGACCGGCGCCGCCGCGTCGTCGGCGGTGGATCCGGCGTCGTCGGCGAGCGCCGATCCGGCGTCGGATGCCACGGTGCCCAGGCCCGCCGTGATCTCGTCGAGGCCGGCTGCGGCCTCGTCGGGGAGGCCGGGAACGTCCGGCAGGGTCGGCGTCTCGTCGGCGTCGTCCTCGGGTGTGCTCCCGATGTCGTCGCCAGCGGCCACCGAGCCGTCGCCCGAGGCGACGCCCGCCGTCTGGTCGAAGACCTGGGTCACGTCGCCGCCCTCGGTCCAGATGTTCTGATTGACCGACTGGTCGACGATGGTCGATCGGCTGTCGATCGTCGTCCAGTTGTTGGTGATGCGCGTGATCTCGTTGAGGACGTCGTTGTGAGTGCTGTGCGTGGAAGGCGTGGGTGTGCTGCGCGGCACCACGTCGTGCCGGTCGTAGATGATGGGGGCCACCGCCCGCACGTCGTCGGCGCAGATCCCGGCCACCTTGCTCTTGGCGAGGGTGGCTTCGGGGTCGTTCTCCAGTTCGGCCAGTGCTGCGGGATCTCGCAGCAGGCTCAGGATGAACTCGATGATGGAATTGGCGACTTGCACCAAGGGCGTGGTCATGTGACGACACCTCCGCACTGAAGGTCGATGGCATTTTCAGGGTAGGCCGCGGTGTGAGCGGTGGCATCGGGGTTTCGTCCGATGAAGTGGGGGTCGGGGTGCGGGGTCATCCCCTCCGCCCCCCTCGTTCCGTGTCGGGCGTGACCTGCGTGCCGCCCTCGAGTGCGATGCGGAGCTTCGAGAGCAGGTCCGATCGCGAGGTCGCGTTCAGCCGGCGCCGGATGTGGGCGATGTGGTGCTCGGCCGTGCGCGGCGAGATGAAGATGGCGGCACCGATCTCCGCATAGGTCTTGCCCTGCAGCACCAGCTCCGCGACCTCCCGCTCGCGTTCGCTCAGCGGACCCTCGGCCGTGAGGTCGCCCGTCGCCGCATCCTGACCTTCGTCCGACGGCCGCGCGGTCTCGCGCGGATGCAGCTCCCGGGCGCACGCGAGCAAGTGGGCGATCACCTTTCGGTCGTCGGACCGGCTCGCGCCGTGCCCGGCGAGACGGGCGCCGTCCCATGCCAGCCCCACCGCCGCGAGCCCTCGTGCGGCGCCCTCGACCGCGTCGGGGTCGACGGTGCCTGCGAGCACCGCGGTCCACACCTTGCCGGCGTGGGCCATGCGCGCGGCGAGCCGGTTGTGCGCCGCGGCGGCCACGAGGGCGCGGGCGTGCGGGGCGAGGGCGTCGGGATGATTGAGCAGGATGCCGCGCTGGATGCCCGCCCAATGCAGCGGCGCCGACCAGATCGGCGGGTCTCCCAGGGTTCCGACGAGCTCCAGCGCGCGCTCGAAGGCGGGCTGCATCGACACCGCGTCGCCGAGCCGTGCGGCGGCGATCACCAGCTCCGACAGTGCGAGGAGGGAGAACAGGTCGGGCTCGGCGCGCGAGATGCGCGGCCGCGACGTGCGCCACTCTGCCGCGAGTCCCGCGGCATCGTCGTAGCGCCGTGCCAGGCCGATGGAGATGGTGGCCGCGAGCGCGTCGTCTCGCGGGGTCAGCGCCCGTGCCGAGGTCGCGCGGGTGAGGGCGGCGCGCGCGGCGTCGGGCCGCTCGCGCTGCAGCGCGATCCACGACGACCACAGTTCGAGCCGCGCGCGCCGGTTGACTCCGCCCTGCCCGCCGTGCAGAGCGGTGTCGACGATCGCCTGTGCGGTGGCAGGGTCTCCCACGCCGATGGCCGCCGCCGCCGCGATCACGGCCGGCAGCTCGACCGAGGGAGATCGGTCGGCGGAGGCGGTGTACAGCTCCGATGCGCGCTGAAGGTCGCTCACGGCGGCGTCGGGGGCGTTGTCGAGCGTCGCGGTCAGCCCCCGATCGAGCAGCGTGTGCGCGGTGCCGAGCGTCGAGGGCGGGGAGGTGACCGCGCCGCGGGCATCGGGTGAGATCTCGGCCGACGCAGCGGACGGATCCCCGGCGGCCAGCGCTGCGATCCGCTCGTGGATGTCCGGACCGGTGTGCGCGGGCCGGTTCAAGCGGTAGGTGTCGTGCGCGAGGGGCATCATGCCGCGCTCGGCCCAGACCGCCGCTGCGAGGTCGACGACCCGCCCGCGCGCGCCGTCGCGGTGGGCGAGCAAGCCGTCCAGCAGCACACCGGCCTCGTCGAGCCGCCCGGCGGCCCAGGCGGCCCACGCGCGCTCTTCGGCCAGTGCGGATGCCTCGGCACCGCACGCGACGGCGAGGTCGAACAGCCGGGCGGCGAGGTCGGCGTCGCGGGGCGCCTCCTGCCGTGCGCGCGTGACGAGCGCGTCCGCGGCGTGCGGGTCGGGGATGCCGGCGAGCCACGCGGTCAGGTGCCCGTCGCGCAGGGTGTGCGGCGATGCCGCGCGGATGACGTCGGGGAGCCGGGTGACCGGCGTCATGGCACGCGCGGTCTCGGCGATCGCCGGTGCCGGGCGGCCCTCGCCCGTGAGCAGGCCTTCGGCGTATCCCTCGGCGAGCAGCGCGCCCGGCTCGTCCGTGGGCGCGGCATCCTCCGTCGGGAACAGCCCGAGGGAGAGGTCCTCGACGAGGCGCCGCAGCCGCGGTGATGCGGACTCGAGGCGATGGCGGACGCGGGGGCGGATCGCACGCTGAAGGGCGAAGTGGCCGGGGTCGCAGCAGTCCGCGGCGTCGTGGGCGGCGGCGCACTCGTGGACCAGCCAGGCGATGCCTCCGGTCAGCCGGAGGATGTCATCGTCGCACGCGCCGAAACCCACGCCGGGCTCCTCGCGGAGGCGCGACGCGCTCACTTCGCCCAGCAGCAGGGCGGGACGAGTGCGCTCCAGCAAACGGCCGAGTGTCGTGAGATCGGGGCGGGCCGGCCAGCTGCGCAAGGCCACGACCAGGCCCGCGTCGGGGTCCTCGGCACGTGCGATCAGGGCCGCCACCTGCGCCTGGCTCAGCAGGTGGGCGTCGTCCACGAGCAGAACGCTCTCGCGCGAGACCGAGGGGACGTCGGTGCCTGCGCGCAGCCCGATCGTCGCGGTCCCCTCTGCGGCGAGAAGGCCGGCCAGGTGATGCAGCAGCACGGTCTTGCCCGATCCTGCGCTTCCCGACACGACCAGGCGCAGGCTCCGGCCGGCGAAGCGGAAGGCATCCAGCTCCACCGAGCGCGCGGCGGCGACCAGGACGGGCGTCACCCGGGAAGCCGGGCCCGCGGGCGTCGGCACGGAGTGATCGATGCGCACGACGTTGGTGATCGCCGACATCACCCGGGCTCCGGGGTCGACGAGGGCTGGGGCTCGGGTGCCGGCGGCTCCGGTGTCGGCTCAGGGGCCGGCGGTTCGGGCTCGGGCGCGGGGGGCACGGGAGTGGGCTCCGGTGCGGGCGTCTGCGGGTCGGGTGTGGGGTCCGGGGTCGGCTCGGGCGTGGGGTCCGGGG
>NZ_JYJA01000040.1 GCF_000956465.1 Microbacterium trichothecenolyticum
GGGTGGGGGTGGCGGGGTGGGTCGCGGTGGCGGAGCCGGTCGTTGATGTCCTTGGCGATCGCGTCCATTCGTGCTTCCTCAGCCGCGGCGCGGATCTGCCACCCGCGGGGCTGCTGCGCGGCGAGGTGCCGGCGGGCTTCCGCGGTGCGGGTCCGGTCGGCGTAGCTGACGTCGGTGGCCAGGGTGTGCTCGATGCGGGCACGCTGGCTGTCCCGTTCGAATCGCGCCACTTCCTCCGCCGGCACCGCCGCCACCGCTTCCTCGGACAGGCCGCGGCGGCGCCGCAGCGTGGCGACCTGCTCGGCCGGCCACTGCTGGGTGAAGAACGCGTCGGCCGCGGCCGTGTTGGCGCGGCGTTCCGCGGCCGGGGTGGTGTGCAGGCGACGCGGCGGCAGCCCGGCGTCGACCCGGCGTTTCTCGCGTTCCTTCCAGGCCCGGTTGCTGGCGAGCACCTTGTCCCGGTTCGCGGCGTAGTAGGCCCGTCGCTTCGCTTTCTGCTCCTCGGCGTGCGCGGCGTAGTAGGCGCGGGCGGCGGCGCGCTTGAGTTCCGGGTTCTCACGGTGCTCGGCCCGCAGTTTCGCGTTGCGCTCGTCCCGGTGCTTTTCATACCAGCGCCGTTGGATCACCGCCCGGGCGGCACGGTAGCCTTCCGGGTCCTCGGCGAGTTTCCGCAGCCGCCATTGCCGGGTGTACTCGTGATGCTCAGCCTTGTGCGCCTCGTAGTACTTTTTCGAGCTGACCTGCCGTGCCTTCTTCCGCTGCCGCTGGACGCGCTTGCGGTCTGCGTACCGGCGGGCCTCGGCACGTTTCTGCTCGGGATGTTCCGCGTCGTAGGCGGCCCGGTACTGCCGGATGTGTGCGGCGTTGCGTTGCCGCCACGCCCGCTTGTACGCGCGCTCCTGCTCCGCCCGGGCCTCCCGCGTCTGCTCCTGCTTACCCTCGCGGGGCAGCGGCCCGTCTTCGGGGGTGGTCATCGGCCGCTCCCCTGCTCGAGGAGACGGTGGGCGAGCTGGTCGATGAGGTCGGGACGGAACCCGGACCAGTGATGCTGCGGATCGTCGCCGACCAGCACCACCGGCGCCTCGGAGTAGCCGAGCTCGTCGGTGACGAACTCCCGGTGGGCCGCGTTGCGGTGATCGGTGAGGTCGATCACGGTGAACGGGATGTGCGCCGCGGTCAGGCACCGGCAGGTGAGCGTGCAGCGCATACACCCCGGTCCGGTCGAATACACCGTGACCGTGATCATCGCGACACCCCCGCCCGCGCGAACACCAACCCGCCGTCAGCGACGGTGTCTGCGATCCCCGGTGCGGCCTGTCGAGGGCCCGCGTCGACCGAAGCCGGAGCGTCGGAAACGCGCAAGTCCGGCACGCCGGAACCTTCGGACCCTCGAAGGTCGGAACTCCCGGAGTCCGTCGCATCCGCAGGTCCGGACTGCGCGACGTCGGAAGTGCGGAGGTCTCGGAGTGCCGAAGTGACGGACTTCCGCAGTTCGTCCTCGGTGGATCCGCGCAGCTCGTCGGCGTGGCTGAGGAGCAGGTCGATGGCGATGCGGATCAGCGTGTTCTCGGTGATCCGCTCTACCTTCCGGGCGCGGCGTCGCATCACCGTCCTAGCGAGCGCGGTGAGCGCCGCGTCCTGATCGGCACGGATCCGGGTGTCCTTCCGGGTGAGCCGGGCGAACATCGCGGGCTCCCGCTCCTCGACCGGCGTCTCCGCCGCAACCCGGGCACGTGCATCACCCAGGCTCGCGGCGAGGTCGATCCGCGCCATCATCACCACCTGCCCGCGAGAGCCGGGGAGAGGAGCTGGTCCAGTTCGGCGGCGATCTGGGTGATGTCCCAGATCACGCCATCGGTGCGGCGGTTGTGGCGCATGCTGCTCACCAGCTGCCCGAGCACCGGGGCATCCGCCTGCGCCTTGTACTGCCTGAGGTGCCACCCGAACCGGGGTAGCCCGAACTCGACATCCAACAGCCGCTGCCAATGCGCCAGCTGACCCGGAACGCGCGGGTCGATCCGGTTCAGCAGCACCCCGTGCCGTAGATGCCGCGGTTCGATCAGCCGGGTCACCGTCCGCATCGTTGGGTCCACGGCGAGCGGCTCCGGCGTGAGCGGCACGATCGCATAGTCGGCGGCGTCGAGCACGGTCTCCAGCACCGCGGTGTCCTCCAGGCTTCCCGGCGTGTCGACGACGATGTAGTCATAGTCGGTGAGCTCGGTCAGCCGGCCCAGCATGTTCGGATGCTGGCTGCCCGCGAAATCGAAGGGCAGCCGGTCCCGAGCGTTCTCCGCCCACCACACCGTCGACTGCTGCCGATCCACGTCCACCACCAGCACCCGGTGCCGGCCGGCGAGCGCCGCCCCCAGCTGCATCGCCACGGTCGTCTTCCCGACCCCGCCCTTCTGGTTGGCGACTGCGATGACCTTCATCCGAACCTCCGAACCTCGGAACCGTGTAATTCAGAATTGACTTGACAGAAGTAAACGCTTAAAGCGTATTGTTAGTCAAGAGGTTCTGCGGAATGCGCTCGCGGTTAGGCAAACTGAGGGGGTGAAGGTCGACGTGAAGACACTCGAAGGCGACGAGATGACGGGGCACGCAGCCACGCAGCCGATCGGGTCCGCGATGCGCATTGCCCCTGGCTTCGTCGCGACAACGCGCGATGAGCGTGCCGGTGTCGAGACCACGATCGAGGCCCGGTACAGCAAGGAGCGCAACCGGTACGTGATTACCACGATCATCAACCGGGCGATCCGCGCGGATGCGAGCGATTACCGAATGCGCCACACAGCACCGCAGGCGATCCTGCAGACCGCGATTCCACGCTGCATCACCGTCAAGCTTGAGGACGGCCCGGACGAGCGCTGGCTCACCGTGGCTGACCTGACGTCAGGGGACGGACGACTCATCCCGCCGTGGATGGCGGCCGCGGTCGTCAAACGCGGCGTCAAGGAGGAACGATGGGACGTCGTGGAGCTCATCTACGGCACAGCCGCATTGGCCGATCAGTCTCCGGTGAAGTTGGTCGCATTCGAACTGGGCGTCCCCGAACGGACCGCGCAGGACTGGATCCGCACCGCCCGCAACGCGGGACGACTGCAGGGACTCACCGCCAATGTCGGTCGACCACTCAGTGACTAGCGTCACCACGAACGGTCAAACCGTTGTCGCGGTCGACCACAACACCGCTGCAGCCGCGCTCGGACTCAGCCCGTCACGTCTCCGACACCATGTCCGGCTCGGCGACATCACGCCTCACTTCTCCGGCACGAAACCCCTGTACCTCATCTCCGAGCTTGAGAAGTTCGTCGAGCGACTGCCTACGCATCCGGAGCACCTGACCTCGGCATAGCCAGCTGGCGCGAATGCCCAGGCACCGATCTCGGCGTCTGGGCATTCGCGCTGCGGTCCGGGCCAATGACGCAAAGCCGCGCGGCGGCGGGACTGCTGGCTAGTATGGAGTCGTGGCGCGCGTTCATCGCACGCCATGCTTATGTGAACACCAATGTGTACACCTGGCCTTGACGGGAAGGCGACTTCCCAGTAATTTCAAGGCATCGGGGCTGTAGTTCAATGGCAGAACTTCTGCTTCCCAAGCAGACAGCGCGGGTTCGATTCCCGTCAGCCCCTCCATGTCTCCCGCGATCGCCGCCCACGAGTACTCGCCCTGGGATTTCTGGAGCGAAGCGAGTCCGTCCGAGCGCGAAGCGCAGCTGCTCCTCCAGCAGACCGTCGTCTCCGGCCGCCCCGACCACGAGCTCGGCGACCAGTGCTTCCTCTCCGAGCTCGCTTCGATCGACAACGACTCGCTGCGCCTCGGCGACCGCACGTACGTCGCGGCGGGCGCTTACCTCACCGGCGACCTCCGTGCCGGGGCCGACTGCAGCATCAACCCGTACACGGTGATCCGCGGTCGCGTCACGATGGGCGACGGCGTGCGGATCGGTGCCCACACCTCGATCCTCGGTTTCAACCACTCGATGGAGTCGGGCACGCCTGTCTTCCGCCAGCCGCTGACCTCCAAGGGAATCGAGATCGGCGACGACGTGTGGATCGGCTCGCACGTCGTGATCCTCGACGGCGTCCGTGTCGGGTCGCACTCCGTGCTCGCCGCCAGCGCGGTCGTCACCAAGGACGTTCCGGCAGGTGCCGTCGTCGGCGGGAATCCCGCGCGGTTCATCCGCTGGCGCGTCGAGCCCGACGACACCGGAGTCCACCCCGATGCGGCGGCGGATGCTGCCGCCCGGGGCACCGAGGGCCGGCCCGACTCCCCCGAACCGCGCGAGCCTGTGGAGACGCCGCCGGCAGTGCTCGCGGCGCTGGCGTCGGCCGCGTCGGAGGCCGCGGACTCGCCCGAGCTCCGGTCCGTGCCCGAGTCCGATCCCGAGTCCGAACCCGCGCCGGACGCAGAACTCCCGCCCGATGCCGACCCCACTCACACGCCGTCCCGCGCCCCCGCGCCCGGCGGCCCGACCGCAGCGCCGAACACCGTCTTGACCGCCGTCGGCGCCTCGACCGGGAGCGATGACGTCACCGGCCTGGCCGAACGCATCGCCGAACTGGCGGCGCGCGCGAGGGACGAGGCATCCGTCGTCCTGCAACGCACGTGGAACGACGACCTCGGACTCTTCACGGACCGCCCCGGCGCCGCCCCTACCGTACGCGCTCAGGCCGACGCGATCGAGATCGCGGATCTCCTGCTCGGCAAGGCGCCGCCGCAGGCGTCGGTCGAGGCGCAGATCCGCCGACTGCAGGGCTGGCAGGATGCCACGACCGGCGCGGTCGCTCCCCTCGATGCGGACGGGCGTCAGCAGGCGGGCCTCGGCTTCTCCCACGGCGACGTCGCCTATCACGTGCTGAGCACGGGCTACGCGCTCGATCTGCTGGGATCGGCATTTCCCGCTCCTCTCACGTGGGTGACCGCGGCGACCCCCGAACGTGTCGTCGAGTTCTGCGGGAGTCTGCCGTGGGCCACCGACGCGTGGGGCGCCGGACACCACATCGACGGATTCGGCACCGCGATTCTGTGGACGAAGCGTGCGGGGCATCCGATTCCGGCGGGTGTGGAGGAGGCGCTGTTCGGCTGGCTGCTGCTCAACACCGACCCGCAGACCGGCATGTGGGGTTCGGCCACGCCCGACCGCGGGAATCTCCCCGTCGTGAATGGGTTCTACCGCGCCTCGCGCGGCACGTTCGCGCAGTTCGGCGTGCCGCTCCCCCACCCCGACCGCGTGATCGACACGGTGCTGCGCCACGCCCGCGACCCGCGGTGGTTCGCACCGGGCGCCCGCAACGCGTGCAACGTGCTCGACGTCGCGCACCCGCTGTGGCTCGCGCGCGGCACCGGCTACCGCGACGACGAGGTGCGAGAGCTGGCCGCGCGCCTGCTCTCCGACGCCCTGGCGACGTGGGTGCCCGGCGCCGGGTTCTCGTTCCGCGAGCCGAGCCCCGCGGCGCGCGGTCTCATCGAGACCGAGCCGGGACTGCAGGGCACCGAGATGTGGCTCGCGATCCTCTGGTACCTCGCCGACCTCGCCGGAGTCTCCGATGCGCTCGGCTACCGGCCCCGCGGCGTGCACCGGCCGGAGCCCGCCGCCACACTGCGGTAGGCCGCACCGCGCCGTACCGGCGAGAGGAGGCCCGGTCGCAGCCGGCGACGGTGAAGCGGCAGCGCGCATGCCGGGCGTGTGGATATCCGGATGCCGCGGCCCGCAGCATCCGTGACGATCGAGGTGCTCCGCGAGTAGGGTCGAGCGATGCGCGCGATCCCCGACAGTCTCGACGCGGTGGTCGTCAGCGAGATCGACCGGCGCCTGGAATCCGTCGCGGCGGAGCACGGCGTGCGGATCCCGTGGGCCATCGAGAGCGGCAGCCGGGCGTGGGGGTTCCCCTCGCCCGACAGCGACTACGACTGCCGGTTCCTGTTCGTGGGGCGACGCGAGCGCTACCTCACGCTGTGGCCCGCACGCGACGTGATCGAGACGCCGCTGGACAAGGTCTTCGACGTCAACGGCTGGGACCTGGCCAAGGCGCTCACGCTGATGGCGCGGGGCAACGCCACGCCGATCGAGTGGCTGCGCTCGCCCATCGTCTACGGCGGCGACACCGCGTTCCGCGACGAGCTGCTGGCGTACGCGGCCGCCGTCGTGGAGCGCGGTGCGATCTCCCGCCACTACCTCCATGTGGCGCGGCGCCAGCAGACGGGAACGCAGACCCTGAAGCGGTTCTTCTACGTGCTGCGCCCGGCCGCCGCGCTGCGGTGGCTCGCCGACCACCCGGGTGACCCCGTGCCGCCGATGGATCTGCCGACGCTGCTATCCGAGACCACGGTGTCGGATGAGATCCGGGATGCCGCCGCCGACCTCATCGCCCTCAAGTCGGTGACGCGCGAACTGGGCTCTGGAGAGGCACCCGCGGTGCTCGCGCGCTTCGCCGCGCAAGAACTGGAACACGCGGAGGCGCTCGAGGGCGTGGCGCCGGTGCGGGATCAGCGCAAGGTGCGAGAGCAGGCGGACGAGCTGTTCCGGCGGATCGTGGGCTGACGCGGGCGGATCTGCGCGCCGCTTCGAACTGTGTTCCTCGGCGTCCGGAGATCACCGGCAGCGCCGACGGATGTCGGAGGTCATTCGTATATTTGTTCTATGAACTTCTCGGCCGCCCCCTCCCCCGCGATGCGGTTGACGGATGCTGCCGCTCGGGTCGCCTCGCGGCTCGGCGACGGCGGTGCCGAAGTGGGAGGGCTCGCCGACGACGATCTCCTGGCACTGCTCGCCGACGCGACGGAGGCGCGGAAGGCGCTCGAGCTGATCGTCGCAGGAGCGTCGGCGGAGGTGTCGCGCCGCTCGTCACGCGAGCTCGGCTACGACGGGCTCGCGCAGCGAAAGGGTCTGCGCACCGGCACGGCGCTCGTGCAGCACCTCACGGGGCTCGGGAGAGCAGACGTCGCGCGGGCTGTGGACGCGGGCAGGGAACTCGCACCGGCGGAGCCGCCGGCAGCCGATGTCTCCAGCGCAAGCGTTCCGGCGGCACCGGTGGTCCAGGAGTGGCTGGGCGCGCTTCGAGATGCACTCGCGTCGGGACGTCTGACGCAGGCGCAGTTCCAGGCGATCCGCTCCGGTCTCGGAGAACCGCCCGTCGACCGCTACCCGGAGCTGGCGCCCGACTTCCTCCCGCAGGCGTGGGCTCGCGCCGTGAACATGCTGCTCGAAGAAGCGAGCGGGCTGCCCGTGGAAGAGCTCCGCAGCCAGGCGCGCATCGCGCGAGATCGGCTCGATCCGGTCGGCGTCACGCTCCGTTTCGAAGAGCGCTTCGACGCCCGGTCCTTCCGCACCTGGATCGACCACGACGGTCAGCGGCACGCGCACATCCTCTTCGACGACGAGGCGGGCGCCTGGGTGGATGCCCTCCTGCAAGCCGCACTGCGGCCACGTCGCGGGCCGCGCTTCGTCGGCACCGACGCCATCGAGAAGACGCGCGCGGCCGAGGCAGACAGCCGGTCGAACGAGCAGCTGCAGTACGACACGATCATCGCCGTGCTGCGCACAGGCGCGAACGCCGACCCCCAGCAGGCATTCGGCGACCGGCAGCCGGGAGTGCGTATCGTCATCGAGGCGGGCGCGGTGGCGGGCGGCGGTGAACGCGGCGAGATGCACGTCACCGGCGTCGGGCACATGGAAGACGGCGGACACGCTCTGCCCGGGGGCGTCATCGAGGCGCGCATGTGCGAGTCCGGCGTGATCCCGCTGATGTGGGGGCCGGATGGGCGCCCGCTCGACGTCGGGCGTGAGCTTCGCCTGTTCACGAGAAAGCAGCGCATCGCCATCGCCGCCCGCGACGGCGGCTGCATGTGGCCGTCCTGCGGCGCGCCGATCTCGCAGTGCGAGTATCACCACATCGATCACTGGTGGGAGCATCACGGGCGCACCGATGTCGACGATGGGATCGCGCTCTGCCGCAACTGCCATCTGCGCCTTCACAACCAGCGGTGGCGCATCACGCGGACGCGAGATGCCCTCACCGACGCCGACACGTACTGGCTCCATCCACCGCCCGACCCCGCCACGGGTGAGATCGGCCAGCCCGTCGAGCTGCGCTCGAAGTCGCCCCGGCGATTCGAGGCGGCATGATAAGGGGGCGTGCGAGCTTGGCTCTCCGGAGCTCCGCGATCGGGACGACCTCCGCGATCGGTACGGGGCGGTCAAGATCGAGCTCGCACGCGATCCTGGCATGGACATCGAGACCTACCTGGCTCTCAAGTCTCCGGTGCTTCAGGAAGTGCTCGTCCTGTCCGATCTCACCGACGCGGAGAAGCACGCGATCCTGGCCGTCAACACGAGCTTCTGAACGGAGGTCGCGGCGCGGCATCCGCTGTTCTGCGAGTCGATGCGCGGCAGCGATTGCCTGCCGTACTGTGAGCGGATGGCGTTCGATCCCAGTGACGTTCCGGCATTCGTGGCCTTCGTGCGTGCCGAAGCGCAGGGCGTCGTCGCGACCGTGTCGCCGTCGGGGGCGCCCGAGGCGGCGCTCGTCGGAATCGCCGCACTCGATGACGGCACTCTCGTGTTCGACACGCTCGTCGGCTCGCGCAAGGCCGAGAACCTGCGCCACGACCACCGCATCGCGGTCGTCATCGGGACGGACGGCGCGGTGTCGGCGCAGATCGACGGCTTCGGCACGATCGTGCGCGGCACGCTCCGCGAGGAGTACGGCGGCGCCTACAACGAGCAGTTCCCGGGATCACGCGCGCTCGACCCTGACTTCGCCGTCGTCGTCGTGCGGCCGGCGTGGGTGCGGGTCTACGACGCGTCGGCGACTCCGGCCCGTGTCACCGAATCGCGCTGGTGAGTGCTTCGCCGCCGACGACCGCTGGGTGCAGATGCTCGGACGAGAGCGCCACGACCGCCTGTCGGGCACCGGCGGCGAGGCATCCGTCCAGATCCGCATCCGAGAGCGACGCGGCGAGGAATCCGGCGAAGAACGCGTCGCCCGCACCGTTCGTGTCCACGACGTCGACCGGCACCGCATCGACGGTCGCGCGCTCCCCTGAAGCTGCGAGGGCGATGGCTCCGCGCGCGCCGAGCGTGCAGACGGCAAGCCGCGGTCCACGGTCGAGGCAGCTCTGCATCAACGCCCACGGATCGTCGGTCGCGTCGTCGTTCATGAAGACCACGTCGGCGGAGCGGAGGAACGGTTCGTGGAACTCCGCAGCCCCGTCGTAGTCGTGGAGGTCGGTCCAGATCGGGGCGCCCGCGGCGCCGGCGAGGCGGCGGTCCACGATCGTCGCGCCGACCCCGCTGAGATCGACCACCGCGATGTCCGCGCCGGCAAGGGCGGCCTCGATACGGCCGATCTCCTCGTCGGATGCGGCCGACGGCGTCGCGAGGTAGAGGCTCACGCGCTCCCCCGCCGCGGTCATCAGGTTCGCGTGCCGCTCGGTGCGCTGCGAGGGATAGGCGGCGACCTGCACGCCCGCCGCGTCGAGCGCGGCGGAGACGTGCCGGCCGTCGTCGTCGGTGCCCAGCAGCGCGTGGAGCGTGACGTCGACGCCGCGATCGGCGAGGTGCAGCGCCTTGCCGGCCGACGTCCCACCGAGCGTATGCAGGTCGCCGAGCGCGAACTGCATGTGCGGCACCGGCTCGGGAAGTCGGTCGAGGAGGATGAGGTGGTTCCACGAGGCGGGCCCGCACAGGGCGACCCGGGCGTCAGCGAGGGGCATCCGCCCAGTAAACCAGCGGTCTTCTGCTCCCAGGTCCACAGCCCCGTCGACGACCCACGCAGCTGCTCCGATGGACGGCGCCCGCTACCGCGGCTGCCACGGCACCCATGTGCGGCCGGCCACGAGCGCCGAGTTCGCCGCGGCCAGGCGCTCAGCGGGGTGGTCCTGCGCACGGCTCGTGCCGCCGCGCCAACCGTCCCCGCGCTGCAGGCGGAACGACACCGGCAACTCGGCGCCTTCGGTGAACCGCTCCGACAGACCGCCCTCGACCACGGAGAACACGGTCTGCTCCATCTCGTCCGCAGTGCTCTCCCATGTCTCGTCGCACGCGTCGCAGCCGCACACCGGAAAGTACGCGTCGACGAGGAAGCCGGCGTGCAGATGGATGCCGGGGAACGACGTGAAGACGAAGGTCAACGGCGACGCAGCGTCGTCGGCCGGTCGCACCCGCACGGCTCGCACAGCATCAGCAGGCACCCGCGCGAGATCGGCTGCGGCCTCCGGGGAATCCTCGACGGTGACGTCGAACGACTGCTCCAGCCACGTGATTAGAGCATCCGCGACGTCGTGCAGGGGCGCGAACCGCTCGAGATTGCTCGTCACCGAGTACGTGTCTTGGGGTGGCGACTCGCCGCCCCACCGCTCGCCGTAGGCGATCGGTGCACCCAATGCGTCGACGAACACCCGGGCCCGCGGCGACGGGCGCAGGTAGCCGCGCATGCGGCAAACCTATCGCGGCGCACCGGCCGACTGCGTCCCCGGCTACTCCTCGAGCGGCCCGAGGTCGGGCCCGGCGACGAATCGCGCGATCGCGTCGGCGACACGATCCAGCTCGACCACGACGACGACGTTCTCCCCCGCGTTCAGCGCGGCAACCGGGACGTACAACGTGCGCTGCGGGCCGCTCGACCAGTAGCGGCCGAGTAGGAAGCCGTTGACGAGCGCGAAGCCCTTGCCCCAGCCGTGAGTGTCGAGGAAGAGGTCGGCGGGATCGTCGAGCGTGAACGAGCCCCGCAGCACGAACGGGGCGACACCGGCCTCCGCGGACGCGCCGGTCGCAGCATCCACCGCCGAAGCACCGAGGGCGGCGACGTCGATGGGCGTCGCGGTCCACCCGGTGAGGGGCTCACCCGCCAGCGTCACCGGACCGAGGAGACCCTTGGGCTCGCCGAGGCGCACGTCATAGTTGACGCGGCCCTGCTCCTCCACGAGCACGCGCACGCTCCGGCCCGCCGGAACGACGAGCGCATCCTCGTGACGAGTGCGCGACAGCGTACCGACGGACACACCGTCGACCGAGACCCACGCGTGGTCGCGCACCTCGCCGAAGCGCAGCACTCCCCCGGTGCCGTCCAGGTCGGCCTCGTACGCGACGAGCGCGCTCAGGTGTTCGAGCTGCTCGAACGTCGGCGGCAGCTCATGACGGGAACCGGATGCTGCCGCCTCGGCCACGACCGGCTCCAGAGCGACCTCGAACGCCGGGGCCGGCCCGCTGACCGCGGGCACCTCGTCAGGCACCGGCGCGTACTTCGCGATGACATCACGGAACGCGAAGTACTTCTCCGTCGGATCGCCGCGCTCGTCGAGCGGGGCGTCGTAGTCGTACGACGTCAGGATCGGCAGGTAGCGGCCCTTGTCGTTCGCACCGTTCGTCAGCCCGAAGTTGGTGCCGCCGTGGAACATGTAGAAGTTCACGGACGCGCCCGACGCCAGCAGCGCGTCGAGCTCGGCGGCCGACGCCGCCGCCGGGGTGGTGTGGTGGGTGTTGCCCCACCAGTCGAACCAGCCGTCCCAGAACTCGGCGCACATGAGCGGTCCGGTGGGCTGGTGACGGCGGAGAGTCTCGAGGCGCTCAACCGCGCGCGAACCGAACGAACCCGTGAGGTGCACTCCCGCGACACTGCCGTCGCGGAGCATCTGGTCCGTCGGCTGGTCGATCGTGGTGAGCGGGACGGTGATGCCGGCATCCTTCGTCACCCGCACGAGGTGCTCGAGGTAGGCGGTGTCGTTTCCGTACGCGCCGTACTCGTTCTCGATCTGCACCAGGATGACGGGTCCGCCGCGGTCGATCTGGTGCGCAGCGACGATCTCGTACACGCGCTCGAGGTACGCGGTCACCTCTTCGAGGAAGCGAGGCTCAGAACGGCGAAGGCCGACGCCCTCGAGCGCCGTCAGCCAGACGGGGAGTCCGCCGTTGTGCCATTCGGCGCAGATGTAGGGGCCGGGACGCACGATCGCGTGCATTCCTTCCTCCGCGACGAGCTCGAGGAACCGGCCGAGGTCGTTCCAGCCGGTCGCGTCCCACTCGCCGCGCACCGGCTCGTGGGCGTTCCACGCGACGTACGTCTCGATGGTGTTGAGCCCCATCTGCTTCGCCTTGCGGATGCGGTCGGCCCACTGCCCCGGGTGCACCCGGAAATAATGCAGCGCCCCGGCGAGCACCCGGAAGGGTTCTCCGTCGAGGAGGAAGTCGGTCTCGCCGATCGCGAACGAGCGCGCGCGGGCGGTCATCGCGCAGCCGTGCGGGCGTGAAGCACCGCGGCGAGGCGCTCGAGCTGGGACGAGTCCTCGAGGGCCGAGCCGACGGCGGCGACGCGCACACCGGCGGCGAGGAACTCCTCGACGTTCGAGGCATCGAGCCCGCCCGTCGCGACGAACTTCACCTGCGGGAACGGTCCGCGGATGTGCCGGAACCAACCGCTGCCGAGCCACGTCGCGGGGAACGCCTTGAGCCACGTCAGCCCGAGCGAGACGGCGAGCTGGACCTCGCTGGGGGTGGCGACACCGGGGAGGATCGGGATGCCGGCATCCTGCGCCGCCCGGACGACGACCGGGTCGAGTCCCGGCGAGACCAGATACACCGCGCCGGCGTCGGCGGCCCGCGTCACCTGCTCGGGCGTGATGATGGTGCCGGCGCCGACGCTCTTGCCGCGGGCCTTCGCGGCCTCCACGACGGCACGCAGGGCGCGCTCGTCCTCGTCGGTCTGCAGCGGCACCTCGACCGAATCGATCCCGAGGTCCCATGCGGTCTCGGAGAGGCGCACCGAGCGCTCGACGCCCATGCCGCGGAGGATCGCCATGAGCGGGGCCCCGGCGAACGCGTCGTCGAACCAGGCGGCCTGGGCGGCAGCATCCGTCGCGCTCGATGAGGTGGGCTGGGAGGTCATTCGCGGGTCCTTCGGGTGCCGGGTTGGGTCATCGTTGCGGGTTCGGGGCGCACCGCGTGCGCTCGGGGCGTGCGGCGTGCGCCCCGAACGTGCGGGACGCGCCCCGAACCCGTCATGTCGGGGTAGGGATGCCGGCGGCGGGAGCCGGAGCGGCAGCCGGAGCCGGACCCGGGGCGGCGGGAGCCGGAGCGGCAGCCGGAGCCGGGTCGGCGGACGGAGCCGGGTCGGCGGCGGGAGCCGGGGCGGCGGGCTCGTCGATCGAGTCGGTGGTGGTCTGGAGGGTGCGGGCGGCGCGGGCGTGGCCGGCCCGCAGGCGGTCCGATACCGAGTCGCCCGAGAGCAGGCCCGCCAGGTACCCGCCGGCGAAGGCGTCGCCGGCGCCGACCGGTTCGACGACCTCGACGACGAGCGCGGGTTCGAACACCTCGTCGTCCCCGACGAACGCGGTCGCGCCGATGTCGCCGTCCTTGACGATGAGTTCGGCCACGTCCGGCAGGAGGGCACGCACATCGGCCGCGGTCGGGGTGGACCAGAGCGTTTCGGCCTCGTCGCGGCCCACGAGCACGATGTCGGCGCTGCGGGCGAGCTCGAGCAGCGCGGGTGCGGCGGTCGCCGCATCCCACAGCGGCGCGCGGTGGTTCACATCGAACGACACCGGCACGCCGTGCTCCCGGGCGCGAGCGATCACACGCGAGAGGAACGCGGCGGCGGACGCCGAGATCGCGGCCGTGATGCCCGAGACGTGCAGCAGGTCGACACCGTCGAACGACACGTCGTCCGCGTCGGAATCCGACAGGTGCGCCGCAGCGGAGCCCCGCCGGTAGTAGAGCACCCCGTTGCCGGGATCCTTCACGTACAGCCCGGTCGGGTGCCCGTCGTCGAACACGACGCGCGAGACATCCACGCCCCGCGCCGAGAGCTGGCGAGCGATGCGATGGCCGAGAGCGTCCTCGCCGAGCCGGCTGAACCAGACGGCACGGTGTCCGAGCGCGGCCACGTGCGCGGCGACGTTCGACTCCGCTCCCCCGGCGTCGAGCAGGAACGCGTCCGCGTCGGCGACGGGAGTCGCGACGACGGGCGTCACCATCGCCATGGTCTCGCCGATCGCGAGCAGAGTCCGGGGCACCCCGCCAGCGTAGTCAGGCTGCAGCATCCGTCGCCCTCCCCTGCGGGACCGCGCGAAACTCGGAGATCCGGACCCCCGCGGCCGCCGGCGCAGTGCCGGCGGCGTCGAGCCGCGTCATCGCAGATCGGTCACAGGGGCGGCGTCCATATCGTCGAACGCCTGGTTCTCGCCGGCCATCGCCCAGATGAACGTGTAGGAGGACGTGCCGACGCCGGAGTGCAGCGACCACGAGGGAGAGATGACCGCCTGGCGGTCGGCGATCACGAGGTGGCGGGTCTCTTCGCGCTCGCCCATGAGGTGGATGACGCGGGCGTCCTCGGGCAGGTCGAAGTACAGGTAGCACTCGGTGCGGCGGTCGTGGGTGTGCGCCGGCATGGTGTTCCACATCGAGCCCGGGTGCAGCTCGGTGACGCCCATCACGATCTGGCAGCTCTTCACGCCGTTCTCGTGGATGTACTGATTGAGCGTGCGTCGGTTCGAGGTGAGCTGGTCGCCGAGCTCGCGCACGGTGCCCTCGCCGGGCGACACCAGAGCCGACGGGTATGCCGTGTGCGCCGGAGCCGAGAAGAGGTAGAACTGCGCCCCCGTCTCACCGGAGGCGTCGGCGAACGACACCTCTTTGATGCCGCGGCCGAGGTACAGGCAGGCGCCCTTGACGAGCGTGTAGACCTCGCCGTCGGCAGTGACCGTGCCCGTGCCGCCGACGTTGATGATGCCGACCTCGCGGTGCTCGAGGAAGTAGTCGCTGCGGATCTCGGGGTATCCGCCGAGCTCGAGCACCGCACCCGCGGGCACGGCGCCGCCGAGCACGATGCGGTCGTGGTGCGTGTAGGTGAGGCGGATCTCGCCCGGCACGAAGACATCGGGGATGAGGTACGTGTCGCGCAGGTCCTGCGTCGTCATGCCCGGGATCTGGGCGGGGTTGGTCGCGTAGCGCTGCGGGATGTGCGTCTCGGTCACGTGTTCTCTCCTGGTTCTGCGTGGATTTCTCGGGTGCGTGGGTTCAGCGGACGAGCCAGCCGCCGTCGACGGGGATGACGGCGCCGGTCACGTAGGCGGCGGCGTCCGAGGCGAGGAACACGAACACGCCTTGCAGATCGGATGCCTCGCCCCAGCGTCCTGCCGGGATGCGCGACAGGATCGATGCGGCGCGGTCCTCGTCGGCACGCAGCGGCGCGGTGTTGTCGGTCGCCATGTAACCGGGGGCGACGGCGTTGACGGTGACACGCGCAGCCGCCCACTCGTTCGCGAGCGCCTTGGTGAGCCCGGCGACGGCGTGCTTGGAGGCGGTGTATGCCGGAACGAGAATGCCTCCCTGGAACGACAGCATCGACGCGACGTTGATGATGCGCCCACCACCGTTCGCGAGCATGTGGCGCCCCGCGGCCTGCGACAGGTGGAAGACCGCGTCGAGGTTGACGGCGAGCACGTCGTCCCAGTCGCCGAGCGGGTACTCGGCAGCCGGCGCGCGGCGGATGGTACCCGCGTTGTTCACGAGGATGTCGAGGCCGCCGAGCTCGGCGATCACCTCGTCGACGGCCGCCGAGAGTTCGTCGGGCGTGGCCGACACGAGGTCGCGCTGCACGCGGTGGACGCGGCGACCGGTGGCTTCGATGAGCGCGGCGGTGGCCGACGCGTCGCCGCGGTCGAGCAGCGCCACGTCGGCGCCGGCCTCGGCGAGTGCGACGGCCGCGCCCTGGCCGAGGCCGCGGCTCGACCCGGTGACGAGCGCGACCTTGCCGTCGAGGCGGAACGAATCGAGGATCATGCGGCGGACTCCTGGCTTGCGACGAAACGGGTAGTGAGCTCTCCGAGCCCCGCGATGCGCACGGTGACCTCGTCGCCGTCGGCGAGCGGGCGGTGTGCGTCCTGGGCGGCGGGCAGCTTCTGCGGCGTGCCCGTCGAGACGATGTCGCCCGGCTCGAGGGTCAGCACCTGGCTGATGTGATGGATGACGTACGCCACGCTGAAGATCGTGGTCGACGTCGACTGCGACACGGTCACGACCCCGTCGCGCACGACCTCGACGAGGAGGTCTTGGGGGTCCGGCGCCTCGTCGGGCGTGACGACCCACGGGCCGAGCGGCGCGAAGCCGTCGGAGCACTTGCCCAGTGCCCACTGGCTCTGCCGGCGCTGCCACGCTCGGTCCGACACGTCGTTGAGGATCGTGTACCCGCCGACGTGGTCGAGGGCATCCTCGAGCGACACGCGCTGCGCGCGCCGTCCGATCACCACGGCCACCTCGCCCTCGTAGTCGACGTCGGTCGCACCCGGCGGGATCACGACGGCGTCGTTCGGACCGGCGAGCGTGTTCGACGTCTTGACGAACACGTCCGGATACTCGGGGTCGTTCGCGGTCGGGTCGACGCCGTCCGGCACGTGTCCACGGTAGTTGTAGCCGAGGCAGAGGATCTTGCCCGGCACGACGGGGGCGAGAACGTCCGCCGCATCGACCACCAGAAGGGAATCCGCATCCGCCGACGCGACCGCTGCCCGCGCCGCGTCCAGAGCCGCGTCCGACGAGAGCAGCTCCGTCAGCGAACCCGCGATCCCGCCGAGGTCGAGCAGCCGATCGCCCGCGACGACCGCGGCCGGCCGCGCGCCCGCAGGTGTCGCGTACGTGACGAGCCTCACCAGTACTTCCTCCACTCCGGACGCGCGACGCGCATCAGGGCCTCGAGGTAGAAGTAGTCGCCCCAGAGCGTCCCCTCGTCGACGCCGTTGCCCTTCGGCAGGTCGTAGACCGAGTGCAGGATCAGCGCGTCGGAGTCCTCGGCGTTCACCGGCGTGTAGTTCGCGATGAGCGACGCCAGGATCGAGTGCGCCCGGGCGGTCCACTCGGCGGCGCGCTCAGCATCCGTCTCGACCTTCGCGAGCTCGAGCAGGCCGCACACCGCGATCGCGGCGGCGGAGCTGTCGCGCGGCGCGTCGCTGCCGTCGGTGTAGACGAGATCCCAGAACGGCACCTCGTCGGCAGGCAGGTGGCGCAGGAAGTACTCCGTGCAGCGACGGGATGCCTCGAGCAGGCGCTCGTCGCGGGTGACCGCGTAGTTCATCGCGAAGCCGTAGATGCCCCACGCCTGACCCCGGGCCCAGCACGACTCGTCGGCCGCGCCCTGCTCGGTGCCGCCGCGGAGCGCCTCGCCAGTCTCGGCGTCCCAGTAGAAGGTGTGGAACGTGGAGTCGTCCTCGCGGAGGATGTGCTCGCGCAGCTGCGCGGTGTGGCGCACGACGGCATCGGCGAAGCGCTCCTCGCCGGTCTGCTCGTGGGCCCATGTCAGCAGCGGCATATTCATGAGGCTGTCGATGATGGTGCGTCCGCGCTGGGCGGGGTCGGAGAGGTCGCCCCACGCCTGGATGATGCCCGCGGGCTCGAGGAACCGGCGCATCAGGTGGTCGGCGGCGAGCAGCGAGGCGTCACGGGCCCTCGGGTCGCCGACGAGGCGCCAGGCGGCGACCGTCGAGAGCGTGTAGAGGAAGCCGAGGTCGTGGGTGTCGAGGTCCTCCTCGGCGCTCACGCGACGCTCGAAGTCGGCCGCGTCGACCCGCGCGGCGTCGCGGTAATCCTCTTCGCCCGTGAGCTCCCACGCGAGCCACAGCAGACCGGTGCGGAAGCTCGTGGTCCAGCCGCGGTTGCCGCCGAGCGGGATGCCCCCCTCGGCCGGACGCAGCTCGTAGCGGTCGTCCACCGTCGTGTCGTCGGGGTACGACCCCCCGAACTTCGCGATGTTGCGCCGGATCGTCGACAGCGCGGCGGCGATCGCCGCGTCGGTCGTGGTCTCGGTGGTGCCCGCGGCGGGCGAGGTGGACGTCATGGAGAGATTCCTTCTGAGGTATATGCAGAGAACGGATGCCGCGGGCTCAGGCCTGCGCGGCTGCCTTCTCGTCGAGATCGAGCACGGGGCGGAGTGTGAAGCGTGAGTTGGTCCACGCGAAGAAGAGGGCGGCGGAGGCCGTGAGGCCGAGCCCGAGGGCGGGCGCGGTGGCGAACACGGCGACCTGGGCCGCCAGGGCGGCCAGCGACGCGGCCGTGAGGTACCAGCGGCGCAGGCTCAGGTAGAGGCCGGCACGCACGACGTCGCGGAGCCGTGCGGTCGGCACCTCGGCGATCGCGACCAGGGCGACCAGCCCCACCCCGACTGCGAGCAGCGCCAGCACGCCGAGGAGCGGCACGGTGAACACGGCGACGGCCGTGCTCGCCAGCATCCGCACGTCCACGAGCAGCACCACGACGACCGCCGCGACCGCGGCGCCGATCAGAAGCGCGCGACGCCACGTGGCGCGCAGCCCCGCGACGAACGCGCGGATCGGCCCCAGCCCGCCCTCCCCGTGCTCGCGGAACGCGCGGAACGCGGCGGCGAGGCCGGGGGCGGCGAGCGGCGCGGCGATCGCGAGCAGCGGCCACGAGTACAGCGGGTCGGTCGTGACCAGCAGCACCACGAGCGGCAGCGACGAGACCACCAGCAGCAGGTTCACGATGAGGCCGAGGTAGATCATCCCGATGAGGGACGCCCACGTCTCGTGGGACACCAACCCGTTGAGCTTCTTCACGGCCTCAGCCCTTCAGACCGCTCGTCGCGATGCCCTCGACGAAGTACTTCTGGCCGAGCAGGAAGATGATCGCGATCGGGATGACCGAGATGGTCAGGCCCGCGAACAGCAGCGCATAGTTCGTGTCGAAGAGGTTCGAGACGAAGCCCTTGAGGCCGAGCTGGATCGTCCAGAGGTCGGGGTTGCGCAGGTAGATGAGCGGCCCGAGGTAGTCGTTCCAGGTGTTGACGAACGTGAGCAGCGTCAGCGAGGCGAGCGCCGGGATCGACAGCGGGAGCATGATCTTGCGCCAGATCGCGTACTCGCTGAGGCCGTCCAGACGCGCCGCCTCGGACAGCTCCTCGGGGATCGTCTCGTAGAACTGCTTCATCAGGAACACGCCGAACGCGCCGAACGCCTGCAGCAGGATGATCGACCACAGCGTGTTCGACACCTTGAAATTCGACAGCAGGATGAACTGCGGGATCATGTACGACTGCCACGGGACGGCGATCGTGCCGACGTACAGCAGGAACAGCACGTCGCGGCCGCGGAACCTCATGCGCGCGAAGCCGTAGGCGGCGAACGAGCCGGTCAGCACCTGCAGGAACGTGACGACCACGGCCAGGAACAGCGTGTTGCGGATCCAGACGAGCATGTTCGACTCGGTCCAGATGTCGATGTAGTTCTGCCACACCCATGTCTCGGGGAGCCACTGCACCGGCACCGAGAAGACCTCGTTGGCGGACTTGAAGGAGCTCAGCACCATCCACACGAACGGCGTCAGGAGTCCGATGGCGAAGATGACGAGTCCGACGTACATCGCGATGCGGGCGATGCGACGGCCGGGGGTCATCTTCTCGGTGTAAGCGACCTGGGGCTGCGGCTCCGGGGTCTCTTCGGCGAGCTTGCGGAGTCCGCGACGCGCGCCCGCAGGGGCGGTGAAGTCGGAGACCAGGAGCTCGGCATCCTTCTCGATCTGCTCGGCCATCAGCTGCTCCGCTTCTTGTTCCAGAGGAACTGCACGATCGTGACGATGATGCACATGAAGAACAGCGCCACGGCAGCGGCCGACGCGTAGCCGAACTGGCTCTCTTCGAAGCCCTTGCGGTAGATGAACTGCGACATCACGAGGGTGGACTGACCCGGCCCGCCGTCGGTCATGACGAGGATCAGGTCGAAGATCTTGAACGAGTTGATCGTCAGCATCACGGTGACGAAGAACATGGTGGGACGCAGGCACGGCAGCGTCACGTTGACGAACCGCTGCCACACGTTCGCGCCGTCGACGCGGGCGGCCTCGTGCAGTTCGCGCGGGACGGTCTGCAGGCCCGCGAGGAAGAGGATCATGTAGTAGCCCATGTCACGCCACGTGCCGACGATGACGACGGCGGGCATGGCCCACTCGGGCGAGGTGAGCCATCCGGGCGGGTTCTGGATGCCGATGAAGCGGAGGAACTCGTTGATCGGCCCGTACTCGGGGCTGAAGAGCAGGTTCCACACGACCGCGATCGCGACGATCGAGGTGATGTACGGGAAGAACGCGGCGGTGCGGAAGAACGCGACGCCGCGGAGCTTGTTGTTCAGCAGCAGCGCGAGACCGAGCGAGACGACGATCGTCAGCGGGATGTGCAGCACCGAGTAGTACAGGGTGTTGAGCACCGAGATGCGGAAGCTGCCGTCGCCGATGAGGCGCGTGAAGTTGGCGAGGCCGACCCAGTCGGCCTTGCCGAAGACGTTCCAGTTGGTGAACGACATGTAGAACAGCACGACGATCGGGATGAGCGTGAGCAGCCCGAAGCCGATGAAGTTCGGAAGGATGAAGCTCCACCCGATGAGGGTGTTGCGCAGCCGCAGCTTCGAGCGCCGGCGGCGCACGGGCGGCGGCGCGGTGCCGGCCTCTGTGGCGGTGATGGTCGCCATGGCGGACCTCCAGTGGGGTGGTGAAGTCGGGGGGCGGTGGCCGGTCCGCCGCAGGGTGCGGACCGGCCACCGGGACGGGCCCCGGAGGGCCCGGGGGGATCAGTCGGTGCCGACCTCGCTGGCCACGCGGTCCTGGGCCTCCTTGATGGCGTCCGAGACGCTCTTGGAGCCCGACATGATCGCGGTGTGCATGTCGCCGAGGATGCCCTGGATCGCCGCCGTCTTGCTCGACGTCGGGTTCTCGGGGTGCACCTCGTGCGTCGAGTACGCGAACTTCGACAGGTCGTCGGTGGGAGCACCGTCGACCGAGAAGTAGGTCTCGACGACCGGGTCGGTCAGCAGCGCCGGGGTGATGCCGATGTTCGCGAGCACCTGGGCGCCCTCTTCACCGGCGGCGAAGGCGAGGAACTTCTTGGCCGCGGCCACCTTCGACTCGTCGATGCCGGCGTTGATGCCGAAGCCGGTCGGGTCGCCGAAGGTCACCGGGGTGTTGTCGAGGCCGGCGGTCGAGGAGTCGACCTGCGGGATCGGCGCGATGCCCCACTCGAAGTCATCGGCATCGCCCGAGGCCTGCTGCGCGATCAGCGTCGCGACGAACCACGTGCCCATCTGGAGCATCGCGGCGTTCTGCTTGCCGAACTCGCCCTGGTAGGTGAGCTGGTTCGCCTTGGCGGTGTTGAAGTCCACCTGGTCGCCTGCCGACTGCAGTGCGAGCACGTTGTCGTAGAACGGCTCCATGTAGTCGTACTCGCCCTTGAGGATGTCGCCGTCGGACTGCGCGTTCGCGAAGCCCTGGACGGTCGACTGCCAGTTGTGCAGGTAGGCGCCCTTGGCCGAACCGCCGGCAGCGGCGATGCCCTCGGTCAGCGCTGCCGCGGCGTCGCTGTAGTCGTCCCACGTCCACGAGCCGTCGGGGTAGTCGACACCGGCCTGGTCGAAGAGTGCCTTGTTGTAGTACAGGACCCACGAGTCGTTGCGGTAGGGCACCGCGTACGCCGTGCCGTCCACCTCGTACGACTTGGCACCGCTGATGCCGTCGGGCAGCTCGACATCCGACACGTCGAGGAGCTGGCCGCCCTCGACGAACGTCGGGACGAACTTGACCTCCTTCTGCGTGATGATGTCGGGGCCGGAGCCCGCGGCGAGGTCGGCGGTGAGCAGCGTGTTGTACTCCGCCGCGTCGTAGCCCTTGAGCTCGACCGTGATGTCGGGGTTCTCCTCGTGGAACGCGTCGGCGAGCGCCTGGAACTCCGGCGTCGTGTCGAGGCTCCAGCCCGAGAGGGAGAGCGTGACCGGACCCGACGACTCCTCGGGCGCGGCCGCGTCGTCGCCACCGCCGCTGCAGCCGGCGAGAGCGAGCGTTGCGACCACGGCGATGCCGGCCGCGGCAGCGTATGAGCGCTTCATTCTGGGGTACTCCTTTGTGATTGCGGACCCGTCCTCGGGCCCATCGGGTTACCGGTTCGCGGGGGATCCGGGGTGTGCGAGGCGACTCGTGGTCGCCGTTCCGTCCGGCCAGGTGACCGTGGCGGTGGTCTGGTCGCCGTCCTCGTCGAGGACGACGTGTGCCGCGTCGGCGGACGATGCGAGGTCTTCGGTGGTGAGCTCCACGAGCGTCGCGCTCCACGTGCCCGGCTCGACCGGGAACGACACGAGCGGCACGCCGGCGACCGGCCCCAGCGGGCTGGCGTCCTCGCGCGTCGCGACGCTCGTCTCGCCGTCGCCGAGAAGGGGACGGATGCTGCTGCTCAGGCCCTTCGCGAGTACCGAGGCGGCAGCATCCGTCGACGCGTCATCGAAGGACGCGGCTGCCAGAGCCCAGCCACCCACGCGGAGGCGGAGTGACGCCGCGTCGACGCCGGGCTCCAGCGAGTCGACGCGGGCGAGCCGCACCTCCCACGGGCCGCGCACGAGCGAGTGCACCTCGATGAGGCCGGCGATCTCGATGTCGCCGTCGATGCCGGAGCCGTGGCGCTGGGCCGACGGGCGGGGGTCGATCCAGTGGGCGCGCGAGACGGAGGCGGCGATGCCGACGCTGCCGCCCTCGCCGACCTGCACGCGCACATCGATGAGGTCCATCGCCGCGCGATGGGTCGCGCGGCCGGCGGCGTCCACCAGGGCGACGGACTGCTCGAGGGGCTCCTCGAACGCGCGCTGGTTCGCGAGTGGGCCCGCGGCGGTGGCGTACCCGATGCGGGCGTACAGCGGCGAGTCGCCGACGAGGCTGCCGTCGGCGGCGTGGTCGGTGCCGTGGTTGACGATGCGCACGATGCCGTCGGACTGCGTGCCCGAGATCACCCAGCCGGCTGGACGCACGGTGCGCAGCTCGTCGCCCGTCTCGATCGGCAGCGGCACGCTGTCCGCCGCCCACACGGGGTGATCGGCGGGGAGGGCGATGCCGAGGAGGCCCTTGACGGCCCAGTACGGTGAGCCGGGACCCGAGTACGACTGGGCGAGCTCGCGCCACTCGTGGTGCCAGCCCATGGTGAGGACGCCGTCCTCCCCCGGAACGCCGGCCTCGCCGAAGTGCGCGACGACGGCGTTCGCGGCACGACGCAGCTGTCCGAGCGGCACGGACGGGACCTCGGCGATCGCACCGACCCAGAACGGGGCGGCAGCGGCGAAGCGGTAGATGAGGCTGCGGCCCTGCACGAGCGGCGAGCCGTCGGCGCCGACGAGGGTCACGGCGTCCTGCAGGAAGCGGTCGAGGCGCGCGATGTCGCCGGGCGTGCGGCCGCCGGCGAGCTCTTCAGCGCCCTGCATGCGCGACCACAGCACGGGGTAGGTGTGCAGGGCCCAGCCGACGTAATGGTCGTAGGAGCGCTCGAAGCCGTCCGAGATCCAGCCGTCGTCCCGGACGAGCACATCGTGCAGAGCGAGGTCGTCGGCGATGTCGTCGGCCGACCACGGCCCGCCGACCGAGCGGAGGAACGTCTGCACGACGACGCGGAACCAGAGCCAGTTCGTCTTGGGGTATGTCGCATCGCCCACGACCGGCGCGAGGTAGTCGATGACCCGCTGCCGGGTGACCTCGTCGAGGCGGTCCCAGATCCACGGGCGCGTCATGTCGAGCACGAGTGCGAGCGACGCTGCCTCGACCTTGGCCTGAGCGTGCTCGTCGAGACGGACCCAGCGGTCCTCGGCCTCGGGGTCGACGCCCGTCACGATCCCGCGACGGTAGAAGTCGGCGAGGTCCTCGGTGCCCTCCCCCCGCGCCCCGGCGATGCGGAAGCCGGCGAGGAGGAACGTGCGGGCGAAACCCTCGAGCCCATCGACGGCGTGGCCGTAGCCGCCCTCGGCGCCCGGGAAGTGGATGCGGCCACCACCCGGCGAGGCGTGGGTGCGGGCGGTGTCGAGAAGGCGATCGGCGTAGGCGAGCCATTCGTCACGTGTCCAATCGAAGCCCGTCGCGATGTGCGCCGACGTGGTGGGCTGCTGGACCGTCACTGGATCTCCCTTGATGCCTTCTTCTCGCCGCTGGAATCTGATCAGCGGAAAGCGAACGTTTGGGACTGTAGCAACCCAATTCGTTCATTGCAAGGTTGTTTGAGATTCGTTATGATCGTTTATGATCGCTTTGAACTCATAGCGAGTCTCACTGCGAGGTGGATCCCCCGCCCCTGGTGAATCAACGAGGAGGAACCTTGACGACGGATGCCTCGACCGCGACCTTCGAGGGCGAGCTGGCCGCCGTCTACCACCGACAGGCCGGCGTAGACGGCGATCTCGGTGCGACCCTCGCCTCCCTCCTCGCGCCCGCGGAGGGCGCGCTCCCGGTCGCGACCTCCGCCGACCGCACCGTCTGGGGGCCCGACGGCAGCGCCGACCCCGTCGCCATCGCTGACGTCCTCGCCCGCGCCCACGACGACCTCGGCCGTCCGTGGGGCGTCCCGCTCGCCACCGCCGCGGCACGCATCCACGACGACGGCGACCGCGTCGGGTGGGAGACCGTCGTCTTCGAGCGCCAATTCCGCCTCGCCCGAGCGGCGATCGCCGCCGCGCACCACGCCGACGACCCCGAGCTCGGCCGCGGGTGGCTGGCCGAGGTGCTCGACGGCGTCTGGCTGATCTGCGAGCAGAGCAGCTGGTGCTGGCCCGCCCACGACGATGCGTTCCGGGAGCGCGGATCCGTGCTTCCCACGGTGACAGCCCCGTACCTCGACCTCGGCGCGGGCGAAGCGGTCGCTCTGCTCACGTGGGTCGACCAGCTCCTCGGCGCACGGCTCGAGGCCCGGTACCCCGGCATCCGTTCCCGCATCCGCCACGAGGCGCGCGTGCGCGTGTTCCAGCCCTTCACCGATCGCCGCGACTGGCACTGGATCGGCCTCGACGGCGACGTGCACAACTGGAACCCGTGGATCCACGGCAACGTGATCACCGCGGCGCTGCGGCTGCTCGACGACCCGTCCGAAGCCGACGAGCGGGCGCGCATCGTCGCCCTGGCCATCGAAGGCATCGACCGGTACGTCTCGGCGCTGCCGGCCGACGGCGCGATCGACGAGGGCTACGCGTACTGGTGGAACGGCGCATGCCGCGCCCTCGAAGCCCTCGACCTCGTGCGCCACGCGACCGGGGGAGTGCTCGACGCGTCCGGCATCGCGGCGCTGCGCGAGACCGTCGCGTTCCCGCACCGCATGCATCTCGGCGGCGACTGGTACCTGAACCTCGCCGATGGACAGGCGCGTGTCTCCGCCGCGCAGCCCTGGCACGCCCTGCATCGTGCCGCGTGGAACGCGGGAGACTCCGGTGCTGCCGCCCACGCCGCGTCGCATCGCTGCGCCGGCACCCCCGCGGCCACGGAGCACGAGGGTTTCGGGCGCCTGCTGCGCGGCATCACGGATCCGGTCTGGGTGAGCGCGGCATGCGACACGCCGCCGTTCCCCCGCGACGTCTGGCTGCCCTCGACCGAGGTGCTGCTGGCCCGGGAGCACGGCGGGACCGCGCGCGGCCTGACGGTCGCGGTCAAGGGCGGGCACAACGGCGAGCACCACAACCACAACGACGTCGGCTCGTTCGTCGTCGCGTCGGACGGCGTGCCCGTCATCGTCGACGCAGGCCGGCCGACGTACACCCTGCAGACCTTCGGGCCCGGCCGCTACGACATCTGGACGATGCAGAGCGGGTGGCACAACGTGCCCGTGATCGGCGGTGTCGAGCAGAGCCCCGGCGCCGAGTTCGCGGCCTCCGGCGTCGAGGTGTCCGTGGACGGCGCGTCCATGTCGCTCGACCTTTCGGGTGCGTACGCCGGCGCGGCGCCGTGGCGGCGCACGGTGCGCCTCGAGCGCGAGACGCGGCGCGTCGTGATCGAGGACGCGTGGCCGGCTTCGGCCGCCGAGCATGTCGAAACGCCCCGGACGGACGAGAAGACCCAGGTGCGGATGCTGCTGGCCGGCGATGTGCGCCGGGACGCGGCATCCGTCACCGTCACGCCGCTCGACGGCGCGACGCCCGTGCGCATCTCGTGGCCCGAGGGCGTGGAGGCCTCTCTCGTGGTGCGCGAACTCGACGACCCGGTGCTGTCGAGCGTGTGGGGCGCGCGACTCACCCGGCTCGATCTGGACGTGACGACGGCCGAGTCGGTCGCCGTCACGGTAGAACTGGACCTGACGAACGCGGAGGACGCCCGATGACCGACCAGACTCCGGCGCTGCTGGCCGCGGAACGGCGGGCGCACGTGATGGCCACGCTCGAACGCGACGGCGCCGTGCGGGTCGCGCAGCTCATGGACGAACTCGGCGTCGCCCCGGTGACTCTGCGCCGCGACCTCGCCCAGATGGAGCGCGAGGGGCTGCTCGTCCGCGTCCACGGCGGCGCTGTGCCTCCCGCGGGGGGATTCGACGACGTCGAGCCGGGGCATCAGCCCACCTCCACTCGGACGGGGTCGATCGCGATGCTCGTGCCGTCGCTCAGCTTCTACTGGCCGAGCGTCGTGCGCGGCGCCGAGACCGAGGCGACGCGCCACGGTCTGCGCGTGGTGCTGCGCGGCGCGTCGTACGAGCTGCAGGACGAGCGCCCGGTGCTCGAGCGGCTCGTCCACACCGAGGGCGTGCGCGGGCTCGTCGTCGCGCCGAACACCGACACGCCCCACGCGCAGGACGTCGTGCAGTGGCTCGCCGAGTGCGGTGTTCCCAACGTGCTGGTGGAGCGGGACGCGGTGGTGCTGCCGGACGGCAGCCCGGTCGAGAACGTCACGACCGACCATGCTCTCGGCGCCGTGCTCGCGGCCCGGCACCTCGCCTCACTCGGCCACCGCCGCGTCGGGCTCATCATCGCGCGGGACTCGCCCACGTCGCGCAAGATCGCCGCCGGCTGGCAGGCCGCCTGCCTCGAGCTCGGCCTCACCCCGTCTGACCACTTCGAGACGAGCCTGCCGCCGCGCACGAGTCCCGACTTCTCGGCGGTCGTGGACGCGACGCTCGACGCGGCGCTGTCGAACTCGGTCACGGCCATCCTGGTGCACTCCGACCCGGAGGCGATGGCGTTCGTCGATCTGGCGCTGAACCGGGGGATCTCGGTGCCCGGCGACCTGTCGGTCGTCGCCTACGACGACGAGGTGGCCGAGCTCTTCACGCCCGCGCTCACCGCGGTGAGCCCGCCCCGCAACTCGGTCGGTCGTGCGGCCGTCGATCTGCTGGCACGGCGCATCGAGGACCCCATGCGCCCGGTGCACCGCGTCGTGCTCAACCCCACGCTGAACGTGCGCGGCTCGACGGCTCCGCCCCGGGGCGCGTAGGCGCGCAATCGCGCGGGGCTCGCTAGAGTTCCGCCATGGGGGAGGACGTCCCGGCACAGGAGTTCACCCGCGCCGACCGCACACGCCATCGCGAGAAGGTCCGGCGCAACCTCGACGTGTTCGCGCGCATGCTGCGCGAGGCGCACTTCGACACCGATGACCCGCTGACGGGTCTCGAGGTCGAGCTGAATCTCGTCGACGACGACGGCGACCCCGCGCTGCGCAACGCGGAGGCTCTGGAAGCGATCGCGGATGCTGCGTTCCAGACCGAGCTCGGCCAGTTCAACATCGAGATCAACGTGCCGCCGGCGCGCCTGCGCGAAGGCGGCCTCACGACCTTCGAGGAGGGCCTGCGGCGCAGCCTCAACCACGCCGAAGAGCGGTCGTCGACGGTCGGCGCGCACCTCGTGATGATCGGCATCCTTCCGACGCTCGGCGAGGGGCACCTGCGGCCCGACAGCATCAGCGCCAATCCGCGGTACCGGCTGCTCAGCGAGCAGATCCTCGCCGCGCGCGGCGAGGACATCCTGATCAAGATCGACGGGCCCGAGCGACTGCTCACGACGGCGGACTCGATCCTTCCCGAGGCGGCCTGCACCAGCACGCAGCTGCACGTCCAGACCTCGCCGGACTCGTTCGCGGCGTACTGGAACGCCTCGCAGGCGATCGCGGGCGTGCAGCTCGCGATGTCGGCGAACTCGCCGTATCTGCTGGGCAAGGAGCTGTGGCGCGAGACGCGGATCCCGCTGTTCGAGCAGGCCACCGACACCCGCAGCGAGGAGCTGAAGGTGCAGGGCGTGCGGCCGCGGGTGTGGTTCGGCGAGCGCTGGATCACCTCGGTGTTCGACCTCTTCGAGGAGAACGTCCGGTACTTCCCGGCGCTCCTGCCGATCGTCCACGACGACGATCCGATGGCGGTGCTCGACGCCGGCGGCATCCCGGCGCTCGCGGAGCTGCGCCTGCACAACGGCACGGTCTACCGGTGGAACCGCCCGATCTACGACGTCGCCGACGCTGTGCCGCACCTGCGCGTCGAGAACCGCCTGCTCGCCGCCGGGCCGACGGTCGCCGACATCATGGCCAACGCCGCGTTCTACTTCGGGCTCGTACGCGCGATCGCCGAGAACGACCGCCCGCTGTGGTCGCAGCTGTCGTTCACCGCCGCCGAGGAGAACTTCCACAGCGCCGCCCGCGACGGCATCGACGCCCAGCAGTACTGGCCAGGCGTCGGGCAGGTGCCGGCGACCGAGCTCGTGCTGCGGCGCCTGTTGCCGCTCGCGCATCGAGGTCTCGAGGCGTGGGGGGTCGAGGCATCCGTCCGCGATCGCCTGCTCGGCATCATCGAAGGTCGGTGTCTCACCGGTGTCACCGGAGCCGGTTGGTTCACGGACCGCATGCGTCGCCGGGCGGACATGGATCGCTACGACGCGCTGCGCGCCACCCTGCTCGAGTACCGCGAGGCGATGCACACGAACGAGCCCGTGCACACCTGGGAATGACGCGGGCCTACCGCGTCAGCCGGCGAGGGCGGCCGCACGCCAGTCGGTGAGCACGCGAGCCGCGGCGCGCGTGTGGGCCCACGGCATCTCGGGCACCTCGAGCCGTCCCTCGGCGAGCGCCAGCGACAGCGCGTCGGCCTCGACGGCCATCGGCTGCACCACCGGCAGCTCGACGATGCGCTCGTCAGTCCCGCGGCGCACGATCAGCGTCGACGGGCTCTCGGTGCGACTGCCCCAGACGTTCGGCAGCACGACCTCGGCGTCGGCGAATCGCAGCACGCCGGTGTGGGACAGGTTCTCGATCACCGATGTCGCGATCCCGGCCGTCAGGTCGCCGAACGCGAGCTCGGCGGACGCCGTGCCGTCGACGCCACTCACCAGCTCGGCCTCGAACGCCCGGTACTCCGGCGCGATCGGCTGCCCCGCCGCGGCCGCGAGGTCGATCGCGAGCGCCAGCGGGTAGCACCCCACGTCGAGGATCGCGCCGCCCCCGACCGCCGGGTCGAACAGACGTCCCTCGCGCGTACCGGCGTCGAAGCCGAAGGCCCCCTCGAATCGCCGGGGTGCTCCGAGCTCACCGCCGGCGGCGAGCTCGCGCAGCGACTCGGCGAACGGGCCGAAACGCGTCTTGAACGCCTCGAGGAAGGGCCGCTGCGTGCGCTCGGCGGCCTCCAGGATCCGCTCGACCTCCGCGAGCGTCGGACTGGCGGGCTTCTCGCAGAGCACAGCCTTGCCCGCTTCGAGAGAGCGGATCGCGAGGTCGGCGTGGGCCGTGTGGACCGTCCCGATGTACACCGCGTCGACGTCGTCGCGCGCGAGGATCTCGTCGTAGGTTCCGGATGCCTCGGCCCCGTGCTCCGCCGAGAACGCCGCCGCGCGCGGGGCCGACGAGCTGCCCACGGCATGCAGCATCCCGTATTCCGATGCCCGCAGTCCGACCACGAAGTCCCGACTGATCCACCCCGGCCCGAGGACCGCCCATCTCGTCTGCAGCTGCGCCATGGCCCGATGCTACCGAGCCGTGGGCTCGTCACACTCCGGTCAGGCGACCGGCTCCGCCGCCTCGCGCGCAGCGCGGGCGGAGGACCGGATGGCACCGATGCTCGCGGCGATGACCAGTGCGATGCCGAGGAGCTCGAGCCACGTCATATGTTGCCCGAGGAATATGAACCCCGCGAGCGCCGCGGTCGCCGGTGCAAGGCTCATCAGGATCGCGAAGACGGCCGCCGGGAGGCGTCGGAGCGCGATGAGCTCGAAGGCGTAGGGGATCGTCGACGACAGCACCGCCACCGCTGCACCGAGCGCGACGATCTCGATCCGCAGGAGGACGGCGCCGGCATCCGCGATGCCGAAGGGGAGGGCGATGAGGGCACCGATCGTCATCGCGAGCGCGAGCCCGTCGAGCTTGGGGAACGCCCGTCCGACGCGCGCCGAGGACAGGATGTAGAACGCCCAGCTGCCGGCGGCGCCGAGCGCGAACAGCACGCCGAGCGGGTCGAGGCGGTCCCATCCGCCACCGCCCAGAGCCACGACTCCGGCGAGGGCCAGGAGCGCCCATAGCCACGCCGACGCCCGGCGGGCCGCGACGATCGACAGCACGAGGGGGCCCAGCACCTCGATGGTCACGGTGACCCCGAGGGGAAGGCGCTCGAGGGCGAGGTAGAACAGGCCGTTCATCAGCGCGAGCACCAGTCCGAAGAGCGCCACCGCCGTCCAGTCGGCGCGTGAGTGACCGCGCACGCGGGGTCGCGCGATCAGCAGCAGCACGATGGCCGAGAACACCAGGCGCAGCATGACCATGCCGAGCGGCCCGACCTGCGGGAACAGCAGGACGGCGATCGACGCGCCGACCTCCTGGCAGGCGAGGCCGGCGATCACCAGCAGGATCGCGGGCGTCGTCCCCGGCCGGCCGCCGCTCGAGACCCTCGTGCTCCCGGAACCTGACCGGGCGTTCACTCCGATGCCGGCGGAGTGCAGACCGCGAGCGTGTCGATCGCGGCGTGGTACTGCTCGGCGGTCCAGGGAAGACCGGCCTCCGGCGCCGTCTCGCCTGCCGTGGCGGGCGTCTTCGACGCGATCGCCGCCAGCTCCCACGCGAGGTACTCGCCCACCGCGGCGTCGGCAGCGGAGTTGTTCAGGACGATCGCGACGGTCAGCCCGGTTGCGGGATCGGCGAAGGCCGCGGTGATGTACCCGGGCACCTTGCCGTACTGGCCGATGAGCGATCCGGCGATCAGCGCGCCGCCGTCCGCGGCGTACCACGACGGGGCATCGGCGGCGACCGCCACGGGTGCGTTGAAGCGGTCGTCGTCCTCGACGAGGGAGCCCGACGCCAGCGACTGCACGTAGCGGCCGAGATCGTGGATGTCGGTGATCACGCCGGCGTCGGTGAAGCCGCTGCTGGACGACGCCGTGGTGAGATCGAGCGGCTGCGCGCAGTCGAGCGCGCCCTCGGCGTTGTTGACCGACTGCCCGCCTTTGAGCACGCCCGAGTCGGGGAGCTCTCCGAGTGCGGTGGCATCGAGGCCGAGTGGATCAGCGACATAGCCGTGGATGAGGTCGGCGGCCGTCGCCTCGGTCGCACGTTCCAGGGCGAGGCCGAGCAGCACGTACCCCGCGTCGGAGTCGCGATAGGCGACGCCCGGGTCGGCCGTGCGCGGCTGGCCGAGGCCGAAGCTCGCCAGATACCGCGGATCCCAGTTCCGGCCGGGATTCGAGAGCCAGGACGAGTACAGCTGACCGGCGTACGAGCCGATGCCGGACGTCCCGTCGCAGAGCTCGATGAGCGTCACGTCCTTCAGGTCGGGCACGCCCGAGACGTACTCGGTGATGCTGTCGTCGAGCTTCACCTTGCCCTCGGCGGCGGCCTCGAACAGCACGTCGCACGTCATGGCGCGCGTGACCTTGCCGGCACGGAACACCAGGTCGTCAGTGACCTCGCCCCCGCCGTCCGGGCGCTGCGTGCCGAGGCCGGCGACCCAGCTCCCGCTCCACGGCGCCCACACGCCCACGATCGCCCCTGAGGACCCGGTGACGCCCATCGCGTGGGTGACGGCATCCGTCAGCTGCTGCACGGTCTCGTCGGCGAAGGCAGCGGTCGTCTGAGGAGGTACGTCCGGCTGGATGTCGCCTTCGAAAGAACACCCGGCGAAGAGCAGAGCGGATGTGACGGCACCGGCGACGACCGCGATGGCGCGTCGATGTGTGGAGCGGGTCCGCATTCTCACCCCCCGATGATCGTGCAATGAATTCAAACACACCATGGTCGCTTGCGTTGAACGGCGATCCGTAGGGTGATGGCATGACCCATCACTTCGACGACGCCGCCCTCACCGGCGTGCTCGGCCACATGAACGGCGACCACGCCGACGACAACCTCCTGATCTCGCGGGCGTTCGCCGCGGACGCTGGAGTGGCCGCGGCCGAGATCAGCGCCGCGACGATGACCGGGTTCGACGGGGATCGAGGGGTCTGGGAGGCGACGCTCGCCGACGGGTCGACGGCCGAGATCGCCGTCGCGTGGCCGTCGGGCCCGATCACGGAGCGCCGCGAGGTGCGCCGCGAGATCGTCGCCCTCTACGACGAGGCGTGCCACCGCCTCGGCATCGAGCCCCGACCGCACGCATAGGAAATTGGTGGTTAGGTTCGCCTTATCTTCAGTTAGCATGAAGGTATGAGCGACCCGATCCCGTTCTCCACCGCCCTGCGCGAGCGCTCCAGCAGCTCGCACTCGTCGAGCGAGCACTCCCGCTTCATGGCCGACCTCATGAAGGGGGAGGGCACACGCGAGGACTACGTCGCCCTCGTGGTGCAGCACTGGTTCATCTACGAGGCGCTCGAGCGCACCGCCGGCCAGATGCGCAACGACCCGGTCGCGGCGGTGTTCATCTCCGACAAGCTCACACGGCTTCCCGCGCTCGAGGCCGACCTCGAGTTCCTCGTCGGTCCCGACTGGCGCGACCGCATCGAGCCGCTCCCGACGACGCGCCGCTACGTCGACCGCATCAACGAGGTCGGCGCCACGTGGGCGGGCGGGTTCGTCGCGCACCACTACACGCGCTACCTCGGCGACCTCTCGGGCGGCCAGTTCATCGGGCGCCTGATGGCCCGCCGCTTCGGGTTCGACACGAACGGCATCGGCTTCTACCTGTTCGATGACATCGCCGACCCGAAGTCCTTCAAGGACGTGTATCGCGAGCAGCTCGACGCTGCCCCGTGGGATGCCGCGGAGCAGGAGCGCGTGATCGACGAGGTCCTGCTGGCGTACCGCTTCAACACCGAGCTCTTCGAGGATCTGGCCGCCGCCAAGGCCGCTCAGGCATCGCACGTCGCCTGACGCGGGTCAGGCGACGGGTGTGCCGCGCACCGCGGACGCCATGAATCGCCGCACGTCGGGGTCGACCTGGATGTCGCGGGGCCGCAGTGGCCGTGAGAGGTACAGACCGTCGAGCGAGGTCAGTCGCGACAGCGCGACGTACGTCTGCCCCGGCGCGAAGGCCCCGGAGCCGAGGTCGATGATCGCGCGGTCGTAGGTCTTGCCCTGCGACTTGTGGATCGTCACCGCCCACGCCAGCCGCAGCGGGAACTGCGTGAACTCGGCCACGATGTCGCGGGTGAGCGTCTTGGACCCGGGGTTGTACGAGTAGCGGTACTTCTCCCACACCGACGGCTCGACGTCGAACTCCTCGCCCTCGACGTCGACCCGCACGGTCTCGCCGGCGATGCGGGTGACCGTTCCGATCGTGCCGTTGACCCACCGCGGCGGCTCGCCGAAGGCGGCGGTGTCGTTGCGCAGGAACATCACCTGGGCGCCGACCTTGAGCTTGAGCTCGAGATCGGCCGGGTACGCGGCATCCCCTCGTCCGAAGTCGCCGTTGACCTCCGCCATCGCCGTCTGCTCCCGGCCCACGAGCTCGGCGAGGTGGCGGCTGTTGATGTTGTTGACGATGTCGTTGCGCGTCGCGAGCGTGATGATCGGGTGCTCGCCGTCGAGCGGGTCCGGGGGAGTGCGCGCGCCGGTCGTGTTGAGCACCTCGGCGATGTCGGCCGTCACGCGGCCGTACCGCACGGCATTGAGCATCGCCTTGAACGCCGGATCGGACTGGCGGTGGATGTCGACGAGTTCTCGGATGTTGAGGTCGGCGCCGTACGACCCGACGTCGAGGATGCCGTCGGTCGCCGCCTCGCCCACCCACACCTTGGCGTCGAAGAACCAGAACGACCGGTAATGGTCCTGCACGTACCGCAGCTCGTCGCCGCGAGGCGGCACGGGCGCGAGCTGGTACGGGTCGCCGAACATGACGATCTGCGTGCCGCCGAACGGCTCGCCGCGCCGCCCACGCGCCTTGCGCAGCGAACGGTCGATCGCGTCCATGAGGTCGGCGTTGACCATCGAGATCTCGTCGATCACGAGGGTGTCGATCGCGTTGAGCAGCTTGCGGGTGGCGTCGGACTGGTCCTCGTCGTGCGAGCCGATGATGCCGAGCGGCAGCTTGAAGAGCGAGTGGATCGTCTGGCCCTCGACGTTGAGGGCCGCGACTCCCGTCGGCGCGCACACCGCGATCTGCTTGTTCGTGTTCCACGCGAGGTGCTGCAGCAGCGTCGACTTGCCCGTGCCCGCGCGCCCCGTCACGAACACGTGCTCGCGGGTGTCTTCGATGAGCCGGAACAGCGCCTCCTGCTCGGCAGACAGAGGCGGAGTGTTCACCGACTCATGTTAACGAGCGGATGCCGTGTCCCGGCCCTTCGCGCCGCGATCGGTGGACACCCGCCCGCTCTCCACAGGCGGTTCGTCGGCCTCGCGCCAGCGGCCGGTGCCCGCCACGACCTCGTCCATGATCGCCCGGAACCGTGGGCACGTCGTGATGTCGTGGGACCGGCAGCGCAGGGCGTGCTCGGTCATGCGCCGCGAACGCTCCATGTCGGCCATACGGCCCTCGAGGTCGGCGAGGTGCTCCTCGAGCACGCGGTGCCGCTCGGGCGCCTGCTCGTCCAGCAGCACGCCGATCTGCTCGAGGCTCATGCCGGCGTTCTTGCTCCGCACGATCACGCCGATGCGCACCAGGTCGTCGTCTCCGTAGCGGCGGCGCCCGGCGCCGTCGCGGTCGGGCCGCAGCAGCCCCACTTCCTCCCAGTGCCGCAGCACGTTCGTGGGCAGCGAGAACCTGGCGGCGGCGTCTCCGATCGGCAGACTTGACTTCATGTCGACATGAAGTCACAGGATCGAGGCGGATGCAATCCGACGAGAGGATCCCCATGTACGACGTCATCGTGATCGGCGGCGGCCCGGCCGGCCTCCAGGCCGCGCTCACCATCGGCCGCATGCACCGCAGCGTGCTCCTGCTCGACTCCGGCGAGTACCGCAACGCGACGGTGGAGCACGCCCACAACCTCCTCACCAACGATGGCCGGAGCCCTGCCGAGCTGCGCCGGCTCGCCCGTGACGAACTCGGCGCCTACGACACCGTCGGGGTGCGCACGACGGCCGTCACCGCCGTGTCGGGATCGATCGGCGACTTCGAGGTGACCACCGCCGACAGCACGGAGCGCGCAGCGCGCCTCGTGCTCGCGACGGGCATGCGCGACGAGCTGCCGCCGGTTCCCGGCCTCGCCGAGCAGTGGGGGCGCCTCGTCGCGCAGTGCCCGTTCTGCCACGGCCACGAGTTCGCCGGCCGGCGCGTCGGCATCCTCATCGACGGCGAGCACGCCGAGATGATCGAACGGATGCTGCGCCCTGTCGTCGCGTCTGCCTTCATCGCACGCCCCGCCGACGTCGCTCTCATGACAGAGGTCGACGGCGGGCTCGAGCTCGCGCTCGCCGACGGGTCGGTCGAGAACGTCGCCGGCGTCTTCACCGCCGCGACGGCGACGCAGCGCGCTCCGTTCGCCGACCAGCTCGGCTGCGGCAGCCTCCCGAGCGGCGGTGTGGAGATCGATGCGATGGGGCGCACCACGGTGCCCGGCGTGTACGCGGGCGGCGACATGGCGCACCTGGCGGCCGTCCCGGGTCCCATGGTGTCGTTGGCCGCCGCGATCGCCTCCGGCCAGCTCGCCGGCGCGAGCGCGGTGCGCGACGCGATCACGCCCTGACCGGCGCGCGCGGGTACGGCAATGAGCCGAGTGGACTTCGAGTCCCAACCTCGCAGTCCACAGGGCCCTCCCGGCCAGCATTTCCTAGACTGGGCGCGTGGACCAGGGGGTGATGGACACGTCGTCCGGTCGCGCGGGTGCGCCTCCGGCCGGTCCGGCGACCCCCGGCACCGCCGCGGCGAGCCCTGAGCAGGAGGTGATCCAGCCGCCCGCAAAGCGGCGCACGCGCCGCCGCCTCGTGCTCGATCTGACCCTGCTCGGTGTCGTCGGCGTGGTTCTCGTCGGCGCCGCGTTCGCCGCCTGGGAAGTGATGCAGCGCGAGTTCTACAGCCCGAAGGCGTTCGTCGAGCGCTACGTCCAGCTGCTCGCCGAGGGGCGCGCGGCCGATGCCCTCGCAGTGCCCGGGGTCGCCGTGACGTCGGCAGAGCTCGAGGCGGCCGGACTTCCGCCCACGGCGTCCGAGGCGCTGCTGCGCAGCTCCGCGCTCGCCCCGATCCGCGACGCGCACGTCGTGTCGGAGGAGCTCGACGGCGACGTCACACACGTCACCATCGAGTACACGGCACGCGGACACGACGGCCGCACGACCTTCTCGGTCGAGCGCGACGGCTCCATCGGCCTCGCGCCGACGTGGCGGTTCGCGAAGAGCCCGCTGGCGGTCATGAACCTCGGTGTCACGGGCTCGATGGTCTTCGACGTGAACGGCTTCGAACTCGACAAGCGCCAGGTCTCCCCGGAAGGGGCGGATGCCGACCCCGCCGCACCGGTCTCGCTCCTGGTCTTCTCGCCCGGGCTGTACTCGGTGTCGGTCGACACCGCGATCTCGAGCACCCCGGGTGTCGCGGTGCTCTCCGACAGCCCGTTCCGCGCGATCCCCGTCAATGTCGTGGCTCAGCCGACCGAGAAGTTCCTCAGCGTCGTTCAGGAGAAGGTCGAGGAGTTCCTCACGTCCTGCGCGACGCAGGAGGTGCTGCAGCCGACCGCGTGCCCGTTCGGCTTCTTCGTGGAGGACCGCATCACTTCGCTCCCGAAGTGGTCGATCACGCAGCAGCCGACCGTCGCGGTCGAGCCCGACGGTGCCGGCTGGTCGATCCTCGCCGCGGAGGCGGTCGCGCACATCGAGGTCGGCATCCGCTCGCTCTTCGACGGCCGCGTGCGCGACGTCAGCGAGGACGTCCCCTTCATCGTCAAGGGCACGATCACCGTGCGCCCCGACGGCACCGCGACGATCGTCGTGACCGGCCCCGACACGACCTGACGCTCGGTCGCCGGCGTGCGGTGCGCCATGATGGGTGCCGGGGTCGATGATGAGGTCGCAGGAAGGCATCGCGCGGTGGATTCCCGCCGTCGCGACCGTGCGCGGCTACCAGCGCGCCTGGCTCTGGCCCGACGTGCGGGCGGGCATCGTCGTGACCGCACTGCTGATCCCCGCGGGCATGGGCTACGCCGAGGTCGCGGGGCTCCCGCCCGTGACCGGCCTGTACGCGACCATCGTGCCGCTGCTGGCGTACGCGGTGTTCGGCCCGTCGCGGGTGCTCGTGCTCGGCCCGGACTCGTCGCTCGCCCCGATCATCGCGGCCGCCATCCTCCCGCTCGCCCTGGGCGACCCGTCGCGCGCCGTCGCGCTCGCGGGGCTGCTGGCGATCATGGTCGGCGCGCTGCTCATCATCGGCGGCCTGGTGCGCCTCGGGTTCGTGACCGATCTGCTGTCGAAGCCGATCCGCGTCGGCTACCTGAACGCGATCGCGGTCATCGTCATCGTGTCGCAGCTGCCGAAGCTGCTGGGCTTCTCCGTCGAGGCGCCCTCGCTGTGGCGGGGAGCGGTCGCCACGGGCGAGGGCATCGTGGGCGGCAGCATCGATCCCGTCGCCGCAGCGTTCGGCATCGGCTCCCTCGTGGTGATCTTCGCCCTGAAGGCACTGCGCTTGCCCGTGCCGGGAGTGCTCGTGGTCGTGGTCGTCTCGATGGTCCTCACCGCGATCCTCGGCGTGTCGGCGCTGCCCGTGGTCGGCGCGCTGCCGCAGGGCCTTCCCGCGCCGGCCCTCGGCGGGCTGGAGTGGACGGATGTCGCATCCCTGGCGCTGCCTGCCGCCGGCATCGCGCTCATCGCGTTCACCGACACGGCCGTGCTGTCGCGCACGTTCGCCGCCCGCCGCGGCGACAGCGTCGACGGCAGCCAGGAGATGGCCGGGCTCGGCATCGCGAACGTCGCCGGCGGCGCGCTCGGCGGCTTCCCGGTCTCGGCGTCGTCGTCGCGCACTCCTGTCGCCGAGCAGGCGGGAGCACGCACCCAGCTCACCGGCGTGGTCGGCGCCGTGCTGCTGATCGTGTTCATCCTCGCCCTGCCGGGACTCACCGAGTTCCTCCCCTCGGCGACCCTCGCCGCCGTCGTCATGAGCGCCGCGATCGGCCTCATCGACGCCCGCGGGTTCGTGCGGCTCGTCCGCATCAACCTCGTCGATGCGGTGCTCTCGGCGGCGGCCTTCCTCGGCGTGCTCGTGTTCGGCGTGCTCCAGGGCATCGTCATCACGATCGGGCTGTCGTTCATCGCCTTCGTCAACCGCTCGTGGCGGCCCTACAAGGCCGAGCTCGGCCGTGTCGCGGGCCTCCGCGGCTATCACGACCTCTCGCGCAATCCCGAGGGCGCCCGCGTTCCGGGCATCGTCATCGTGCGATTCGACGCACCGCTGTTCTTCGCGAACGGCGCGATCTTCGACGACTGGGTGCGCTCGCGCGTGCGGTCCGCGGGACCGGACGTCCGCACGGTGATCCTCGCCGCCGAGCCCATCACCGATATCGACACCACCGCGGCCGACGAGCTCGTCGAGCTCGACGAGTACCTCGAGGCGCGCGGCATCCGTCTCGTCATCGCGGAGATCAAGTCGCCCGTCGTCGACACGCTCGCCCGCTACGGCCTCACCGGCCGCTTCACGTCCGACCGCTTCGCCCCGACGGTCGGAGCCGCCGTCGACGAGGTCACGGGCACGCTGCGCGGCGACATCGGCGGGACGAAATGGGATGCTGCGCCCGGAACTCCCCGCCGCGATGCGGGTGACGACACCCCGGATCGCGCGAAGGAGTAGTCTCAGCCGCCGGTCCGCGCGTCGCGCTCGGCGAGCTCCGCCAGGCGGGCGTTGTACGCCTCGAGCTCGGCATCACCGGTGCGGTCGGCGTGGCGGTCGCGGCGCTTGGTCTCGCGGTCGTCGCTGCGGCTCCACTGGATCGCCACCGTGATCGCGAGGATGAGCGTGGGGATCTCGCCGATCGACCAGGCGATGCCGCCGCCGGTGTACTGGTCCTCGAGGGGCGTCGCACCCCACGTGCGGCCCATCGAGCCGAACCACTCGGCGATCATCAGGCCCTCCTGCATCATGATCGCGATGCCGAAGAACGCGTGCATCGCCATCACGCCGATGAGCAGCAGGAGGCGCCCCGGATAGGGGAGGCGGTAGGGCACAGGGTCGATCCCGATGAGGCTCATCACGAAGAGGTACCCCGTGATGAGGAAGTGCGCGGTCATCCACTCGTGCCCGAGGTGGTCGTACAGCGACCAGCGGAACAGGTCGGTGTAGTAGAAGACCCAGAGCGAGCCGATGAACAGACCCGCGGCGACGAAGGGGTTCGTGAGGATGCGCGCCACCGGCGAGTGCACGACCCAGAGGAGCCACTCGCGGCCGCCGCGGGTGGCGTCGTCGCGCTTGTGGATCGCACGCGCCGCGAGCGTGATGGGTGCCCCCGGCACGAGAAGCAGGGGGATCGCCATGGTCAGGAGCATGTGCCCGACCATGTGCATGCTGAACAGGTAGTCCTGGTAGACGTTGATCACGCCGCCGGTGACCCACACGAGCAGCAGCCAGCCGACGACCCACATGACCGTGCGGTACACCGGCCACGCGTCGCCGCGGCGCCGCAGGCGCCAGACGCCCACGAGGTAGAAGAAGATCGCGAACCCGGCGATGACCGCCCACAGCAGGTCGACGTTCCACGCCGTGAACCAGCGGTCGATCGTCAGCTCGGGCGGCAGCGGGGCCCCGGTGAGGCGCTCGGCCGGTGTGGGCGTCTGGGGGATCAGCGGCGCGACCGGCGGGGGCGTGCGCGCGAGGGCCGCCGCCGCACCGCTCGCGACGCCCATCAGCACCAGTTCGAAGGCGATGAGCGTCCAGAAGGCGCGGGTCGCAGCATCCGTTGTCCTCATCCTCCCGATGAGGCGGGTGCGGTACCAGGCGCCGAACAGACCGAGCGCGATGAGCGCCAGCACCTTCACGCCGAGGATCACGCCGTACGGCGAGATGAGAGCCGACCAGTCCTGCAGGCCGATCGCCGCGCGCACGGTGCCCGACACGGCGACCACGACGAACGCGGCGAGCGCGATGCTCGAATAGCGGGCGACGGTCGCGACGCTGTCGCCCCGGGACTGCAGCGGCCGCACGATGACGATGAGCAGCAGCCCGCCCAGCCACACCGCCGCGGCGATGATGTGCAGGATCAGCGCGGTCATCGCCTCGTGGTGGAACGCCTCCTCACCGGAGTGGCCCTGGGTTCCCATCGGGACGAGGGATGCCGTGGCCAGTAGCGCCACGAAGAAGGTCGCGGTCCACGAGCGCACGGCGAAGGTCAGCACCGTGAGGGCGGCGCCGGCGATCGTGGTGATGAGCCACGTGCGGCCGACCTCGGTCTCGACGATGAAGCGGCCGAGCTGCGCCCCGAACTCCGGGCCGATGCTGAGGACCGGGTTGAACGCGTCGACGAACGTCAGGAACCCGGTGGCGGCCGCGGCCATCGTGAACACGGCGGCCGAGATCGACGCGGTGTCGAGGGCGATGTCGAATTCGCGGTCCCCGGCCCGCAGCGTGAACAGCGCCGTCACCAGCACGCCGACCATGCCGGCGGCCGAGAGGTTGACGAAGAGCTTCGCGGTCGGAAGCCCCCAGCGGACGAACGGCCCGGGGTCGGCGATCGCGAGCGGCGCGGTGCCCCCGCCGAACGCCAGTGCCCACATCATGACCGCGAGCGCGGCCACGACGAGGATGACGGGCCCGACGGCCCGCAGGGCGCGGGGGTTCACCCCTCAAGCCTACGTCGCGGTGCCTGTGCGGTTTCCCGCCCGGAGACGCAGGAGAGGGGATGCCGCGGTCGCGGCATCCCCTCTCCAGAGGTGTGCGTCGGAATTACTTGACGGCGGCCTTCAGCTTCGAGCCCGCGGTGACCTTGACGCGCTTGCCCGCGGGGATCTTGATCTCCTCGCCGGTCTGCGGGTTGCGGCCGGTGCGAGCCGAGGTGGCGACCTGCTCGAACGCGATCCAGCCCGGGATCGAGACCTTGCTGCCGGCGGCGACCGCGTCGGAGACGGTGGAGAAGAGGGAGTCGAGCACGCCCGAGACGGCGGACTGGCTCTGGCCGGTCGCGCTCGCGATGCTCGCGACGAGCTCGGTCTTGGTGATGGTCTTGTCGGCCATTTGGTATGTCCTCCAAAGACGACGACTGCCGTCTTGTCATTTCTCGGACCGGTTGGCTTCGCCCCCCGGCTGGTCCTATCGACCGGTCCCGAATGTACCTGAACTGGCCGACAGAACCGCGTATTTCTGCGGATTTCTGCCGATTAGGGCTGCGTGTCGTGTGAAAAGAGTGACAAATGTGACTCGTGAGCCTCGATTACGCCGTCAGCGTTCAGCCTTGTGGGCGGCGATGAGTTCGCGGGCGGTGCGGGCGAACGCCGGGCCGACCCGGTCCTGGCCGTCGAGATAGCCGCCGACGAGCGCCGCATCGCGCAGCAGGACGAGGGATGCGGCAACCCCTTCGGGATCGCGCAGCCCCGCTCCCTCGGCCAGTTGCCGCAGGGTGTCGCGGAACCACTCGCGGTGATCGGCGATGAGCTCGCGCACCGGACCTTGATCGGGATACTCGGCGGCGGCGTTGATGAAGGGGCAGCCTCGGGTGTGCCGGTCGCGGATGTCCTGCTCTATGCCCGCGACCACGAGGTCCAGCAGCACATCCGGGTCGCCCCCGGCCTGTGCCGCCTGCGCGAACAGCGCCCGCAGCCCCTGGTCCTCCCCCTCGAGGTAGGCGAGCACGAGGCCCTCCTTGCCCGCGAACTGCTTGTACATCGTGGCCCGCGTGACGCCCGCCTCATCGATGATCCGGTCGACTCCCACCGAGTGGATGCCCTCGTTGTAGAAGAGCTGCGTCGCCGCCTCCAGCAGCCGCTGACGCGCGGGCGACGGTTGGGTTGCCGCGTGGGACGCGGCGGTGGTGGTGCTCATGGATCCCCCTCAGGTCCTTCCATCGTGCCACCGCTTCTCGGCCCTGACCGGGCTCGGGAGCAGGGCGCGAATCGTGCTCCGGAATCTTTTCAAGATTGTCTGGGAATAGTCTTGCATAGATAGAACGTTCGGTCTACCATCGGTTGCAACAGCCGGAGACACACCAGGATCCGGAACCTGAGACCACGACCGACACCACCGCACGACACACCTGAGGAGCAGGAAATGAACACCACGACCAAGACCCCCATCGTCCTCATCCACGGCCTCTGGATGACCCCGAAGAGCTGGGACACCTGGGCGGAGCGCTTCCGCGCCGCCGGCCACCAGGTCATCGTCCCGGGCTGGCCCGGAATCGACGACCGCACGGTCGAAGACATCCGGAACAACCCCGAGGCGCTCAAGGGCATCGGCCTGAAGCAGATCGCCGACAACTACGAGCGCATCATCCGCCAGCTCCCCGAGAAGCCGATCATCATCGGCCACTCCTTCGGGGGAGTCCTCACCCAGATGCTCGCCGATCGCGGCCTCGGCGTCGCATATGTCGGCGTGGCCCCCGGACAGACCGCCGGCGTCACCGCGCTGCCGCTGTCCACCCTGTGGACCGGCACACCGATCCTGTCGAACCCGTTCGGCATCAACGGCGCCAAGCCGCTCTCGAAGCGCCACTTCCACTTCACGTTCGGCAACGACCTGCCGCGCAGCGAGTCCGACAAGCTCTGGGAGGAGTCCGCGGTCAACTCCTACAACCGGGTCTTCTTCGAGGGCGTGTCGTCGGTGCTCAACGAGAAGGGCGGCGTCACCCACGTCGACTACGGCCGCACCGACCGCGCGCCGCTGCTCGTCATCACGGGTGAGATCGACCACGTCGTGCCGCCGGCCATCGGCAAGGCCATCGTGAAGAAGTACCAGAAGACCGGCAGCCCCGCGATCGTCGAGTACAAGGAGTACGCGGGACGCACCCACCGCCTGGTGAGTCAGGACGGCTGGGAGGAGATCGCGGACTACGCCCTTCAGTGGGCGACCACCCACCAGGTGCGCGGGACGGCTGAGGCTCCCGAGACGGAGGCGGCGCAGTAGACGGATGCTGCGCCCCCGCGCCGCGCCCACAGCACCCGGTCGTCGAGCTCCCAGTCGCATCTGGTGGTTCGGCGGTCGGGTGGTGTCCCGGCCGGTGTCCGCGGTGGGACGCAGAGGCCCGGGGTTCTTCGAACCCCGGGCCTTCGCCGTGTCTCAGACGTGCAGCCGCCTCAGCGCGGTGACGACGTCATCGTGCCAGCGCCGCGCGGCGGGGAGGACGGCGAGGAAGATCGGGGTGTCGTGCGTCACGCCCTGGTAGCGCACAACGCTCGCGTCGACGCCGGCCGCGCGCAGCGCCGCGCCGTAGGCGTCGCCGTCACCGCGGAGCGGGTCGTACTCGGCCGTGAGGATCACCGCCGGCGGCAGGCCCTCGTGCGACGCGGCCCGCAGCGGCGACGCGTAGGACTCACGGGCTCTCCGCTGAGACGGCAGGTAGGTGCGGGCGACCGAGCGCAGCTCGCGGACCGCGATGAATCGAGGGATGCCGAGAGCCCGGGTCGCGCTCAGATCGAGGTGCGCCCCCGTGAGGTCGACCACGGGCACCTCGAGCACCTGGAGCCGGAGGTCCGCCCCGCCGCGATCGCGGTTCATGAGGGTCACTGCAGCGGCGATGTTGCCCCCGGCGGAGGTGCCGAGCACTCCGATGCGCGCCGGGTCGATGCCGAGTTCCTCCGCCTGCGCGAACAGCCACTGCAGCGCCGCGTACCCCTGCTCCACGGGCACGGGGTACTGGTGGTCGGGCGCGAGGGCGTAATCGACGGCGGCGATCGCGACCTCGGCGTCGACGGCACGACGGCGGAATCCGGCATCCGTCGTCGGATAGTCGATCCCCCCGATGCGGAACGCGCCGCCGAAGAACGCGAGCACGGCGGGCACCGGCGCGCCGGCCGCCTCGGACGGGAAGTAGATGCGCACGCGCACTGACGGGCGGCCCGGCACGTCAACGCGGTGCTCGGCGATGCGCACCTCGGGGCCCGCGACCCCCACCGTGCGCAGCTCCGTGCGATCCCATGCGAGCGCGGCGCGGCGCTTGCGCGCGCGGGCCTGAGCCCGGGGACCGAGGGTCGGCTTCTCCGGCTTCTCCGGCTTCTTCGTGCGCTGCTGCGAACGCGCCTCGACGGTGGAACCCGTCGCCTCGGCGGTGCTCGGCGCGCTCGCCTCGGCGGCCGCGGTCGGCGCGGCGACGCGCGGGAAGGGCCAGAGGGCGGCGAGCCGCGCGCGCATCGACCCCGTGGCCTTGTCGAGCAGGTACTTGCGGTGCACTCTCAGGCGCTCGTCGAAGAACGGATCCAGCCGCATGATCCCATCCTCGCGCGGCCGGCCGCGGCCGCACGGCGCTTGACAAAGCGCAAGGCCCGGAGTTCCGAGGAACTCCGGGCCCGAGAAGACCGGGCCTACTCGCCGGACTCCTGCGCCAGCTTGGCGTCGAGAGCCGCCCCGACGTCCGCCGGAGTGGCCTGGCCCTGCGCCATCAGCTGGATCTGCGCGACCAGCTCGGTGTACAGCGCGTCCTGGTACTTGGGCCACGAGATCATCGGCAGGTAGAACTTGCCGTCGAGCAGCGCCTGGAACGGCACCTCGAGCGACTCGTCGATCGTCGGGGTGTAGTTCGACGTGGTCGTCATGTCGTTCGTCTGCTCCTGGAAGATGCGCACACCCTCCTCGCTGGCCAGGAACTCCAGGAACTTCTTCGCGGCCTCCGGCTCCTTGGCCGCGGTGTTGATGGCGTAGCCGGGCGACGCGGCGCCGGTGAAGAAGGGCTCGCCGCCCTCCTGGGGCACGCCGGCGAAGGTGAAGTCGATGTCGGGGTTGGCCTCGCGGATCGTGCCGACATCCCACGGTCCGGTCGTGATCATCGCGACGCGGCCGCCGACGAACTCGTCGCGCACCTGGTCGCCGGTGAGGCCGACCATGTCGGGGCTCAGGACGCCGTCCGCGATCAGCTCGTCCCACGGGGTGAGCGGGTCGGTCCAGAGGTCCTCGAAGGTGGACTCGCCCGCGAAGATCTGCGCGTCGACGTCGCCGCCCTGCTCGAAGTTCGCGAGGCCGACGGCAGAGCCGAGCGACGTCGGGAAGCCCTGCCACGACTCGAGGAACGGCACCACGCCCGCGCTCTTGAGCGTGGTGAGCATCTCGACGAAGGAGTCCCAGTCCGTGGGGAACTCGTCGTAGCCGTGCTCGGCGAGGAGGTCCTCGTTGTAGAGGATGCCCGATGCCCACGACGAGATCGACAATCCGTACGCCTCGCCGCCGGGCCCCGCGTACGTCGCCGTGTTGAACTCCGACGCGACGTCCATGAACGGCTCGTCGCTGAGGTCCTCGACGAAACCGCCCTCGATGAGGTTCGTCTTGTTCTCGGCGGCGATGAGGAACACGTCGGCGGCGGTGTTGGAGCCGAGGCGGTTCTGCAGGGTGGAGATGTACTCCGCGACCGGCGGCGCCGAGGAGAACTCGATGCGGATATCGGGGTTCTCCTCCTCGAACGCCTCGATCACGGGCGTCATGGTCTCCTCGTTCGACCACGAGAAGAAGGTGAGCACGGTCCGGTCGTCGGCGGGTGCGCCGGAGCAGCCGGCGAGCGCCACGGCCGTGGCGAGTGCGGCGGCGCCGGCGGCAAGCCGGACCGTCGCCCGGGCGGAGGGGAAGGTATGCGTCATTGCTGTGCCTTTCGGTTATTGGATCGTTACAGGTTGCGGAAGCATCCGCGCGTACCGCCGTGCGAGCGGTGCATCTCAGCCCTTGACGCTTCCCGCGATGAGGCCGCGCACGATGTGGCGCTGCATCGCGAGGAAGAAGATCACCATCGGGATCAGGACGATCACGCTGAGCGTCAGGAACATCGGCCAGTCGGTCGTGAACTCGCCGACGGCCTTGTAGGTCTGCAGGACGAGCGTCTGCTTCTCGGTCGAGCTGATGAAGACGACCGGCAGAAGGAAGTCGTTCCAGACCCACATCGTCTGGAAGACGCCGACCGTCACGAGGATCGGCCGGATGAGCGGGAGGGCGATCCGCCAGTAGATCTGCCAGGGGCCGGCGCCGTCGATGCGCGCGGCCTCGATCACCTCGCCGGGGAGCGTCCGCATGTAGCCGACGATGAGGAAGTAGCAGAACACCGCCCCCGCGGAGTAGAGGATGATGAGCCCCTCGAGGGTGTCGACGAGGCGCGCGTCGCTCAGCAGCCGGTACAGCGGGATCAGGGTCACCTGGCCCGGCACGAGGAACGCGATCACCAGCAGCACGACCATGAGCCGCGATGTGCGCATGATGACCGAGAACGCCGCCATCGAGCCGATCAGCAGCATGAGCAGGATCGAGACGACCGTCACGTACAGCGTGTTGAGGAACGCCTGCGCGACGGGGACCTCCGTGAACACGCGGATGTAGTTGTCGAGGTTGAAGGTGGTCGGCAGCGCCAGCGGAGACGCCGTGGTCTCGGCCTGCGTCTTGAGGGTGTTGATGACGAGGTAGTAGAACGGCAGCCCCACCAGCACGGCGAGCGGGATCATGACGAGGCTCGTGACGATCGCGCCCGGGCGCGACAGCACCCGTTCGCGACGGCGCACCTTGGTGGAGGAGACGGATGCTGCGGGCGCAGCGGCTTCGCGGACGCTCATGAGAACCTCCCCTCGAGGCGGCGCGAGAGGAAGAGCTGCAGCGCGACGATCGCCCCCACCGCGATCATGAAGATGACCGCGAGCGCGGACGCCTGCCCGTACTTCGCCTGCGAGACGCCGTTCTGGATGATCGTCTGCGTGATCGTGAAGGTCGAGAAGCCGGGGCCGCCCTTGGTCAGCGTGATGGGCAGGTCGTAGACCTTGAGCCCGCCCGTCATGAGCAGCAGCCAGCTCACGGTCATCGCCGGCAGCAGCAGCGGAAGCGTGATGTGGAAGAAGCGCTGGAGTCCCGACGCGCCATCGATGCGTGCCACCTCGTAGTAGTCGCCGGGGATGGACTGCAGGTAGGCGAGGTAGAGGATCGCGTGCCAGCCGGTCGAGGTCCACACCGCGACCGCGATCACACTGATCTGAGCGAGCGTGCTGTTGGACAGCCACGGGATCGGCCCGATGCCGGCGATCGACATGAGCAGCGAGTTGAGCGCCCCCGAGCCCAGCGGGTTGAGGATGAAGCCCCACACCAGTCCGAGGATCGCGACCGAGGGGATGGCGGGGAAGAAGAAGATCGCGCGCACCGCGTTGCGGCCGAAGAACGCCCGGTCGAGGACGACGGCGAGCGGGATGGCAAGCGCCGTGATGATGATCGTCGTGGCGAGCGTGAACAGGATCGTGAAGCTGAGGCCCGCCAGCATCGACGGGTCGGTGAAGACGTTCGCGTAGTTGCGGAACCCGACGAACTGCGCGTCGGACGAGTACCCGTTGAAGTCCGTGAAGCTCCACCACAGCGACTGCGCCAGCGGAATGGCGAACAGCACGATGAACACGATGATCATCGGCACAAGGAACAGGCTGATCCGCACCCGATCGGCGCGGTAGACGGGGCCGTGGCTGCCGACCGGCTGGCGCAGCCATCGCGACATGCGCCTTCCAGCCGTCACGAGGACCCGTGTGTCGGTCTGCGGCCTCTCTTCGATGAGTGTCACGTGATCTCCTTCGACCAGCGGAAGTGGACTGAATGCTACCTGTATCGTTACAACCGGTCTAGAGCCGGTACCGAACCCTCATGACGAGCTCACCCGGTCGACTCGCGCGCGACCACGCGGAACCCGGTGACGTGCTCCCTGGGCTGCCAGTCCGGCGCGTCCGCCAGACGGGCGAGCAGGAGGTCGACGGCGAGCCGGGCGACCTCGTCGTGGTCGGGGTCGATGGTGGTGAGGCTCGGCACGCTGTACCGGGCCTCGAGGATGTCGTCGAAGCCGACCACCTTCACGTCGCCGGGGACCGAGACGCCGCGATCGGCGAGCCCGCGGATCACACCCAGCGCGACGGTGTCGGTGATGCACACCACTCCGTCGACACCCCTGCCGCCGTCGACCAGTCCATGCGCGGCGAGGCGTCCGGACTCGGACGACAGCTCGTGCAGCTCGACGACGAGCGCAGGGTCCGGCTCGATGCCCCGCTCGGCGAGCGCCCGACGGTATCCCGCATGACGCAGCGATGTGACGCTGAGGCGGCTCACGTCGTCGCCCTCGACCATCGCGATGCGCCGGCACCCCCGGTCGATCAGGTGCATCGTCGCGGCGTACGTGCCGTCCTCGTTGGGCAGGGCGATGTGGTCCACCGGCGAGTCGAAGACGCTCTCGCCCAGGATCACCATCGGCACGTCCGTCGTGAGCAGATCGCGGTCGGCGGTGCCGAGGCCGACGGCCGAGAGGATAAGTCCGTCGTACATGCGGGTGCGCGACGAGACGATGGCCGACAGCTCGTTCTCACGGTCGGCGCCGGTCTGCTCGATCACGACGCGGTATCCCGCGTCCTGCGCCTTCGCGATGACGCGCGCCGCGAGCTGGGCGAAGTACGGCCGGTCCACCTCCGGCACGGCGAACCCGATCGTGTTGGTGCGCCCCGCGCGCAGGTTGCGCGCCGCGACGTTCACGCGATAGCCGAGGTCGTCGATCGCCTTGAGCACGCGCTCACGCGTCTCGGCCCGCACGTGCGGGTGCTTGTTGAGCACGTTCGACACGGTCATCGGCGAGACGCCGGCGGCCTTGGCGACGTCGTGCAGGGTGGCCATTGCTGAACTCTATCCGTGGGCCGTCCGCCCAGCCGTCAGGCCAGCTCCAGCGACACTGTCGCGAACGAGTGCGCCGGCAGCGTGACCCGCAGCGTGCCGCTCTCGAGCTCGGTGTCCAGTGCGATCGGGGCGACGGCATCGGGCGCCTCGGCAGTGTTGTGAGCGGCGGCGGAGTCGCCGGTGAGCACGCGGGCCGTTGCGGACGACACCGTACGGCCGCGCAGGTCGACCTCGATGGTGAGGGATGCCTCGGCGTCGAGGTTGCTCAGCGAGAGCAGCGCCGCCGAGCCCGTCGTGCTGGCCGACGCCGACACCACCTGCAGCGATCGCCCGTCCGCCTCGCGCGTGTCGGGGGCGTCGAGGACGTGGACGGCGAGCGACGTCGCATCGTGGTGGCCGCGGTTCATCTCGAACACGTGGTACGTCGGCGTGAGCACGAGGGCGCCGGTCTCAGCATCCGTCAGCAGCATCGCCTGCAGGACGTTCACCGTCTGCGCGATGTTGGCCATCACGAGGCGGTCGGCGTTGCGGTGGAACGCGTCGAAGTGGACGGCCGCCACGAGCGCGTCGCGCACGGTGTTCTGCTGGTACAGGAACCCGGGGTTGGTGCCCTCCTCGACGTCCCACCACGTGCCCCACTCGTCGAGCACGAGCCCGACCTTGCGGCCCGGGTCGTACGCGTCCATGATCCGGGCGTGCGCGCTGATGATGCGCTCGATGTCCTGCGCCTTCGACATCGTCGCGTAGTAGTCCTCGGTGGAGAACGACGTGGCGCTGCCCTTGTGCTCCCACGTGCCGGCGAGCGTGTAGTAGTGGAACGAGATCGCCTGGAAGATGTTCTTCGGGTCGCGCTGGCAGCCGAGGCAGCTGAGAGCCTCCATCAGCGCCGTGGTCCACGTCACGTCGTCATCGGACGCGCCGGCGGCGATGCGGTAGAGCTTGTTGTCGCCGTGGTCGCGGCAGAAGGTCGCGTAGCGACGCGCCTCGGACGCGAACTGCGGGGCGGTGAAGTTGCCGCCGCAGCCCCAGGCCTCGTTGCCGATGCCCCAGAACGGCACCTTCCACGGCTCGTCGCGGCCGTTCTCGCGGCGCAGGCTCGCCATCGGGCTGTCGCCGTCGCGCGTCAGGTACTCGACCCAGTCGCTCATCTCCTGCACGCTGCCCGAGCCGACGTTGCCGCTGACGTACGCGTCGGCGCCGAGCATCTCGCACAGGTCCATGAACTCGTGCGTGCCGAAGTGATTGTTCTCGACGACGTCGCCCCAGTGGGTGTTGACCATGCGGGGCCGCGACTGCTTCGGGCCGATCCCGTCGCGCCAGTGGTACTCGTCGGCGAAGCAGCCGCCCGGCCAGCGGAGGTTCGGGATGCCGATGCCCTTCAGCGCCTCGACGACGTCGAGTCGGATGCCGCGCTCGTGGGGGATCGACGAATCCTCGCCGACGTAGAAGCCACCGTAGATGCAGCGCCCCAGGTGCTCGGCGAAGTGGCCGTAGAGGTGGCGGCTGATGACCGGACCGGGGACGTCCAGGTCGACGACGGCGCGGGCGCGGAGGTCGGGCACGGGTTTCTCCTTCGAAACATCGGGGGCGAAGCGATTTGTAACGATACACACCCGCGTGTTCGATGTCGAGAAGAAATGCAGAAGGCCCGGAGTTCCGAGGAACTCCGGGCCTTCTGCGAAAGCGGATGCTTACCAGCTGGACTTGGTCACGCCGGGCAGCTCGCCACGGTGCGCCATGTCACGGAAGCGGACACGCGAGATGCCGAACTTCGTGAGGACACCGCGGGGGCGGCCGTCGATGACGTCGCGCGAGCGCAGGCGGACCGGCGACGCGTTGCGGGGCAGCTTCTGCAGGCCCACGCGAGCGGCTTCGCGCTCCTCGTCGGTCGACGTCGGCGACACGAGCGCCTTCTTCAGCTCGAGGCGCTTGGCGGCGTAGCGGTCGACGACCTCCTGGCGCTGCTTGTTGCGCGCGATCTTGCTCTTCTTAGCCATGGATCAACGCTCCTCTCGGAAATCGACGTGCTTGCGGATGACCGGGTCGTACTTCTTGAGCACGATGCGGTCGGGGTTGTTGCGGCGGTTCTTGCGCGTGACGTAGGTGTAACCCGTGCCCGCGGTCGAACGCAGCTTGATGATCGGACGGACGTCCTGTGCCTTCTTGGCCATTAGAGCTTCACACCCTTCGCCTGGAGGTCACGCACGACCGCCTCGATGCCGCGAGCGTCGATGACCTTGATGCCCTTGGCCGAAACGTTCAGCTTGATGTTGCGACCCAGCGACGGAACGAAGTAGGTCTTCTTCTGCACGTTCGGGTCGAAGCGGCGCTTCGTCCGGCGGTGCGAGTGCGAGATGTTGTGACCGAAGCCGGGAACTGCTCCAGTCACCTGGCACACTGCTGCCATAGTGATGTCTCCTTAGTACCGTGAAGCCGGACGGCTTCACCCAAGATCCCTTGTCTGCACCCCGCGCCGGATCCGGCCGGTGAAGGCCCGCGAACTGGTGTGGGATACGTACTGCGTGCTGGAGGCGCGCAGACAAAGAGTCAGTCTAGCACGGACGGATGCTGCGCCCCGCCGGCTCCCACCGGCGCTGGGCATGCCGCATCCCGGCGGTCAGGCGGTGAGCGTGTAGCGCGACGTGCCGGCGAGGCGTGGAGTGCGCTGGGCGTCGATCCACGGCGGGGGAATGAGCCACACCTTCGCATCGATGCCGAGACCGTCGACGCGGATCTCCCACCCGTCGGCATGGAGCCGATGGTGACACCCGGTGCACAGCAGGACGCCGTTCTCGAGGTCGGTGCGCCCGCCGTCGCGATCCCACCATTCGAGGTGGTGCCCGTGGCACCAGGCCGGTGGCGCCCCGCAGCCGGCGCATCCGCCGTCGCGCTCGCCGAGCGCGAGCTTCTGCGCCGGGGTGAAGAGGCGCTTCGCGCGCCCCCAGTCGAGGATCTCACTGTCACCGCCGAGCACGCACGGGATGATCTGCGCATCTGCCGCCAGGCGGCGCAGCGCGGACGCGGGGATCGGCTGGGCGATGCCGTCGATCGTCGCGGCGCCCGTGCCCGCCTCGAGATCTGCGAGGTCCATCCGCACGACGACGGTCGCGGTCACCCCAGTGGGCACCCGGTCGCACCCGATCGCGTGGCGGCAGAGGTCCGCGAGCGCATCCGCCTGCATCTGTCGAACCGATCGCGGGTCTCGGTCGACCTCGTCGGCGTGTTCGTTGCGGCACAGCGCATCGCCGACGAGCGCGTCGAACGCCGCCTTGACCGGCGCTCCCGTCTCCGGGTCGAGCTTGCCGGAGATCACCAGCATCCCGTCTCGCTCCTGAATCTGGAGGGTCCGCTCGGAGACGAGCTGCTCGTGTCGCGGCTCGACGCCGTCGGGATCGAGGTGCGCCTCGGCGCGGGCCAGGAGCTTGCCGAGTTCGTCGGGGCGCAACCCCGGAGCCAGCCCCACGAGCTGCCGCTCTGCTTCGTCGAGCCGGGCCGCATCGACGCGCACGGCCAGCCGGTCGAGCAGGCTGATGATCGCAGCGGCCGGCGTCATGCCGATCCCGCCGCCCGCCACCGCCTCGGCGACATGCGGGCGCTTCGCGGGCAGCGCCTCACCGGTGAGCGACACCCGAGGCGCGGTCGCCTCACCGACCTGCACGATGCGCACCGCCTCACCGACGCTCGTGCCGGTGGTCGTCGAGATCAGCACCGCCGGCGATGCGAAACCCTGCTTCTTCGCGAGCGAATCCTTGCCGAGCTCTCGGCGCGACTGCCGCGAGATCTCGGCCGCTACGGGGGCGAACGCGGCATCGACATGGCGCTTCAGCGCACCGAATGCCTGGTTCACCGCCACGAGTTCAGCCGGCGTCAGAGCGCCGGCAGGACGGCCGCCGCCCGCGGTCGTGAGTGCGCAGAGCGCCTCCGCGATGCCGTCGAGCGGTGTTGCTTTCATGGCTCGACCTTAGAACATACCTACGACATCAGAACATGCCTACGACATCGAGATCACCCTCTGGAACCAGCTGAGAAGGGGGGCCCTTCGGCGTCGGCACCCGCCCCTCGTGCCCCTTCTTAACGCGGCCCTGTCCCCGCGATACCCCTCCTCAGCGCTGCATTCCGCCACGGGAATGCATCGTCGGAGTTGCTCCAAGACAGCGGGCGCCGGCGGCGCACCGCATTGTGCGCCCCTACAAAATCCCGCACCGCACCGCATTTCGGGTGGACCATGTCGTCAATCCCGGGAGAGGGGATGGACATGAGCGCAACGCACGACGACGGACCCCTGTGGCCTGCGTCTCCGTTCGATCTCGCCGACGCGCACCGGTGCCCGTCGTGCTTCACCGCCGTCACCGCGCGGGTATGCCCCGCGTGCGGCTTCGCGCTGACCGACCCGGGCGCCCCGCGCGTGCTCGAGCTCGGCCGCCAGATGCTCACGCTGGAGCTGTCGCGTCAGCAGCTGATGGACGAGATCCGCCTCGCGCACGCGACGGCTCTGGTCGCGAAAGCCGTCCCCACGCCCCCTCCAGGCGCCGCTGACGCGTCGCCCGGAGCCTCCGGGCGCGTGGGCCCAGCTGCGCCCGCAATGCTCGCGGGCCCGCCGGAGCTCGTCGCGGCCGACGCCGTCGCCGCCGCCGGCGTGGCCGTGCATCTGGCGCCCGCCGCCGACGCGATCAGCGACTCGGCGCCGCCGACCGGCGCCACCGCCGTCGTGGCCCAGCCAGCGGCGGAGGGGGCGTCCCTCACAGCGCCCGACGCGCTCGAGCTCGTCACCGTGCCGGAGTCCACCACCGCGGCGCCCGCGACGACGGCATCCGAGATCGTGGTGCCCCCGAAGCCGCCCGCACCGGCCGCTTCGGCGCCGCAGGGGCCTGGTGGGCCGTCCGCACCCGTCGCGGTGGCGGCATCCGCTCCCCGCCGCCGGCTCACGGTACCGGTGCTGCTGCTCATCGTCGGCGTGTCGCTGGTCGGCATCGCCGCCGTGTTCTTCCTGCTGCTCGCGTGGTTCTACGCCGACATCGGCGTGCGCGCGCTCATCATCGGCGGCATCACACTCGCGACGATCGCGTTGGCCTCGTGGCTGCGCCGCCGCGATCTGGGGGCGACGGCCGAGGGCATCGGCGCGCTCGGTGTGGGATTGCTCGCGCTGGACGCGTGGGCCGTGCGGGCGAACGACCTGTTCGGAACCGGTTCGACCGACGCCGCTCTGTATACGGGGTTGTCCGCTCTCGTCGTCGCGGTGACCTGCCGCCTGTGGGCGCGAGTGTCGCATCTACGCGGACCCGACCTCGCCGCGTCGCTGGCACTGCCCGCGGGCCTCGGATTCCTCGTGGGCGGAGTGACGTCGCTGCCGCCCACGGAAGCCCTCACCGCCGGCCTGCTCGGCGCCGCCGGCGGCGGGCTGGTGCACGCGCTTCCGGCGCCTTGGTCGTCGGCGCGGCGCGGCGAGGACCACGCTGCCGAGCGCCTGGTGCTCGCGCTCAGCGGGGTGGGTGCCCTGGTCGGTGCGGGTCTCACCGCGGCGTTCCTGACCGCGGACGCACTGCCGGTCGTGATCTGGTCGAGCATCGGGCTCGTCGTGCTCGGCGCCGCGCACGCGTGGCTCGCCCATCGGCCGGTCGACGGCGCTCGCTTGCCCGCCGCCGCCGTGGTCTCGGGCGTCGCCTCGGTGGTCGCGACGGCGGCTGCGGGTCTCGCAGGCTGGCAGCTCGCGCTGCGCAGCAACCTCCCGGTCTACGGCGTGCTGGTCGCCCCCGTGCTCGCCGTGCTCGTCGCCGTCGCCATCGACGTCGTGCGCAGCCGACGCGGCACACCCGCATGGGTGCCTGCGGCGATCGCATCGGCGGTCGTCGCCGGGCTGTCGATCGTCGCCGTGGCGCTCGGCTGGGGCGTGCAGGCCATCACCGTCATCGGCGCCTCCTGGACGGCGTGGCGCACGGATGCCTTCGCCGTGCCTGTCGAGGCCCCCGAGGCCCCGCTGCTCGCGGTGATCGCCGCCGTCGTCATCACAGGCCTGCTGTTCGCCGCTCCCGCACTGGCCCGGCCCGTGCTGCGCGAGCTCGTGCCGGTGGTGACTACGATCCTGCTGCTGGTCGCGGGCGCGCGCACGGCGGTGCCCGGCGTGCTCGTCGGGGTCTCCGTCGCGCTGGTCGTCGTCACTGTCGTCGTCGTTGCGATCCTGCGGAACCGCGATCGGCGACGCGCCGATGACGCCGGCGCCGCGCCGGAACCCGACGCCGGCCTCATGGCGCGCGGAGTCCCGCTGGGGTATCTGATCGCCGGCGGGGTCGCCGCCGCGACCGCCTACGCGGGCGGGGTGGCGACGCCGTGGCTGTGGCTCGTCGGGGTCGCGGTCGCGATGGCGTACCCGATCGCGCTGCGGCTGGCCCTGCGGCCGATCGGGGTGGCAGCGGTGGCGGCGGCACTCGCTCCGGTGGCCGTCGCCGCCCTGTCGACTCCGCTCGCTGCGGGGGCGACGTCCGCGGTGACAGGACTGTACGGCGAGGCGACGCCCGTCATCGCGGTGCTGCTGCAGTGGGTCGCTCTGGCGACGCTGGTCGCGGCCGTCGCTCTCCCGGTCGAACAGGCGAGCCGCACCGGGCTGGCCGCAGCCGCCGAGGTCCTCGCCGCGATCGGGCTGGCGGGCACCTTCTCGGCGGTGGCGGTGAACCCCGCCGCCCTCTCCGAGAACGCCTTGCTCACCGCGATCGGCGAGCCCGGTCTCGGCATCGCGCGCGGCGCGCTGCTGCTCGCAGGTCTCACGATCGTCGCCTTCGGCCTCACCCGCATCTCCGGGGTGCCCACGATCCTGGCCGCAGCCCTGACGGCGCCCGTCGCCGCCGCGACGGCGTACGACGTGCTCGGCACCCTCGAGCTGCGCTCGACGGACTGGGCACCGCTCGCCCTCACCGCCGCCGCAGTGGTCGTGCCGCTCGTCTCGGCGGCCACCGCGTTCCCGCGTCGCACCGCGGACGCGGCGCCACCCGTGCCGGTCTCGCAGTGGCCCGCCGACATCGCTCCCGCCCCTCCGCGACCTCGCCCGGCGGATCGAGTGTTCCGCAGGCTCGCCGCCGATCTCGGCGCGGCCCTCACGGTGCTCGTCGTGGTGTGGCCGGTGGCTCCTCTGCTCGTATGGGCCGCACTCGCGATCATCGCCGTCGGCTTCGCCGCGGCATCCGTTTGCCGCGGGTGGGTGGGGACGATCGCGGCGGATCCCGCCGACGATCGCTTCGCGACGACGCGCAACGGGATGCCGCTCCTCGACGCCCCGCGCCGCCTGCTGGCGTGGCCGGCGGTCGTCGCGGCGATCGCGGCGTGGTGGACGTGGCTCGACGCCGGCACCCCCGACACGTACTACACGGTGGAGTCGTACGTGGTGCCGTCCGCCGTGGTGCTCGTGGTGTTCGCCGCTCTGCTGGCGCGGCTGCGCCGCCGCGTCGAGGCGACCATCGCCCTCGCCGGCGGTCTCGCACTCGGGCTGTGGACGCCCGCCGTCGAGGGGTGGAGCGGGGACCCGCTGCGCGGCGTGGTCATAGCCCTCGTCGCGGTGGCGGTGTGCCTGGCACTGTCGTTCACGCCGGTGCGCAGCATCCGTCCCGCCGCTCCTCTCGGAGCCGCCGTCGCGGTGATCGCGATCGGGCTGGTCGCCGTCGAGCGCGCGGTCGAGGGGCCCGACTGGCAGGTGCTCTGGCTCGTGCTGCTGGTCGCCGTCGCGTACGCATCGGGCTGGGGCGCGACCCTCGCCCGGCCGAGCCGTCTCGCGTCCGGGCTCTACGCACTCATCGTGCCCCCGGCCGCCCTCATCGCGGCGATCGTCGCGATCGTGCCGCTCGCCGACGAGCCGCGCATCGTCGCCGGGACGATCATCATGCTCGCCGCACTGCACCTCGCCGCCGCGGGGCTGGACCGTCTTCCGCTGACCGGCACGACCCGCTGGATCTCGCTCGCGGGAGCCTTCGCCGTCGGCGCCGCGGGCTGGTTCCTGGGGGCGGCGACCCAGGTCGAGGCGGTGTCGCTCCCCGTCGCCGCGATGTGTCTCATCGGAGCCGTGCTCGGCATGCTCCGGCGTCGACGGGCCGGCGATGTCTGGCCCGGAGCGGAGGGCCCCGCGTGGATCGTGGGTCTGGTGCTCGCCACCGCGCCGAGCCTCCTGGTCGCGGCCGAGCCCCTGCGTGCATGGGCGTACATCGTGCTCACCCTCGCGGCGGCGGCCGGAGTGGCAGCGCTGCGCGAGCCCGCGCGCGAACTCGTCGCCGCGGCGGCCGTACCGGCGCCGGTGCAGGTCACCGCGCCGCCGGCGCCCGCGAGGGGCGCGGTACCGCCCATCCCGCCCGGGCCGTTCGCGACGAACGCCCCGTCCGCGCAGCTCTCCGCCTACGCTCCGCCCGCGGGATCGCCCGTGCAGCCCGCCGCGCCGCCGGCCGTCGCGCCCGACGCAGCCGTCGCGGCGTCCGTGCCCGACGCAGCCGTCGGGCCGTCCGCCCCGCGGACGCCGCGGTTCGTGGACATCTGGTCGCTGCGCACCCCGACGGCGATGCTGCTCGGATTCGCCGCCGTCCTCATGGGGCTGCGCGGGCTCGTCCCGCCGGCCCTCGAGGGCGACGCCGCCGCGGCGATCGTCACGGGCCTCGGCGTCGTCGCGGTGGCCGTCCTGCTGACGGCACGCGCAGCGGCCGATGCCGCCGCCCGCGGCGCGGCCGTCCTCGCCGGCGCCGGGACCGTCCTCCTCGTCGCGATGTCGCTCACACGCCCCGAGGCTGATCTCGTGCTCACGACAGTGACCGCCGTCGTCGGCGGGGTGCTCGGCGTCGCGGGCGCGTCGGTGCTGGGTCTGCGGCGCTGGGCGCCGCTCGGCGGCGTGCTCGCCGTCGGCGGACTCGTCGTCGCGATGGTCGCGTGCGGCGTGCGATTCCTCGAGATCGCACCCGCGGGCGGGCTCGAGCCCGACCTCTGGGCGGTGGCGGGTGCCGGGATCGCCGGCGCGATCGCGCTGGCCGCGCTCCGCGCGACGCCGTCGCGCGCGGTCAGCCTCGCCGCCGGCGCGGGCTTCGCGGTCGCATCGGTGCTGTTCGCACTGGCCGAGCTGCAGCTGCTGCTCGTGCAGCAGACGGGCGACGAGATCCGCACCGCCGCAGTGATGTCGGCGCTGACCGCGGCCACGGTCATCGGGACGGCCGCGCGCGCCCGCCTCGGACCGGCCCTCGCGATCGCGGCCGCCATCGCGGGCGCGGGCTTCGGCATCCTGGCCCTCACGGTCGGGGACGTGCGGCCCTGGGAACTGGTCACGGTGCCGCCGGCGCTCGGCGGCATCGCGTACGGCGTGCGCACCCTGCGTCGCGAATCGGCGTCACGCACGTGGCCGACGCTCGGCCCGTGGCTGGCGCTGCTGACGGTGCCGTCGCTGCTGACCGACTTCGCGGGCTCGCCGTCCGTCGTGGCAGCCGAGGTGGCGTGGCTGGGCGAGCCCGAGCTCTGGCGCATCGTCTCGCTCGGCCTCGTCGCGCTGGCGATGGTGGTGATCGGCGCGATCCACCGGCTGCAGGCGCCCCTCCTGCTCGGCTCGGCGGTGCTGATCGTGCACGCGGTCGCCCAGCTGTGGCCGTGGATCTCCACCGCGTACGTCGCGGTGCCGTGGTGGCTGTGGCTCGGCTTGGGCGGCGCGCTCCTCATCTTCATGGCCGCCCGCTACGAGAAGAACATGAAGGCGCTGCGCACGACCGTGGTCGCGGTCACGTCGCTTCGCTGACCTCGCGCGCACCGCGCCCCCAGCGGAACGACGACACGGTGATGTCGCCCGGGATCCAGTACCGCCAGGGGAACACGGCGGTGCCGGCGACCCCCGCCACCCCGACGCGCGGGCCCGACGCCACCTCCGCGAGCGGGTCGGTGAGCAGCTCCAGTCGTGCCGTGGCGCCGTGCAGCGGCGCACCGGTGATCGCGTCGATTCCGTCATGCAGCGGATGCCGCAGCCCCACCGCGTCGCCGAACCGGCCGGGTCCGCGCGCCAGGTCGCGCGGTGTGCGGGCCGCAGGTCGGCGGCGGGTCGCAGCATCCGCCCCCTCGATCACCTGCCCCGCTCGCAGCAGCACGCCGCCGGCGACCCCCTCGGGACCGCACACGACGTTCACGCACGAGTGGATGCCGTGGCTGAGGTACACGTACAGGTGCCCGGGTTCGCCCCACATCGTCGCGTTGCGCGCGGTCCGTCCCATGCGTGCGTGAGAGCCCGGATCGGGCACCGGTCCGGTGCCGCGGCCGTGGTACGCCTCGACCTCGGTGAGCCGCACCGCCACCGTCTCACCCTCGACCACGGTCGTCAGACGGGCCCCGAGCAGGCGCGGCGCGACGTCGGCGGGAAGACCCCGCAGGTCGGCTCGGGTCGCCGCACGCCACACGTCCCGCGCCATGGGCCGAGTCTACGACCGCGCGTCGTGGCCGCGATGGGGTCGGCGAAGCCCCGCCGCCGATACTGTTCGCGCATGGGCAAATGGTTCGTGCTGATCCTGCTGAGCGTGTCGCAGTTCATCATGGTGCTCGACAGCACGGTGATGAACGTCTCGATCTCGACCGTCGCGCATGACCTCGGCACTGACATCTCGGGCATGCAGGCCGCCATCACGTTCTATGCGCTGACGATGGCGGCATTCATGCTCACCGGCGGCAAGCTCGGCGACCGCTGGGGCCGCAGCATGGCCTTCCGCATCGGATCGGTCGTCTACGGCATCGGTTCGCTGACCACCGCGCTCGCGCCGAACCTCACCGTCCTGATGCTCGGCTGGTCGCTCGTCGAGGGTCTCGGCGCGGTGCTCGTCATCCCCGCGATCGCCGCCCTTGCGGCGATCAACTACACCGGCCGCGAACGGGTGGTCGCGTTCGCCGTGCTCGGCGCTGTCACCGGTGGCGCCGCTGCGGCGGGTCCGCTCATCGGCGGTCTCGTCACGACGTACTCGTCGTGGCGGTACGTCTTCGTCGCCGAGGCGGTCGTCATGACCCTCGTGCTCATCGTGTCGGGCCGTATCAAGGACGTGCCCGGCGACCGCAAGCTCCGCATCGACCTGCTGAGCGTCGTCCTCTCCGCCCTGGGCCTGGGCCTGCTGGTCTACGGCATCCTGCAGTCCAAGACGTGGGGCTGGTTCCAGCCGCTCGACCCACCCGTCATCAACGGGCAGCCGTTCGCCCCGCTCGGCATCTCGCCCGTCGCCTATCTGATCCTGCTGTCGATCGTCGTGCTGTGGCTCTTCGTGAAGCGGCAGCAGCAGCTCGAGCGGAGCGGCCGCGTTCCACTGCTGAAGGTGAGCCTGCTGCGCAACACGGCGCTGCGCAGCGGCCTGACGATGTTCATGTCCCAGTACTTCGCGATCGCCGCGCTGTTCTTCGTGGTGCCGGTGTACCTGCAGACGATCCTCGGCTACGACGCCCTGCAGACGGGCCTGAAGATCCTGCCGCTGTCCCTCGGGCTCATCCTGTTCTCGATCCTCGGGTCGCGGCTGTCGACCGTGCGCTCCGCCCAGAACATCGGCCGCATCGGACAGCTCACGCTGGGCCTCGGGGTGCTCGTGGTGTTCCTCGCGGTGCAGCCCGAGCTCGCCGATTGGGCCTTCGCGGCCGGCATGTTCGTGGTCGGCGCCGGCTTCGGCCTTCTCGCCTCGCAGCTCGGCAACGTCAACATGTCTGCCGTTTCGCAGTCCGACACGTCCGAGGTCGGTGGCCTCCAGGGCACGTTCCAGAATCTCGGCTCCTCGTTCGGCACGGCGATCGTCGGCTCGGTGTTCATCCTGCTGCTCACGTCGGGCTTCACCGCGGCGGTGCAGCAGAGCACGACCATCCCCGACGACATCCGCTCCCGGGTCGTCGCGACCGCCTCGAAGGGCGCGCCGATCATCTCGCAGCAGCAGGCCGAGGACCTGTTGACGGATGCCGGGGCCGACCCCGAATCCGCCACCGAGATCGCACAGCTCTACGCCGACACGCAGGTCGAGTCGCTGCGGCAGTCGCTGTTCTTCGTGTTCGCCCTCACCGTGCTCGGGCTCATGCTGTCGAGCGGTCTGCCCTCGAAGCTCCCCGACCCTCCGGTCAGCGGGGCGGCACCTGGCACCACGAGATCGAGGAGCCGTTGAGGGCGACCACGGGGTCGCCGTCCGCCACCTCGAGGATGCGCGTCTCGGGGCGCTTCGGCAGCGGGTGCTGATAGGTGTCGTAGGAGTTCGTCACCGCGTCGGGCGCCACGAGCACCGCGAGGTAGCGGGCGCTGGGCGACACGCACACCTGGATGACGGCATCCGTGTCGGCGATCTCGGTGAGCATGCTCGTCGCGCCGTCCGCGCCGACGTGGGCGACCGAGGTGCGCCCGGTCGGGACGCCGTCGGCGCCGAGCACAGCTGCCGTGCGGACCGTCGAGCCGTCGGGGAGGGGCGTGACCGAGGTCGTGCCGCCGAGGTCGGTGTCGGGCGCGACGAGGTCTGCCTCGCTCGCGTCGGTCAGGTCGATCACCGTTGCCCGGTCCACCCGATCCACGACAGCCTCGCTCGAGCCGCGCGCGATGCCCTCGATCGTCATCGCGTCACCGAGCGCGGTCGGAGCGCCGCTCGCGCTTTCCGATCCGGTGAGCAGCAGCGAGCCGTCGAACGAGAGCAGCAGGATGCTGTCGGTGTCGGGCACGAACCGCCACTCGGCGACCCGGGGGTCGGCGCCTTCGACCTCGATCGCCGCCGGATCGGTGTCCGGGTCGCTGAGCGAGGCGGTGTAGAGCCGGCTCTCGCGGCCGGAGTCGGCGGTGAGCTGCGCGTCCGAGAACGTGTAGCCGATGCGCTCACCGCGGTCGGCGGTCTGCAGGTTCGACACATACCCGTCACCGGGAAGCGGGAGCTCGTGGGCGTTGTCGCCGTCGAGGTCGGTGACGATGAGCCCGGCCTGGTCGTCGTCGGTGCGCACCGAGACGACGAGGTGCTGAGCCGTCGCGCGGAAGTCCTCGATGTGCGCGTGACGGAACACCGGCACCGCGTTCTGCCCCGTGAGGTCGGTGCGGTAGATGAGGTCGCCCGAGTTCGTCCCACGCTGCATGAGGAACAGCTCGGTCGGCGGGGTGCGGAAGGTCTGGGTGATGGTCGCCGTCGGGCCGCCGCCGAGCGACTCGACGCCGTCGATGGTCACGGTGTACTCGGTGTCGTCCCACAGCGGCAGTACGAACCGCACGCCGACGCTCCGCCCCGACGTGTCGACGACGAAGGGTGTCTCGGGGGTGATCGTCACCTGCGACGGGTCGACCTCGGCGAGCGACTGCGTGGTGGTGACGATGAGACGGGCGCCGGATGCTGCGGCCGCCGCCTCCGGATCCACGGAGGCCTCCGTCACCCGCGGCCCCTGCGCGACGCTCGCGGCCGCTCCGGCGAGCCCGAGCACGGCGAGCACGCCCACGACGATCGCGAAGGCTCCGACGAACGCGCGGCCCCGACGACGCCGGGACCGCGAACGACGTGACGTCCCGTCAGTACTCATACGGGTCCTCGGGCTCGGCGATCTCCTCGACCGCAGCCGCATCGACCACGAGCTGCCCGTCCGACGAGGAGCGCACCGTGCCGGTGATCGCGACCCACTGCCCGGTGTCGGGCGCGCTCGCGCCGGTCACGACGGGCAGGCTCGCGGGCTGCGCGTCGATCACGCAGTGCGTGATGACCAGACGCGTGAGATCGAATGCGCCGTCCTCGCCCGGAGTCACGAAGCCCGTGAGCTCGACCGTCTCGCCGTCGAAGGCGTCGGGGTCGGTGGCCGTCGCGAACACCGTCGCCCACTCGCCGACGCCGAACGAGGCGGTGTCGCCGGTCGAGGCCAGCTGGATCGTGTCGGCTCCACCGAACAGCGGGGTGGCGCCGACGTCGCGCGACATCGCGAGCTCGGCGCTGAGGGAGGCCGGCGGCAGCACGAGGGTGAGCACGACGACCCCGGATGCCGCCACCCCGCCGACGACGGTGGCCACCACCGCCGCCGGGTGCCGCACGTGCTCGTGCTCGTGCTCGTGCTCGTGAGTCGCCACGACACCCCGGACGGTCGGGGCGTCGCCCGGCGTGTTCTGGCGAGTCGAGGAGGTCTGGGGCGCGAGGGCGCCGTGGTCGTGGCCGTGGTCGGCCTCGGCGCCGAGCGGCAGGGCGAACGACGCCACCGCCCCGATCAGCACGAAGACCGACATCGACACCGCGAACCACGTCGAGTCGGGGTTGATGTACAGCCCCAGCCGCCCGGTCACCGCGAGGGAGATCGTGAAGACGGCGAGGGCCGCGGCGAGCCCGACCCCGAGCCACCGCGTGCCGACGAAGCCTGCCCTACGCAAGGAGGTTCACCGCCGTCCCGATCGCGAAGGCCGACAGCACGACCACGACGACGATGCCGCCGAGCGTGCGCCACGTGAACGTCGTGCGCATGAGCGCGAGCATCTTCACGTCGACGAGCGGCCCGACCAGCAGGAACGCGACGATCGACCCGGGCGTGAACGTCGAGGCGAACGACAGCGCGAAGAACGCGTCGACGTTCGAGCAGATCGACACCACCATCGCCAGCGCCATCATCGCGACGATCGACAGCGCCGGGTTCGCGCCGATCGCGAGCAGCGCCTCGCGCGGGATGAGCACCTGCACCGCACCCGCGAGCGCGGAGCCGATGACGAGCGCCGGCATCACCGCGCGCAGCTCGATCACGAACTGGGCGAGCGTGCGCCGCCACCTGCCACCCGGCTCGTGCACCACGAGCTCGCACGTGTCGCGGAAGCGGTCGGTGAGCAGTGCGTCGGGGGACGGATGCCGCGAATACAGCCATCCGATGAGGTTCGCGATCGCGTACCCGCCGACCAGGCGCGCGACGAGGATGCCGTCGCTGAAGCCGAACGCCTGGTGCGTCGTGATGATGACGATGGGGTTCACGATCGGCGCCGCGATGAGGAAGGTGAGCGCCTCGGGCACCGAGAATCCGCGCATGAGGAGGCCGCGCGCGAACGGCACATTGCCGCACTCGCACACCGGGACGATCATGCCGAGCAGCGACAGCACGGCGCGTCTCGCCCACCCGCGCCGCGGCATCCACCGCTCGATGACACCCGGGGGCACCCACACCTGCACGACGATCGACAGCACCACGCCGAGCGCCACGAACGGCAGCGACTCGATGAGCACGCTGATGGCGAGCGTCAGGCCGTCCTGCGCGCGGGTGGGGAGCGACGCCGGGAACAGCGTCGGCGCGAGCCAGTCGATGAGGAAGAGGCCGGCGATGACGGCCACGCCGACGCCGAGCCAGAGCAGCGAGCGGGCCTGCGCGGATGGCTGCGGCGCAGCATCCGGTGCAGATCCGTGGCGATGGCTCGGCGAGCCGGCCGGGGATCCCCGTCGAAGGCCGGGGTCAGTGCGCGTCACGCTGGGCATCCCGGGCGGCGGCGCAGTTCGCGCAGAGCCCGAAGATGTCGACGACGTGTTCTGCGTCGCGGAATCCGTGGCGCTCGGCGGTGCGCTGGGCCCACTGCTCGACATCCGTCGCCTCGATCTCGACGGTCAGTCCGCAGGAGCGGCAGATCAGATGGTGGTGGTGGCCGGTGCTGGAGCAGGCGCGGTAGAGCGCCTCGCCCTCGGGGCTCTGCAGCGAATCGGCCTCGCCCTGGGCGGCGAGCCCGGCCAGGGCGCGGTACACCGTGGCGAGTCCGATGCCGGTGTTGTCGTCGCGGAGGGTGGCGTGCAGCGACTGCGCGCTGACGAATCCGCGGGCGTCCGACAGCGCTTCGCGCACGCGTTCGCGCTGCCACGTGTTGCGCTGGGCCATGGTGGGGAGTCTACCGAGGGGTCCTGTGCGTCGCCCGGGCGCGGGTCACGCCGCGACCCTCGTGACGCGGTCCCGGCGAGCACCCACGACGCGGCAGACGACGTAGATCAGGAACGAGATCGTCGTGATGTACGGGCTCACCGGGAGGGTGCCCATGATCGCGAGGAGGATGCCGCCCACGGCCGAGACGAAGCCGAACAGGGCCGACAGGAGCGGCACCGACAGAGGCCCCGAGACGATGCGCATCGCGGCGGCGGCGGGGGTGACGAGGAGGGCCATCACGAGCAGCGCGCCGATGATGTGGACCGCGACGGCGACGATGAGGCCGAGCAGCAGCATGAATCCGAGCGACACCGCCGTCGTCGGCACGCCGCGCGCGGCGGCCGACTGCGGGTCGAGCGAGTCGAACCGCAGCGGGCGCCAGATGAGCAGCAGGCCCAGCAGCACCACCGCGCCGATGCCGATGAGCCAGCCGAGCTGCCCGGTCTGCACCGACACGATCTGGCCGGTGAGCAGGCTGAACCGGTTCGCGCTGCGGCCGTCGTAGAGCGAGAGGAACAGGATGCCGAGACCCAGCCCGAACGGCATCAGCACGCCGATGATCGAGTTGCGGTCGCGGGCTTTCGCCCCGAGCACGCCGATGATGGCAGCCGCGATGAGCGAGCCGACGATGGACCCGGTGACGACGTCCCACCCGATGAGGAGCGCCGCCGCGGCGCCTGCGAACGACAGCTCGCTGATGCCGTGCACGGCGAACGCCATGTCGCGCTGCATGACGAAGACGCCGACGAGTCCGCCGACGAGCCCGAGGACCGCGCCCGCCCACACCGAGTTCGACACGAGTGCGAGGATCTCGCCGTAGTAGGGCAGCCCGCCGAACATCGCGTCCGCGATGTCGTTCCAGTTCATGCGTCGGCCCCGTGGTCGTGATGGTGATGGGATGCCTCGGCATCGGGCGCGCCGACCACCACGAGCCGGTCTCCCGCACGCAGTACGAAGACGTGCGCGCCGTACAGCGCCGTCAGGACGTCCGAGCGGAGCACCTCCTGCGGCGTGCCGAGGGTGAACCGCCCGTTCGCGATGTAGAGGATGCGGTCGACCTTGCCCAGGAGCGGGTTGATGTCGTGCGTGACGAGCAGGACCGCGGCATCCTTCTCCCGGCGATGCCGGTCGATGAGGCCGATGACCGCCTGCTGGTTGGCGAGATCGAGGCTCGTGAGCGGCTCGTCGCACAGCAGGAGCCGCGGGTCGTCGGCGAGCGCCTGGCCTGCGCGCAGCCGCTGCTGCTCGCCGCCCGAGAGGAGGCCGACGGGGCGGTCGGCGAAGTCGCGGGCGCCCACCGCATCGATCAGCGCGTCGACGCGCGCGCGGTCGCCGCGGCGCGGGATCGGGAAGCCGAAGCGGTGGCCGTCGACCCCGAGAGTCACGAGGTCACGGCCCCGCAGAGACGTGTCCCGCGGAAGCGGGCGGGCCTGCGGGATGTAGCCGATGGTGCGGCTGCCCTTGTGTGTCACCCGCTCGCCCTCGACGGTGATCTCGCCGTTCGAGAGCGGCTCGAGGCCGAGGATGGCGCGGAGGAGCGTCGTCTTGCCGGATCCGCTCGGCCCGAGTACCGCGACGAGCTCGCCGGCGTGGACGTCGAGGTCGAGCCCCGCCCAGAGCTCGCGGTCGCCGCGCTGGAGCGCGGCATCCCGGATGCTGAGGATGACGGGCCGTGAGCCCGCGGCGGCCGGCGTCACGCCTGAAGCGCCTCGTTCAGCGCCTCGATGTTCGCCTGCATCCACGAGATGTAAGTCTCCCCCTCCGGGAGCGTTTCCGAAAACGCGATCACCGGGATGCCGAGCCCGTCGGCCTCGTCGACGATCTCCTGCGTCTCCGCGCCGCCGGTCTGCGTGTTGGTGATGACCACGCGCAGGTCGCCGCCCTTCACGAGCGCGAGGGATTCGAGCAGGGTCGCGGGCGCGACATCCTGTCCCTCTTCGACGGCCTCGCTGAACTTCTCGGGCGTCGCGTTCTCGAGGCCCGCCGCCTGGAGGAGGTACACCGGCACCGGCTCGGTGACGAAGACCTTCTCACCCGCGTGTGCCGCCGAGATCTCGTCGAGCGACGCCTCGAGCCCCTCGACGTCGGCGGAGAACGCCTCGGCGTTCGCAGTGAAGGTCTCCGCGTCCTCCGGGCTCAGCTCGCCGAGCTCGTGGGCGATCGCCTCTGCGACGTGCGCGATCGTGTGCGGGTCGTACCAGACATGCTCGTTGAAGCCCTCGACGTGCCCGTGATCGCCGTGGTCGTGGGCGTGGTCCTCGGCGTCGTGGGCGCTCTCCTCGTCGTGGCCGCCGTTATCCGGCCAGTCGTGCGAATACTCGACCGCCGTGACGACCGGTGCGTCGGTGCCGCTGGACTCGATGAGCGCGTCGATGAACGCGTCGTAGCCGCCGCCGTTCTCGAGCACGAGGTCGGCCTTCGACACGGCGAGCTGGTCGCGCGCGCTCGGCTCGAACGAGTGCGGATCCTGCGACTCGTTCGTCACGATCGACGTGACCTCGACGAGGTCGCCCCCGACCTCCTGCGCGATCTGCCCGTACACGTTGGTCGACGCGACGACTGCGATCTTGCCGTCGCTCGTGTCGCCCCCGGCGGCTGTCCCCGCGCATCCGGCGAGGACGAGTGCGGATGCTGCCGCCAGGCCGAGCACGGGGAGAGAACGTCGCAGAGGGGTCATGCATCCGACTCTAACGCTAATGAGAATCGTTCTCAAATCTCCCCTTCCTCCCCACCTGTCGGAGTCCGATATTTATTTACCGTTCAGTACGGAATAGATGTCGCGAGCCCCTGGTTGGCATGCATTACCGTACCGAACGGTACAAATAGAGATGGGACAGACCATGGCAGACCTCGCCAGCAAGACCGCGCTCGTCACGGGTGGCACCTCCGGCATCGGACTCGCGGTCGTGCGCCGCTTCGTGGAGGAAGGCGCCCACGTCGTCGTCACCGGACGCACCGCCGAGAAGCTGCAGGCGGTGAAGTCCGAGTTCGGGGATGCCGTGACGATCGTCCAGGGCGACGTGTCGCGCATCGAGGATCTCGACGACGTGTTCGCCGCGGTCGGCGAGCGGGGATCCGGACTGGACGTCGTGTTCGCCAACGCGGGCGGCGGCGAGTTCGCCGCCCTCGAGGACATCACCTGGGAGCACTTCAGTTCGACGTTCGAATCGAACGTGGGCGGCACGGTGTTCACGGTGCAGAAGGCGCTGCCGCACCTCAACCAGGGCGCCGCCATCGTCCTCACGTCCTCGAACATCGATGTCAAGGGCAGCGCAGCGTTCAGCGTCTACGCCGCGTCCAAGGCCGCTGTCCGCAGCTTCGCCAGGAGCTGGGCGGCCGAACTCGTCGATCGGGGCATCCGAGTGAACTCGGTCGCTCCCGGCCCGATCGCGACGCCCGGACTGAGCGGACTGGCCGCCGAGCCGGAGCAGGCCGAGGCGCTCCTCGGCGGACTCGCCGCGGGCGTTCCGATGCGTCGCCTGGGGTCGCCGGAGGAGATCGCGGACGCGGTGCTGTACCTCTCTTCCCCGAGGAGCTCCTACGTGACCGGGGCGGAGCTGTACGTCGACGGCGGCGCAAGCCAGATCTGAGGCGACGACGATCTGCGCGCCGGGCCTGATGCCCTCTGCGGCCCCGCGCGCAGACGTCGCCACAGATGCGGAGGCGACCGTGCCGTCCCCTACGTTGGAAACGTCACCCGACGTCAGGAGGGCTTGCATGGCTACCAGGGGTCGACCACGCGAGTTCGACCTGGACGACGCACTCGACAGGGCGATAGAGGTGTTCTGGCGGCACGGTTACGAAGGCACCAGCTTGAGCGACCTCACCGACGCCATGGGCATCAACCGCCCCAGCCTGTACCGCGCCTTCGGCAGCAAGGAGGCCACGTTCAAGCTCGCCGTCGACCGGTACGCGCGCGTCGACATGGCCTACGTCTCGGATGCTCTCTCGGCACCGACCGCGTACGAGACGGCGCATCGCTACCTCCTCGACAACGTCGACGCCATCACGCTGCCGGGACGCCCTCCCGGGTGCCTCTCCATCCAGGGCGGACTCTCGAGCGCGCCGCAGGATGCGGGCATCGTCCGCTATCTCGAGGAGCGGCGGGCGGATGCTGAGGCGCGATTCGCCGAGCGCTTCGCCGCGGCCATCGAGGCCGGTGACCTCGCCGCGGACGAGGATCCCCGCGACCTCGCGCGCTACATCACCACGGTTTCTGCGGGCCTCGCCGTGCAGGCGGCGGCCGGTGCCACCCGTGAGGAGCTGAAGCGGGTGGTGCACCGTGCGCTGAAGGGCTTCCCGCGCCCGTCGTGATGCCGGCCCGGCGTACTGTGCTCCGCGCCGGCGCTACACATCAGTCCAACAGCAGGGCGGGCTCCTCGAGGATCGACGCCACGTCGGCGATGAAGCGCGACATGCCGTCGCCGTCGACCACCCGGTGGTCGAAAGAGCCGGCGACCGTCGTCACCCACCGCGGGCGCACCTCGCCGTCGACCACCCACGGCTTCTGGCGGATGGTGCCGAGAGCGACGATGCCGGCCTCGCCGGGATTGATGATCGGGGTGCCCGCGTCCATGCCGAAGACGCCGATGTTCGTGATCGTGATCGTGCCGCCGTGCTGGTCGGCCGGCGTCGTCTTGCCTTCGCGCGCCGTGAGCGTCAGCTTCTCGAGCGCGCGGGCGAGCTCGCGCATCGACAGATCCTGCGCGTCCTTGATGTTGGGCACGAGCAGGCCGCGCGGGGTCGCGGCGGCGATGCCGAGGTTCACGTAGCGGCGCACACGGATCTCGGCGCCGTTGTCGGCATCCACCCACGCCGCGTTCACCATCGGGGTGCGCCGGGCCGCCCAGATCACGGCGCGCGCCATGATGAGCAGCGGCGACACCTTGATGTCGGCGAAGTCCGGCGAGGTCTTCAGCCGCTTGACGAGCTCCATCGTGCGGCTGGCGTCGACGTCGGTCCACACCGACACGTGCGGGGCGGAATACGCCGACTGCACCATCGCCGACGACGTGGCCTTGCGCACGCCTCGCACCGCGATGGTCTCCTCGCGACCGGCGGCATCGGGCGCGGGCGTCGAGGGAACCACGGCCGCCGGGCCAGGCGACGGGGCCGATGCCGATACGGGGATGGTCTCCTCGCGCACGTCGCCCCACTCGGGGGTCTCGATGTTGCGGAAGACGCTGGCCTGCGACGCGTGCCGCACGACGTCCTCGCGGGTCACCTCGCCGGCAGGGCCGCTGGGCGCGACTGCGGCCAGTTCCACCCCCAGGTCGCGCGCGAGCTTGCGGATCGGGGGCTTCGCGATGACGCCGACGGATGCTGCGACCCGTTCCTCGGCCGGAACCGCGGGCTTGCGCCGCCGCGACTGGACGTGTCCGCCCGTGCCGTAGCCGACGAGCACCGCACCCTCGTCGGCGGCCTCGGCGGGCTCGCCGTGCTCGGACTGTCCGACGGTGGCCGGGGGCGCAGCATCCGTCTCCGAGGCGATCGTGATGATGGCCGCGCCGACGTTCACGGTCGCGCCCTCCGCGGCGAGCAGTTCGCCCACCGTGCCGGCGAACGGCGAGGGCAGCTCGACCAGCGACTTGGCGGTCTCGATCTCGACGAGCACGTCGTTGACGGCGACGCTGTCGCCGGGGCGGACGCGCCACTGGACGATCTCGGCTTCGGTGAGGCCTTCGCCGACATCGGGGAGGACGAACGTCTGGGTGCTCATAGGTCGCCTTTCGGTCGTTGAGCGTGTCGAAGCGGTCAGTACGCGAGGGAGCGGTCGACGGCCTCGAGGATGCGGTCGGCGTCGGGGAGGTAGGCGCCTTCGAGCTTGGCGGGCGGGAACGGGGTGTCGAAGCCCGACACCCGCAGCACCGGGGCCTCGAGCGCGTAGAAGGCGCGCTCCATCACGGTCGCCGCGACCTCGGAGCCGAGCGAGGTGAAGCCCGGGGCCTCCTGCGCGTAGACCATGCGGCCGGTGCGACGGACCGAGTCGAGGATGGGCCCGTAGTCCAGCGGAGAGAGCGAGCGGAGGTCGATGACCTCGATGCTCGTGCCCTCGGCCTCGGCGAGCACCGCGGCCTGCAGCATGGTCGTCACCATCGCGCCGTGTCCGACGAGGGTGATGTCGGTGCCACGGCGGACCACGCGGGAGGCGTGCAGCGGCAGGGCGCGCGCCGACGTGTCGACCTCGCCCTTCTGCCAGTACTTGCTCTTGGGCTCGAGGAAGATCACCGGGTCGGGCGAGGAGATGGCGTCCTGGATCATCCAGTAGCCGTCGTTCGGCGTCGACGGGCTCACGACCCGGAGGCCGGCCGTGTGCGTGAAGTACGCCTCGGGGCTCTCCTGGTGGTGCTCGACCGCGCCGATGTGCCCGCCGTACGGGATGCGGATGACGACGGGCATCTGCAGCGCGCCCTCGTGGCGGTTCGTGAGCTTGGCGAGCTGCGTCGTGATCTGGTCGAACGCGGGGAACACGAACCCGTCGAACTGGATCTCGACGACCGGACGGAAGCCCGCCATCGCGAGTCCGATCGCGGTGCCCACGAGTCCCGACTCCGCGAGCGGGGTGTCGAGGACCCGCTGCTCGCCGAACTCGGCCTGCAGGCCCTCGGTCACGCGGAAGACGCCGCCGAGCTTGCCGATGTCCTCGCCCATGAGAAGGACGCGGTCGCTGCCGGCGAGCGCGGCGCGCAGCCCGGCGTTGATCGCCCGGCTGAACGGCAGGGTCTGCACCGCGGGGGCGGCGGCCTGGGCGGTCGCGGTGGTGGTCGGGGTGCTCACGCTGCGCCTCCTTCGAAGGATGCCTCGTAGTCGGCGAGCCACTGCCGCTGCTCGTCGATCAGCGGATGCTGCTCGGAGTAGACGTGCGCGAACATGTCGTCGCGCTCGAGCCCGCCGAGCGCGTTGGTGCGGGTGCGGACGTCGTCGGCGAGCGCCTGCGACTCGGCATCCACGTCCGCGAAGAACGCTTCCGACGCGCCGCGGCCGATGAGGAACGCCTTCATGCGCGCGATCGGGTCGCGGCGGCGCCACGACTCCTCCTCGTCGGAGGTGCGGTACTTGGTGGGGTCGTCGCTCGTGGTGTGCGCGCCGAGGCGGTAGGTCATGGCTTCGATCGCCTGCGGTCCGCCGCCGGCGCGCGCCTCGTCGAGCGCGGTGCGCGTGACGGCCCAGCTCGCGAGCACATCGTTGCCGTCGATCAGCGTGCTCGGCATGCCGTAGCCCTCACCGCGCTTGTACAGCGGCGAGCGCGACTGCGTCGCGACGGGCACCGAGATCGCCCACTGGTTGTTCTGCAGGAAGAACACCTCGGGCGTGCGGTAGCTGTTCGCGAAGACCATCGCCTCATGCACGTCACCCTGGCTGGAGGCGCCGTCGCCGTAGTAGACGATGACGGCCTCGTCGCGGTCCAGGTCGCCGGTGCCGCAGCGCCCGTCGAAGACGAGGCCCATTCCGAAGCCCGTGGCGTGCAGCGTCTGCGAGCCGAGCACGAGGGTGTAGATGTGCGTGTTGCCGTTCTTCGGGTCGGTCGGGTCCCACCCGCCGTGCGTCAGTCCGCGCATCACGCGGATGATGTCGATCGGGTCGACGCCGCGGATCTTCGTGACCACGTGCTCGCGGTAGGACGGGAAGAGGTGGTCCTGCGCGCGCGCGGCGCGGGCCGAACCCACCTGGGCGGCCTCCTGCCCGTGGCTCGGCGGCCAGAGGGCGAGCTGCCCCTGCCGCTGGAGGTTCGTCGCCTGCACGTCGAACGCGCGGATGACGGCCATATCGCGGTAGAACGTCTCGAGGTCGGCATCGCCGAGACTCTCGACGGCCTCCCGATACGGTTCGGCGGCAGGGCTCGGTGCGAACGTTCCGTCCGCCTCCAGAAACCGCACCAGGGCGTGATCGTCGACCGGGATCATGAATTCACGCTATCTCTCCGTGCATGCGCGATTCTGCATGCGTTCGACAACGAATGCCGGGAACCACCAGGCGCGATCGACAACCGCACCGGCCGTCATCCCTCACGGCGGGCGGCGACCGTCGCCGCGATCCGCAGCACCTGTTCGACGGATTCCTCCTCGCCGACCGAGATCCGGATGCCGTCGCCGGCGAAGGGCCGCACGATCAGTCCGGCCTCCTCGAACGTCGCCGCGAACGCCGTCGTGTCGTCGCCGGTGGGCAGCCACACGAAGTTGCCCTGCGCCACGGGGACGTCCCACCCGGCCTGGCGCAGACCCGCCGCCAGCCGGTCGCGACGATCGGCGATCACGCGGACGCGCTCGAGCAGCTCGTCCTCGGCGTCGAGGCTCGCCAGCGCGGCCTCCTCGCCGTGGGCGGTGACCGACAGCGGGATCGCGGTGCTGCGGGCGGCGTCCAGCACGCGCGGATGCCCGATCGCGTACCCGACGCGGAGCGCGGCGAGCCCGTACGCCTTCGAGAAGGTGCGGAGCACGACGACGTTGGGGTGGCCCGACCCTCCGAGCACCCGCAGCCCGTCGACCGACTCGGGGTCGGTGACGAACTCGGCGTAGGCCTCGTCGAGGATGACGAGCACGTCGGACGGCACCTTCTCGACGAAGGCGTCGAACTCGACCTGTGTGACGATCGGCCCGGTGGGGTTGTTGGGGCTGCACACGATGATCGCGCGCGTGCGGTCGGTGATCGCCGCCGCCATGGCGTCGAGGTCGTGCCGGGCGCCCTCGGCGAGCGGCACCTGCACGGCGGTGGCGCCGGCGACGACAGCGAGCCACGGATACGCCTCGAACGAGCGCCAGGCGTAGATGACCTCGTCGCCCGGGCCCGAGGTCGCCAGCACGAGCTGCGCGAGGATCGAGACGCTGCCGGCGCCGATGTGGACGGAGTCGGCGCCGACGCCGAATCGCTCGGCCAGCCGTTCGCGCAGGCGTGCGGCCGTCGCATCCGGATATCTGTTCAGCGCCGACGCGTTCCGCACCCGCTCGAGCACTCCGGGCAGGGGGTCGAAGGGGTTCTCGTTGCTCGACAGCTTGAAAGCGTCTGCGCCGGCCTGCCGGCCCTGCTTGTACGGCGGCAGCGCGGCGACCTCGGGGCGCACGCGGACGGGGATCTCGGGGGCGTCGGTCACGCCCCGAGTCTACGAGCGGGGAATCAGTCGCGCCTCCCATGCAGGGGCGCCGCACAGCCCGGTGTGGCTCCTATCGGTCGTGGGCAGGGGCGTGGAAGACTGGGCGGACTATGGGCTTCCTCATCCGCGTGGTCATCAACGCCTTCGCGATCTGGGTCGTCACCCTGATCCCGGCGCTCCAGGTCTCGGTCATCCCGTTCCCACCGGGCGAGACGCTCCAGCTGATCCTGACGCTGCTGATCGTCGCCGCGATCTTCGCGCTCGTGAACACGATCATCGGCACGGTCATCAAGGTGCTGGCGTTCCCGCTCTACATCCTGACGCTGGGTCTCATCGGCCTCCTCATCAACGCGTTCCTGCTCTGGCTCACCGCGTGGTTCACGAGCTTCTGGAACTGGGGCCTGCGGGTCGAGGACTTCTGGTGGGGTGTGGTCGCCGCGATCATCATCACCCTGATCAACTGGGTCGTCGGCATCATCATCCGCCCGCGCAAGGACTGACTCACCCCTCACCCCGGGTCGCCGAGAACTCGGTCACCTCGACCGATTCGGCGCGCGCGAGATCGGCGAAGACGTCTCGCAAGGCGTCGACCCGCGGGTCGGTCGAGGCATCGACCAGAGCCGCCGTCTCGGCGTAGGCGTTGAGCCGGTGGGCGGGCAGCCGGGGCTCGTCGGTGCCGACGTCGGGATCGAAGACGCGTTCCGCGACGAAGCTCCCCGCCGCGCCGACCGCGCCGGCGTGGCCACCGCCGGCGAGCCCGGCGACCGGGTCGTCGGTGTGCCGGAGCGTCACGCTGAGGGTGCCCGATCCGACGTCGGTGTCGACGGGCGACCCGATCGAGACCAGCGTCCGCGTGTCGTAGCCGCCTTCCAGCGCCAGATGCCCGGCGATCATCGCCCCCTGCGAGAACCCGAACACGTGCACGGTGTCGCCGGGCTCCACGCCCGCCTGGTCGAGGGCGGCCCGGGTCGCCGCGTAGGAGTCCGACGTCCTGCCCGCGTACAGCTCCACGTTGGATGCGTTGTCCCACGGCTCTTCGCCGCCCGCGCCGAACGACTGCATGCCCGCGATGTACACGGCGAACTGCCGCGACCCGTCCGGCATCGCGTACCGCTCGATGCGCACCTGCGAGTCACCGGCCCCCGGCATCCGCTCGGTCACCGCCACGAGGCTCTGCGGCGCGACCGATGCGGGCGACCGAGACGGCCGGGACGCGGCGACGCCGGCTGAGGTCGCGCCCGCCGGCGGGCCGGCGACGACCGGAGCCACCGTGACCGGACCCGCCGTGCCCGAGAGCCGCGCGTCGCGCGACAGCCTCCCGGCACCCGCGACCCCGGCGACGGCGGCGCCACCGAGCGTGAGCAGCCCGGCGGCGGCGCCGGCCACGATGGAACCGGGATCGCTGACCTCGCCGCCGACGACCACGCCCCACTGCGTGGCCTGGCGGACGAGCTCCGACGGCCACATGACAGCGCGCTCGAACTGGGCGCCGAGTGCGATGCGCCACGCATCGGGGTGCGCGTCGACGAGGGCGGTCATGCGGGCGTCGAGCCGTTGCGCGCGGTCGGTGTCGCCAGCGAGAACGGCGGCCCGGTGCGCCGCCTCGATCTCCACCATCTCGTACGCCCAGCCGGCTTCCCGCAGCGCGCCGGCGATCTCGTCGGCCTCGGCCCGCACCGCCTCGAGGTTCGCGGCGAGCACGGATGCTGCGCCCCGGGCATCGGCGGTGTACTCCGGGTGCGCCCCCAGCTCGGCGCGGAGTGCACGCAGTCGCTCGCCGATCGCGGTGAGCTCCTCCCGCGCGGTGTCGAAGCGGACCGCCGCTGCCGAGAGCGTCGCGGTGTCGACCGCGACCGCACCCCCGCCGCGGATCTGAAGGCCGTCGTCGACGCGCGGCCAGCGCTCGGCGAGGAGGCCGACGGCGCCCTCGTTCGGGCCGAGCCGCCCCACCTCCGGCGCCAACTCCGGATCGAGGAGGTTCGGGCCGGGCTTCGTGTCGCTCATCGTCGCGCCCCCGGGAAGAGGCCGGGGAAGGAACCCGCGAACGCGGCGCGGTCCTGCGCACGGGAGACGTCGTACCGGGCCGTCTCGGCCAGGCACGCGAGGCCGGACACATCACCGGCCCACCGCGTCGCCCGATCGTGGAACGCTGTCGCGGCCTTCGCCTGCCAGTCGACGGCGTCGGCGAGTCCGCGGGCGACGAGCGCGGCGTCCGTGATCCGCTCGATGATCCGCGCCAGCTCGCGCGCGACCTGGGCCAGCTGGTGAGACGCCGCGTCGGCGGCCGGTTCAAGCAGTGTCACCCGTCGATCGTCGCGGGAAGGGACGTTCCCGCGACCGCCCGCGCGACGATCTGTTCACGGCGCAGGGCCGCACCCCGGATGTGGAGGAGGGGCGCCGCTCCTTTCGGAACGACGCCCCTGAGGGCGGAGCGATCGCGGGCTATTTGCCCACGACCACCTCGACCGTGTCGGCCCCGGTGTTGCCCGCAGCATCCGTCGCCGTCCAGGTGAAGCGATAGACGGCGCCCTTCACGGCCTTGACCGTGAACGTGTCGTCGTCGACCTGGGTCCACGACGCCTTCGCGCCCGAGACGCTCACGTCGGTGAGTTCGACGGTCACGTCGCCGCGATCATCGGCCGCGTCGATCGAGAACTGCACCGTGCGCATCTTGTTGTTCGGCGGCCAGATCAGCTCCGGGTCCGCCGTCACCTCGATGGTCGGATCCGTCGTGTCCGGCGGCGTCAGGTCGAGCCCGACGATCACGGGGTCGTGGTCACTCGAGCGGTATGCGTCAGGTGCATAGAGCGCGTCCTGGGCCGGGAGCTTGAACGACATGTCGTAGTCGATCAGGCTCGGCTCGTCGGAGTTGATGTGCCACGACGAGACTCCCGACACGTCCGCGGTGAGGGCCGGCTGCGCGAGTGCGTAGTCGAGGTAGCCCAGCTGGCCGTCGAAGACGTACGAGTACGCGTGCTCGCCGTTGAACTGCTTCTCCAGGTCGGTGAAGCCGCCCGCGACGAACGCGTCGATCGAGTCCTCGTGGTCGTACGAGTTCAGGTCGCCGATGACGATCGCACGACCGTCGGGAGCCACCGTCTCGTTGAGCCACTTCGTGAGAGCCGTGGCGGCCGCCGTGCGCGACGCGCTGCAGTTGCCCTGGCCGTCACCGAGGTCGGGGCTCTCGGCGCACGCCGAGCCCTTCGACTTCAGGTGGTTGACCGACACCACGAACTCCTCGCCCGTCTCCGTCGACGCGAACCGCTGGGTGACCGCCGGGCGGTGCCGCGCGTCCGACCAGGTCGGGTCGACCGCGCTCGTCATCAGCTGGTACGTCCCGACGGGGGTGACCGTCGACGGCTTGTAGATGACAGCCGTGGTGATCGCGTCCGTGCCGATCACGCCGGTGGTGACCGGCACGTACGTGCCCGCACCCACCTTCGCGTTCAGCGCGTCGGCCAGCGCCTGGACGGCCGTGCCGTTGTTCTCGATCTCGAGCAGGCCGAACACGTCCGCGTCGATCGCCGCGAGCGCCTCGACGATCTTCGTCTGCTGGCGCAGGAACTCCTCCTGGGTGTCGGCGCCACGGTAGTAGTCGTCGTCGTTCGAGTTGGTCGGCGTCGGGTCGATCGAGGTGAAGTAGTTCAGCACGTTGAAGCTCGAGATCTTCAGGTCGCCGCCGACGTCGGGCACGCCCGTCCGCGCGTTGGCCACGGTGAAGTCGGCACCTTCGGTCGGCTGCACGCCCCACGTGTCGAAGCGGTAGTCCAGGATGCCGGTGGCGTTCTGGACGAGGTCGCCGCTGCGGAACGAGTGGTCGAGCGTGAAGACCGCGCCGTCCGGATGGATGGCCGGGTCGGGGTTCTGGGTGCCGCGGCCGTCGTCCAGCGTGATGCTGTTCTCGACGTTGGCGGCGGCGAGCGCGTCGGCGGCCGCCCCCGGCTCCACGACCGCGGTGGGGGTGTCGAGGCGACCGTTGGTGAGGGTGATCGTGCCGAAGCGGCCGTACTCGAACGTCTCGCCGATCGCGAGGTTCTGCGGAAGCGTCACGGACATGCCCTCGAGCGCCTCGCGCTGCGCGGTCGTCGCCGGCAGGCTGAGCGGCGTCGCCGCGGGCAGCGACTGCCCGGTCGCACACACCTCGACGTCCGCGGCCACGACCTGCGTGAGACCGAAGAACTCCGCGACCTCGCCCGCGACGCTGACGCTGTCGCCGACGTTCACCGGCGCCCCGCCCGGCGCGTACACGAAGATGCCGTCCGAGGTCGCAGCGTCGCCGTCACCCGCGTCCTGCACGTAGTACCCGTCGAATCCGCCGGTCTGGAAGTCGCCCACGACGACGCCCTCGATCAGGACGTCCTGTCCCTGGATCGACGACGCCGCACCGGAGCCCTGGACGGACCCGATCGCCAGCGGAGTCGCTGCGCAGTCCGCCACGGGGCCGGGATCGGGGTCGGGGGGCGTCAGGTGCCAGCCGAGGCCGTCGAAGGTGTCGCTGGCGTAGCCGGTCCACTCGACTGCGGGATCGAACGGGTCCGAGCCGTTCGTGTCGCCCTGCACGATGTTCGCGTTGCGGCGCAGCGTGTTGTCCATCGTCGACGCGAGCCCGGTGCCCCACTGGGAACCGGGGTCGACACCGATCTGACCGATGACGTCGACGATCTCGGTGCCCTTGACCAGCGCGACGGCGTCATTGCCGTTGAAGAGACCGAGGTTCGCCGACTGGTCCGCCTGGGCCAGGATGGCCGCGTTGGCGAGCGCGTGCGAGAACACGTAGACATCCCCGGGGGCGACGCTGCCGGTGAGGTTGATCGTAAGGCTGACCGTGGGGCTGCCGTTGGAGTACTGCTGCAGCTTGTATCCGGTCGCGGCGAGGTCGACCGCCGTCGTGCCGGGGTTGTAGATCTCGATGGACTTGTTGTTCGAGGAGCCTTCGACGTACTCGCTGATGAACAGATCACCGGATGCTGCGGCCGCGGGCGCGGCGAAGGCCACGACTCCTCCCGCGGCGAGCGCCGCGGCTGCGATCGCAGCGGCGATGGGACGGGGTGCTGGGGACACGAGACCTCCACGGGATGACGGCGGTCTGTGGACCGCGCATAGGGAAAGGGCGGCCTGGTCGCCGCCCGTTCGTCACAAGCTAGGCGAGCAGCATCCGTCATCGGAAGACCCTGAGAGGAGAACTCCTTAACGTTCGGTGTCCGCTCGGTCCAGAATGGAACCCATGACCGCGACCGACGCGACGCCCTTCCGCGTCGTGTTCGTGTGCACGGGGAACATCTGCCGCTCGCCGATGGCGGAGGTGGTGTTCCGGGGATTCGCGGATGCCTCGGGCCTCGGTGCGCGCGTCGCCTCGACGAGTGCCGGCACCGGCGACTGGCACGTCGGCGAGCAGGCCGACCTCCGCACGATCGAGGCGCTGGAGCGCGCCGGCTACGACGGCTCGCACCACCGCGCGCGGCAGTTCACGCACTCGGACTTCGCGCGCAGCGACCTCGTGGTCGCGCTGGATCGCAGCCACGAGCGGATCCTGCGCGGATGGGCCCGGACCGAGGGCGACGCCGACAAGATCGCCCTGCTGCTGGCCTTCGATCCCACGGCCCGCACGCTCGACGTCCCGGACCCGTACTACGCGGGCCCCGGAATGTTCGACGAGGTGCTCGGTATGATCGAGAGCGCGAGCCGGGCGCTCTTCCGGCAACTCGAACCCGCCATCCGCCCGGTGTGAAGACACCGGATCGACGGTCGTCCTCGGCGATACCGACGGGAGCCCCCATGACCTCTCTGCCTCCTCAGCCGCTCAGCCCCCTCGACGGGCGCTACCGCCCCGCCGTCGGGGAGCTGGGCGAGTACCTCTCGGAGGCGGGCCTGAACCGCGCCCGCGTCGAGGTCGAGGCGGAGTGGCTCATCGCCCTCACGGACCGCTCGCTGTTCGGCACCTCGCCGCTCGCCGACGCCGACAAGGAGCGCCTGCGGGCGCTCTACCTCGAGTTCGGGCAGGCCGAGATCGACTGGCTCGCCGAGAAGGAGTCGGTGACCCGTCACGACGTGAAGGCCGTCGAGTACCTGGTGCGCGACCGCCTGTCGACGCTCGGCCTCGACGCGATCGCCGAGCTCACGCACTTCGCGTGCACGAGCGAGGACATCAACTCGACGTCGTACGCCCTCACCGTGCAGCGCGCCGTGCAGCGCGTGTGGCTGCCGAAGCTGCGCGCCGTCATCGCCGCGCTCACCGAGCTCGCGGTGAACCACCGTGACGCCGCGATGCTCTCGCGCACGCACGGCCAGCCGGCGACGCCCTCGACCATGGGCAAGGAGCTCGGCGTGTTCGCCTGGCGTCTCGCCCGCGTCGCCGACCAGATCGAGGGCGGCGAGTACCTCGCGAAGTTCTCGGGCGCCACCGGCACGTGGTCGGCGCACCTGTCGGCCGCGCCCGACGTGGACTGGCCCGAGGTCTCGCGCGCGTTCATCGAGGGCCTGGGGCTCGATTTCAACATCCTCACGACCCAGATCGAGTCGCACGACTGGCAGGTCGAGCTGTACGACCGCGTGCGTCACGCCGGCGGCATCCTGCACAACCTCGCGACCGACATCTGGACCTACATCTCGATCGGCTACTTCACCCAGATCCCGGTGGCCGGCGCCACCGGCTCGTCGACGATGCCGCACAAGATCAACCCCATCCGATTCGAGAACGCCGAGGCGAACCTCGAGATCTCGGGCGGCCTGCTCGGGACCCTCTCGCAGACGCTCGTCACGAGCCGCCTGCAGCGCGACCTCACCGACTCGACGACGCAGCGCAACATCGGTGTCGCGTTCGGGCACTCGCTGCTCGCGCTCGACAACCTCCAGCGCGGCCTCACAGAGATCTCGCTCGCCGAGGATGTGCTGCTGGCCGACCTCGACCAGAACTGGGAAGTGCTCGCCGAGGCCATCCAGACGGTGGTGCGCGCCGAGATCGCGGCCGGGCGCTCGCAGATCAGCGACCCGTACGCGCTCCTCAAGGACCTCACCCGAGGCCGCCGCGTGGGCGCACCCGAGCTCGCGGAGTTCGTGCGCGGCCTCGACATCGGCGACGAGGCGAAGCAGCGCCTCCTCGCCCTCACCCCGGCGACCTACGACGGCCTCGCCTCGCAGCTGGTCGACGAGCTGGGCTGAACCGCACCTCTGCCGCGAGACCCCGATTCTGCGGAGAGACCCCCGGGGCCGGGCTAGGTACAGCCGGGCGCGCGGACCTCAGGCCTTCGGGTTCCCGGATGCTGCGGCATCCGGGTTCTCGCCCTGCTCGGGCTCGTCGGGCTTCTCGTCGAAGAGCACCGGCTTGTCGATCTGCTTCGTCACCTGCGCGGGGTCCACGGCCAGGAGCAGCAGCGACACGATCAGCAGCACCGCGATGAAGCTGATGCCGGCGATGACGAGCGCCGTGACGACCGCGCGCTCCGCCTCGCCTGCGGCGCGCTGCTGGAAGAAGCCCATCGACACGAGCGTCACGATGCCCGCGAACAGGGCGGCCGCGAAGGCGAGCCCGAGCAGCTGGAGGGGCTTCATGAGGTCGCGGCGGGTGGGGCTTTCGTGGCTCACGCGGAGTCCTTCTGCGGGGTGGGATCGGCGGACGCGGACGCCTCCGCCGTGAAGTCGGGGGCCCCGGCGTCGTCCGGGGGGCGCGGCGAGAAGCCCGCGATGCCGAGGTACACGGCGACGATCGCGGCGTAGCCGCCGAAGAGGCCGACGCCGATCGTGATGCCGGTGAGGGTGAACGTCGCGTGGGCCTCTTCGATCGTGTAGTCCAGCGCATACGCCGGCTGCACGAACAGGAGCGCGATGCCGAGGAGGATCGTCAGGGCGCCGACGACGGCCGCATCGCGGCTCTCGGCGCGCGGACCGACGACCGCAGCGGGCCGGGCGTCGGCGACACCGGGCGCGATCTCGCGCCGCTCGCGACGGCCGAGGAGGCCGCGCCAGCCGGCGATGAGCTCGATGACGCCGCTGATGAGCGCCCACGTGATCACGATGACGAAGTATCCGGTGACGGTGCGCAGCGGGTAGAGGCCGCTCGCCATGCCGGCGACGATGGCGACGCCGCCGAGCGCGGCCGATGGCCAGCGGAGACCCTTCGGATAGACCAGCCACACCGCGAGCAGCAGCACGAGGCCGGTCGCGATCGTGAAGCCGCTGAACACCGAGCTGCCGACCAGGGCGGAGTGGTCGGGCGAGAACGTGATCATGAGCGCCGCGAGCGCTGCGAACGCGGCGCGTGCGAGCTGCACGTGGCGCACGGCGAACGTGCGGGAATCGGCTGAGGTCACGGTGATCCTGCGGAGCGGCGGGTTCTCAGGAATGAGAACGGATGCCTCCAGTCTACGTGCGTGGCGGCTGGGAGCTTCCGGGCGCCCGTCGGCGGCCTCAGTCCAGGGTGTCGAGGATCGCGGTCAGCAGCTCGAACGTCGTCAGCGGCGAGATGATCGCGAACCGCAGCACGGGCTCGCCGGCGTGGGAGCTCGGCACGACGAAGGCGTGCTGCTCCTCGAGCAGGTGGCTCGACCACGCCTCGTAGTCGGCGAGCGTCCAGCCCTCGCGGCGGAACACCACGACCGACAGCTGCGGGTCGCGCACGAGCGAGAGGCCCTCGCGCGACTCGATCTCGTCGGCGATGCGGCGCGCGAGGTCGATGCCGTACTCGATCGTGGCGCGGTACTGGTCGGTGCCGTGGGTCGCGAGCGAGAACCACATCGGCAGGCCTCGGGCCCGGCGGGTGAGCTGGATGGCGAGGTCGGACGGGTTCCAGTCCGGCTTGCCGGTGAGGGTGTCGAGGTACTCGGCCTTCTGGGTGTGGGCTGACAGCGCCAGGGCGGGTTCCCGGTAGATGAGCGCGCACGCGTCGAAGGGCGCGAACAGCCACTTGTGCGGGTCGACGATGACCGAGTCGGCGAGCTCGACGCCCGCGAAGACGGGCCGCATGCTCTCGACGAGCATCGCCGCGAGACCGTACGCGCCGTCGACGTGGAACCAGATGCCGCGCTCGCGCGCGACGGCCCCGACGCTGGCGATGTCGTCGACGATGCCGAAGTTGGTCGTGCCGCCCGTGGCGACCACCGCGAACACCGCGTCGCCGTGGTCGTCGAGCACGCGCGCCACGGCGTCGCCGTGCAGGCGACCGTTCGCATCGACCTCAGCCGTCGCGACGTCGACGTCCATGACCGCCGCGGCCGACGCGATCGACGAGTGGGCCTCGGCGCTGCACACGATGACCCACCGGGGCGGGGTCTGGCGCCCCTCGTCCGCCGCGCGGCGGCGGGCAGCATCCCGAGCCGTCACGAGGGCTGAGAGGTTGCCGATCGTGCCGCCCTGCACGAACACGCCGCCCGCCCCCGCCGGCAGACCGAACTCCTTCGCGAGCCAGTGCAGCACCTCGTTCTCGGCGAACACCGCGCCGGCGCCCTCGACCCACGAGCCTCCGTAGATGGCGGATGCCGACACCACGACGTCGAACGCGAGCGAAGCCTTGCTCGGCGCCGAGGGGATGAACGAGAGGTACCCGGGGTGGTCCGTCGACACGCACGCCGGGGCGAGGACGTTCTCGAAGAGGGCGATCGCGCGCCGCGAGCCGATGCCCTCCGGGGTGATCGAGCCGGACGCCAGGCGCTCCAGGTCGCGCGGGCTCATCGGCTTGTCGAGCGGCACATCCTCGTACAGGGCCCGGCGCCGCGCGTACTCGAGCACGTCCTCGACGGTGTGACGGGTGTCGGGGGAGATGCGATGCATGTCGTCGGGCGCGGTCACGGTGAGTCCTTCCAGAGGGTGGCCTCGCCAGGCTATGCGCGTGGGACTGCGCCTTTCAATCAGCATCTCGCGTCAATTCGGCAACGGGGTACGCACTCTGCTCACCGTTCACGTACATTCTGTTCATGGTGGCTCCCCTGGACGATCTCGACCGACGCCTGATCTCGCTGCTGCGCGCCAACGGCCGGGAGTCGGTGGTGCGCCTGTCGGAGCGGCTCGGCGTCACCCGCACGACGGTGAACAAGCGGATCGAGCGCCTCGTCGATTCCGGCGTGATCGCCGGCTTCTCGGTGCGTCTCCACGATGTCGCGAGCGACTCGGCCGTGCGCGCGATCACGTTGGTCGCCGTCGAGGGGCACGACGCGCGCGATGCGATCCGCCAGCTGCGCGGCATCCCTCAGATCGCGGCGCTCCACACGACCAACGGCCGCTGGGATCTCGTGGCCGAGCTCAGCTGCGAGAGCCTCGGCGACCTCGACGGCGCCCTTGCCGCGATCCGCAGCACGGCAGGCGTGCGCGACAGCGAGACGAGCATCCTGCTGAGCTCGGCCGTCGCCTGACGTCGGGCAGCGGGACGATCGCGCCCAGGGCGAGCGGAAGAGCGGCAGGCGGATGCCCGTGCACGCTCGACACCGTCGAGCGGTCGTGGACGCCGCCGCGGTACTCGACGAACCCGGCCCGATCGAGCAGGAATGGAGAAGCGCCGTCCAGAGCGCCTCGGTAGCGTGAGGATCACGGGACGCGAAGGCGCCCACGAGCGTGAGGAGAGCATCATGGCGAAGACGGCATCCGACGGACTGTCCCAGGAGGAGCGCGAGGCGGTCAAGAATCGCGCGAAGGAGCTGCGCGACCAGGCCAAGGCGGGCAAGAGCCGCGAAGCGGGGACGAAGCAGGTCCTCGAGGCGATCGACAAGCTCGACGGCACGGACAGGGAGATCGCGGAGGGCCTGCACAAGGTGGTCGGCGAGGTCGCCCCCGACCTCGTGCCCAAGACGTACTACGGGTTCCCCGCCTACGCGAACGCGGCCGGAAAGGTCGTCGTCTTCACGCAGCCGGCCTCGAAGTTCAAGACCCGCTACGCGACCATCCAGTTCGACGAGACCGCCCACCTCGACGACGGCGACTTCTGGTCGACGGGCTTCGCGGTGCTCGCCTGGACCCCCGCCGTCGAGAAGAAGATCACCGAGCTCGTCGCGGCCGCCGTGGCCTGAACCCACCGCGCCCCCGCGGTCGTGCACGCTTCAGCGGTCGGGGTCGGTCGGCCTCGCGGCGGCGCGATCAGCGTGGCCGAGCGCGCGGTCGGGAGCGATGCGGTCGCGCACGCGGCGCTTCAGCACGACGATGTCGGGGAAGCCGCCGTCGGCCTTGCGTGACCAGACGAGCCCGTCGTCGGCGTACACCTCGAAGATCCCGCCGGTGCCCGGCTCGAGCGTGGCGCCGCCACCCATGAGCTCGTCCTGGAAGGTGGTGAGGAGCTCCTGCGCGACCCATGCCGCACGGAGCATCCATGCGCACTGGGTGCAGTAGACGACGCGGATGTGATGGCTCATGCGCCCGTCCCGTCCGCCTTCAGGAACTCCGCGGCCGCATCGCGGAAGGCGCGTGAGCCCGGGGCGTTGAAGTGATGGCGCCCCGGGATCTCGATGAAACGGCCGTTCGGCGCGGTCGCCGCGAGGGTCCGCGAGCGCTCGAGGATCGCGTCCTCGGTGCCGGTCGCGAACAGCACCGGCTGGCGCGGGGGTCGCTCCGGGTCGGGGTCGGCGTCGCCGAACCGCATCCCCTCGGCCAGCGCGATGAGCGCGCGGAGGTCGTTGTCGGGCACCCGCTCGGCGAGCTTCACGTAGTTCTGGGTGACAGGATCCTCGACGGGTATGCCCTCCTCGGCATACGCCCTGGCCTGCTCGATGCGCAGTCGGCCGAGCGGACGCCCGTCCGGGATTCCGCCCAGCACGGCACGGCTCACGTGCTCCGGGGCGTCGACCGCGAGCTGCCAGCCGACACGGGCCCCGAGCGAGTAGCCGACGTAGCGGACGGCGTCGACGAGGTAGGTGTCGAGCACGGCGATCAGGTCGCCGACGAACGCGCTCATCGAGTATGCGACGGGATCATCCGGCTTGTCACTCGCGCCGTGGCCGCGCTGGTCGACGCCGATGACGCGATATCCGGCGCTGGTGAGCATGCGCACCCAGCCGGTCTCGACCCAGTTGTCGCGGCAGCTCGACGCGAACCCGTGCACGCACAGGACGGTGTCGGCGTCGGATTCGCCCCAGGCGTACGTCGCGAGCTGATAGCCCTCGGCCGACATGATGTAGCTCGGCGGCGGCATCTCGGTACGCGGGATCGGGGCGACGGCATCCATATCGCCATTCTGCTCCCGCCCCGCGAGCGGCCCCGCACGGCAGCCCGGACAACGGTCGCCAATCCCTTCCGCCCGGGCGGAAAGTTGCACAGATTACCTCGCACCGCACCGGATATCAACCGGGCTGAGTGTCAGTGCGTGCTCCGCATACCTTCACGTCATGAGCACCGACAACCGCGACTACCGCACGACGGACCCGCGGAGCACCGACGGGGACCTGGATCGTGATCGCGATCTGACCCGCTACCCCGATGCCGACCGCACCCGTCCTCTCACCCAGGACCCTCGGGTCGACGCCGACCGCGACGGAGTGCCCGACGTGCAAGAGGCGCGTCGCGGGCGCGACATCGACAGCGTCACCGATACCCGCGAGGCGTCGTTGCGCGACGTCGTCGTCGGGCGCGAGCGCGAGCGCTTCGGAGGGATCAAGTTCGGCAGCGCCTTCTTCGGCTGGCTCACGGCACTGGGCGCACTCGTCGCGCTGACCGCCGTGGTCGCCGCGATCGGCGCTGCCACCGGCCTCACCTCGCCTCAGGCGGTCGACGACGCCGCCGAAGCCGCGACCGGCAACGTCGGCGCGGCGACGATCATCGGCGCGATCGCCATCGCCGCCGTGCTGTTCATCGCCTACTTCGCCGGTGGCTACGTCGCCGGCCGCATGGCGCGGTTCAGCGGCGCCAAGCAGGGCTTCGCGGTGTGGCTGTGGGCGATCCTCATCGCGATCGTCGTCGCGGTGATCACGCTGATCGCCGGCAGCCAGTGGGACATCCTCGCGAACGTCGACATCTTCCCGCGCATCCCGGTGACCGCCGACACGGCCACGCTCACCGGAATCCTCACCGCCATCGGCGCCGCCGTGATCACGCTCGTCGCCGCGGTCTTGGGCGGGATGGCCGGCATGAGCTACCACCGCCGCGTCGACCGCGTCGGACTGGACGGTGTGGACCGCATGGATCGCACCCGCTCCTGAGCCTCGCCCTATGAAAGACAACGAAGAGAAGGGGATCCGCCATGGGTCTGGATGACGACATCAAGCACAACGCCGAAGACATGAAGGGCAAGGTGAAGGAGAAGGTCGGCGACGCGACCGACAACGAGAAGCTGCAGGCCGAGGGCGTGGCGGATCAGGCCAGCGCCAAGATGAAGAAGGCCGGCGACGACATCAAGGACGCATTCACTGGCGACCGGTGACCTGCCGACGACGATGCCCCGGGTTCCCGGCGGACCCGGGGCGTCGTCGTGCGCACGCTCAGAACACGTCCCAGTCTCGCGCCCGCTCGGTCAGCGCGTCGATGACACGGCCGGCGGCGGGCGTCGGGGGGTCGGCGGCTCGGATCGCGAGGTGCAGGGTGTTGATCGGCGCTTCGTCGGAACGGTGCAGCACCTCGACGGTGCCGGCGCCGATGGCGGGTTCGGCGAGGTAGCGGGGCAGCGCCGAGACGCCGGCTCCCGCCACAACCGCGGCGAGCACACCCCGCAGGTCGGGCACCGTGACAGCCACGGGATTGGCGGGTCGATGCCCGAACTGGCTGCGCCAGTACCTGCGCACGATCGAGAGGTCGGTGTCGTAGGCCACGAGGGGCAGGTGCTGAAGTGCCCCCGCCGGTTCGGCGGCGAGGCGCGTGCGGTCGATCGTCCGGGCGAGCGCCGGTGACCCCACGAGCACGAACTCCTCGTCCACGAGACCGCGATAACGGATGCCGCGCACCGGCGTCCGCACCGACGACACCACGACGTCGAGCTCACCGTCCGCCAGGCGTGCGAGCAGGTCGTGGGCGAGGCCCAGCGTGAACGCGAGGCTCACGCCCTCGCCCGTCAGCGGCGCCAGCGCGGGGATGACCCTCGACGCGACGACGTCGCTCGCACCTCCGACCCGCACCGTCTCTGCGGGGCCGGGGGCGGGCGCGACCCACACCTCGCGCAGGCGGTCGACCGGCCCGGCCACGCGGACCGCGAGGGCGTCGCCGGCGGGCGTCGGGGTGGCTCCACGTGCCGAGCGTGTGAACAGGGCAGTGCCGAGCTCGCCCTCGAGCCGGGCGATCCGTTCGCTCACCGACGGCTGGCTGACTCCCAGCCGCGCCGCGGCGGCGGTGATCGAGCCCGCCCGGTGGACCTCGAGGAACGTGTGCAGCAGATCGAGCTCTTGCATGCGGCATCCATCCATCAAGAAATCTATGGCTCAACAGCATTGCAGGAAATGATGGCGATGGATGCCTCGTTCCTTCCCGCAGCGGCTCGCACGGAGCGCCCACCTGAACGGAGAAGACATGGCACACGTACTCATGGCGGTCACTGGCGCCGACACCATCGCGCTCACCGACGGCACCGCGCACCCGACCGGATTCTGGGCGGAGGAGCTCATCGAGCTGCACCGCGGGCTCGTCGCAGCGGGCCACGCCGTCGATATCGCGACTCCGGGCGGCGTACGCCCCACGGTCGACCCCGGCAGCCTCGGCGAGGAGTCCTCGGACGAGCTGCGCGCCTACCTCGCGTCGATCGACGCCCTGCTCGCGCACCCCCGCGCCCTCGCCGACGTGAAGACCGGCGAGTACGACGCGATCGCGCTGCCGGGCGGGCACGGACCGATGGTGGACCTCGCGGCCGATGCCGACCTCGGACGGCTCCTCGTCGACGCGGTCGACCGCGACGCGGTGGTCGGCGTGCTGTGCCATGGTCCGGCCGGCCTCTTGAGCGCGGTGCGTGAAGACGGCTCGTTCGCCTTCGCCGGGCGCCGGCTCGCCGTATTCACCGACGAGGAGGAGCACCAGGGCGGCCTCAAGGATGCCTCGCCGTACCTCGTGGAATCGCGGTTGCGCGACCTCGGCGCCGTCGTCGCGTCGGGTGACCCGTGGTCGGTCACGGTCGTCGTCGACGGCTCGCTCGTGAGCGGACAGAACCCGCAGTCGAGCGTGGCCACGGCCCGGCGCATGGTCGAGGTGCTTGCCGCTCGCTGACGCCGAGGGAGACGGATGCCGCGGCCAGCGGCATCCGTCTCCGCGGCGGGGCGAGGGTCAGGCGACGGGCTGCTGCAGCTCGGTCACCCATGTGGACTGCGGACCGTCGGCCTGGAGGTACACCTCACGGCACGGGCCGTCGAACTCGACGCCGTCTGCCGCGACCGCCTGCATGAACGCGCCCCACGCGTCCGCGATGCCGCTCATCTCGCCCCGATAGGTGGTGACGGCAGCACGCTCGGCTGCCGGCAGCTCCACGACCTGCCAGCCGTCGCCCGCCACCGGCTCGTCCCCCGCGATCCACGAGACCCACACGCGCAGGTCGCCGCCGTCGAGCGGCTCGTACCAGAACGTGCCGGGCTCGCGGTACTCGACGCCCGCGCCCTCGAGGGCGTCGTGCAGGGGCGGCAGGATGCGGTCGATCACGGCGGGCACGCCGTCGCTGCCCGGCGCCACGCCCGATGCCGCATAGACGGTGACGGGCTCGAGCCGGCGGTATTCGATGGCGGTCATCCTGCGCTCTCCTTCGAGGGTCGGTGGCGGCGCGTACGTCTCGCCTCCTGCATCGTCGCCCTGGGGTCGGACATCGGCGGGGCACAATGGCACCGTGCCCATTCTGAACAAGGACATGGTCCTCTGCATCTCCCTGGCCGCACGCCCGTCCAACATCGGCACGAGGTTCCACAACTTCCTGTACGACGAGCTCGGGCTGAACTTCATCTACAAGGCGTTCACGACGAACGACATCGAGGCGGCGATCGGCGGGGTGCGGGCGCTCGGCATCCGCGGCTGCTCCGTGTCGATGCCGTTCAAAGAGGCCGTGATCCCGCTCGTCGACGAGATCGAGCCCTCCGCCGCGGCGATCGAGTCCATCAACACGATCGTCAACGACGGCGGGCGCCTCGTCGCGTCGAACACCGACTACGAGGCGGTCGCGGAGCTGCTCGAGCGGCACGCCGTCGACCCCGCGCTCCCCGTGCTGGTGCGCGGATCGGGCGGCATGGGCAAGGCGGTCGTCGCCGCCTTCCGCGGTGCGGGCTTCGACGATGTCACCGTGGTCGCACGCAACGCCGAGGCCGGGGCGCAGATCGCCGCGAAGTACGGCTACCGCAGCACCACGACCGACCCGGCGCCGGGGCACGCGGTGCTGGTCAACGTCACCCCGCTCGGCATGGCCGGTGCCGACGCCGACGTCCTGTCGTTCTCACAGGAGCACGTCGACGCGGCGCAGACCGTGTTCGACGTCGTCGCCTACCCCGCCGAGACGCCGCTGATCCAGGCGGCGCGCAGCGGCGGCATCCCGGTCATCACGGGTGCCGAGGTGATCGCGCTGCAGGCGGCCCGGCAGTTCGAGCGCTACACCGGCGTCACGCCGACGCTCGACCAGATCCGTCGCGCATCGGAGTTCTCGCGGCAGTAAGTCGGCCCGCGCTCGTTCGCGATGCAGGGGATTCCCGCCGAGACCGAGGACACCGTCCTCGGTCTCGGCGGATACGCCTCGGCCCGAAGAGCCCGGGGCAGGGTCAGGGCACGCGGTAGCCCGCGGCGCGGAACAGCTCGTACCACTCGGCGCGGGTGAGCGGGATGTCGGAGCCCTCGGCGGCGCCGCTCACGCGCTCGGGGTTCGTCGTTCCGAGCACGACCTGCATGCGCGCAGGGTGCCGGGTGATCCACGCCACGGCGATCGCGATCGGCGGCACGCCGTAGGTCGCAGCCAGCCGGCCGATCACGGCGTTGAGCTCGGGGTGGTCGGGCGAGTCGAGGAACACACCGGTGAAGAATCCCGCCTGGAACGGCGACCACGCCTGCACCGCTATGTCGTGCAGGCGGCAGTAGTCGATGATCCCCCCGCCGTCGAGCGTGAGGGACTGCTCCTCGCCCTGCATGTTGGCGGCGACGCCCTGCGCGATGGTCGGGGAGTGGGTGATCGACAGCTGGATCTGGTTCGCGACGATGGGCTGGCGCACCGATTTCTTCAGCAGATCGATCTGGCGCGGGGTGTGGTTCGAGACGCCGAACGCCCTCACCTTGCCCGCGGCCTCGAGCTCGTCGAACGCCCGCGCGACCTCGTCGGGCTCGACCAGCGCGTCGGGCCGGTGCAGCAGCAGGATGTCGATGTAGTCGGTGTCGAGCGCGCGGAGCGACCCGTGAACCGACTCGACGATGTGCTCGTACGAGAAGTCGAAGTACGGTCCGTCGCCCACGATGCCGGCCTTGGTCTGGATGGTGATCTGGGCGCGCTCGGACGCCGAGAGCCGCATCGCCTCGGCGAAGCGGAGCTCGCAGCCGTGGAGGGCGCTGCCGTAGATGTCGGCGTGGTCGAAGAAGTCGATGCCCGCGTCGCGCGCGGTGCGGATGAGCGTGCGCACCGCGTCGTCGTCGAGATCCTGGATGCGCATGAGGCCGAGCACCACGTTGGGTGCCGGACGCTCGACGCCGGTGAGTTCGATGGTCTTCATGGGTCCGCTCTCGCGTCGGGTCAGTACTGCCGCGTCCACGTTAGGCACCGCGCACAAAGAAGTCCAACAACTGTATATTCTGCGATTGAGAATCCAAGCGAATGGATACCCCATGGAGCACCGCCAGCTGGAGTACTTGGTCACCCTCGCTGAGGAGCGACATTTCACCCGCGCTGCCGAGCGATGCCGCGTGTCGCAGTCCGGGCTGTCGGCGGCGATCCGCCGCCTCGAGCACGAGCTCGACGCGAAGCTGTTCGAACGGACCACGCGCTCGGTCGAGCCCACGCCGGCCGCGCTCGCGCTCCTGCCGCATGCCCGCGAGATCCTCGCCCAGACGGCCGCCGGGCGGGATGCCGTCGTCCGCGCGTCGCACCAGCTCGCCGGCTCGCTGCGCATCGGTGCCGAGCAGTGCCTGGGGGCCCTCGACGTGAACCTGCTCCTCGAGCGGTTCCATCGCCGCCACCCCGCCGTCGACATCCAGTTCGTGCAGGCGGGTTCGCATCAGCTGGTCGACCATGTGGCGGCCGGCGAGCTGGACGTCGCCTTCGTCGCCAGCGCAGACCCCGCCCCGCTGCCGGCCGTGGCCGAGCTCGCTCGGATCCCTCTCGTGCTCATCGTCCCGCCTGCCCACCCCCTGGCCGAGCGTCCGGTGTCGCGCTGGCGAGACCTCCGCGACGCCGACTTCGTGGACTTCCGGCCGGCGTGGGCGCTGCGGACGATCAACGACGACGCGTTCCAGCGGCACGGCGTCGAGCGGCGGGTACGCTGCAGCGTCGACGACGTCCACACGCTGCTCGACCTCGTCGCGCGCGGGCTCGGCGTCGCGATCGTGCCGCAGCACGTCGCGAACAAGCCCCAGGCGAAGGGCCTGGTCGCCCTGCCTGTCCCCTCCGGCGCACCGGAGTGGATCGTGTCGACACTCATCGCGGGCACCGCCTCTCTCGCGCCGCGCCTGCTGGAGATCCTCGACGAGGAGCGTGCCGAAGCCGAGGCCGCATGACCGTCGTGCTGGTCGAAGGCGAGAGCGATCGGATCGCCCTGGAGACGCTCGCGGCGCGGATGGGGATCCGGATGCCGGAGGTCCGCGTCGTGGGCGGCTCGAAGGGTGCCCGCCGCGCGGCCGGGGAGCTCATCGGCGTGCCGCTCGTCGGTCTCGTCGACGTGGGGGAGCGGAACGACTTCGAGCGGGTGCTCGACACGGTGTTCGTGTGCGACCCCGACCTCGAGGCCGAGTTCGTGCGCGCACTGGGCGTCGCCGGGGTAGAGGCGGTGATCGACGACCAGGGCGAGCTCGAGTCGTTCCGGAGTCTGCAGCGCCAGCCGTTCCAGCGCGAACGCCCGGTCGAGGCGCAACTCGCGCGCTTCTTCGGCGGCCGCAGCGGCAACAAGGCGCGCTACGCGCGCCTGCTCGCGGAGGCTGTGCCGCTCGATCGCGTGCCGCCGCCGCTCGCGGCGCTGCTGGGCGCGCTCTGACCGCGACGGCTCCGGGCGCTGATCAGGGCTTGCGCGGCAGCATCCGTCGTCCTGCCGTTCGTGAGATCGTTCTCACGCGACGCTTGCCGCCCGTTCACCGGGTCGTCGCGCAGTGGTCGGCGGTCGGTCAGCACGCGGCCGAGCGACCCCGGTTGCGTCGATGGCATGAGTCGAATCCCCACGCGACGCGTCCCGCCGCGCCTTCTCGTCGCGGCAGCAGCGACGGCCACCGCCGTCGCCCTCCTCCCCACCTCCGCCGCCTTCGCCCAGCCGGTCGCCGCTGCGCCCGGTGACTCGCAGTCGCCGTACGTGCAGACGCACGTGCCGACGCTCGTCGCGCGGGCCACCCTGTCGGCCGATCACCTCGAGCCGGGTCCGGCGTCCGGCACTCTCGCCAGTTCTGCCAACGGCCGCACCGGCCCGTGGGACGGGCAGGTCATCCCCGGCTTCTCGGCCGCGATCGACAACGGCGACGGCACGTTCTGGGCGCAGCCCGACAACGGCTTCGGCGCCAAGGGCAACTCCGCCGACTTCCTGCTGCGCAACTACCTCGTGCGTCCCGCGTGGCAGACGGCCGCCGGGGGTGCCGGCGAGATCGAGATCGAGCGGTTCGTGTCGTACAACGACCGCAACCAGGTGCTCGACTTCCCGATCGTGAACGACGGCACCGCCGAGCGCCTCCTCACCGGCGCCGACTTCGACATCGAGTCGGTCGTCAAGGCCAAGGACGGCACATTCTGGGTCGGCGAGGAGTTCGGCCCGTTCCTGCTGCACTTCGACGCCGAGGGCACGCTCCTCGAGAAGCCCTTCTCGCTCGACGGCGCGAAGTCGCCGCAGAACCCGTACCTGCAGCCCGGCGAGACGCCGCGCGTGCGCGCCAGCCGCGGCTTCGAGGCCCTCGCCGCGTCGGTCAACGGACGCTACCTCTACCCGGTGGTCGAAGGCTCGTACGCGGACGAGAGCGACCTGCGCCGCCGCGAGATCCTCGAGTTCGACACGCGCGCCGGGGCATACACCGGCCGCACGTGGAGCTACCAGACCGACCAGGAGCCGAATGTGATCGGCGACGCGTTCACCGTGAAGAACGACGTGCTCCTGCTCATCGAGCGCGACGACTTCGAAGGCGAGCAGTCCGTCACCAAGCGCGTGTACCAGGTGGACCTGCGGCGCACGGACGCCGAGGGCTACCTCGAGAAGAGCCTCATGCTCGACGCGCTGCGCATCGCGAACCCGCACGGCTTGGGCGCGGGCGACGGCTACGGCACCGGCGAGATCTATTCGCTGCCCGTGCAGTCGTTCGAGACGGTGGTGCAGCTGAAGGACGGCAGCCTGCTCATCGGCAACGACAACAACTACCCGGGCAACGACGCGCGCATCCCCGGCACGCCCGACGACACCGAGTTCGCGATCATCGACCTCGACAAGACGAAGATCGAGCCGTCGACGGTCAGCCTCATCGGCCACCGCGGCGCGAGCGGCTCGCGCCCCGAGCACACGCTCGCGGCGTACGAGACGGCGATCGTGCAGTGCGCCGACTACATCGAGCCCGACGTGGTCTCCACGAAGGACGGCGTGCTCGTCGCCCGTCACGAGAACGAGATCGGCGGGACGACGGATGTCGCGTCCCACCCCGAGTTCGCCGCGCGAAAGACCACGAAGCGCATCGATGGCGCCTCGGTCACCGGCTGGTTTACGGAGGACTTCACGTTCGCCGAGCTCCGCACGCTCCGCGCGAAGGAGCGCCTCCCGCAGACGCGTCCGGCGAACACCGCGTTCGACGGGCTGTACGTCATCCCGACGCTCGACGAGGTCATGGACCTCGCGCGCCACTCGGTGAGCTGCGACGGCCGGCCCGTCGGCGTGTACCCCGAGACGAAGCATCCGTCGTACTTCGACTCGATCGGCCTGTCGCTCGAGGAGCCGCTCGTCGCGGCCCTCAAGGCGAACGGCCTCGACCGCGCGAACGCGCCGGTGATCCTGCAGAGCTTCGAGACCGCGAACCTGTACGACCTCGACGGGATGACGGACGTCACGCTCGCCCAGCTCGTGAATGCGTCGGGCCGCCCGTACGACTTCACGCTCGCGGGGGACACGCGCACGTACAAGGACCTCGTGACGCCGGCGGGCCTCGCCGAGATCGCGACCTACGCCGACGGTGTGGGCCTGGAGAAGTCCGTCATGATCCCGCGCACCGCCGACGGCCGCCTGGGCACGCCCACCGCGGTCATCGCCGACGCGCACGCGGCGGGGCTCACGGTGCACGGCTGGACGTTCCGCGCCGAGAACCAGTTCCTGCCGGTGGACTTCCGCTCGAGCGCCGACCCCGCCGCCCACGGAGACCTGGACGGCGAGATCCGCGCATTCGTCGCCGCGGGCATGGACGGCGTCTTCAGCGACCACCCCGGCATCGCCGCGGTGACGATCGACACGGTGACGCTCGCGGGCTGAGCCGTACGGCACCGTCGATCCGGGCGGGGGATGCCGCGGCATCCCCCGCCCTTCGCCGTGCGCGCCACCTCCGCCTGGCACAATGCGGAGGATGGGCGCCGCCGGGGGGCGGCGCTTCGGACGAAGGGACGAGTATGGCCATCGAGGGCACCCCCGGGGCGGGACTGACGAAGGAGCAGCTGGCGGAGGAGGTGACGCACCTCGCCACGCCGGACCTGCTGAAGACGCCGTTCGGCGAGTTCGAGTTCTTCGACGGCGTGCCCAAGACCGAGTCGGTACAGTCGATCTTCGACGCACTCGACCTCCTGCGCGGCATCGACGCGTTCCTCACCGCTGTGCCGGGAGCCTCACTCGTCGCGATGCGGACCGGCCTGCGGACGGCGGGCGTCGACTCTCCTGACAAGATCGGCTACACCGACCCGCGGGCGAACTCCGGCAGCATCTTCCTCACCCCGAACACCGAGACGACCTACGGCACGACCTTCCTCGACCTGAAGGCCTGGGGGCCGACGGTCATCGAGGCGCCGCCGCAGTCGCTGTGCGTCGTCGACGACTTCTGGTTCCGGTACGTCGCCGACATGGGCATCGCCGGGCCCGACAAGGGCGCCGGCGGCAAGTACCTCTTCCTGCCCCCCGGCTACGACGGCGAACGCCCGGAGGGGTACTACACGTACGATTCGCCGACGTACGCGAACTGGGTCGTGCTGCGCACCCTGGGCGGTGTTCCCGCGATGAAGGAGACGCGGATCTACCCGCTGAGCGAAGCCGGCTCGCCCCGCGAGAACACCTTCCTGAACATCGCTCCCGTGCTGCAGAACACCGTGCACGCGAACGACTTCACGTTCTTCGAGGAGATCGCGCAGCTCGTTTCGGAGGAGCCGCCGACGGCGCTCGACCCCGAAAGAGCCGGCACCCTGGCCTCGATCGGACTCGCGCACGGCACGCCGTTCCATCCCGACGCCCACCGGCGCGCCATCCTCGACGACGCCGCCCGCATCGGCGCGGCGATCTCGCGCGCGCTCGTCTACAAGCCGCGCGACCCCGACGCCTTCTTCTGGGAGGGCTCGTCGTGGAAGAACGCGTTCGTCGGCGGCAGCTACGAGTTCCTGCGCGGCGGCGCACTCAATCTCGACGCCCGCACGCAGTTCCACTACTTCGCGACGGTGATCACGCCGGCGATGGCGCATGCGCAGGTGGGCTCCGGCTCGGCGTACGCGTACACCGCGGAGGATGCCGACGGCCACGCGCTCGACGGCTCAGCGACATACTCGCTGCGGATCCCGGCGGACCCGCCGGCGAAGAACTTCTGGGCGATCGACCTCTACGACACGCAGACCCGCTCGCTCCTGCAGTCCACCCCGTACCCCGCGCTCGCCAGCCTCTCGGGCACCGTGCAGGCCGAGGACGACGGCTCGTACGTGCTGTGGTTCTCGCCGACCGCGCCCGAGGGCAAGGAGGCGAACTGGATCCCCACGATCCCCGGCAAATCCTGGTTCCCCATACTGCGGCTCTACGGCCCGCTGGAGCCCTGGTTCGACAAGACGTGGCAGCTGCCCGAGCTCGTGAAGGAGGCCTGACCGACAGGATGCCGCGGCACGGGCTCGCGCCGCGGCATCCGTCGGTCCTCGTGGTCAGCGTCGCGGTCAGCGCACGCGGCGGCCGTGCGCCAGGTCGATGAGGCGCGACAGCACGTCGCCGCCGCCGCGCAGGCCGTTGTGCTCGTGCTCGCTCGTGATCCACTGGGTCACGCCGGGGAGGAGCCGCGCCGTCTCCATCGAGAACTCGACCGGCACGTAGACGTCGTTGACGTAGACCGCGGCCGCGCCGCGGGCATCGGATGCCGCGATCGCGTCGGCGTCGTAGAGCGACGGCCACTCGAACTCGGCGAGCGCGAGGGTCACGTCCCGCCACGGCTGGAGTCCGGGCACGGTGTCGAGCCACTCCCGGCGCACGTGCTCGCCGGTGAAGAGCGTCGGGTCCTCGCGGAAGTCGGCCGGCTCGGTGCGCTCGGCCGACCACCGCGTGGCGTGGCCGTCGGCGTAGCTGGACTCGTGGAAGACGTAATACAGCGGGTTGCGGGCACTGAAGGGCATCGCCGCGGCGAGGTCGTGGCGGAAGGCGTTCGATCGCGGGTCGCGTTCGAGCAGACCCCACAGCGTCTGCCAGCCGTCGTTGGTGCCGAGCGCCGAGCCCACCGATCGCACGCGCGAGACCGAGGCGACCTCGCCGCCGGGCAGCACGAGCCCGCCGTCGACCGCGAGGTCGATCACGCGCCGCATCGCGTCGCGGTGAGCGGGGAAGCGGCGGTAGTACTTCTCCGACTCGTCGCGCATCTTGTCGTACGTCACGGCGTAGACGTCGTCGGGGTGGCGGCCCACGGCGCTCAGACCGCCGGTGATGTAGACGTGCTCGAGGGACGCGGCATCCGTCGAGAGATACGCCAGGGTGGTGAACCCGCCGAAGGACTGACCCAGCACGCTCCACCGCTCGGCTCCCAGGTGCTGGCGCACCGCCTCGCAGTCGCGCACGATCGCGTCGGCGCGCAGATGCGTGATGTACTCGGCGAGCTCGGCTGCGTCGCGCTCGAGGTCGTCGTCGCCGACGGGCGTCGAAAGCCCCGTGCCGCGCTGGTCGAGCAGCACCACGCGGTAGTGCTCGAGCGCCGCGTCGAGCCAGGACGGCCCCGACGGCGAGTGGAACGCGCGCGGCGCCTCGTGACCCGGCCCGCCCTGCAGGAACACCAGATACGGCAGGCCCTCGCCACCCTCTCGCGTGACGACCGCCGCGTGGATGTCGATCGTGCGGGCGTCCGCCGGATCTCCCCACACGAGGGGAACCGTGAGGAAGTGGTCGTCGATGGTCAGATCCTGCATGCGGCGCGTCGTCACGGACATGTCAACGAGCCTATGGTGCGCCCCCGACGTCGCGGCGAGGACGCCCCCCGCGGCGTGACCATGCCCCTCCCGCCGGCTCAGCCGTGCGTGCGCCGCTTGTCGCGTGACCGCACGAACCGGAACCGCCGCGACCGCCGGGTCGCGCCCTGGGCGACGGTCGGCAGCGCGATGGGCTGCGTGACGATCGCATCGACGACCATCGAGCCGTCGGTCGGACCGATGACCGCGATGGGGGTGGTGGGGGTCGCGACCATGGGGACGACCGGCTGCGTGGCGAGCTGGCGGTGAGCGTGGATGTACGCGGGCACGAGCACGACCACGGCGCCGAGCCACGCGAGCGGGTTGCTCGCCGCGACGCCGATGAAGCCGAAGATGCTGCCCAGCACGACGGCCGCGCCGACGCGCATGGCGAGCTCGATCACGCCGGTCACGGTGGGGATGACGGTGTGGCCGAGCCCCTGCAGAGCACCGCGCAGGACGAAGAGGATGCCGAGGATCCAGTAGGTCGCGCCGTTGATGGCGAGCATCTGCGCGGCGAAGTCCACGACCTCGGCCGAGCCTTCGTCGATGAACAGGCGCACCGTCATCGCCCCGAAGGCGACGAGCAGGGCCCCGAGCACGATGGCCGCACCCACCGACATCCATGTCGCCTGGATCACGCCGCGGCGGATGCGGTCGGGCCGGCCACCGCCGTGGTTCTGCGCGACGTACATCGACACGGCGAGGCCGAGCGACTGCAGGAGGGCGACGGCGAGGCCGTCGACGCGGGATGCGGCGGTGTACGCAGCGACGGCGTCCGCGCCGAGCTCGTTCAGCGCGACCTGCACAGAGAGGGTTCCGATCGCGATGATCGACGCCTGGAAGCCCATCGGCAGACCGAGTCGGAGGTGCTCCGCGAGCGCGGCCCTGCTGACACGCCAGTCGCCGCGGCGGACGTGGAGCACCGGCATCCGTCGCCGTACGAACTCGAGGCACAGCAGCACCGAGATCGCCTGTGACACCACCGTCGCGAGCGCCGCCCCGCCCACGCCCCAGCCGAGCGGGCCGACCATGACGATGACCAGCGCGACGTTGAGCACGCACGCGAGCGTGAGGAAGACGAGCGGCGTGCGCGAGTCGCCGATGGCGCGGATGATCGCCGACAGGTAGTTGAAGAACATCATCGCGCCGGCGCCGAGGAAGCTGATCTGGGCGAAGACGATGGCGTCGTCCATGAGTTCGGCGGGCGTCTGCAGCAGCTCGAGCAGGGGCGCCGTCAGCAGCGGTGCGCCGACGGTGAGCAGGAGCGTGCAGACGCCGGTGAGGATCGTGCCCGCCGCGACGGACCGGCGTACCGCCGCGTAGTCGCGCGCCCCGAACGCCTGCGCCGTCGGGATCGCGAAGCCCGACGTGAGACCCCACGCGAACCCGAGCAGCAGGAACAGCATGCTGCCGGTCGCGCCCACCGCGGCCAGCGCGTCGACGCCGAGCCGGCGCCCCACGACGACGGCGTCGACGAAGTGGTACAGCTGCTGCACCACGTTGCCGATCAGCAGCGGGACGGAGAACAGGAGGATGACGCGCCACGGGCGGCCCGTCGTCAGGGCGGTGGTCATGAGGGCGGCTCTCGAACGAGGAGGCGAGCAAGAGGACGGATGCCGCGCCCGCAGGCGACGGAGAGGTGCCGAGTGGCAGGAGCCAGTGTATCGAATCGATTCGGAAGTGCCATCCTCAGCTCAGGCTCTTGCGCAAAACCTCGCGCGCCCACCCGGGCAGCACGCCTGGGTGAATCGCATTTTTGTTCTTATCTACACTTCCATCTCGTGGTGGGATTGGCTGGAATATAGATCAGAGATTCGAAGATTGAGTGGGCCCGTTCAGGGCGTTGAGTGGAGCGGTTTCAGCCGCGGGCAGGTGTTGAGGCATATCGCGCGTGACGCGCGGGAATCTCGGTCCACTCCTTCCTGACTGCGAGCCTCATGTCTGCGAATTCCGACCCCGGTGCTGACGGCGTCGCGCCCGAGTTCTTCCGGGTCGTGCGGCTGGTCGATGCGTTCGAGGCGGGGCGGAAGCGTCGATCGATCGACGATGCGGCGGAGATCCGGGTGCTGGCGGATGCTGCAGCCGCGGTCGCCAGGCCGGCCGATGCTACCCCGGATCGCGCTCGGCGAGCGGAGCTGGACCGGCGCGCGCTGGTCGCCGATCTGGCGACGTCGGCCCGGGTGTCGGAGTGGACCGTGACCTCACCGCCCGGGACGAGCACTGCCGATTCCCCGGCTGCCGCCGCCCGGTATGGCGGTGCGACGTCGACCACACGAGTCCCGCCGCCGAAGGCGGACCCACGCACCACGCGAACCTCGCGCACCTGTGCCGACGCCATCACACCCTGAAGGGCGTCACGGCGTGGTCGGTCGAGCAGGTCTCGCCCGGCGTTCTGGTCTGGACCAGCCCGACCGGGCGAAGGCACACCGACCGACCCGAGCCGACCGTGAGATTCACCTTTGACCAGACCGCCACACACCTGCGCGCGATGATGCGCGAACCCTGGCTCTCCCCTGCTGACGACCCACCCGGATCCTCCGGGGCGCCACCCTTCTGACGCGGATGCCCCGCGTCTCGGCGCGTCTGTTCACCTCACCGACCTGATCCGACGCGACTCACCCGCTTCCTGTGGGATCGGGCGCGCGTCATCCCCAGCGGACGCGCTTCGCTTGGGCAGCCGGCTGACCTCCGTGATCCTGCGCCGGCGAAACGACACTCGACGGCGCAGTCCGGTGACCAGCACACCTCCGACCAGGAGCGTGCCGCCGATGATCTCGGCGGACGTGGGGATCTGGCCGAGCAGCAGAGCGGCCGATGCCATCGCGACCACGGGCGCGAGCAGCACCCACGGCACGACGGCCGCGGAGGGATTGCGAGCCAGCAGGCTGTTCCAGATCGAGTAGCCGATGATCGTGCACAGCACCGCGGTGTAGAGCGTCGACAGAAGGGACTGCCAGCCGAATGCGGCGATTCCCGACGCGATCGCCTCCGGACCCTCGACGGCGAACGACAGCATCAGGGCCGGCACCGGCACCACGAGCGCCGACCATACGGTGAGCGACAGCGACCCGAGCCGCCCGGGCCCGCTGACCACCCCGGCACGGCGGGAGATCACGTTCCCGATTCCCCACGAGAATGCCGCGGCGAGTGCCAGCGCCACCGCGAGCGCGGGAGCGTCACCACCGCGACCGGCGGCCACGATCGCGAGCCCGACGATGCCGAGACCGACTCCTGCGGTCTGCGGCGCGGTCGGGCGCTCCCGCAGCACCGCGGCGGCGATGAGGATCGTGAACACCGCCTGCGCCTGCAGCACGAGGGCGGCGAGCCCCGGCTGGAGTCCGAGCGCCATCGACGTGTACAGCAGGCCGAACTGCCCCAGGCTCATGAACAGGCCCACGCCGATGACGGTCCGCCAGGAGGTGCGGGGCCTCGGCACGACGAAGACGGCGAGCGCGACCACCAGGAAGCGGATCGCAACGAACAGCAAGGGCGGCACGCCGTTCATCCCCCAGTCGATCACGACGAAGTTGAAGCCCCAGAGGGATGCCACGGCGGCGGCGAGCATCATGTCGCGTCTCTTCACGACTCTCACTTCACTCGATCGCGGGATGAAGCACCAGCGATGCTTTTGTCACGAAACGATGTAGCGTTACTTCATGATCGACCTGGAAGCCGTCATGTCGCTTCGCGCGGTCGCCACGCAGGGCAGCGTGGTCGCCGCGGCGACGAGTCTCGGGTACACGCCGTCCGCGGTGTCGCAGCAGGTGAAGCGACTCGAGCGCGAGACCGGCATCGCCCTCCTCGAACGTGCCGGACGCGGAGTCATCCTGACGGAAGCGGGGACGCGTCTCGTCGTCGCATCGACGCCGATCCTGGCCGACCTCGAACGGCTCCGCGCCGATCTCCAGCTCACCGCGGGGCCCGACGATCGGGTGGTGGGCGAGATCAGGCTCGCCGCGTTCTCGACCGTCGTGCGCGGACTGGTCATCCCGGTCCTCGGCGACCTCGCGGCGCAGCATCCCGATCTCTCCGTGCCCCTGCGCGAGAGCGAGCCGTGGGAGACGATCGCGCTCGTCGCTTCTGGCCAGCGCGACCTGGGCATCGTCCACCGGTGGGGCGGGGTCGCCCTCGCGATGCCCGACCACCTCGTGTCGACGCCGCTGTTCACGGATGTCGCCGACGTCATCCTGCATCGCGACCACCCGCTCGCCGGTCGCACCGTGCTGCACCCCGGCGAGCTGGCGGGGGAGGCCTGGGTCGCGACGTTCGAGGCGACGATCTGCCGCCAGTGGCTGCGGCGGCTCTTCGACGGTGTCCCCAACGCCCCGCGCATCGTGCACGAGTCGATGGAGTTCCAGAACCATCTCGAGCTGGCGCGCGCGGGCCGCGCGGTGGCGCTCGTGCCCCGCCTCGGCCGTGGCGACATCGGTCCCGACCTGGTTGCGATCCCGACCGTCGAGCCGGCGTCGACGCGCGACGTCCTCGCCGTGCATCGCCGCACCCAGGAGGACTCCCCCGCCCTGCGCGCCGCGCTGGACGCGTTCGTCGAGCACGCGCGCGCCATGTGACTTCGGCCGGCTCAGTCCGGACTCACGCGCTCAGAGCGCAGCGGCGAGAACCAGGCCACGAGCGCGGCGATCGCGAAGATCACGGCGACGGCGACCAGCATCCAGCGGTCGCCGACCAGGGCGATCGCGGCGCCGCCCGCGAGCGCGCCGATCGCGGCCGCGGTGCGGTTGACCGAGCGGATGTTCGCATTCACGCGGCCGAGCAGGCGGTCGGGGGTGACCGTCTGCCGCAGGGCCATCTCGTTGGCGTTCTCGACACCGCCGGCGAGCCCGTGGAGCGCGAGCGCGATGAAGAGGAGCACCGCTGCGGCGGGGACCCCGGCCGCCACCGCGGCGAGCGCCCATGCGATCGGGTACATCGCCCGCGCCAGGATGATCGTCCGGCCGATGCCCAGCCACCCGCCGATCCGAGCCGCGAACGTCGCCCCGACCAGCGCGCACGATCCCGCCACCGCGAGCAGCAGGCCGAACGTGAACGCCGTGAAGCCCAGCGAACGCAGCGCCAGCAGCGAGAGCACGGTCAGGGCCACGCCGTTGGCGAAGAACCACACGTGCGTCGACACGGCGAGCGGACCGAGCGTGCGGTGCGCGTACGCCCACCGCAGGCCCTCACGGATCTCGCGGCCGAGATGCCGATCGCCCCGCCGCTCGCGGGTCTCCTCGACGCGGATGCTCGCGTTCAGCGCGGCATCCACGATGTAGCTGATCGCGTCGACGAGCAATGCGATCGGCGCACCGAGCAGCGCCACGAGCCCGCCACCGAGGGCCGGACCGAGCGTCTGAGCCAGGGCATCGGTCTGATCGAGGCGCGCGTTCGCGATGACGAGCCGGGAACGGGGCACGAGCCGGGGGAGGAACGACTGCGTCGCCGCGAAGCCGAAGACGGAGAACGCACCGAACAGCAGCAGGAGTGCGACGAGCATCCAGATCTGGAGCGCCCCGACGAGCCACAGCACGGGGATCGCGCCGAGCGACACGGCCCTCCCGACGCTCGCCCACACGAGAATCGGGCGGCGACGCCACCGGTCGGTGTACGCGCCGGCGAAGAGCCCGAGCACGGCGTACGGCACGAATTGCGCGGCCCCGACGAGGCCGACCTCGAACGGCGTGGCGTGCAGCAGCTGCACCACCAGCACCGGCATCGCGACGGCGGTGACCGCCGTGCCGAACGAGCTGATGGCCGCCGCGCTCCAGAAACGCGCGAACGCCGACCGGGGAGCAGGCTCGCGCCCGCCGGGCACCGGATCTGTCACCACCGCCGGTCCGGCGACGTCACCCCCGTCCACGACGCGCTCGTCATGCCCCGGGCGGGCCGTCGAGCACCGTCGGGACGTACTCGAGCAGCTGGATGCGCCCGTCGAACGTGCGCGCCTCGACGAGGTCCAGGCGCACGTCGGGATAGCCGTCGAAGATCCGGTCCTGTCCGGTTGCGCCCGTGATCACAGGGAACACGCCCACGCGGTAGCGGTCGACCAGCCCCGCGAGCAGCAGCGACCGGCAGAGGGCGACGCTGCCGAGCGTGCGCAGCGGCCGGTCGGATTCCTCCTTCAGCCGTCGGACGAACTCGACCGCATCCTCGCGCACGAGCGTGGAGTTCTCCCACGTGAGCGGCTCCTCGAGAGTGGACGAGAAGACGTACTTCCGGATGCCGCCGAGCATGTCGGTGCCCTCCTCCCCGCCGGCGGTGAGCTCCGACATGAGGCGGTACGTGGTCGCCCCCATGAGTAGCGGATCGTCCTTGTCGGGCGACTCGGCGAGCCAGCCGAGATACTCGGGACCTTCCATCCCCCAGAACCCCGGCCACCCCTCCGCGGCGCCGTAGCCGTCGAGCGAGATGATGAAGTCGACCGTCACGGTCTGCATGGGACTCTCCTTCGTGTCCGGTTCTCTCCGCGTTCTGCGGGAGTTCTTTTCTCGAGCGGATGCCTCGCCCCGAGCCTATGCGCCGGCTCCGCGCGACGACACCCCCGCGTCGCGAACCCGACCCCATCGCGGAATCGGGGGCGGTCTGACATGATTTCTCCCACCGCAGATTGGAAGCTGTCGTGAAGCAGCCATCAGAGGGTTCTTCACCGGTCGCGCCGATACCCCGCTACCGGCGGACATTCGCGGGGGTGCTCGGTGGCCTTGTCGGCCTGCTCGCGCTCAGCGTCATCGCGGGGGTGCTGGTCGTCGCGCCGCTCGCGCCGGCCATCGCGATCAGCGGGCACGCGGCCAGCAGCGCGGTGTCGCTGTTCGACAACATGCCGAGCTACCTCGAGATCGATCGCCTGATGCTGCCGACGACCATCTACGCCCGCGACCCGTCGACCGGGCAGGACGTCGAGCTGACGTCGTTCTACGACCAGAACCGCGAGCCCGTCGCCTTCGACCAGGTGTCGCTCGTCATGTATGACGCGATCCTCGCCTCCGAGGACCCGCGGTACTACGAGCACGGTGGCGTAGACATCCTCGGCACCACCCGCGCCCTGATCAAGAACGCGCAGGGCGGCCAGACGCAAGGCGGTTCCTCGATCAGCCAGCAGTACGTGAAGAACGTGCTGGTCCAGCGCTGCGAACGCGACGCGGGGACGGTGTACGAGACGAACGAGGCGGGTGAGGCGGTCGTCGACGGGGACGGCGCCCCCGTGGTGAAGTCGACCCGCGACCAGGTGCTGCAGCAGTGCTGGCTCGACGCCACGCAGGCGGACGGCGTCGAAGGCTACGAGCGAAAGCTCCAGGAGATCCGCTACGCCGTCCAGCTCGAGCAGAAGTATTCGAAGAACGACATCCTGCTGGGCTATCTCAACATCGCGAACTTCGGCGGCACGACATACGGCATCGAAGCTGCAGCACGCTACTACTTCAGCACCACGGCATCCCGGCTCACACTGACGCAGGCGGCGACGCTCGCGGGCATCGTGCAGAATCCCAACACGTTCCGGATCGACCGACCGCTGGGCTCGATCTTCGGGGGCGACGGCACCAGGTACAACAAGGCCGCCGACGGGTCGGTGGACGACGTGACCCCCGGCACCCTGGCGGGGCTCGACACCCTCCTCGCCGACGGCACCATCACTGCGGAGCAGTACCTCGCGGCCGGCGACGCCTACAGTGCGACCAAAGGCAGGCAGCTCTACGTGCTCGACCGGATGCGCGAAGACGGTCGCATCACCGCCGACCAGTATGTCGCCGCGGCGATCGAGCCGATCACTCCGGCGTTGCAGCTGCCCCCGACCAGGTGCGGGTCCAGCGCCGCCCCCTTCTTCTGCCAGTACGTGGTGAACACCCTGCGCCTGGACCCGGACTATGCCAGCGCGTTCGGCGAGACGGCGGAGGACAGGCAGCGGTCGCTGACGCGCGAGGGCCTGAACATCTACACGACGCTCGATTGGAGCCTGCAGAACGCGTCGCAGGACGCCATGCACCGGTACGCGCCCGAGACCGTGACGGGCATGTCGTTCGGGTCGGCGTCGGTCAGCATCGAGGTCAACACCGGGCGCATCCTCGCCATCAGCCAGAACAACCGATTCACGGAGGACCGTGATCTCGCCCTCACGGACCCGGTGTACAGCTCGCTCGTCTACGCCGGCGACACGATGCACGGGGTCTCGACCGGGTTCCCGACCGGATCGACCTTCAAGCTGTTCACCCTCGTCGACTGGCTCGAGACCGGGCACACGCTCTCCGACACCGTGAACGGCACACTGCGGGCCATCCCCCGTCTTCGGGACCGCTGCGCGGGCACCTGGGTCAACCGCGAGAACCACGTCGTGCGCAACTTCGGCGGCGCCGCCGGATACGTGGGAACACCGCTGCAGTTCACCGCCCAGTCGCTCAACAGCGGCTTCCTCGGCATGGCGGAGCAGCTCGACATGTGCGACATCGAGAACGTCGCCGCTCGCATGGGCGTCACCCGCGGCGACGGCACGCCCGTGGATCTCGACGGCGCCTCCTCGATCATCGGCACCAACAACATCGCCCCCGTCGCCATGGCCGGGGCGTTCGCGACTGTCGCGAACGGCGGCGTCTACTGCAAGCCGCGCGTGATCGAGCGCGTGGTCAACGCCGACGGCACCGAGCTTCCGGTTCCGGGGAACCGCTGCTCGCAGGTCATCAGTCCTGAGGTGGCGGCCGCGACCGCGTTCGCGCTGCAGGGCGTCATGCGCCCGGGCGGCACCGGCGCGGGCGGCAACCCGAACGACGGCACGCCGATGCTGGGCAAGACGGGAACGCACGAGAACATCCAGACGTGGCTCGTCGAGTCGAGCACGCGCGTGACGACCGCCGTGTGGGTCGGGAACACGACCGGCTACGGGGACGTGTTCCGGGCCTTCTACAACGGCCGGGCACTGTCGACGATCCGCCTGCCGATGACCCGCGACATCCAGGCGGCCGCGAACCAGCTCTACGGGGGCGGCGGCTTCCCCGCTCCTCCCGCCGACCTGGTGCGTCGCGCCGCCCCGCCGCCGCGCCCGGGTCCCGCACCGGCTCCGGGCCCGGACCAGCCCCCGGCCGGGGACGGCAACGGGAACGGGAACGGGAACGGGAACGATTGACATTCGTCACCGATTCTCGACAGACGATTATCGATTAGTGTAACCTCGCGCTCGTTCCGTCATCGTGCGCTGAGGTGCGCACGCGTCGGACCAACCCCATGCACGAGCACCGCGATGCCGCGGTCACTCACAGAAGGGCTGGAACCTCGCGATGAAGCGATTCTTGTCAACACTCGCGCTCGTGGGCACGCTGATCGCCGCAACGGCGACCGCTGCCCACGCAGCGCCCGATCCTCGATCGGCGTCCGTGGAGATCTACGTCGCCACCGACGGCGACGACCATGCCGACGGCTCGATCAGTGCGCCGTTGCGCACCCTCGAAGGCGCGCGCGACACGATCCGCGCACTCAAAGCCTCGAGCGGGCTGCCGGACGGCGGGGTGACGGTGTCGCTCCGCGGCGGCACCTACGCCCGGACGGCGGCGTTCGAGCTCGGGGCGGGCGACTCCGGCACGGCGGACGCGCCGATCGTCTACCGCTCGTACCCCGGCGAGACCGTCACGCTGACCGGCGGCGTGCAGCTGGACCGCGCCGGCTTCGAGACCGTCGCCGACGAGACCGTGCTGTCGCGGATCGTCGACCAGTCCGCCCGCGGCAAGGTGGTGGCGATCGACCTCGCGGCGGCGGGGATCACCGACTACGGACAGCTCAGCCGCCACGGCTACTGGAAGGCGAACGACGTCAGCACGGTGCCGCCCATGGAGCTCTACGTCGGCGGCGAGGGAATGACCCTGGCCCGCTGGCCGAACGGCGACGGCACCGTGAAGATGGGCGAGATCCTCGACGCCGGACCCACCCGCAAGGACGCCGACCTGCAGGAGCGGGGCGGCACCTTCAGCTACACCTACGATCGTCCGAGGCACTGGACCCAGGCCGACGACATCTGGCTCGACGGCATCTTCGGCTACAGCTGGGAGTGGTCGTACAACAAGATCGAGTCGATCGACCCCGAGGCGAAGACGATCACGCTGCGCTACGGCGAGATGTCCGGCCTGATGAAGACGTGGTTCGAGGACTTCCACTTCGCGGAGAACCTGATCGAAGAGCTCGACGCGCCCGGCGAGTACTACATCGACCGCGCGACCGGAAAGCTGTACCTGGTGCCGAACCAGGCGTTCCTGGGCGGCGCCGCCGCCACCGTCACGATGCTCAAGGAGCCGATGCTCCGCACCGACGGCACGTCTCACGTGTCGTTCCAGGAGCTGGTGCTCGAGTACGGGCGCGCGAACGCCGCCGTGATCCTCGGGGGCAGCCACGTCACGATCGAGCGCAGCGACATCCGCAACTTCGCCGACGGCGGTGTGCTCATCAACTCCCCGGGTCGCTACACCTACGACGGCATCCCGGTCAATCGCGGCGGGCGGGACCACGCCGTGGTCGACTCGCACCTGCGTCACATCGGCGGCGTGCCGGTCGTGCTGCAGGGCGGCGACAAGACCACCCTCGAGCCGGGTCGCAACCGCGTCGAGAACTCGCACATCCACGACTTCGCGTACTACCACAAGGCCTACAACCCGGGTGTGATGTTCGACGGGGTCGGCAACATCGCCCGCAACAACGAGATCCACGACGCCCCGCACCCGGGCATCATCGTGCACGGCAACGACCACCTCATCGAGCGCAACGAGATCTACGACGTCTGCAAGACCTTCCAGGACCTCGGTGCCATCTACATGAACGCCGGTTCCACCCCGCAGCAGCGTGGGACGGTCATCCGGCAGAACTACTTCCACGACACCGGAATCGGGCGGCTCGGGGTCGAGGGCATCTACCCCGACAACCTCACGATGGGTCTGACCATCGAGGAGAACGTCTTCTACCGGATGGGCAACGACGCGATCAAGAGCGGTTCGGGCGATCACATCACCGCCCGCAACAACGTGTTCGTGGACACCCATGTCCCGTACGACAACTACGAGATGTGGATGGGCGACCAGCCCGGCAACACGGTCGACACCTCGTACATGCCGGGATGGGTGAAGCTCTTCGAGGACAACAACGGGTTCGCCGGTACGCCCTACGCGCAGAAGTATCCGGAGCTGCTGACGTTCTTCGACGAGAACCACTATTTCCCGGCGAACAACGTGTTCGAGCGCAACGTCACCTGGAATCCGACACTCACCCGCTCCGGCCAGGTGAACGCGCACGGTGCTCGCGACGTGAAGAACCTGATGAACTACGCCGACAACTGGGTCGCGAGCGAGGACCCCGGCTTCGTGGACTGGCGGGCCGGCGACTTCCGGCTGCGGGAAGGCGCCCCGGTGCTCGAGCGCATCCCGGGCTTCGCGGCGATCCCGTTCGAACTGATCGGCACGCAGGGCAAGGTCGGCCTGCCCCACGGCCCGGACTCGGTCGCGCTCGAGAGCGTGCACCTGCCCGCTCCTCAGCTGACCGTCGACCTCGGCAAGACGGTGTCGTTCGGCGCCGAGATCGTGCCGTGGAACGCCTCGAACGGCGCCGTCGAATACGCGTCGAGCGACCCGACAGTCGCAAGCATCGACGCCTCCGGGACGATCACGGCGCTGACGCCGGGCGAGACCGTGATCACCGTGACGTCGCAGGCGGATGCGACGATCTCCGACCAGGCGGTGGTCGTGGTCGCCGACGGCGACGGGATCATGCACGCGACCGACTTCGAGTCGGGCTCCAACGGCTGGCCCGTCGATCCGAATCGGGCCGTCGTGGCGGACGCCGACGGCGAGCACTGGTATCGGATCAAGGGCGGGGCGAACTCGCAGCTGCCGCGGAGCTTCACGGACTACGTGCTGGACTTCCAAGTACGCACCCCCGCGCTCGTTCCCGAGGGCGGGATCATGCTGATCTACGACCGGACCGGACCGACGCCCGGCGGATACGTGCGCTACCGGCACACCGAGGCAGCTCCGACCTGGACCGTCTACGGGCCGCAGTGGCAGATCCTCAAGGAGGTGAAGCTGCCGGCGGGCTCGGGCTTCGAGCCGAACACCGTGTACGACGTGCGCCTCGTCGTCAAGGGATCGGGCGTGCAGGTGACCGTGGACGGTGAGACCGTCATCGAGGGACCGAACCCGTCGGCCACCGGGTCGGGCAAGGTCGGCTTCTACGTCGAGAAGTTCACGGCGCTCGACTTCGACGACGTGCGGTTCTCGATCGTTCCCACCGCGGTGACGGGCATCGAGGTGTCGCCCGACCAGGCCACCGTCGAGCCGGGCGAGCGGGTGAAGCTCTCGATGTCGGTGACTCCCTCGGACGCAACGAACCCGCGGGTCGCGTGGACCTCGGACGCTCCCGAGGTCGCAACCGTCGACGAGTCGGGCGTCGTGACCGGACTCGCTGCCGGCCGCGCGACCATCACGGCGACCTCGCAGGCGAACGCCACGATCTCGGCATCGTCGACGATCGAGGTGCGGGCGGCGCAGCATCCCACGATCGATCTCGTCGGCGAGCTCGTGAGCCCTGAAGGGTGGCCGCCGTCGGATGCGGTCGACTTCGCGGAGGGCACGCTGCGCATCGACGGCGAGGGCGTCTACGGCTACTCGGAAGGCACCTTCGGGAGCGGGCTGCTGAAGTTCCGGGCGACGGTCGACGGGTTCGACGGCGGCTGGTACGGCTTCGCCGTGCGCTCCGACCGCGCGGGCGATCCGGCGTGGGTGAACGGCAACAAGGGGTATCTGGTGGTGATCAAGGAGGACACGATCGAGTTCCAGAGCTGGAAGCCCCAGCAGACGATGCTCGACGTGATCCCGAACACCGCGATCACGGCCGGCGAGGAGCACGAGCTCGAGTTCGGCGCGGTCGAGGTCGACGGGGGCACGCGGCTCGTGCTGCGCGTCGACGGGCGCACCGTGTGGAGTGCGCTGGACGCCGGCGCGTCGAACCCGATCGCCGACGAGGGATACCTCAACGTCTACCACTACGTCGAGCAGAACGCCCTGCGGCTGCAGCCCGTCGCCATCGACGACGGCGCGACGGCCGCCCCGGGCCGAGGCACGCTGTCGAACACCAGCGGGTGGGAGACCGGCCTGCACGACGGCACCTACGACGTGATGATGAACCTCTGGTGGGGGACGCCGGGCAGCATCTTCCGGCTCTACGAGAACGGCGCCCTCGTCGCCACGAAGGTGCTGGAGCGGACGGGAGGGATGTCGCAGACCGCAGGCGTATCGTTCAGCGGCAAGCCGAACGGCACCTACGTGTACACGGGCGAGCTCGTGAACTCGAAGGGAGTCACGGCGACCACGTCGACGACGGTGAAGGTCGTCCACGCGGCGCCGGCGGTGCCGGTGGTGTCGCACGACGATCACGACCGGGACGGGACGTTCACCGCGACGGCGAACCTGTGGTGGGGAACCAACGCCACCTCGTACCGGTTCGAGCTCGACGGGGCAGTCGTCGGTGCGGGTGAGCTGGCTGCGGCGACCCCCGCCGCGCAGACGGCGTCGGTGCAGCTGACGGGCGTCGCACCCGGCGAGCACACGCTGGTCGCGGTGTTCGCGAACGCGAACGGCGACACGGCGTCGAAGCCGGTGAAGCTCACCGTCCGGTAGGTCCGGCGTCGCGGGGGAGGGAGCGCGTCGAGCGCGCCCTCCCCCGCGTCGTCCTTCCGGCCGGTCGGGATCTCCCGGCAGGCCGCTTCAATCGAAGTACTCCCAGTTCCCTTCGGAGATCACCTCGACGGTGCCGTCGACGACCGAGATCGCGGTCTGCTCGTCGATCGCGTACGCCGGCCCGGCGATGGTCGCCGCCCACCGATGTGCACTCTCGGTGCTGTTCGACGACCAGCCCGGGTAGTCCAGGTGCGGGAAGATCGAGAAGTCCACGACGCCGAGCGTCTCGTCGGTGCCGTCGGGTCGCCAGTCGACGAACTGCCGTCCGATGCGCGGCGTCATCACCATGCTCCCGGCGCTCACGCCGACCCACACGGTGTCGGTGAGTGAGGGGAGCAGGTCGGCCATCCCCGACTCACGCATCCAGTGCGCGAGGTACACCGCCTCACCGCCGTCGACGAGCAGGACGTCCGCGTCACGCACCCAGGGAATCCAGCGGTCCTCGCCGATGGTCGGCAGTGCGGTGAGCTCGAGAGTCCCGATCGACTTCCATCCCAGGTCGACCAGTCCGACCTCGTCGTCCCATCGGCCGGCGACGGTGCGCCACACGGTCTCGGGCGAGCACATCGGCTGCCCCCATTGCGCCGTCGGCACGAGGAGCGCGTTCGATTCTTCGATCGGCCGGCCGAGCAACCCGACCAGAGCGGTGCGGATGCTGTCGTTCGTGACGCCGCCTGAGGTGAGGAGCAGCTTCATGTCGCTTCTATCCGAAGTCGCCCGGGGCCATGTCGGTGAAGCGGGAGAAGTGGCCCTGGAACGCCACGGTGATCGTGTCGGTGGGGCCGTTGCGATGCTTGGCGACGATGAGATCGGCTTCGCCGGCTCGCGGCGAGTCCTTCTCGTACGCGGCCTCGCGGTGCAGCAGCACCACCATGTCGGCGTCCTGCTCGATCGAGCCCGACTCACGAAGGTCGGACAGGGCCGGCTTCTTGTCGGCGCGCTGCTCGGCACCACGGTTCAGCTGCGACAGCGCGATGACCGGCACGCCCAGCTCCTTCGCGAGCAGCTTGAGGGCACGCGAGAACTCCGAGACCTCCTGCTGACGCGACTCGACGCGCTTGCCCGAGGTCATCAGCTGCAGGTAGTCGATGACGACCAGCTTGAGGCCCGCACGCTGCTTGAGCCGGCGACACTTCGCGCGGATCTCGACGAGCGTCATGTTGGGGCTGTCGTCGATGTACAGCGGCGCGTCGTTGATGCGGCCGCGGGTCGCCGCGACGGTGGTCCAGTCGCGCGAGTCGAGCGTGCCCTTGCGCATCGACTGCAGCGGGATCGCCCCCTCGGCGCTGAGCAAGCGCATCGCGATCTCGCTGCGGCCCATCTCGAGCGAGAAGAAGATCGTCGGCATGTTGGCCTTGATCGCGGCCGAGCGTGCGAAGTCGAGCGCGAGCGTCGACTTACCCATCGCGGGTCGCGCGGCGATGATGATCATCTGGCCCGGGTGCAGACCGTTGGTCAGAGAGTCGAGGCCCGAGAAGCCGGTCGGGATGCCTGTCATCTGGCCGTCGCGTCCGCGCGCGGCCTCGATCTCCTCCACCGCGGCATCCACCGCGATCGTGAGCGGCACGTAGTCCTCGGCCTGCTCCGCCCCGGTCACCGAGTAGATCTCGGCCTGCGCGTTGTTGACGAGGTCGAGCGCCTCCCCCTGACCCGAGTACCCCATCTGCACGATGCGGGTGCCGGCGTCGACGAGACGACGCAGCAGCGCACGCTCCGAGACGATCGAGGCGTAGTAGCCGGCGTTCGCGGCGGTCGGCACGATCGAGGTGAGGGTGTGCAGGTAATCGGCGCCGCCGGCGCGCTGCAGCTCGCCCGTCTTGATGAGCTCGTCGGTGACGGCGACGACATCCGTCGGCTCACCGTGCGAATACAGGGTGAGGATCGCCTCGAAGATCAGCTCGTGCTTGGGCACGTAGAAGTCGGTGCCGCGCAGTGTCTCGATGACGTCCGCGACGGCGTCCTTCGAGAGCAGCATTCCGCCCAGTGCGCTCTGCTCGGCGAGCAGATCGTGCGGGGGAGTGCGCTCGAAGTCGCGAGGGTCCCCCATGCGCTCTTCGGAGATGTCGGCGATCGACATAGGCTGCGCGTCCTCCCTGCCGTTGGTCACATCATCCGAGCTCTCTCGGCGGTATCGGGGCGGCTCGCCGAGTGGGCGCGCCTGGGCACGAGCGAGCAGCGAGATGCCACGGCATCTCGCCCCCCGCTTGATTCCGTCGTGCGATTGCGGCCGCCGTCGCGTCTTTCGAACCCAGCACGGAGGCGCGACGCCCGAGTGGGCCGCACCCCACGCTAAGGATGGCCTCCGACAGTCGCAACACACCCTGTGGATAACTTTGTGGAGAGTCGGGGAGAAACGCCGTCGCTCCTGTGAACAACCCCTGTGGAGAACTCACCGCCCTTCTGGGAGTTATGTCGCGGAAAATGCCGCTGACCAGGGCCTGCCCAGTCCACAGCCTGTGGAGAGAGATGTGGTTGAAGTCAGGGTTGAAGGTTTGCTCGCCAACACCGTCCTGTGCACAATCGCCCCTCAGGTGCGCGGCCTCCTGACGCCGTCCGGGACAAGGGGACTCGCCGTCCAAAATGGTCTGGACAGACCGAATCGGCCAGGAGTAGCCTCGGGGGTCCAGGCACCCTCACGCACGATCCATCCGGAACGTGCGGCTCTTTCGTCGTGGGAGGTGAACGTGGAGATCGCAACCTCGCAGCTGCCGAGGATCGTGCGGCTGGCCCTCATGGGGGTCGCGACCGCGTTCGCCTGGATCGTCGTCTCGCTGGTCCTCGGCCTCGGCCTCGGACAGGCGCACGCCGACGAGCCTGACGATGCGGGAGCGCTCGGGGGTGCCCTCGGCGCCGTGACCTCGCTGGTCGACACGACCGCGTCGACGGTCACCGGCACCGTCTCGACCGTCACGACCGGCGTGAGCAGCGCTGTGAACAGCGTGGTCGCCGCCGCGCCCGATCCCGTACACCAGCCGGTGAGCCAGGTCGTGCAGGCCGTCGGCGCCGTCGTCACGACGGTGACCCAGCCGGTGTCGGAGGCCGTCTCGGGCGGTGTCGTGAGCGAGATCGCGGAGCCGGTCGTCGACATCGTCTCCGAGGTGCCGATCGTCGGCGGGATCGTCTCGGGCGTCGGCCTAGACGACGCCGTCACCGACCTCGGCGGCACCGTCGACACGACGCTGGGCGGCCTCGTCGGTGCCGTCGACGAGACGGGCTCGACGATCGGCCGGCCGCCGGCGACCGGCCCGGTTCTGCCCGCCCTTCCTGCGATCCCACAGCTTCCGGGCCTCCTCGGCAGCTCGGCCGAGTCCTCCGCGCCGACCGCGATCGCACTTGTCGCCGCGCGGACGGATGCTGCCGCCACCCTCCTCACGACGACAGCGGGTGCGTTCGGCCACTGGGCCGCGGCATCCGTCTCCGAAGCGGCCACGCGCGCCGCTCTCGTCACGTCTTCCGCAGCGCTCGTCGCAGGCGGACTCCTCGGCTCTGCAGGCGGACTCTGCCTGTCGATCGCCTCCGCGGGACCCGGTGGTGCGGGTCCCGGCGCCTGGGCGCTCGCCGCCCTCCTTCCGCTCGTCGCACACCGTGCCTGGGTGCGCCGAGCCGGACCGGAGGACGAGCACGCGCTGCCCGCGCCTGCAGGCTCCACCGACGTCTCCCCCGACTGATCGGCTCGCCGCCGCTTCTGCTCACCCGAGCGTGAGCGGCAGAGCATCAGCGCGCCCTCCGCGCTGAGCAGCGCGGCCCTTCCGCGCTGCGAATCGATCAATCCACAAAGGGGAACATCATGCGCACTCTCTACAAGCGCGCCCTCTTGGGCACGCTCCTGGCCGGCGGCATCACGCTGCTCGGCGCGACGGTCGCGAATGCGGCCGAACCACCATCGGATCCGGACCTTCTGTCGTCGGTCGTCGCCGACGACGGGCTCGTCGACTCGATCGTCGGCGACGGAATCGTCGATCCGCTCCTGGGCGATGACGGCGGTCTCGACCCGGTCGCCGACGCAGCAGCCGCGGTCGTGAACGACCTCACCGACACCACCGCCGGGACGGCGGTCGTCGGCACCCTCGTGGGTGACGGCGGCGCACTCGATGATGTCGTCGGCGACGGCGCCCTCGTCGAGGGCGGAACCGTCGGCACCCTCGCGGCCAACGGCGATGCCGTCATCGGCGACGTCGCCGCGGGTGACATCCAGGCCGCCGTCACGGATCTCGCAACGACGGTCCAGGACCTCGGCTCCGATGTCGGACAGACCGTCACCGCTGCGGCGGCGAACACCGACGATCAGGTCATCGACGGCCTCGTGCACGACGCACTCACGGACGCGGTGGGTGTGCTGTCGGGCGACACGGCGATCACGGGCCCCGACGGACTGCTCCAGCATGCGGGCGAGAACACCGGCGACGCCATCGACACGACGGGTCTGCTCGAAGACGCCCTCGAGCGGACGCTCGAGGGCGGCCCCGCGTCGACCCCGGCCACACCGGTCGCGGATGCGGACGGCCTGCTGACCGGTCTGACCGAGGACGACGGCCTCGTCGACGGTCTCCTCGGCGACAGCGTGCTCGATCCGGTCCTCGGCGACGACGGCGCGCTCGCCCCGCTCACGGGTCCCGTCGGCGACCTCCTCGACGGCGTCACCGATACGACCGCGGGCACCGGCATCCTGGATGGCCTGCTCGGTGACGAGTCCGGTCTGAACGATGTCGTCGGCGACGGCATCCTGGTCGAGGGCGGACTCGTCGGCAACCTCGTCGACAACGGGGACAACCTCGTCGACGATCTGCTCGACGGTGACCTCGACAGCGCCGTCGACGACCTCGGCACCACGGTGGCCGACCTGGGTGCCGACCTCGGCACCACGGTGACCAACGCCACGGAGAACACCGCCGACCAGGTGCTCGATTCTCTGGTGGTCGACGCTCTGGGCGATGTCGACACGATCCTCGACGAGCTGCTGAGCGGCGGCGACGTGCTCGGCGCGGTCTCCGACACGGTGCAGAACGCCGGCGACAACGTCGCGGACGCGGTGGACGACACCGGACTGGTCGACGATCTGCTCACCGACCTGCTCGGCGACACGGACGTGAGCGGGCCGGTCGATCCGACGGACCCCACCGATCCCACGGACCCGACCGATCCGACCGACCCCACCGATCCGACGGACCCCACCGACCCCACCGACCCGACCGACCCCGCCGGCCCCGGTGACGGTGGCACGGGAGGCACCGACGGCACGACCGGCTCGGTCGCGGTCACCGGCTCGTCGGCCCAGGCCGGCACATCGACCCGGCTCGCCACGACGGGAGGGACGGGTGTGATGCCGTTCCTGCTGCTCGCGCTCTCGCTGCTCGCAGCGGGCGCCATCGCACGCGCGTCGCGGCGGCGCTCCGCGTGAGTCGACGGGGCGGGTCGACGTACCCCAGGCGTCCCTCGCCCCACCCGCGTGAGCGCGCGGGAGGGCCGTCCCCCAGCGGCCCTCCCGCCCTGAACGCCCCCGATCGCGAGAGCCGGCTCTGCCTGGACCGCGCCTCGTGATCGGGGGTCCACACCATCTCCGCAGTGCGGTGTCCCGGCACAATGCCTGGACCGGGGCGACGCACCCGGAGATGTCACGAGCGGATGCCGCGACCCGGGGGGCTCGCGGCATCCGCATCGTCATGCCCGCTCGTCCCCCGCGCATCCGACGCGTTGCGCGCCCGTCTCCTCCTCGCCAGAGTGGAGGGATGCCGCTGCCCGATCCCTATCGCCTGACCCCTGTCGACGCCGACCGGCTCGAGGACGTCCTCCGCCTCGACACCTGGGCCTTCCCCACGGAGCGCTCCGTCGAGGCGCTGCGGGAGCTGCCGAGCCCGCTCAGCTGGGATCGCACCTACGGGGTCGTCCGCGTCGACGACGAGGAGGTGCTCGCCGGCTTCCACGGCGCCTATCCGCTGCGTGCCTACCCCGTCCCCGGCGCCGAGATCGCGTGCGGCTGGCTCACCTGGGTCGGCGTGCACCCGGGCCACCGGCGGCGCGGAATCCTCCGCGGCATGATCGAGCACCACTTCGCCGACTGCCTCCGCAACGGCGAGGCGATCTCCGGCCTCATGGCCGCCGAGACCCCCATCTACGGCCGCTTCGGCTACGGCATGGCCTCGACCCAGCTCGACCTCACGATCCCGCGCGGCGCGGCGCTGCGCCCGGTGGCCGGGGCCGCCGAGCTCGAGGTCGAGCTGGAGGAATGGGATGCCGAGATCCACGGCGATCTCGTGGCCACGATCCATCGCGACTACGCGCGGCTGCCTGCCGGGCTCGGTCGTCCGGGGTGGGCGACGCGCGAGACGCCCGAGCAGCGCACCGCCCGCGAGGCCGACCCGCCCGCGTACCGCGGCGGCAAGGAGTCGCTGCGGCTCCTCCTGGTGCGCGACGCCGCCGACGACACGCTCGCGTACGCGACCTTCCGTCGTGCGATGTCGTGGGAGCGGGCCGGCGCCGAGGGCACCGTCCACGTGCGCGAAGCGGTCGCGCTGACCGCGGCGGCGGCGCACCGGATGTGGTCGGTGCTGCTCGACCTCGACCTCACCACCCGCGCCAGCATCTCGAACCTGCCCGTCGACGACCCCATCGTGTCGCTGCTCGTCGACATCCGCCCCGCGGTGCCCGACTACCAGGACAACTCCTGGATCCGCATCCTCGACCTGCCCGCGGCGCTCGGCGGGCGGCGGTACGCGGGCGACGTCGACGTGGTGCTCGAGGTGACCGACGCGATGCTGCCCGCGAACGCGGGGCGGTGGCGCGTGCGCGCCGGTGCGTGGGAGCACGCGGAGGTGACGGCATCGGATTCCGAACCCGACCTCGTGCTCGACGTCCGCGAGCTCGGAGCAGCGCACCTCGGGTCGATCTCCCTCGCCTCGCTCGCACAGGCGGGGCTCATCGAGGTGCGCACACCCGAGGCGCTGCGCGCCGCCTCGGCCGCGTGGTCATGGCCGGTCGCGGCCGGCGCGAACTGGATCTTCTGATCGCGGAGACGACGGATGCCGCGAACCCGTGGGGTTCGCGGCATCCGTTCGTGCGCCAGGTATTACTTGGCGGCGACCACCTGCAGGGTGATCACGGCGGTGAGGTCGTCGCGGAGGCGAACGGTCGCCTCGTGCTCGCCCACCGACTTGATCGGGGAGGTGATGTGGATCTTGCGCTTGTCGAGCTCGCCGAGACCGGCGGCCTTGACGGCCTCCGCGACGTCGACGGTCTTGACCGCGCCGAACAGGCGACCCTCGGCGCCGGCCTTGACGGCGAGGCGGACCTTGTTGGTCTCGAGGTTGTTCTTCAGGGCCACGGCCTCTTCGTGGTCGTGGATCGCGCGCGCCTCGCGGGCGGCGCGGATCGACGCCACCTGCTTCTCGCCACCGCGGGTCCACGCGACCGCGAAGCCCTGGGGGATGAGGTAGTTGCGGGCGAACCCGTTCTTGACCTCGACCACGTCACCGGCGCTACCGAGCCCGGCGACCTCGTTCGTGAGAATGAGCTTTGCCATGTGGGTACTCCTTAGCGGCCAGCGCCGGCGTAAGGCAGGAGCGCCATTTCGCGCGCGTTCTTGATCGCCTTGGCGATCAGACGCTGCTCCTGCACCGAGACACCGGTGATACGACGGGCGCGGATCTTCCCGCGCTCCGAGATGAACTTGCGAAGCGTCGCGACGTCCTTGTAGTCGATGAGACCGACACGGATCGCCTTCGCGGGGGCCGCGTTCTTCGCGCCCTTCCGCGGCTTCCGGCGGTCGCCGGTTGCCTTTCCAGCCATGGTGTTTCCTTTACGTTTTGCTGATCGGATGCCTCGTCACGAGGCATCCGGAACCTGTTGTGAGATCTGACCGATCAGAACGGGGTGTCGTCGCCGTAGGCGCCCGGGGCAGCCCACGCGTCGCCGCCGCCGGCACCGCCGGCGTTCTGCGAACCGGGCGTCGACCACGGCTCGTCGGCGACCTGCGGACGCGACTGACCGCCGCCGCCGAAGTTGCCGCCACCACCGCCGGAGCCGCCCGCGGCGCGGGTGACCTGTGCGGTCGCGTAGCGCAGCGACGGGCCGATCTCGTCGACCTCGAGCTCGATCGCGGTGCGATTGTTGCCCTCGCGGTCCTGGTAGCTGCGCTGCTTGAGGCGGCCGGTCGCGATGACCCGCATGCCCTTCGTCAGCGAGCCGGCCACGTGCTCGGCGAACTCGCGCCACACGCTCGCGCGGAGGAACAGCGCTTCGCCGTCCTTCCACTCGTTCGCCTGACGGTCGAAGTTGCGAGGCGTCGACGCGATCGTGAAGTTCGCGACGGGGAGACCGTTCTGCGTGTACCGCAGTTCGGGATCAGCCGTGAGGTTGCCCACGACGGTGATGATCGTCTCGCCGGCCATCGTCCTTACGCCTTCGCAGCCTTGGCGGTCTTGCGGGCGGCGCGCTCGTCGGCACGCTGCTTCTCCGAGGCGATCATGGCGATCGCTTCCTCGGCGCGGAGGACCTTGGTGCGCATGATCTGCTCGCTCAGGTTCAGCTGGCGGTCGAGCTCCTGCGTGGTCGCAGCCGTGGCGGTGAAGTTGACGACGGCGTAGATGCCCTCGTTCTTCTTCTGGATCTCGTAAGCAAGACGGCGCTTGCCCCAGATGTCGATGTTCTCGATGGTGCCGCCGTCGGTCGTGATGACCTTCAGGAACTTGTCGAGGTTGGCGCCGACCTGGCGCTCGTCGATCTCGGGGTTCAGGATGACCATGAGTTCGTACTGGTGCGTCACTAACCCACCTCCTTCGGACTAGAACGGCTGTCGGGCATTTCCCGGCAGCAGGAGGGTGTGTTTGCACGTCGTCCGACTCGCCGCGCAAGGTTGCGCGTGCGGACAACCCTCCTATGGTACCGGATCCCCGAGCAGACGCCGAACCCAGGCTCTGTCAGCGTCGGCCGCGGGTGGTGCGAGTGGGTACTCGGGCGGCGTGGCGGAGAAGGAGATCGGATGCCGCACCCCCGGCACGCGCTCCGCGCCGGCGTGGGCGACGGGGTCGAGGCCGAGCGCCCGGGCGCGCGCGAAGGCGGCGTCCATCGCGAGGATCGGTGCGCAGGGGACCCCTGCCGCCGTCAGACGGGCTTCCCAGTCCGTCGCGGAACGCGCCGCCAACGCCCGCTCGAGCACCGGGCGCAGTGTCTCGCGGCCCATGCTGCGATCGGCGTTGTGGAGGAAGCGCGGGTCGGCCGCGGCATCCGGGATTCCGAGCACCAGGCACAGTCGCTGGAACTGGCCGTCGTTGCCGACCGCGAGGACGAGCTCGCCGTCGGCCGTGGGGAACGCGCCGTACGGGTACACGCTCGGATGGTCGTTGCCGAGCCGCTCGGGCACCACGCCGGCGACCGCGTACGCACCCGACTGGTTGACGAGCGCCGACAGCGCCGACGACAGGAGGTTGACCTCGACGTGCTGCCCCTGGCCGGTGGCGTCGCGGTGCCGCAGCGCGGCGAGCGCGCCGAGACCCGCGTGGAGGCCGGTGACGACGTCGACGATCGCGACGCCGGCCTTCGTCGGCTCGCCGTCAGGCGCACCGGTGACACTCATGAGTCCCGACAGCGCCTGGCCCAGCACGTCGTAGCCGGGAAGAGCCGAGTCGGCGCCGAAGCCGGTGATCGAGACGTACACGGCGCGGGGGTTCGCGGCGTGCACGGCGTCGTAGTCGAGTCCGAAGCGCGTGAGTCCGCCGGGCTTGAAGTTCGCGATCACGACATCGGCGCGGTGGGCGAGCGCGCGGGCGAGGGCGAGGTCTTCGACGTCGTCGAAGTCGAGCGTGATGGCGCGCTTGCCGCGATTGATCGACAGATAGTAGGTGGCCTCTCCGTCGCGCGACGGCGGCATCCAGTGCCGCGTCTCGTCGCCCGCCGGACCCTCGACCTTGACGACCGTGGCACCCTGGTCGGCCAGCAGCATGGTGCAGTACGGCCCCGCGAGCACACGCGAGAAGTCCGCGACGAGGAGTCCGGCGAGCGGGCCGGCCGTGTGCTCACCGGGCGCCGTCATCGGAACGCGCCCAGCCCCGTGAGGTGCTGGCCGAGGATGAGGGTGTGCACCTCGTCGGTGCCCTCGTAGGTGCGCACCGACTCGAGGTTCGCCGCGTGGCGGATCGGCGAGTTCTCGAGCAGCACGCCGTCGCCGCCCAGGATAGTGCGGGCCTCGCGCGCGATCTCGATCGCCTCGCGCACGTTGTTGAGCTTGCCCAGCGAGATCTGGGCGGGCGTCAGGGTTCCGGCATCCTTCGCGCGCCCGATCTGCAGCGCCAGGAGGGCGCCCTTCTGCAGCTCGACGACCATGTCGACGAGTTTTCGCTGAGTGAGCTGGAATCCCGCGATCGGCTTGCCGAACTGCTCGCGCCTCAGCGCATGCCGCAGCGCCGCCTCGTAGCTGTCGCGCCCGGCGCCGAGCGCGCCCCAGACGATCCCGTACCGCGCGTCGCTGAGCGCCGAGAACGGGCCGCGCAGACCTCGTGCTCCGGGAAGGAGAGCGGATGCCGGCACGCGCACCTCGTCGAACTGCAGCGCCGTCTGCACCGACGCCCGCATCGAGCCCTTCGGCTCGAGGACCGTGATCTCGAAACCGGGCGCATCGGTGGGCACGATGAAACCGCGGACGCCGTCGTCGGTCTGCGCCCACACCACCGCGAGCTGCGCGACCGACGCGAGGCCGATCCACCGCTTCGCGCCCGTGATCACCCAGTCGTCGCCGTCGCGGCGGGCGAACGTCGTCATGCTGGAGGGGTCGGACCCGGCGCCCGGCTCGGTGAGCCCGAACGCGCCGATCACGTCGCCCGCAGCCATCGGCGGCAGCCACTCCTGCTTCTGCTCCTCGCTGCCCCAGCGGTGGATCGAGCCCATCGCGAGCGAGCCCTGCACCGAGACGAACGTGCGGATACCCGAGTCGCCGGCCTCGAGCTCGAGCGCGGCCAGGCCGTACTCGACGGCGCTGCGGCCGGGGCACCCGTACCCCTCGAGCTCCATGCCGAGTACGCCGAGGCGTCCGAGCGCAGGCGCCAGCTCGACGGGGAAGTGTGCCCGGTCGAACCAGTCCGCGATGTGCGGGCGCAGCTCTGCGTCGACGAACGCGCGCACCCGGTCGCGGGTGGCCCGCTCGTCGGGGCTCAGCTGCGCATCGATGCCGAGGACATCGGATGCCTCGCGCAGCGCGGCGAGATCCTCGGGGTCACGGCGGACATCGGTCACGGCGCCTCCTCGCGTCGGTGTGCGCTCGCGCGCTTCTGCGTCGATTCTCCCCGATGCCGCGACCGGCGACTCTCGCCTCGGGAGGCTTGAAGGCGATAGGTTCGCGGGAACCCGGCATGGGAGATCCGCGCGGGCCAGGATCGATCGGCTCAAGCGATTATCGATTATGCTGGCGGAACACGCTCCAACGATGGGACCACGGATGCCTCGCTCGACCACCCTCGTCTTCGCCGGCGATTCGATCACCGATGCCGGCCGCGACCGCGACGACGCCACGTCGCTGGGGGACGGGTATGTCCGGCTCATCGCGGAGGCGGTCGGCGAGGACGCCGTCGTCGTCAACAAGGGCATCTCGGGCGACCGCGCCGTCGACCTCGCCGCGCGCTGGGACGATGTGCTGGGCGCGGGGCCCACCGTGCTCACGGTGTACGTCGGCGTGAACGACATGTGGCGCCGCTTCGACTCCGACGACCCCACGTCTGCCCTGGACTTCGAGTCGACCGTCACGGCGCTGCTGGAGGCGGCCCGCGGCGCCGGCGTCGAGCGGATCCTTCTCATCGAGCCCTTCTTCGTGCCGGTGAGCGAAGGCCAGGCCGCGTGGCTCGAGGACCTCGATCCGAAGCGGGCAGCGGTTCGTCGCCTTGCGCAACGGTTCGACGCGACGCTCGTCGAGCTGCACGACGGCATCGGCGCGGCCGCCGCCGAGCACGGCGCCGGCGCCATCGCGCCCGACGGCGTGCACCCGACGCCGCAGGGCGCCGCCATCATCGCCGACGCGTGGCTGGCGGCGTACGCCGCGGCACCCGTCGGGGCCGCAACCACGGGGGTCGCACCATGACCGATGCGCTGAGCGCCGTGACCGAGCTGAAGCGCGGTCTGCTCTCGGACCAGATCTACGAGCTCGTCAAGACGATGATCAAGGACGGCTCGCTCGCGCCCGGCGAGCAGCTCGTCGAATCGCAGCTCGCGCGGCGGCTCCAGGTGAGTCAGGCACCCGTCCGGGACGCACTCAAGCAGCTCGCCCACGAGGGACTCGTCACCCATGTGCGCCACCAGGGCAACTTCGTGACCAGCTACACCGACGAGGAGGTCGCGCAGGCCAAGGTGGCGCGCGCCGAGCTCGAGTCGATCGCCGGCCGCCTCGCGTGCGGCGCACTCGATGCCGGCACGCACCAGCGCCTCGAGGACCTCATCGCCCAGATGCACGCGGCCGCTGATGCGAAGGACCTCGGCGTCTTCCGCGAGCTCGACTTCGCGTTCCACCGCGGCGTGATCGAGGGCAGCGGCAATGTGTATCTCCCGCGCATGTGGGACATCATCGAGCCGAGCCTGCGCTCGCTCCACGTGCTCGGCGACCCGTCGTTCCCGGGCGACTGGCACGACGTCGCCGAGTGGCATCGGAGCCTCCTCGAGGCGCTCGACGCGGGCGACCCCGACGCGGCGGCGCAGCTGTTCCACGCCCACGCCGCCGGCACCCTGCTTCCGGACGAGTCCGAGGGCGCGTAGCGCCGCGGGTCACCTGCGGTAGAGCTCGCACGCCGTGGATCCCCAGAACGCGTCGGGACGAGAGCCCCAGGCCCGGTCGACGTCGTCGACGAGCTGCGTATAAGAGAGGTATCGCGCCGACATCGGCCAGTCGCTGCCGACCATCAGCCGCGAGGCGCCGAAGGCGTCGAACGCCGTCGCCGCGAGCGCGGTCAGTCGCGCGTGATCACCGGGTCGCGTGGCGACTCCGGAGAACTTCGCGAACGCGTTCGGCTGCCGGGCCACGAGGCGCAGCGACTCCTCCCACGCCGCGTCGGGCCCCTTCGCCCCGAGGCCGAGATGACACAGCACGACGGACGTGCGCGGATGCCGCGCCGCGACGCCCGCCACGGCATCGAGCTGTGCGGGCCGCACGAGGAACTCCACGACGCGTCCCGTGTCGGCCGCGCCCTCGCACAGCGCGTCGAGGCCGGAGACGTCGGAGAGATCCGCGGCACCGCCAGGAGTGGCCACGCGCACGCCGGCGATCCCCTGATCGAGCACGGCGCTGGCCACACCCGCCCACCCGGCCGCCGGCGCGAACTGCAGCACCGCGGCGCGGACGACAGGATCGCGCCGGGCGAGGTCGCGGAGCCAGGTCATCTCGGCCGGCGTGTCGGCCGCCTGCACGGCCACGGCGGCTTCGAGCGGACGGGAGGCGGCGGCCGCGGCATCCGTCAGTCCCTCCGTCGTGGCCGCCCGCGGCAGCGCGAGGTCGTCGCGGAACCACGAGAGCGGGAACCGATCGAGGTCCCACACGTGGACGTGCGCGTCGACGATGCCGCCGCTCACACGCGCCCGGACCCGGCGAGCTCCGCCAGCTCGCGCCACAGCTCGCCGGGGATCGCGACGTGCTCCGCGGCCGCGAAGTCGTCGACCTCGGCCGCCGTGCGGGCGCCGACGACGACCGCCTCGACGGCGGGCAGACGCAGCGGGTAGCGCGCCGCCGCGTGCCGCAGCGGCACGCCCCGGGCATCGCAGATCGCCGCGAGCCGCAGGGCGCGCTCGCGCAGCTCGGCCGGGGCCTCCCGGTAGTCGAAGTACGGCGCGGCCACCGGATCGGCGAGGATGCCCGAGTTGAACACGCCCGCCGCGATCACGCCGACGCCGCGGCGTGCGGCCTCGGGCAGCAGCTCGTCCTCGCCACGATGGTCGAGCAGCGTCGTGCGGCCCGCGATCATGACGACGTCGACGTCGGCCTCGCGCACGAACCGCATCAGCGGCTCGGGCCACACCATGCCCACGCCGATCGCCCGCACGACGCCCTGCGCGCGCAGGTCGGCGAGAACCGGCATCGCCTGGGCCAGCGCCTCATCGACGTCGAGCGGATCGTGCAGGTACAGCAGGTCGATCCGGTCGGTCTTCAAGCGCGCGAGGCTCCCCTCGAGACTGCGCAGCACACCGTCGCGCGTCAGGTCGCCGACCGTGTCGACGCCGATCCCGCCGGTCGGCACGGTCGCGCCGGATGCATCGATGACCCGCCGGCCGACCTTGGTCGCGATCGCGACGGTGTCGCGGTCGACGCCGGCGAGCGCGCGACCCAGCCGCGCCTCGCTCGCGCCGGCGCCGTAGTGCGGAGCCGTGTCGAAGAAGCGGATGCCGCGACCCAGCGCCGCCGCGACGGTCTCGTCGGCGTCCGGCTCGGCGACGGCCTGGAACAGGTTGCCGATCGGCGCGCACCCCAGACCGAACGTGTCGGACGCGCCCGCAGTCGCCGTCAGCGGGCGAAGGCCTGCACGGAACGCCACTGCTCGTACTCCTCCCGCGAGTCGGGCGTGAGCGGGTAGTAGTCGCTGAGCCGCGCGCCCTCGTCGAGGCGCAGGCGGCTGAACACCTCCCAGTCCTCGTGGTCCTGCGCCGACTCCACGACCGACCCGGCCATCGCCTGTGGCACGATCACGGGGCCGTCGCCGTCGGCGATCACGATGTCGCCCGGCATGCACAGGGCGCCGCCGACGGCGACCGGCACGTCGTACGCCCACGGGAACAGGTCGGTCTGCGACGCGTAATGCGGCGTGGTGCCCGTCGACCACACCGGCAGCCCGAGGTCCTTGATGCGGTCGGAGTCGCGGATGCGCCCGTCGACCACGATGCCCACGCCGCCCTTGCGGAGGAAGTAGCGCGCGAGGATGTCGCCGATGCAGCCGGAGTACCGGCTCCCGAAGGCCTGGATCACGAGCACGTCGCCGGGCTGGACCTGCTCCAGGACGTGCCACAGCGCGGTGTGCCGCTCGACGTACTCCTGCCCGTGACCCGAAGCGAGATCCTCGCGCTGCGGCATGAACTGCAGCGTGATGGCCGAGCCGACGATGCGCTGCCCTTCGGCGAGCGGGCGCGGACCCTCGACGAACGAGCGCGAGATGCCCATGCCGTGCAGCTTCGCGCAGGCGGTCGCAGCCGACACCCGCTCGAGCTCGCGCAGCGTGTCGGGGTCGGCGCGCTGGTAGGCACCGCCGCGCACCGGCAGATCGAACGCGGGCCGCGGGAACGGGGCTGAGGAATCGGACATGTCACTCCTTCGAGACGGCGGCGGAAAGGACGGATGCTGCGCCCCGGTGCCGCGGTGCGGCTCCCGAGGCGACGGTGTGCAGGGTGAGGTCGACGCGATGCGCCGGCGGGAGCTCGACCTCGACGGCGCCGGATTCGACCTCGCGCTGCAGGAGGGTCGGTGTGCCGGGCACCGCGGCGTACGCGGTGCTGCGCCCGGGGTACTCGCCGCCGGTCTCGGTGCGGACCGTGACCGATGCCACGCGCCGCTCGCCGAAGCGCGAGGCACGCACTGTCACGCGGCGGCTGCGCGTGGTCGACGTGTTGACGAGCGCCAGGTCGAGGTCGTCGCCGTCGAGCCGCGACACGAGCGCGGCCACGTCGCGCGGCAGGCCGGGCCGGGCGGCGTCGGCGTCCTCGTAGACGACCGCCGCGAAGGGCAGGCCGCCGTTGTAGAGCACCTGCGGCGTGCCCGAGACGAGCTGGCTCAGCACCTCGGTCACGACGGGGTTCACGCGCTGGCCGAAGTGGAGGTGCGCAGCATCCGGATCCGCCTCCGCCGCGGCCATCAGCGCCACGCGCCGGGCGACCTGGCCGAGGGCCATCGACAGCGCCCGCGACGGATACTCGGGCAGCTCGCCGTCGAGGTATGCGAGCCACGGTGCCTCGTGCCCCGCCTCCGCCTTGTCACGGAATGCCTTGACCGGATCGTCCATCGCGGGAAGGCCCGCGATCGCCCGCCGCACCCGCGCGAGGTCGTCGTCGCGACGCGACCACCACCACACCCACAGCGGCAGCTCCAGCGGCATCGGGCCGTAGTCGAACCAGCCGTGACGCCCGTGGCGATGGGGAACGAGCAGCGCCGGCTTCGCGGCATCCGTCCCCCAGCGGGCGAGCCAGCCGCCCCGCAGGCTGAAAGGCGTCTCGGCGATGGGGGCGACGATCGCGTTGTCGAGGACGGTGTCCAGGAGAGCGCGCGCCATGTCGAGGGCGCCGTCGTCACCGGTGAGGAATGCTTCGTTGATGCCGGCGATGACCGCCGCCATGCCGACCGACGGCAGGCCGTGCGGCCAGCTCCAGCCGTAGTGTCCGCCGTACCAACGACCCTCGTGCAGCCCGCCCACCGTGCCGTCGGGCGCGACGCTGTCGGGCACGAGGCCGCCGTTCGCGGCAGCGCGGGCCCGCCAGCCGTCGACGTACGCGTGCACCCACGCGGCCGACTGCTCGTCGCCGTCGTAGAGCCAGCGGTTGGCCACCAGGCTCGTGGCGGCGAGGTTCACCGCGACGTCACCCGCGGCCGCGCGGTGCATCGCCTCGCCCATCGCCACGGCGAGTGCGGGATCGGCGAGGTCGTCCCACTCGTCCACCCCCGGCACGTACTCGAGCGGCAGACCATAGGGCCGCATCTCGGGCCGCTCGGACGAGTACGGCTCCGGCTCGTCGCTCAGACCCGGGCGGGGACCCAGCGCTCCGTTGTGCGGGGCGCGGATGATGCCGAGCGCCGCATCGAAGTTGCCGTGGGCAGCATCCGTGTACAGCTCCGCGAAGCGGCGCGCCCGCTCGGCGAACGCGCGGTCGGATGGATCGGCGGCACACAGACCATAGAAGAAGAGGAGCGACTCGCCCTGGTGGAACCAGTCGTAGCCGTTCTCATACTCGTCGGTGACCATTCCGGCCTCGGTGAGCTGTGCGGTCACGCCCTCCCAGTGGCGCTTCGCCGCCGCGAGGATGTCGTCGCTCCCGCCCAGCAGGTAGAACGCCGGCCAGTTGAAGAACGGCTCGTAGAGGTCGTCGACGCCGTCGCGGTCGACGAAGTCCGCCGCGAAGCGCAGCCGCCCGTCGGGTTCGGCGAAGGTCCCGGAGAAGAGGCGCCAGGCGGCCTCGATCTCGTCGAACAGGCGGCGCTCGAGCACCGCCCACGCGGGGATCTCTGACAGCGGATGCCCGTGGATCGTGTCGCTCAACGTCAGCCCTTCGTCGCTCCGGCGACCAGGCCGCCGATGATGTGCCGCTGCATGATGATGAAGAAGATGACGGCGGGTGCGATCGCCAGCAGCAGCGTCGGGAACAGCACCGTGTAGTCGGTCGAGAACTCTCCGACGGCCGCGTAGACGCCGGTGGTCACCGTGTAGATGCCGGAGCCGGGTCCGAGGATGATCTGCGGGCTCACGAAGTCGTTCCACACGCCGATCGAGTTGAGCACGACGATCGTCGCGACCACCGGCCGCATGATCGGGAAGATGCACGACCAGAAGGCGCGGATGCGCCCGGCGCCGTCGAGCGCGGCCGCCTCGTCGATGTCGCGCGGCACGGTGCGCAGGTAGGCGGCGAACAGGAAGATCGTGACCGGCAGCGTCGCCGCGGTCTCGAACAGGAGGAAGCCCGGGATCGTGTTGATGAGGCCGAGCACCCGCAGGACGAACACCACCGGGATGAGAGTCACCTGGCCGGGGATGAACAGGCCCGAGACGAACACGAGCAGCAGGGCGAGGTGCCACTTCGAGCGTCCGCGGGCGATCACGTAGGCGACCGGCGCCGAGAGCGCGATGCAGAAGATGTTCACGAGCACGACGAACAGCAGGGTGATGCCGTAGGCGCCGACGACGTTGAACTTCTCGCTCGTGAGTGCGTTCCACAGGTAGTCGAACGTGAACATGTCGGGCGTGATCGCCAGCGGGTGCAGGATGATGTCGGCCTGCGGCTTGAACGCGCTGATCACGAGGATGTACAGCGGCACGAGCATCACGAGGGCCAGCGCGCCGAGGAGCGCCCACTTCACGATCGATGCGGCGAGCGGCGTGCGCTGTGCCGCCGGGCCGCCACGGCGGCGCCCGCGCCTGTCGTAGCGGCGGCGGGGCAGCTCGTCGGCGTCGGTGAGCATCAGCTCGGCGCCGATGTTCGGGCTGGTCTGCGTCGACATCGTCATGATTCGCTCGCCTTCCGGTCGGCGCCGCGGCGCGCGAACGTCACCGCGAGCCCGAGTGCCGCGGTCACGATGAGGAGCACGACCGATTGCGCCGCGCCGAACCCGAGCCGCGCCTGCGCGAACGAGTCCTTGAGGATCTGGTAGACGATCGTCTGCGTGGAGGCGGCCGGGCCGCCGTCGGTGAGGGCGAGCACGATGTCGTACGCCTTGAGGAGGCCGACGAGCGTGAGCACGAGGTTCACCGTCAGCACGGGGGCGATGAGCGGCAGCGTCACGTTTCGGAACTGCTGCCACCGCGATGCGCCGTCGACGGTCGCCGCCTCGTAGTACTCGGTGGGCACCGACTTGATGCCGGCGAGGTAGAGGATCATGTTGAAGCCGAAGTGCGACCACACGATCGTGAGGATCACGCTCGCCTTGGCGAAGGTCATGTCGGTGAGGAAGGGCAGCGGCGCCACGCCGAACTGCGCGAGCAGCGAGTTGACGGCGCCCTGCGGGGCGAGCATCGCCGACCAGAGGAACCCGATGATCAGGGCGCTGATGATGTACGGATAGAAGAAGACGGTGCGCAGCACCGTGTTGCCGCGGCTGTTGCCGGCGATGAGGGCAGCCACGGCCAGGCCGATGCCGTTGCAGAGCAGCGTGCCCACGACGGCGATGATCGCCGTGAAGATCGCCGCGTCGACCGTGCGCGGGTTCTTGAACGCGTCGGTGTAGTTCTCGAACCCGATGAAATCGAAGCGCAGGCTGTAGCCGTTCCAGTCCGTGAAGCTGAGCACGACCGCCAGGAGCATCGGCACGATGAACATCGCGATGAACACCAGGAGCGCGGGGCCGCTCATGATCACGCCCGCGAGGCGGTCCTGCCACGAGGTGCGCCGGCGGCGCGCCGGCGCGGACGTGCGCGCCCTCGCGGTGCCCGCCAGACGGGCCACGGTGTCGGCCATATGAGCCTGCTTTCGAATCGTCGGTGAAACGGAAGGGACGGATGCTCCCCACGCCCTCTGCACGCATCGCTTCGGGCTGCGCGGAGCCTCGCGGCGCGTGGTGCCTCGGCGCCGGGGTGGGTCCCGGCGCCGAGGCTCGCGTCAGTTGCTGTTCGCCTCGAACCAGGCGTCCATCGCCGCGTCCACGTCGGCAGCGGACGTGCCGCCGAGCAGCGCCTGCGTCTGGGTGTTGATCTCGCCGGAGTAGCCGTCGGGGAGCTTGCGCTCACCGTAGCCGCCGCCGGTCGGCGTGTAGGCCGACGCCGGAGTGTCGGACACGATGGCCAGCAGCTCCTTGCCGAGGTCGGTCATGTCGTACTCGAAGCCGTCGCGGTAGTTGCCGTCGACCTGGAGCTGATCCAGGACCGCGTCCTCGTCGGTGGTGAGGAACTCGAGGAGCTTCGCCGCGGCGTCCTGGTGCTCCGACACCTTCATGATCATGTACGGGCTGGCGATGTTCGCGCCCATGGCGGGGTCGGCGACGCCGTCGACCGCAGGTCCGCGGAAGACGCCGATCGGAGCCGGGTTCTCGGCCTTCGCCTCGGTGCCGGCGAACCAGCTGCCCATGGGGTACAGCGCGGCCTTGCCGGAGAGGAACGCCTGCTCGGCATCCGGGTACTTCACGCCGAGCGCGTCGGCGTTCGTGTAGCCCTCGGCGATCCAGTCGGCGTACATCGCGGTGTAGTCGCCGTAGCTAGCGCTGAAGGTGGTGTCGCCGGAGTTCATGTCGGCGAACCAGTCCGGGTTCTCGCCGACGATCGACGGCAGCGCGAGCGTCTGCAGTGCGCCGCTGGACATCCAGTCGCCGCCGGTCTGGATCGGGGTCCATCCCGCGTCCTTCAGCTTGCCGAGCGCGTCCTCGAGCTCGTCGACGGTGGTGGGCACGTCGGTGATGCCGGCCTCGGCGAAGGCGTCCTTGTTGTAGAACCACAGGCTCTGCAGCTGCACGCCGACGCCTGCCATGTAGTACTTGCCGTCGATCGAGTACTGGTCGGCGAGCGGTCCGCCCGACGCCCAGTCGTACTCCGACAGGTCGACCAGCTCTTCGGCGAGGTCGGGGGTGGGCGCCTGCGACTGCACGATGTCCGGCGCCTGCCCGGCGGCCAGCAGCCGCGGCACGGCGGCGGCGACGCCCTCGGCGCCAGGGTTGTCGATCACGACGTCGATGTTCGGGTTGGCCTCCTCGAACGGCGCGACGAGTTCGTTCCACCACTCCTCGGTGAGGTTGGGGGTCACGTTCACCAGCATGCGCAGCTGGATGCCCTCGTCCTGACTCTCACCCCCGCTCGGCGCTGCGGAGGAACATCCGGCGAGGAGCGTCACGGCGGCCGCTGCGGCGCCGATCGCGGTGAGGGTACGTCTGGTGATCATCGTCGATCCTCTCGTGGGCACATCATCGGGACGTGACGATCCTACACTAATCGATAATCGGTTATCAACGATTGCCATCCTTCCTCTCGTGGACTCTACGCCGGGCGCGGGTAGCGTGGTCGGGTGAGTCTTCCTCCCGCCGCGCCGGCCTCCTACCCGTTCGACGCGCGCCCGCTGGTCGAGCCCGTCGCACCGGGCGCCGCGCGCGCATTCGTGCAGGAGCTGCGACGGACGGGCCGCATCGAGGGCTCTCCCGTCTTCGGCGTGCTCGTCATCGTCGTCATCGCCTTCGTGGTCGTCGTGCTGTTCGGCTCCGTCGCGATCACCCTCGTCACGAGCATCGTCAGCGCCGCGACCGCCGGGGCCGACGGCGGGGGACTCGCCGTCCTGTTCGGCTTCCTGCCGCTCGTGGTGATCGGCATCATCGCCGCGGTGGGGATCACGCTCTTCGTACGGGGTGCGCGCAGCAGCAGCGACCGCATGTATCGTCTCGACGGCTTCGCGCGCGCGAACGGGATGCACTACGAGCCCCGTCTCGACGACCCCGCGCTTGCGGGCATGATCTTCTCGCTCGGCAACAGCCGCCACTCCAGCGACCTCGTGCGCGGCGATCGTCCCCGCTTCGTGGAGTTCGCGAACTACCGCTACACGACCGGCTCGGGCAAGAACCAGCAGACGCATCACTGGGGCTATGTCGCGGTGAAGCTCGACACCCCCCTCCCGCACATCGTGCTCGACGCCATGAGCAACAACGGCCTGTTCGGCTCGAACCTGCCGCTCACCTTCGACAAGGATCAGCGCCTCAGCCTCGAGGGCGACTTCGACGAGTACTTCTCGCTGTACTGCCCCGCCGACTACGAGCGCGACGCCCTGTACCTCTTCACCCCCGACATCATGGCGCGCTTCATCGACAACGCCGCCGCGCTCGACGTCGAGATCGTCGACGACTGGCTGTTCCTGTACGCCAAGCGGGACTTCTCCACGCTCGACCCGCAGACGTGGGCGTGGCTCTTCTCCGTCGTCGGGGCCCTGCTCGACAAACTCGCGCAGTGGGCGCGGTGGCGCGACGAGCGGCTCGCCGCGGCGGCTGCCGCCGCGGTGACGGATGCTGCCCCCCTGGGCGTCGCGGCGGCCGGGGCCGGCGCAGGGCAGGGCGGCGCAGCATCCGCTCCGTTCACTGCGCCGCTCGACGCGCTGCGCCCTCCGCCCGGCGTCGCCCCGCAGGGCCGCCGCCTGCAGCGCGGCGTGCCGTGGCTGCCGATCGTCGTCGGCGGCGTGATGGTGCTGTTCTGGATCTTGACCCAGATCGGGCCGGCCTTCCTCCGCTGAGCGAACGGCCTACGTGCAGGCCGACGAGCGTATGCTGTCGGGCGTGCATTCGACGTTCACGACGCCCGGCGGGCGTGAGGGGGTGCTCGGCGCTCCACGCGCCGAGCGGAGGTAGCCGCGCGCGCCACCCCGGTCCCTGACCTTCGGGTGGTGCAGCCCGCATCATCTGCGCGCCGCCGGCCCGCAGCATCCTTTCGTCGCCGCTTGGGCGATCTCTCTTTCGTGAATCAAGGAATCATGCACGCATTCACCGAGAAGGACATCCGCGCGTCCTTCGTCAACGCCTCGCTCCGCGAGCGCAACTCCATCATCGTTCCCGACCTCGCCCAGGTCGCCTGGGACGGCCTCGACTACTTCGGCTGGCGCGACTCGAAGCAGCCGCTCGCCGGCTTCATCGTGGTTCCGGTCGACGGTGAGGCCGTCGGCATCCTGTTGCGCCAGACCGAGCAGCGCACGCGCACCCGCGCGCAGTGCTCGTGGTGCGAGGACGTCACGCTGCCGAACGACGTCGTGCTGTTCGGCGCGAAGCGGGCCGGCAAGGCCGGTCGCAACGGCGACACCGTCGGCACTCTGCTGTGCGAGCGGTTCGAATGCTCGGCCAACGCGCGGCGACCGATGCCGCCGGCGTACCTCGGCTTCGATGTCATGGCCGCGCGTCAGCGGCGCATCGAGGCGCTCCGCGCCCACGCCGAGGGGTTCGCGCGCGACATCCGCGACGGCGCCTGACGCTCACCGCGGCGCCGCCGGGCGCCGATCGCGTGCTCTCGCCGAGACGACACGACGTTCGCGTACACAACGTGGGGTCTCGGCGAGAGCACATGATGTGACCGCCGGGCGGGGCGCGAACACCCGCCCGGCCCCCGGGTCATTCGTCGCGAGTCGCCTGCCAGACGGCGCGCCGCGCCGCCTGCTCGTCGGGATCGGGCACCGGCAGCGACGCGATGAGGCGGCGGGTGTAGGGATCCTGCGGGTCGCCGAGCACGCCGGCCGTCGGGCCGGCCTCGGCGATCGTGCCGCGGTGCAGCACCACGACCTTGTGCGCGAGCATGTCGACCACGGCGAGGTCGTGGGTGATGAACAGCGTCGCGAACCCGAACCGCTCCTGCAGCTCGCCGAACAGCTCGAGCACGCGCGCCTGCACCGAGACGTCGAGTGCGCTCGTCGGCTCGTCGGCGATCAGCAGCTTGGGGTTGAGCGCGAGAGCTCGGGCGAGCGAGGCGCGCTGGCGCTGGCCTCCCGACAACTCGTGCGGGAACCGCTCGCCGTACGACTTCGGCAGCTGCACGGCCTCGAGCAGCTCGTCGACCTTCGCCTGCACCGCGGCCGCGCCCTTCGCTGCGCCGTGCACGATGAGCGGCTCGGCGACGTTGCGGGCGATGGTCAAGAGCGGGTTGAAGCTCGTCGCGGGGTCCTGGAACACGAACCCGAGCTCGCTGCGCCGGCGCCGGAACTCCCGCTCCTTGACACCGAGCATCTCGGTGCCGAGCACCCGCAGCGAACCGCCTGCGACCGGCGTCAGGCCGGCGATCGCACGACCGATCGTCGTCTTGCCCGAGCCGCTCTCGCCCACGAGACCGAGCACCTCCCCGGGCGCGATCGAGAAGCTCACGCGGTCGACGGCGCGAAACGCTGGGCGGCCGAACCGGCCGCCGTACTCGATGACGAGCTCCTTCGCCTCGACAACGGGATCAGCGTCCGCGGCGCTCGCAGGAAGCTGCCGGTCGACGATCTCGAGGCGTGGCACCGCGGCCAGGAGCTTCTTGGTGTACTCGTGCTGCGGCGCGGCGAACAGGTCGCGTACGGTCGCGGTCTCGACGATCTCACCGTTGAACATCACAGCGACGCGGTCGGCGAGGTCGGCCACCACGCCCATGTTGTGCGTGATGAGTGCGATCGCCGTGCCGTCCTGGTCACGGAGCTCCCGCAGCAGGTCGAGGATCTCGGCCTGCACCGTCACGTCGAGCGCCGTCGTCGGCTCGTCGGCGATGATGACGGTCGGCTCGAGCGCGAGCGCCATCGCGATGACGATGCGCTGCTTCTGGCCGCCCGAGAACTGGTGCGGGTAGTCGTCGACGCGGCGCTCGGGGTCGGGAATGCCGACTCGGCCGAGCATCTCGATCGCCTTCGCCTTCGCCTCGGCCTTGCTGTAGCTGCCATGTGCCCGCAGGCCCTCCGCGAGCTGCCAGCCGACCGTGTACACGGGGTTGAGCGCGGTCGACGGCTCCTGGAAGATCATCGCGGCCTTCGAGCCGCGCACCTCGCGGAGCTCCTTCTTGTCGAGGCCGACGATCTCGGTGCCGTCGAGCACGACGGCGCCGTTCATGACCGCCGTCTCGGGCAGGAGCCCGAGGATCGTGCGGGCGGTGACCGTCTTGCCGCTGCCGGACTCCCCGACGATCGCGAGCACCTCGCCGCGGCGGACATCGAGGGTCACACCGCGCACGGCGTGCACATCGCCGCCGTCGCTGGCGAAGGTGACGGTCAGATCGCGGATGTCGACCGCGAGGTCGTCGGATGCGGGGGCTGCCAAGGCCATCACTCCACCTCTCCCATGAACTCGCGCGATGCCGGCTGGCTCGCGGCGACCGCGTCCGCCGGCGTCTGATTGGTCGCCCGGCGGCGCGCGCGCAGACGCGGGTCGGCGAGGTCGTTGAGGCCCTCGCCGATGAGGGTCATGCCGAGGATCGTCAGCACGATGGCGACGCCCGGAGGGATCGCCGTCCACCAGATGCCGGCCGCGACGTCGCTGATCGAGCGCTGCAGGTCGTAGCCCCATTCGGCCGCGGCCGACGGCTCGATGCCGAACCCGAGGAAGCCGAGTGCCGCGAGAGTCGCGATCGCCTCCGACGCGTTCAGCGTCACGATGAGAGGCAGCGTGCGGGTCGCGTTGCGCAGCACGTGCACGAACATGATGCGCGACGTCGGCGCGCCGATGACCTTCGCCGACTCGACGAACGCCTCGGCCTTGATGCGCACGACCTCAGCGCGGACCACGCGGAAGTACTGCGGGATGAACACGACGGTGATCGACACGGCCGCCGCCATGATGCCCGGCCACAGGCCCGACTGCCCGCCGCTGATCGCGATGGCGACCACGATCGCGAGCAGCAGTGTCGGGAAGGCATAGATCGCGTCGGCGATCACCACGAGCGTGCGGTCGACCCAACCGCCGAGATAGCCCGACACCAGACCGAGCAGGATGCCGACGACCACCGACAGAATGAGCGCGACGATCACGACGAGGATCGCGGTCTGGGCGCCCCAGATCGTGCGCGACAGCACGTCGTAGCCGCCCACCGTCGTGCCGAGCCAGTGCTCAGCGCTCGGCGGCTGGGTGGAACCGAAGTTCCCCTGGGCGTCGCGGAGCTGGTTGTAGCTGTACGGGGCGATCCACGGTGCGAAGATCGCGAAGACCAGGAACAGCGCGGTGAGCACGAGGCCCGCCACGAGCATGCCTCGCTGCAGGCCGACGCTCTGACGCAGCTGGTGGACGACCGGAATCCGGTCGAGAACCCGGCGCTTGGCCATGTCAGTACCTCACCCTCGGGTCGAGGAACGCGGCGATCACGTCGACGACGAAGTTCGTGACCGCGACGAGGATCGCGATCATCGCGACGATGCCCTGGATCGCGACGAAATCGCGGGCCTTCAGGTACTCGCCCAGCTGGAAGCCGATGCCCTGCCACTCGAACGTCGTCTCGGTGAGAATGGCGCCACCCAGCAGCAGTGCGATCTGCAGGCCGATGACCGTGACGATCGGGATCAGCGCCGGCTTGTAGGCGTGTCGGCGCACGAGGCGGTACTCGCTCACGCCGCGCGAGCGGGCGGCGTCGATGTACGGCATGTTGTGGGTGCCGATGACGTTCGTGCGCACGAGGCGCAGGAAGATGCTCGCGGTCAGCAGGCCCAGCACCATGGCCGGGAGGAAGGCGTGCAGGAGCACGTCCTGCACGTAGGCGGGGTTGCCCGACGCGATCGCGTCGATGAGATAGAACCCCGTGCCACCTTCGCGGGTGAGGGCGATTTCGGTGCGCACGCTCGCGCGACCCGAAACGGGGAACCAGCCGAGCCAGACCGAGAACACCAGCTTGGCGAGCAGGCCCGAGAAGAACACCGGGGTCGCGTAGAACAGGATCGCGCCGACGCGGAGCCCGGCATCGGTCGCCTTCTCGCGCTTGGCGGCGGCGACCATGCCGAGCGGGATGCCGACGAGGAACGCGATGACGAGCGCATAGCAGACGAGCTCGAACGTGGCCGCGCCGTACGTCAGGAGCACCTGCGTGACCGGCTGGTTGTCGGTGATCGTGGTGCCGAAGTTTCCCGTGAACACCTGGCCGATGTACTCGAAGTACTGCACGAGGACAGGCCTGTCGTAGCCGGCCTCATGGATGCGCTCCTGCAGCTGGTCGGCCGGCAGGCGCCCGCCGAGGGCGGCGGTGATCGGGTCGCCGGTGAGGCGGATGAGGAAGAAGACCAGCGTCACCAGGATGAGCACGGTCGGGAAGATCAGGAGGAACCGCACCAGGAGGTAGCGGCCGAGGGTCCCGCCGGAGGCGGGTCTGCGCCGGGCCAGCATGGCGGGCGGCTGGTCAACGGATGCGGCGACGTCGCTCGTCATCGTGGGGGCCTAACTGTGTGTGCTGCCGAAGGGCGAATGCCGATGGGGCGACCCGGGTGAGCGGGCCGCCCCATCGATGGACTCCGCGCTACTTCGTGACCGGCGCGAAGCGGAACTTGAACGATGCGTCGAGCGTGACGCCCTCGACACCGGTTCCGGCGACCGCCACCTGGGCACCCTGCAGGAGCGGCACGGTCGAGAGCAGCTCGGCCACGCGCGTCTGGATGTCCTCGATCTCCTGCGTGCGCTTCGCCTGGTCGGTCTCGACGGCCTGCTGGAGGATGAGGTCCTCGGTCTGCTGGTCGCTGAAGTGGTTGCCCAGGAAGTTCTTCGTCAGGAAGAACGGGGTGAGGTAGTTGTCGGCGTCGGAGTAGTCCGGGTACCAGCCCAGCTGGTAGGCGGGGTAGACGTCCGACGTGCGGTCCTTCGAGTACTGCACCCACTCGGTCGACTTCAGGTCGACCGAGAACAGGCCGCTCTCCTCGAGCTGCGACTTCACCAGGGCGTACTCGTCACCCGACGAGGGGCCGTAGTGGTCGGGGCTGTACTGCAGGCTGAGTGCGACGGGCGTCTCGACGCCCGCAGCCTCGAGCGTGGCCTTCGCCTTCTCGGCGTCGGGGCCGCCCGCGCCGTCGCCGTACATCTCCTTGAGGGGCTCGATGGCGCCGGTGAATCCCTCGGGGACGAACGAGTACAGCGGCGTGTACGTGCCCTTGTAGACCTGCGTCGACAACGCCTCGCGGTCGACGAGGTCAGCCACGGCCTGGCGCACGGCGAGGGCCTTGGCCGCGTCGGCCTCGGGGGTCGTCGCACCGTACGGCTGCGTGTTGAAGTTGAACACGATGTACCGGATCTCGCCGCCGGGGCCGTTGACGATCTGGACGTCCTTGTTCTTGCTGAGGTCTTCGACATCGGTCGAAGACAGCGCGCGGTAGGCCACGTCGATGTCGCCCTGCTGCACGGCGAGCTTCAGGTTCGACGACTCGGCGAAGTAGCTGAGAATGACACCGCTGTTGACCGGCGCGTCGAGGAGACCCTTGTAGTTCTCGTTCGGGGTGAACTCGACGGTCTTGTTGAAGTCCCACGAGGTGATCGCGTAGGGGCCACCGAACGCGTTGGCATCGACGATGTCCTGGTCGGGGGTGACCGCGTCGGCCGAGAACACCTCGTCGTCGACGATGGCACCGGGGAAGCTGGTGAGGATGTACGGGAAGACCTGGTCGTTCGCCGTCTTGAGATGGAACACGACCGTCGTGTCATCCGGCGCCTCAACGCTGTCGAGGTTGTAGAGCAGGCTCGACGCGCCGTTCGGGTCGGCGATCTTGAGGTTGCGATCGAACGAGAACTTGACGTCGGCCGAGGTCAGATCGTTGCCGTTGGCCCACTTGAGGCCCTCGGGCAGCGTCACGGTGTACTCGGTCGGCGACGTGAACTCGGCAGACTCGGCGAGGTCGGGGACGACCTCGGTGCTGTTGTAGTCGGTGTTGAGGAGGTACGGGAACACCTGGGTCTGCACAGCCAGCGAGCCGTTGTCGTAGGAGCCGGCCGGGTCGAGCGTGGTGACCTTGTCGGTGGTGCCGACGATGATGGGCTCGCCCGACGCGCCGCCGTCGTCGTTGTTCCCGCCGCCACCGCCGGCGCAACCGGCGAGGAGAAGTGCTGAGGCGCCGAAGGCCCCGATGGCGAGACCGATGCGGCCGCGCTTGCTGTGGTGCAGTGACATGAAGTGCTACCTCTGCGTAGTGGTGTCAGCCGCGTCAGATGGTCGCGGCCAGAGGCTATCTTCACCCTGCGAGGGCGTTACGGCAATCCAGTAAACGATTCGTAACCAGAACGAAACCCGCCCGCGATCGAGCCGGATGCCCGCTCGATGGCCGTTCAGTTGGGCGAACTGCCCCGTGACGCCTCTGGTCCGAGGCCGAAATGCACGAGCTCTGCGTCGTCGAGCATGCGGCTGCGGATGATGAACCGGTTGCCCGTCGGACCTTCCACGCTGAAGCCCGCGCCCCGGCCAGGCACCACGTCGATCGTGAGGTGCGTGTACTTCCAGTACTCGAACTGCGCCTGGGAGATGAAGACGTCGATCGGGTCATCGAGCCCGACGTCGAGGTCGCCGAGCTGCACGTCCGACGTTCCGGTGAGGAACATGCCCACGGGGAAGCACATCGGGGCGCTTCCGTCGCAGCAGCCGCCGGACTGGTGGAACATCAGCTTGCCGTGCTGCGCGGTGAGCTGTCGCAGGAGGGATGCCGCGGCATCCGTCACCGCCACGCGTGAGTACGTGCGGATCGTCTCCATCGCGTGTCCTTTCGTCCCTTCATCTTCTGCGAGATGAGGAGATCTGACCGAGACAGGATGATCGCTGCCGGATCTTCCTGATCTCGCCACATCTCCTGGTTCGGGGATGACCCGGGCGGAGCGTCTGGGGACGCGCTCCACCCGGGTCGGGATGCCGGTCACGCGACCCCCCGGGAGCGGGACCGGGCGGGCCGGCTCAGAAGAAGCCCATGGCTCCGTCGGCGTACGACACCAGCAGGTTCTTCGTCTGCTGGTAGTGGTCGAGCATCTTGAGGTGGTTCTCGCGGCCGATGCCGGACTGCTTGTACCCGCCGAACGCCGCGTGGGCGGGGTACTGGTGGTACGTGTTCGTCCAGACGCGGCCTGCCTCGATGGCCCGGCCGGCGCGGTACGCGGTGTCGCCGGAGCGGCTCCAGACGCCGGCGCCGAGGCCGTAGAGCGTGTCGTTGGCGATCGAGATGGCGTCGTCGAAGTCGTCGAACGAGGTGACCGAGACGACCGGCCCGAAGATCTCCTCCTGGAAGATCCGCATGTCGTTCGTGCCCTCGAAGACCGTCGGCGCGACGTAGTAGCCGCCCGAAAGGTCGCCGCCGAGGTCGACGCGCTCCCCGCCGGCGAGGAGCTTCGCACCGCCCGCCGTGCCGATCTCGATGTACGACAGGATCTTCTCGAGCTGATCGTTCGAGGCCTGCGCGCCGATCATCGTCGCCGGATCCAGCGGGTTGCCCTGCACGATCTTGCCGACGCGGCCGAGGGCGTCGCCGAGGAACCCGTCGTAGATCGAGCGCTGGATGAGCGCGCGCGACGGGCACGTGCAGACCTCGCCCTGGTTGAGGGCGAAGAGCGTGAAGCCCTCGAGCGCTTTGTCGTAGTAGGAGTCATCGGTGGTGCGGGCGACGTCCTCGAAGAAGACGTTCGCACTCTTGCCCCCGAGCTCGAGGGTCACCGGGATGAGGTTCTGCGACGCGTACTGCATGATGAGGCGGCCGGTCGTGGTCTCGCCCGTGAACGCGACCTTGCGGATGCGCTTGTGCTGCGCGAGCGGAGCGCCGGCCTCGATGCCGAAACCGTTGACGATGTTGACGACGCCGGCGGGCAGCAGGTCGCCGATGATCTCGAACAGGAACAGGATCGACGCCGGCGTCTGCTCGGCAGGCTTGAGCACGACGCAGTTGCCGGCGGCGAGCGCGGGCGCGAGCTTCCACGTGGCCATGAGGATCGGGAAGTTCCACGGGATGATCTGCCCCACCACGCCGAGCGGCTCGTGGAAGTGGTAGGCCACGGTGTCCTCGTCGAGCTGGCTGAGCGAGCCCTCCTGGCCGCGCAGCACGCCCGCGAAGTAGCGGAAGTGATCGACGGCGAGCGGGATGTCGGCGGCCAGCGTCTCGCGGACCGGCTTGCCGTTCTCCCAGGTCTCGGCGACGGCGATCCGCTCGAGGTTCTGCTCGATGCGGTCGGCGATCCTGTTGAGGATGACGGCCCGCTCGGCCGGGGTCGTTCGCTTCCAGGACTCGAAAGCCTTCCACGCGACATCCACCGCGCGGTCGACGTCTTCGACGGTGCCGCGGCCGACCTCGGTGAAGGGCTTCCCGGTGACGGGCGTGATGTTCTCGAAGTACTGGCCCCTGATCGGCTCGACGAACTCGCCGCCGATGTAGTGCCCGTAGCGGGGGCGGTAGTCGGCGATCGATCCTCGCTGCCCGGGTGCGGCGTAGACGCTCGAGACGCCCTCTTCGACGATGGTCATTGCTGGTCTCCTTCGACGCGTTCCGCGACGGACGTCGTCGCGATGCATCGAAGGTAGGCCGGGCGACGTTGCACAACGTTGCGCCGGTCTTCAGCGGTCGGCTTCGAGCCTCTCGATGCGGGTGACGAGGCCCGCGCGGCGAGGCGAGCGCGCGGGCAGCATCGACAGGCACAGCCTGAGCAGCTCGATGTCGTCGGCGGCGGCATCTGTCTCCGCGAAGGCGAGGAGGACGTCGACGGATGCCTCGGCCATGAGCGCTTCGCGCAGTGCGACCCGCACGGTGTCACGGAACTCCTCGACCCCGGGCGCGACCGAGTCGGGGAGCACATCACCGCGGTAGGCGGCGAGCGCGACGCGATGCGCGCCGCGGTCGAGGAGCGACAGCACCTGATGGGCATCGGTCTCGACCTCGACCCCGAGCCGGTACGGCCGAGACTCCGGCACGAGCGCAGGGGCGGCGGTCGTCAGCGCCTTGCGGAGGCGCACCATCTCGGCGCGGAGGGTCACGGATGCTGCGTCCCCGGCCGACTCGCCGTACACGAGGTCGCCGAGGCGTTCGGCCGACAGGCCCTGCCGGTGGACCGCGAGCATGAGCAGCAGCTCGGCATGGCGCGGGCCGAGCTCGGACACCGTCTCGAAGCCCTCACCCGTGACCTCGAGCTGCGCACGGTCGCGGCCGAGCACCCGCAGCGTGGCGCGCGTGGGCTCGGCCCGCCGGGCGGGCGCGCGGCGTGCGGGTCGCGGCGGCTCGGCCCGGGCGCGGAGGCGCGCGACGAGGAGCTCTCCCTCGATCGCCCGGGCCGTGGCATCCACCAGCAGCTGCGCTTGAGGAGTGACGGCCTCGTGGCCGCCGGTCACGTCGATCACGCCGAGGATGCGCCGCGTCTCGGGGTCGTGCACGGGCGCGGCGCTGCACGACCACGGCTGCACGAGCCGGTTGAAGTGCTCGGCGCCGGTGATCTGCACCGACCGGTCGAGCGTGATCGCGGTGCCGGGGGCGGCGGTTCCGACGGCGTCCTCGGACCAGTTCGCGCCCTCGACGAACCCCACGTCTCCGGTGAGACGCCGCACGTTGCGATCGCCCTCCACCCACAGCAGGCGCCCGGCGGCATCGCCCACCGCCACGACGACACCGGATTCGGACGCCTCGCCCGGCAGCAGCAGACCGCGCACCATGTCGATGACCGCGGCGAGCGGGTGGGCGCGGCGGTACCCCTCGAGCTCCTCGGCCGTCAGGTCGAGGGGCGGCAGCGCTTCGGCCCCGACGAGGCTGTCGAGCGAGCGGCGCCACGAGTCGCGCACGAGCAGCCGGACGTCGCGCAGTCGCGCATCGGCGGCGTTGCCCGCCACGAGCTCCTCGTGGGCGCGCTCGATCAGCAGGCGTGAGGTCTCGGGCGACACCTCACGGCGCTGCGACCAGGGTGATGACACGGCGGCTCCGATCGACGTCGGTGGAGCGTGGGTCCCAGTGTAGGCGCGGAGGGGCAGCAGGAACGACGGATGCTGCGGCTCAGGCTCGCTCGGAGACGGTGAGGTTCTCGCTGGCCCAGGCGCCGAGCTGCTGCAGCACCGGGATGAGCCTCTCACCCTGCGGGGTGAGCGCGTAGCTGACGGCGACAGGCGGCCCGGCGTCGACGTCGCGCGTCACCAGGCCGGTCTCGGCGAGCTCCGAGAGGCGGTCGGAGAGTACCGCGTCGCTGATGCCGGTGACCGTGCGTTTCAGCGACACGAACGACAGCGGTCCGCTGCTCAAGGCGTCCAGGATCATGCCGTTCCACCGTTTGCCGAGCACTGAGAACGCGAGCGATATCGCCGCGTCGCACGCGGGTCCGCCATGTTCCTGCTCGGTCATCCCCTCATGGTACCCGTGCTACTGTCTGCATAGTCACTCTGGTTTTCATAGTGACTATGCGAAATGAGAACAGGAGCCTCCGTTGACCCTCTTCCGTCTGGACGCCAGCATCCTTCCCGCCACCTCCGCCAGTCGCGAGCTCGGCGATCTCGTCGAGGCCGAGTGGACGGCCGCACACCCGACGTCATCGGTGCTGCGCCGCGATCTGTCGGCCGACCCGGTGCCGGCCACGGCATGGCGCGACGCCGTGCAGGGCGGCTTCACGCCCGAGGCCGAGCGCACCGACGACCAGCGCGCGGCGATCGCCCTGGCCGGCACGTTCGCCGACGAGCTCCGCGGCGCCGAGGCGCTGCTGTTCACCGTGCCGCTGTACAACTACGGCGTCTCGCAGCACTTCAAGACCTGGTTCGACCTCGTTTACACCGTCCCCGGCATCGACCCGCAGGGGACCGACCTGCGCGGAAAGCCCGCGACGCTGGTGACCGTGCTCGGCGGCAACTACGCCGAGGGCACGCCGAAGGAGGGTTGGGATCACTCCACCGCATGGCTGCGCCGCGTGCTCGAGGACGTCTGGGGCCTCGACCTGCGCATCGTGCAGCGGCCGTTCACACTCGTGGGCGTGAACCCCGCGCTGGACGCCTTCGCTGAGCCGGCCGCCGAGCTCAAGCGCTCGGCGGAGACGGACGCCGTGCGCTCCGGTCGCGAGCTGGCCGAGCTGCGGGGGACCCAGGTCGCCTGAGACCGCGGATCACCCCCGCCGCTCTCGTGCGACACCCGCCGCCCGGTCGATCGGTGAAGCGCCCAGGAGGCGTGCTGCGACGCTGGGCCGCCGCGGTGGTGACCACCGCGCGCAGCGGCATGAGCGCGCCGGCGACCTGATCGATCGCGTCGGCGTCGACGCCGGCTTCGGCGAGCGCAGCGGCCGCGTGGCCGATGACGCGGTCGAAGTCGGCGTCGGTGATCCCGCGACCGGCGTGGGCGACCCCGAGGTCCTTGCCCTTGTACCCCCGGCGGCGATGCCCGCGCCTTCGCCGAGGCCCCGACGAGTTCCTCTGCCTCATCGACGACACCGCGGGCGCGGACGTGAGGGACGTCGCGTCCGAGCAGATCCGACGCGCCGCCGGAGCGCGCGAGGACCGCCTCACGGAGGCGCTCACCGCCGCCGGCTGCCCCGCGTTCGCCGAGCGGGTCTCCTCGCATCTGCTCGCTCGCACCGTGATCGGCGGAGCGTCTCGGGCGGGGGCCGTCCTGTCTGACGGGGGTCAGGCGCGCGCGGCCCACCACTCCCGCAGGCGCCGCTCCGCCTCCTGCTCGCCGACCACGCCTTCGTCGAGCCGCACGTCGAGGAGGAACCTGTAGGCCTCGCCCACCTCGCGGCCGGGCTTCAGGCCCAGCACCTCCTGGATGCGGTTGCCGTCGAGCTCTGGGCGCATCGCGTCGAGCTGCTCCTGGGCGGCGAGCTCGGCGATGCGGCGCTCGATGTCGTCGTAGGCGCGCGCGAGGCGCGTGGCCTTCTTGACGTTGCGGGTCGTGACGTCGGCGCGCGTGAGGATGTGCAGACGATCGAGCTCGGTGTCGGCGTCGCGGACGTACCGACGCACCGCCGAGTCGGTCCAGGCACCCTCGGAGTACCCGAAGAAGCGCAGGTGCAGCTCGATGAGCCGGCTCACGGTGGCGATGGTCGCCGAGTCGAAGCGCAGCTCCTGCAGGCGCCTGCGGGCGAGCCGCGCGCCCTTGAGGTCGTGGTGGTAGAACGTGACGCCGCCGCCCGGCTCGAGTCGGCGCGTCGCGGGCTTTCCGATGTCGTGCAGGAGCGACGCGAGGCGGAGCGCCACGTCGGGGGCAGCATCCGGATTCCGGCTCTTCTCGAGTTGTATCGCCTGCCGCAGCACCGTGAGCGAGTGCTCGTAGACGTCCTTGTGGTGGTGGTGCTCATCGACCTCGAGCTGCAGCGCGGGGATCTCCGGCAGGAACTCGGCCATGAGTCCCGTCTCGACGAGCAGGCGGATGCCTCGCACGGGGTCATCGGTCGCGAGCAGCTTGACGAGCTCGCCCTGGATGCGCTCGGGGCTCACGATCTCGAGCGTCGCACGGAGCTCTTCCATCGCGGCCTCGGTGGCGGGGTCGACCGCGAAGCCGAGCTGCGACGCGAACCGGGCGGCGCGCAGCATCCGGAGAGGATCGTCGCCGAAGCTCACAGCGGGGTCGGTGGGGGTGCGGAGCACGGCGCGGACGAGGTCCTCGACACCGCCGGTGGGATCGACCAGGGTCTGCCCGGGAACCCGCAGCGCCATGGCGTTCACCGTGAAGTCGCGGCGCACCAGATCGCCCTCGATGGTGTCGCCGAACTCGACGGTGGGCTTGCGGGTGACGCCGTCGTAGCTGTCGGCGCGATAGGTCGTGATCTCGACCTGCTCGCCGTGGACGCGGGCGCCGATCGTGCCGAAGGCGCGGCCGATATCCCACTGTGCAGTGGAGATCGGCTTGACGATCTTCAGGATGTCGTCGGGGCGCGCGTTCGTCGTGAAGTCGAGGTCGTTCGTCGGGCGGCCCAGCAGCGCGTCGCGTACGGGACCGCCCACGATCGCGAGGTCGAAGCCGGCATCGGCGAAGGCGCGGGCGAGTGCGGCGACGACGGGGGACTCGGCGAGCGCGCCGAGGCGCGCGATGCCCTCGGCCATGTTGAGCATGGGTTCCAGCCTATCTGCGCGCGGGCGGAGCCTCCGGGGCGGCGCTCATGCGAACCGCAGGAAGCCGCTGAACAGGAACTCGCGCACCCGCGGCAGCAGGTCCGCCCGGAGCGCGCCGGCGTCGACCTCGAGCAGATCGGCGATCGCGTCGATGAGAACCCCCACGGGAAGGTCGCCGTCGCACGCGCCGACGAGCGCCGCGAGCCCCGGATCCACGCCGAGGGCGCGACCGAATCCGCCGCCCTGACGCAGCTCGATGACGGTCGGATCCTCGGCTCCGGGAAGATGATGGCGCGCCTCGGTGACATCGGGGGCGACCAGGAGGACGGATGCCGCGAGCCCCGCGTCGTCGAGCGCGCTCACGCGGTCGTGGGCCTCGAGCGCGGCCGCGAGGTGCGCCCCGAGCCCTTCGCCGGCGAGCGCCGTGTGGAGGGTCTCGTAGCGAGCGATCGTGGGGGACCCGTCGGCCGGACGCCGCAGCAGCAGGTACCCGAACCCCACCTCCGTCACCGCGCGGGCCGCGAAGTCGTCGAGCCACGCGTCCACGAGTCTCGCGAAGCCGGGCGTGCCGGGCAGCGTGCCGCCGTCGCGCACCCACAGCTCGGCGTAGGACAGCGGGTCGAGGCTCTCGCGCTCGACGACCCAGGCGTCCAGGGGCACCGGCGACGACTCGACCCATCCGCGTACGCGGTCGAGGCCGGGCACGCCGTCCCGTGTCTCCCAGTTGCCGAGGAGCTGCGCGACGCCACCGGGCGCGAGGTGCGCGCCGACACCCCGGACGAACGCTGCCACGACGTCATCGCCGACCATGCCGCCGTCTCGGTACTCGTAGGCGGGAACGTCGGCGACCCGGGGCGTGATCACGAACGGCGGGTTCGACACGACGCGGTCGTACTGCTCGCCGACGACGGGCTCGAAGAGGCTGCCGAGGCGCACCTCGACGCCGTCGATGCCGTTGAGCAGGGCGTTCAGCCGCGTGAACGAGAGGGCGCGCGGCGAGATGTCCGTCGCCACGACGTGGCCGACGTGCGCGCGGGCGCGGAGCGCCTGGATCCCGCAGCCGGCACCGATGTCGAGCGCCCGTTCGGCGGGCGTCGGCAGCTGCAGCCCGGCGAGCGTCAGCGACGCGCCGCCCACGCCGAGCACGTGATCCTCAGGCAGCGGCCCGCCGAGCGCCGCCTCGTCGAGGTCGCTCGCGATCCACCATTGTCCGGATCCCGAAGCGTCGGCGTACGACTGCGGCCGCACCACCGCGAGAGGGCGCACCTCGCCGCCGTCGATCTCGGCGAGACCCAGCCGCACGAGTCCTCCCGCACCGGCACGCACGAGCGCGTGATCGACGGATGCCTCGGCCTGCGGCATCCCGAGCACGAGAAGTCTGCCCAGCACGGCGAGGGCATCGCCGCGGTCGCCGAGGGCCCGCGCCGCCGGCGACCGCAGGCCGCGCGCGATCGCGTCGTCGGCCGCCGCACCCCACGCGTCGCGCAGGGCTTCGGCGGTGAACCCGGCGCGGCCCAGGTCGGCGGCGAGGTCACGGCACAGGTCTGTATCCGGTTCGGGGAGCACGGCTCCATTCAACCGCGCCGCCCGCCCTCCGGCGGGCTCGGAGGCGCGGACCGTAGAATCTCCTCGATCGTGCGGTCAGGACATCGCACAGGAGCGAACCCCCCGACAGGATGATCGTGACTTCACCGCGAGCCCCGCGGCGTGCCCCGCGCCTCGTGACCGCCGCCATGGCGGCCGGGGTGATGCTCGCCGGGCTTGTGCTGCCGGCTCCGGCGCTCGCGGCGGATCCGACCCCGAGCCCATCGCCGAGTGCGACCTCCGCCGTCCCCACGGGCACCACCGTGTTCACCCTGTCGCCGGTCGCCAACGGCATCGTGAATCCGGGCGATGCGCTGAGCGTGTCGGTCTCGATCCAGAACGGGACGGAGGCGGAACTCGCGCCCGCGACCGTCACGCTGTCGCTCGGCCGCACACCGCTCGCCGACCGCGACGACCTGGGCGACTGGCTCGACGGGAGCTCGGCCGAGCTCGCGCTGGAGCCGATCGGCACCGACACGATCGCGGCCGTCGAACCCGGCGGGTTCCAAGTCCGCGGCATCACAGTCGCCGCCGACGACCCCGCCCTCGCCGGGCTCGCCCCCGGCGTCTACCCGCTCGCCGCGTCGTACCCCGACGCGGTGGGCACCGTCACTTCGACGAGCGCGATGATCGTCCCGCCCACCGGGGCCACGGACGTCGGCATCGGCGTGGTCGTGCCGATCACCGCCGGTCCGCTCAGCGACGGCCTCCTCACCGCGGAACAGCTCGCCGAGCTGACCGCACCCGACGGCGATCTCACGAACCAGCTGGACGGCGTCACCGGAACCGCCGCCATCCTCGCGGTGGACCCTGCCGTTCCCGCGTCGATCCGGGTGCTCGGCACATCGGCTCCGGAGTCCGCGCTCGAGTGGCTCTCACGCCTCGAGACGATCCAGAACTCGCGCTTCGCGCTGCAGTTCGGCGACGCCGACGTCACCGCGCAGCTGCAGGCGGGTCTTCCGCGGCCGCTGCAGCCCACGTCGTTCACCGCGTACATGTCGTCCTCGAACTTCGCGACCCCGACTCCCACTCCGACCCCCGCTACCTCGGCTCCCACCCCGACGCCGACCGCGGCGCCGTCGGACGCGCCGACCACCGCCCCCACGCCACAGCCCGACAGCGCCCTGCCGAGCACCGACGAGCTGCTGGTCGTCGGCCCCGCCACCCGCCAGGGCGCGTACTGGCCAGCCGACGGCACAGCGGACGAGCAGATCATCTCCCGCCTCGCAGACATCGCGACCGACGACGGCACCGCGCCTGTCACGCTCATCCCCTCGGCGACGACGGATGCCGGCTCCGACGGCCGCACCGTCTCGGCACACGGCCGGGTCGGCTCCGGCGAGGTGCTCGTCTACGACAGCGACATCTCCGCCGCACTCGACGACGCATCCCAGCAGGAGGAGCCGTGGCTCCGCGGCGCCCCGCTCACCACGGCCACCGCCTACCTCGCCTTCGCGGCGGCCGAGACGAACGGGCCCCTCCTCGTGACCGTCGGCCGCGGCGAAGGGCGCTCGCGCGTCGAGCTCGGCGCCGCGATCTCCGCCGCATTCTCCGCGCCGGATGTGACGCCCCGCACCATCGCGACGGTCGCGGCGGGTGAGGCGTTCGACCTCGAGCTGACGGGTGTCGAGTCTTCGCCCGAGCGCGCGGACGCCGCATCCGCTCTCGTCGCCGACGAAAGCGAGCTCGCACGGTTCGCGACGATCCTCGACCAGCCGCCGCTGCTGACCGGACCCGAGCGGGCCGACATCCTGCAGCTGCTCGGCGTCGCGTGGATCGGCGACGCCACCTGGCCGACGGTGCTCTCCGACCACCGCGCCGCGACCGCCGGCACCCTCGACTCGGTGGCACTCCTGCCCACGAGCCCCAGCGACCTCTACGGCTCGAGCGCCGCTCTGCGATTCTGGGTGCGCAACGACCTGCCGTACCCCGTCAACCTCGTGCTCTACACGAGCCGTGACAACCTGCGACTCGACGTGCAGGGCGAGACGCCGATCGTCGCGACGCCGCAGAGCAACACCCGCGTCGAGGTGCCGGTGCAGGCCCGCGTGGGCCGCGGCGACGTCACGCTGACCCTGCAGCTGCGCAGCCCCGCCTTCGTCGCCATCGGCGAGCCCGAGTCCGTCGAGATCAACGTCTACGCCGACTGGGAGGCCGTCGGCATCGCCGCCCTCGCCGTCGTCATCGGCATCCTCCTCCTGTTCGGCATCGCGCGCACCGTGCTCCGCATCCGCCGCCGACGGAAGGGGATGGCCACCACGCCCCCTCCAGGCGCCGCTGAAGCGACGGATGCGGGCGAGGAACGGGTGTCGTCCACGCCCGACGGAGACGAGCCGTGAGCGGGATCGGGCGCGCGAGCGCTCTCATCGGCGCCGGCACGATCGTGTCGCGCCTCACGGGCTTCCTCCGCTCCGTCGTGCTGGTGTCGGCCATCGGCGCGACCACTGCGGGGGGGAACGCATTCGCGATCGCGAACCAACTCCCGAACAACATCTACGCGATCATCTCGACGGGCCTCCTGAGCGCGGTCGTCGTGCCGCAGATCGTGAAGGCGGCCGCCCATGATGACGGCGGGCGCGCCTTCGTGTCGAAGCTCTTCACCCTCGGCACCGTCGTGCTGCTCGGGACCACGATCATCGCCACCGTGGCGGCACCATGGCTTGTCGCACTGTACGCGCCGGGTTACCCGCCGCAGCAGCAGGCGCTGGCGACCGCATTCGCGTACTGGTGTCTGCCACAGATCCTCTTCTACGGACTGTTCGCGCTGGTGGGCGAGTCCCTCAATGCGCGTCGGGTCTACGGGCCGTACACGTGGGCTCCCATCGTCAACAACATCGTGTCGATAGCGGGCTTCCTGGTCTTCATCTGGCTGTTCGGGCCCACGGGTTCGGCAACGGCATGGACTCCCGAGATGATCGCAGTGCTCGCGGGCACCGCGACGCTCGGCATCGTGGTGCAGACCGGGATCCTCTTCCTCTTCTGGCGGCAGACCGGTCTGCACATCCGACCGGACTTCGCGTGGCGCGGCGTCGGGCTCGGGCAGATCGGCAAGCTCGCCGGCTGGACCTTCCTGATGGTCGTCGCAGGCCAGCTCGCCGGCCTCGTCCAGTCGCAGGTGATGTCGGAGATCCCCAAGAGCGACCCAGGCGTGTTCGTCGCCCAGAACGCCTGGCTGCTCTTCATGCTCCCGTACTCGATCATCGTGCTCTCGATCGGCACCCCGTACTTCACCCGGCTCAGTGAGCACGCTGCAGCAGGACGCGACGACGAGGTTCGCGGCGACATCGGGCGCAGCATCCGCACGCTCGGCGTGTTCGTGGTGGCGGCAACCGCTGCTTTGGCCGCGGCCGCCATCCCCGCATCCCGTATCTTCACCGACAGCCCCGACGAAGCCGTCGGCGCCGCGGGAGTGCTCCTCTGCTATCTCGTGAGCCTGATCCCGCTCGCGGTGCTGTTCGTGGTGCAGCGGAGCTTCTACGCCTACGACGACACTCGCACTCCGTTCTTCTTCACGATCCTCCAGTGCGCCATCGTCGTCCTGACCGCATGGAGCGCGCTCTGGGCGTTCCACGAAGGAGTCCTCCCCTCCGCACAGCTGGTCGCCGCGGTCGCGCTCGGCCAGTCCTTCGCCAGCGTCGTCCAGGTCATCGTCGCGACGTGGCTGCTGCAGCGCCGGCTGGGCGGGCTCCGCGTCGGTTCGTGGCTGCTCGCGCTTGGCCGCTTCGCCCTGGCCGCCATCCCTGCGGGCGCCGCAGGCTGGCTGGTCTTCCAGCTTCTGGGCGGGACGGCCGGATGGATGGTCTCCGACAAGCTCCTCGGCGCTCTGGGCGCCGCCGTCATCGGCATCGTCGTGCTCGTCGTCTATGTCGGCTTCCTCGCACTGCTGCGCGCGCCCGAGCTGTCGGTCGCCACCGGCCTCGTGCGGCGCTTCCTGCCCGGCCGGCGCTGACCACGACCCCGTGCGTCACGGAGGGCGCGGGGAACGGGTGACGGAATGCCACGCGGTTACCATGTGTTGAGGCATCCGGAGCCATCGCGCGTGTCATGAGACGTTCCGCGAGGCTTCACGAGGAAAGGTGCGCACGTGCGTCAGGTCATCATCATCGGTTCGGGTCCCGCGGGTTACACGGCGGCCATCTACGCCGCCCGGGCCAACCTGAGCCCGCTCGTCGTGGCGAGCTCGGTCGAGGCCGGCGGCGAGCTGATGAACACCACCGAGGTCGAGAACTTCCCCGGATTCCCCGAGGCGATCATGGGTCCCGACCTGATGGCGAAGATGCAGGAGCAGGCCGAGCGGTTCGGCGCCGAGGTGCTGTACGACGACGTCGTCTCGCTCGACATCGACGGCCCGGTCAAGAAGGTCACCCTCGGCAGCGGCGCCTCGCACGAGGCCGACGCGCTGGTGTTCGCCACCGGCTCGGCGCCCCGCAAGATCGGCATCGAGGGCGAAGCCCGCCTGTCGGGCCGTGGCGTGTCGTACTGCGCGACCTGCGACGGGTTCTTCTTCCGCGAGCGGGTGATCGCCGTCGTCGGCGGCGGGGACTCCGCGATGGAGGAGGCCACCTTCCTTACCAAGTTCGCCTCGAAGGTGTACATCATCCACCGCCGCGACGAGCTGCGCGCCTCCAAGATCATGCAGGAGCGCGCGTTCAAGAACGACAAGATCGAGTTCGTCTGGAACAGCGAGGTCGTCGACATCCTCGGCGACGAGGCCGTCACCGGCGTCGTGCTCGAGGACACCGTCGACGGCTCGCGCCGCGACCTGGCGCTGGACGGCGTGTTCGTCGCGATCGGCAACGACCCGCGCACGCACCTGGTGCACGACAAGCTCGACCTCACCGCCGAGGGCACCGTGTGGGTCGACGGCCGTTCGTCGCGCACCTCGGTGCCGGGGGTGTTCGCCGCCGGTGACGTGATCGACCCGACCTACCGTCAGGCGGTCACCGCCGCGGGCAGCGGCACCGTCGCCGCCCTCGACGTCGAGCACTTCCTCGCCGCACTCGGCGAAGCCGGCGCACCCGCCCCCGACGCCGCCGAGATCGACGGCCTCCCAGGCGCCGAGCCGGTCGCCAAGGTCGACGCCGCCTAGCGTCCCACCGGGTGCTGCACAAGCCCGGGAACACTTCGCGCCCATCTCGCGTTGAATGAGCGTGGACAGACTTCTCAGAGAAGGAGAAACACAGATGACCGCCAAGGCGACGACTTCCGCCACGTTCGAGCAGGACGTGCTCCAGGCCGAGGGTCCGGTGCTCGTGGACTTCTGGGCGGAGTGGTGCGGCCCGTGTCGCATGGTCTCGCCCGTCCTCGACCAGATCCAGTCGGAGCACCCCGACAAGATCACGATCCTCAAGCTCAATGTGGACGAGAACCCCGACCTCGCGATGAAGTACCAGATCACCTCGATCCCTGCGATGAAGGTGTTCAACAAGGGCGCAGTCGAGACGACCATCATCGGCGCCAAGCCGAAGTTCGCGCTCGAGCAGGACCTCGCGGCCTACATCGGCTGAGTCCGCTCGCGCTTCCCGAAGACCCCGCCGATCCGTTCGGCGGGGTTTTCGCCGTTCTACCGGGTATTTCCACTGTATGCCGATTCCGGCATCCGGGATTCTCTCGAGAATCTTCCCGCGCGCTGTCGATCTGCGCGAGGCTGGTTCGACGCACATGGTGAAGGGGCCGAACAGGGCCCCCAACCGGGCCGTCATCGCCCCGACGAAAGGGATTCCCATGCGTTACATGCTCATCATGCAGGTCGGAGCCGAGGCTGCTGCGGCGTTCGACCCCGAGACCTTCGACATGGCGGAGGCATACGCTGCCATGGGCGCGTACAACGAGGAGCTGCAGAAGGCCGGTGTGTTCCTGAGCGCGGAGGGTCTGTCGGACGCCTCGGAGGGCTTCCGTGTCGACTTCGACTCCGTCCCGCCCGCCGTCACCGACGGACCGTTCGCCGAAGCTCGAGAGGTCTTCACCGGCTACTGGATCCTCGAGGTCGCATCCCGTGAGGAGGCCGAGCACTGGGCGCGCAAGTGCCCGCTGGGCCCCGGCACCGCGCTGGAGGTGCGTCGCGTCAACGAGCTCAGCGACTTCGACCAGAACGACGAGTGGATCGCCAAGGAGAAGGAGTGGCGCGCCGCCAACTCGTGACTCGTGAGGTGCGGGCTTCAGCCCGCTTCGGCACGCACCGTCGGGTCCCACCGGCGGTGCGTGTTCGCATCACCCAGCAACGACCACACGGCGCGGGTGAGCGGGGGATAGTCGATCGCGATCTGCCTCAGCACGCGGTAGTGACGGCTGGCATTCGGCCGCGACCCGCCGTCGGCCGCGATGTTCTCGGCGCGAAGCAGATAGACGACGAGTTCGTCGACGGACGGCAGATCGTCCATGAACTCCCACGGGTCCTCGCCGGCACGGAGGCGCTCGTGCACCAGCACCGAGAGTTCGTCGGCGGCTTCGGCGCGGAGCACCTCGAGGCTCGCACGTCGCCGCGGGGTCTGGTCCTCGTTCGCCATCAATCCAGGGTACGTGCCGATCCCGACACCGTGGGCCACGCGCCTACGCTGGCAGCATGAGCCCCGACGACGATGCCCACGCGCGCCGCGCGGTCGAAGCCGTGTGGCGCGACGAGTCCGCTCGCATCGTCTCGGCGCTGACTCGGCACACCGGCGACTTCGCATGGGCCGAGGATCTCGCTCAGGAGGCGCTTGTCGAAGCCCTCGCCGCGTGGCCGGGCAGCGGCATCCCCGACAATCCAGGAGCCTGGCTCATGTCGGTCGCCAAGCGGCGCGCGATCGACGGGTGGCGCCGACGCGAGCGGATGTCGCAGCGGGAGCCCCTGTTCGTGTCAGAGGCTCTCGTGGCCGAGGCGATCGACTCGGTGCCTGACGACGCCGACCCCGACCGCATCGACGACGATGTGCTGCGTCTCGTCTTCGTCGCGTGCCATCCCGTGCTCCCGGCACAGGCGCGGCTCGCTCTGACCCTGCGCGCGGTGGCCGGTCTCACCACCGACCAGATCGCCCGGGCGCTGCTGATGACCGTGCCGACCGTGCAGCAGCGCATCGTCCGAGCCAAGCGGACTCTCGCCGTGGAGAGCGTGCCGTTCGAGGTGCCCGACCGTGCGGAACGCCCGGCGCGGCTTGCGAGCGTCCTCCAGGTGATCTATCTCCTCTTCACCGAGGGGTACTCGGCGGCCGAGGGGGAGGGGCCCATACGTCCCGATGTCGCGCGTGAGGCGGTCCGCCTGGGTCGGCAGCTCGCCGCCCTCATGCCGCGCGAGCCCGAGATCTGGTCGCTCATCGCGCTCATGGAGTTCCAGTCGTCGCGCTTCGCCGCGCGCATCGACGCCGACGGCCTCCCGGTGACCCTGGGAGACCAGGACCGCCGCCGATGGGACCGTTCCGCGATCGCCCGCGGTCTCGAAGCGATGGAGCGAGCGGATGCCTCCACCCGAGGACTCGGCTACTACGGCCTGCAAGCCGCCATCGCGCAGTGCCACGCGGTCGCTCCGTCGTTCGCCGAGACGGACTGGGAGCAGATCCTCCGGTTGTACGACGCGCTGGAGTCGCTCGCGCCGTCGGCTGTCGTCCGCCTCAACCGCGCCGTCGCGCTCTCCATGGCACGCGGCCCCGAGCCCGCCCTCGCCGTGGTGGACGCGCTCGAGCCGGAGCTGTCCGGGTTCCGCCCTCTCCCCGCCGTACGCGCGGAGCTTCTGGAGCGGCTCGGCCGAACGGATGCCGCAGCCGCGGCGTTCCTCGCAGCGGCAGAGCTGCCAGGCAATGCCGCGGAGGGCGAAGCGCTGCGTCGGCGGGCGGAGGCGCTCGGACGCCTATGAGGCCTCGAGGGCCCCGTACTCCGTCTCACCGAGCTCAGCGAGGATGCGGTTGAGATCCTGAATCGTAGCGAAGTCGATGCTGATCTGGCCTTTTCGTGCCGTCAGTGCGATCTTCACCCGAGTGTTGAGCCGATCGCCCAGTCGTCCAGCGACCTCATCCAGGTGGGCGCGGCGCGAGCCGGCCTGTGGCTTGACGGAACGGGTGGGGGAGGCATCCGGAAGCTTCGCCGCAGCCTCCGCGGCACGCACCGAGAGATCCTCGTTGACGATCTTGTCGGCGAATCGCTGCATCGCCGTCGGGTCTTCCAGAGACAGGATCGCGCGGGCGTGCCCGGCGGTGAGCACTCCCGCGGCGACTCGCTGCTGCACCGGCATCGGGAGCTTGAGGAGGCGGATCGTGTTGCTGATCTGCGGACGCGAGCGGCCGATGCGGGTGGCGAGCTCTTCCTGCGTGATGCCGAAGTCCTCCAGCAGCTGCTGGTACGCCGAAGCCTCCTCGAGGGCGTTCAGCTCAGAACGGTGCAGGTTCTCCAGCAGCGCGTCGCGCAGCAGGTGCTCGTCAGCGGTGTCGCGCACGATCGCGGGGATCGAGGTGAGTCCGGCCTCACGCGCGGCGCGTGTACGGCGCTCACCCATGATGAGCTCGTATTCGCCCTTCTCGTTGAGCCGGACGACCACGGGCTGCAGCACGCCGAACTCTCGCACGCTGTGCACAAGCTCCGCGAAGTGCTCGGGGTCGAAGTTCGTGCGCGGCTGGCGCGGGTTGGGCACGATGTCGTGCGGGTCGATGTGCGCCAGTCGGGCGCCGGGCACCTCGACGAGATCCTCCTGCCCGTCGGACTCAGCGGCCTCGGCGGCCGGCTCCGCTTCGGCCACGGCGACGGCCCGGGGGAAGAAGACATCTGCGGGACGCTCGTCGGCCTGCTCACTGGTCGGGATCAGTGCGCCGATTCCGCGGCCGAGTCCTGTGCGCTTCGCTGCCATCAGGCGCCCCTTTCGTTCGAGGCGCTGTCGCGCCGGATCATCTCGACGGCCGCCTCGCGATACGCGATGGCGCCGGCCGACTGTCCATCGTAAGCGAGAACCGACTGCCCGAAACTCGGTGCCTCCGAGACGCGCACCGAACGCGGGATGATGGTGTCGAGCACTTCGGCGGGGAAGTGGGCGCGCACCTCGTCGGCGACCTGCTGTGCGAGCCTCGTGCGCCCGTCGTACATCGTCAGCATGATGGTCGACAGTTCCAGGCGGGGGTTGAGGTGCTTCTGGATCATCCGCACCGTGCCGAGCAGCTGGCTCAGTCCCTCGAGTGCGTAGTACTCGCACTGGATGGGGATGAGGAGCTCACTCGCCGCAGTGAACGCGTTGATCGTGAGGAGTCCGAGCGAGGGCGGGCAGTCGATGAGGATGAAGTCGAGCTCGCCCGGGTTGTTCGCGAGATAGTCATCGACGGCGACGCGCAGTCGATGCTCGCGTGCGACCTGCGACACGAGTTCGATCTCAGCACCGGCGAGGTGGATGGTGCTCGGCGCACAGAGCAGGTTGGGCGACTCGGGGCTCACCTGGATGATGTCGGCCAGCGGGAACTCGTCGATGAGCACATCGTAGACGCTCGGCGTATCAGCGGTGTGCGGCACTCCCAGCGCCGTCGACGCGTTGCCCTGCGGGTCGAGGTCGATCACAAGCACCTTCGCGCCACGCTCGGCCATTGCGGCGGCCAGGTTGACGGTGGTCGTCGTCTTGCCGACGCCGCCCTTCTGGTTCGAGACGGTGAGGACTCGAGTGCGACCGGTGAGCTGGACGTTGGCTTCTTCGAGCGCCTTGCGACGTGCGGTGAGGTCTGCGAGCTCCCGCGCGATGGGGGAGTCGTCTTCTTCCTGCGCGAGTGCGGCGCCGTCTTGCTGCGCGATGGGGGATTCCTCTTCCTGCGTGACGGTGGAGCCCTCGGGGGATGGGACGACTTCGGGCGCGGAGTCAGCGTACTCAGCAGGTGCGACATCTTCGTCGGAGTCTGTGCGCTCAACCGCGTCCTCCTGCGAGGCGACCTCGTCGGGAACGGCGTCATGGGGTACAACTTCTTCTTCGAGAGCGGCCGCCGCGTCGGGTACGGTGCTTTCGCTGAGGGAGTGGGTCTCGATGGCGACGGCCTCCGGAATCGACGCAGCATCCTGCTCTGCAGACTGCGGTGCCCAGGCGGTCGACGGCTCATCGGACGAGAAGGATGCCTGAGCGTCACTCTCGTCGGGTTGTTTCACGTGAAACTCTCCCCCGTGCCCGAGCCGCTCAACATCGTCTTCCACCCTATCCCGCCTTCCCCCCATCCCCAGCCGCCGGAGCCACTTATTCATGCGTTCCTTACCGTTCCACGTGGATGACCCACTCTCCCTAGTCAACCCCGCGAAGTAGGTTGGAGCACGCCAACCCGCCGCTCGAACACGACTGAGAAATCCCTCATCTGAGCCGGAGCCGACCGCCCCGTCCGCGCGCGGTCGCCCCGCGCCCGAGCGGCCGGCCACCCAGCCCGCGCATCGTCGCGTTGACGGGTAAGATTGCGCCGAGCAGGTGGGTTGTTCCGCGCGACGCTCGCGAGGGATGCGTGAACCGAACCGTGCGCAGCTGGGTCCCAAAAGTCCCCATGTTTCACGTGAAACAGGGCAACCTTGTTGCGACCCGGTGTGATTGTTGGGTACCCGCGTCCGCACCCCGGCGTCGAGACGCGTTACCTCGGCTCGACCGCGGGCCGCCAGGTCCAGAGAACCATCCACTGCGCGCCCCCGCGGTGGTCGGCCGAGTTCCAGTTGAGGTCGGTCGGCCCTCCGGTGGAGGGAGTGCTTCACGTGAAACTTGCCGCGACGCCGTCCCCGAGCCGAGCAGTTCAGGACTCTCCACCGCAGGAAGGCGTCACGATCTTCAGGCACACGCGCAACCTCGCCTCGAGCCCGGCTCCTACCACCATCGTCGGAGGCACTCATTCACCCTAGCCAGACGGCGCTGACCTGATGCCTCTACGAGGAGGGCCCCAAGCCCCGCGGAGCAGCCGTCCTCGCTCCGGTCCCTTGTCTGTTGACATCGATTACCTTCGCGACCCCGGAACACTGCCGCGAGCTTCCGGTTCACCGGCGCTGATCACCCCTCATTGCGGGCCCTCGAGCAAGACGGTCGCGCCTGACGCCCGGCCCATCGCCCCGGATGCCCGCCCCAGCGCGGCTCGACGGCGGCGTCGCAGTGTCGAGCACGCGGCGCTCTCTGACCATCGAGCGCGGCGTCGGCGTCGGCGATCACGCCGGTCGAGATCCAACCCCGCTGCCACGCGTGCGGATCGGATCCCTCCGGGGCCGGCCCGGGAATCGCGTCCACTCGGAGACTCACCGACGGCCGTGCTGGTCGCGATGACGCCATGGCGGGCATGGGCCGGGGATCGCGAAGGGGTCGATCCCCTCTGACATTGTTTCCGGGCGAACCGCTGCTGGCGGGCAGTATTGAACGTCACGGACCCCGTCCATCAAGTGTGACGGCCAGACGGAGACTCGCGCATGTTTCACGTGAAACCATTCGAGGGGTGAGGGGCCGCGATCGACATCGCCCTCGATGGTCGCCTCCCACCAAGGAGGCTTCCGCTCAAGGCAGCTGCTCGCTGCTCCCATCGTCGGCGTGAACGGGCCGGGCGCCGCGGCAAGAGCGGCCACCCAGTGAGACAAGTCCGTGAGACGGTGGTCCGTGACGCGGTTCACCTCGTGTGTGCGCCGGTTGGTGCCGCACGCTTCGACACGATGACGCCCGCACGAATGTCACGGATCCGTGAAGCGCCGCGTCGTCGACGACCCTCTCCGCCCCCCGTTTCACGTGAAACGGAACATGCGGCGCGGTCGTGCGCGGCTGCGACACTGGCGGTGAACACCTCGTCCGCGGGGTGGCAGAACCGTACACTCGGAAATCAGGATGCGGCCCTGCGAGACACCCAACCCCTGCCAATTGACGACAGAGGCCTGTGGGCTTTCCGGGACTTCGTCGCGATGGCACTCTTTGACATCTCGTGGGCGTCGGCGTCGCCGAACACCACACACGGAGCGATTCCGCGCAGCTCCACCGTCGTGCGCAGCCCACCCAGCGTGAGCTGCTCAAGAAGACGCTGCCCCGGTCTGGTCGCACGCCCGCCAAATGACACGACACCTTGAGCGGACGAGGGTCGCACGATCGCCCGGCAGCCCCCGGCGGACGTCGCGGCTCGGGCCAGCTCGCCGCGGAGTGGAGAGGCTCGTACCACGCAGCACGCACCTCCATCACCGCTAGTCCCCTCCCGATCTGTGCCGCACGAGCGCGGTCTGTCCGGCACGGCGCGCGGCGCGTCATAGCCTCCCCGGGCGGAGTGTTCCTCGACCTCGCCGCCAGCACATGAGCAACCTGGGTCCTCATCGGAATACACGAACCTGCCGCACCCGATTGGGCGCAGATCACGGTTACGGCGATGGTTCCCACGCCCCGCACCCACAGCACGGTCGCCTCCCGGCACCTACGGCATGCGAACACGACAAATCTGTGCAGCGACGCTCGAGCCCGGCCATCCGGCCCGTGACAACCATCATCAGCGCAATGGGCGTGCCCCTTCTCGAAGTTCGGGGAGCTGCAACCAACCGTCGGGGGAGAGGGGGCGGGCATCCAGCGATCTTCGCTCCCTAGCCCCCGTGGTCAGCTCTGCGACTACTAAGTACTCCGCCCGAACCGTAACCGCCGCGTAGATTCGTGAACGTCAACGGGGTGTGCAGAGCATCTTCATCAACCCACCGGATCTCCGGGCTGGGTTGGGGCTAGACCGGCTTGCCTGCGACGCCGTCGGAGCCGCGTAGGCCGTGCATCGTGCCCAAGTCGGCTTTCGCAAGAGACAGTCCGCCGCCAGAGAGCCATGTCCCAGCTTTCGGGACGCCGGCCCACGGCCGTCGCCATCCGCCCTCTCTCACTGCGGGTACGCAAGCGTCGATCCCGAATCCGGCAGACGATTCCTCGTGCCGCCAAACGCCTGTTCCCATCCGGCTCACCAATTCACGCGCGAATCGTCGATGTTTCACGTGAAACGATCGGCGAGCACCACCAGCCTGTCCAGCGCGGAGAATACGCCCGCTGAGGGCCGAAGGGTATCGACGCATCGATACAGCGGCGGGACGGCAAACGCTGCCCGACAGCAGTGAGCGCTGATTGGCACCCCCTGTCGTCAGGTCCGCAAGCGGGATCATCGAACCCCGGGGTTCGACGACGCGGGTCACGGAGATCTCATTCCTCTGCCTTCACACGTGAGACACAGCTCAGATGCGATCTCGCTTAGGAGTCCCCGCCACGTCCGGCAACGCGCCTCTGGTCTGTTCCTCGCCGCCGCATGTTTCACGTGAAACGTGATCGATGACGCCGCGCCGGTGAGGTCGATCGAGTTCAGAGGGTGGCGTCGGAAGACGAGAGCAGTCCATGCTCCTCGCAGCCAAGATCCGCACACACCGCAGCGACAGTGCAGTGAATGACTGGTTGCTCGGATCGGGTTGACTCCAAGTGTCGAGGTGACAGGGGAGCATGACGAACTTGAGTTCGGCCGACGTGTCAACTGGTCCGGAGGTTGCGCGGCGCGTTGGAGCTCTACCGTCGCGCCCGTATGCAGCGACTGCGTCCTGACAATTGACCAAGGGGAGGGGCTCCGGCGGACTGACGCGCTCATGTCCGGCCAGTATCCGGCTTGCACGGAAGCGACGACTCAGCCATTCCCGCCGCTCCAGTGAAGACGCAGGCCGCGATATCCGCCACGCGCAATGGACGGTCCGAGCACCGACATACGGCACCGGTCCGCCGCCGCAGAGGACGATGGAACTGGCGCGTAGCGTGCAGGGTTGCCTGCCATCTTGTGGTCAAATCTCAGAATTGCAGTGCTGGAGCCCAGGAACGTCACACCAAGCCAGAATGCCATCCGTAAGTCGGGTTCAAGGCTCACCGCATGAAGACCGGCTGCGGACGCAACATCGTGTCTGCCGCGGCGTTGCACGACCGAACCAGAGATCGCACACCGATCACCTTCGTCATGGGTGGGTCCGACGGCTTCGCCGATGCCGCGGCGGCCATTCGGAACACGGGCGCCGGCAGACGGACACAACCTCATCGGATTCGAGCTGCCCACAGGTCAACTGATCAACGAACGGGACGCGCTGATGTGACCGTCCGCTTGCCGGTGCACGCGCGAGGCTGCCGCGTTTCCCACGCGCGCCCGACGCCGGTGCGATCTGTCCCCATCGGCGCGCACCGTTTCACGTGAAACGCTTGCTCGCGCCACACAGGCACCCGCGAGACCCCACGGGCTCCACGCCCGTCATCCTCCATCGATCCGCCGCCGACGCCTGCTCGTACAGGGCCATGACATCGTCAGGCAGGACAAGCGTGAGGCCGATGGACGCATGAACGCCGGAGGATCGGCCCGCGAGGCGTCCGTCCCGTTGCTGCTGGCGCGATCGACCGTCGCGACACGGCTGGCCGCGCGTCCGTCCGCAACCCCGGGCCGACGTGGATGATCCCGACACCCGGTGGGTCGCGAGCACAGACCTGGGTACGATGCCGCGCCCCGCCCACCGCACACCGCCCAGCCCGCACTCCCGCCACGAGCCCGGCTCGTGTGACATGTGTCTCGACTCACATGTGTCACCTCCGACCGGAGCGTCACTCCCTTCGGTGTGAGCCCCCGGGTGTCAGCACCTCCACGACGACAGCAGACCGCGCGCTCTCGCGATGATCCGCCTAGGACGACGTGGGCACGCCCATCTCATCCGCCCGGATTGACCGTCAGGGAGGCGCTCCCACCCGATATCGAAGGGCTGGCAGCGGATCACGCCGGTAACCGACATGAAGCGCGCCATTGATCGGAATTCCATGGTCGGAGGCGCACTGGCGCGGCGTCGGACCAGACCTCCGCCGTTCGAGTGCGCATTGGACGCACGTCTGCGTGCGCTTCGCGGGCACAGCGGCGGTCCGTGCACGAGCGACCGTGAACGCGAGACGTGCGCCGCCGCCAGGCGACCACGGCCGGCCGACGAGCAATCTCGGCAGAGCAGCAGCGGGCCAGCGACTAGCGCGGACGCCACGCGTTCACGCGGTGCCACACATCCTCGAGGCGAACACAACTCTTCACCTGCCACGCCAGACCGCCTCAGCCGTGCTCCGTCGGTCATCGCACCACGGCGCGCATCCCTGCGAACTCCGCCTCGACCAGCAGAACTGAGGCTCAATGTCTCGTCGAGTGCCGGGCCGTCGTCGCGCCAAGACGAGCCGCCAGTCAGGCCCAGCCTACGAAACCGTTTCACGTGAAACATGCCCGATTCGTCGGTCAGAACCGGTCCCGCCCGACGAATCGCGAGTCCACCATCACGCCGCCCACGGCCCATCGGTGCGAAGTGTGCCCGACGAGCCCATCGAGCGCCGGCTCTGCGAGCACCACACGACGAGGACGCCGTAGGGTCGGTGTCGAGGCAGCGGAGGCCTGGGTCCGTTCGGTCAATCCTCCCGAACGCGGCCGACACTCAAGTTATCGGAGACCAGCCATCAGCGTACGGTGGCTCGGATCACCCGCGACGGTTCGGAGAGCACGCCCTCGCCGACGACCTCGACACGGGGGTTCGTCACCTTGAACTTGCGGAGCTGCTTCTCGGCAGCCTCGATCTCGTTCGCGGCGCTCGTCCCTTTGAGGAGGATGAGCTCACCGCCGTCTCGGACCAGGGGAGCGGTGATCGGCACCAGGGTGCGCAGAGCGCTCACGGCGCGGGCGGTGACGGCGTCCAATGAAGGACCGCGTTTCCAATCCTCGGCGCGTGCGCGCAGCACCTCGACGTTGTCGAGTTGAAGCGCCCCGGCCTGTTCCGACAGCCACGCGACCCGGCGCTCCATCGGCTCGATGAGAACCCACTCGACGTCGGGACGAGCGATGGCGAGTACGAGGCCGGGAAGGCCGGCGCCTGATCCCACATCCCCGACGCGGCCCGAGAACAGGGGAGCGATGATCGCGCTGTTGAGGATGTGGCGCGACCAGAGGCGCGGCGGTTCGAGCGGGCCGATCAGCCCGCGCTCTTCGCCGTGCTGTCCCAGCGCTTCGGCGAACTTCCGCGCCACGTCGATCCGGTCGCCGAAGATCTCGGCGGCGGCCTCAGGTTCCTGCTCGATCTCGATCATCGAAACTTCGACAAGCTCAGTACGAGTGTTTCACGTGAAACGCGCGGCTCAGCCGCGACGGATCACGGTGTGGCGGTCGGCGCCCTCGCCGTACGACTCGGACACGAAGCCACGCTCGGCGACGATATCGTGGACGACCTTGCGCTCGTAGCTCGACATGGCCGGCAGTGACGCCTGCGAGGCGCCGTCGTCCAGCCGGGCGATCGCGCGGTCGACGAGAGCGGTCAACTCGTTCTGCCGCGCGTCGCGCGAGCCGCCGATGTCGAGGATCAGGCGCGAGAAGCGACCCGTGCGATTCTGCACCGCGATGCGCGTCAGCTCCTGGAGCGCCTGAACGGTGTCAGGCGCTGCGATCAGATCGACCGATCCGCCAGACGGCGCTTCAACCGACACGTAGGCGCGGCCTGCGCGCACATCGAGATCGAGATCGCCGTCGATATCCGCGATGTCGAGCAGACCCTCGATGAAGTCCGCGGCGACGTCGCCTTCCTCCTCGAGCTGGGCGACGGTCGCGGGGATCCGCTCTTCTCGCGTGTCGACAGGGGCGTACTCAGGGGACGTGGTCATGGCGTGATCCTCGGGTGTGACGTCGGTCGGGTACTTCAGGAAGCGGAGCCGGTGCCGGGCTTGCCCGGATCGGTCCCACCGGGGACCTGGCCGCCCTGCTTCTGGCCGGTCCCGGGCTGCTTCTGCCCCTGCTTCTTCGCGCGCTGCTTGCTCACAGGCTGCTGCCGCTTCGGCGCCGCGGCCTTCGCCCGTTCGGCCTCTTCGTACAGGCGCTGCTGCTCGGCGACGTACTTCTCCATCGGGACGACCTTGCCCGACGCGTCGATCGCCTTGCCCTTCTTCGCGAGGCGCTCCTCGCGGGCCTTGGCCGCGTCGGAGCCGGGGGTCGGCATCTCGCGGATGACGAGGAACTGCTGGCCCATCGTCCACAGGTTCGACACGAACCAGTAGATGACGACGCCGAGCGGGAAGAAGATACCCGAGAAGATGAAGCCCAGCGGCAGGATGTACAGCATGATCCGCTGCATCTGGTAGGCCTGGCCGGTCTTGGCCTCGGGGGAGAGGTTCTTCGAGATGATCTGCAGCTGCGTGAAGAACTGCGACGCGATCATGAGCACGACGAGCGTGACCAGGATGATGATCGCCGGGGTGTTGCCGGCCTGCCATGCCTGGATCAGCGTCTCGTGCAGCGACGCGACGCCGAAGAGCTTGGCGTTGTAGAACTCCGCCGTGAGCTCGGCGCTGAGCAGACCCACACCACCGGTGCCGGCGGCGTAGTGCTTGGTGACGTCGTTGAGCACACTGAACAGCGCGAAGAACACGGGCATCTGCACGAGCAGCGGGAGGCAGCTCGAGACCGGTGTCGTGCCGTGCTTCTTGTAAAGCGCCATCGTCTCGCGGCTCATGGCCTCACGAGACAGCTGGTCCTTCTTGCCCTTGTACTTCTCCTGGACTTTCCGCAGTTCAGGAGCGATTTCCATCATCTTGCGCTGGCTCTTGATCTGCCGAACGAAGAGAGGGATCATCGCGGAACGCACGACGATCACGAGACCGACGATCGCCAGCACCCACGTGATGCCGTCTGCCGGCGGGAGCCCGATCGCGGTGAAGAGCCAGTGCCAGAAGACGAGCACCGCCTCGACGGCCCACTTGAGCGGCCACAGGATGATCCCGAAGAGATCGAATCCGCCGTTCGTCGCTGGAGCGGAAGGCGACGGCGTCGAGGCGAGGGCTGACAAGAGATCCATGTGGAGGATCAGTCCTTTCCGGTGGGGGCAGGCACGACGAACCCGTGGCGGGTAAGCGCGTGCCGGAAGTTCTTGCGGGGCGGCACGTCATCGACGCCGCCGACCGCCCAAGGGTGACAGCGTGCGATGCGCGCCGCGGTCAGCGCCGATCCCACGACGGCGCCGTGCTGCTGCACCGCTCCGACGGCGTACGCCGAGCACGACGGGTAGTACTTGCAGACGTCGCCGTAGGTGTGCGAGATCGTGGCACGGTAGCCGTGCAGCAGCGCGAGCAGCGCATTGCGGGGGAGCAGAGGGATGCTGCGCAGAGAATCGGATGCCGCGAACTCGGCGTCTCCGAACGCGTAGGCGGGAAGAACGCTCATGCGGCCCTCCGTGCGAGGCACTTCACGACGTCGCTGCGCAGATCATCGAAGGATGCGGATGCCGCACTGGGCAGTGCGCGGATCACGACCTCGCTGCCGGGCGCGACCGAGTCGATGGACTCGAAGCACAGCGCCTTCAGCCGGCGACGGACGGTGTTGCGCACGACCGCGCCGCCCACCTGCTTGCTCACGATGAAGCCGAACCGCGCCGGACCATCGGTCACGGCGCGGTTCACGTAGGTGATGGTGTGCGCTCCGGCACACCGACGGCCCCGACGGACAACGGCCTTGTACTCCGATCCGCGGGTGAGTCGGTGCGGCCTCGCGAGCACCGCTCGGCTCAGGCCGAGAGCTCGGTGCGCCCCTTGGCGCGGCGAGCCGACAGGATCGAACGGCCGGCGCGCGTGCGCATGCGGGCGCGGAAGCCGTGCTTCTTGGCGCGGCGGCGGTTGTTGGGCTGGAAGGTGCGCTTGCTCATGGGGACTACTTCCGATCAGGTGTCACCGGGACGCTCGAGACCGGGGACGTGTGTACAGGGGCGACTGCCGCGAGGGCATAAGTCAACCGATTAAGGCTACGTCGACTTGCCCGAGAACTCAAACCGAGCGCAGAACGTGTCATTATGCACCGGCGAGGCGATCCACCCTGGCACCGACACGCAGGCCGGTTCTACAGTGGAGTTTGCTCACGCGACGCCTCCTGACTAGCGTGGCTCCGGCAGTTATCCACAGGCCTGGACCGACTTTTCCGCGGCCTCCGGTGGAATCATCGACAACCCGGGGGGGCCATGACACCGCACGAAGTTCCAGATGTACCGGTCTGGACGGCCGTTCTGGACGAACTCGTGCGAGACGATCGCATCACCCCGCAGCTGCACGGCTTCATCAGCCTGGCAGTTCCGCAGGGGGTGATGGGCGGGACGCTCTATCTCGACGTCCCCAACGATCTGACCGCGGCTCAGTTCACCAAGCGCATGCGCGCGCCGATCCTCGAGGCTCTCACGCGCGTCGGCCAGGACGTCCAGGACCCCGCGTCGAATTTCCGTGTCGTCGTGAACCCGGATCTCGCGGATGCGCACCTCACGGCACCCATCCCGGTCCAGTCCGCGGCGCCGCCGATCGCGCCGCCCGTCGGCCTGCAGTCCGGGCCCCCCGTCGGACGCCCGCCGCTCGACGAGCCGGGGGACGCAGCATCCGTTTCGCGCAGCGATACGCGACTGAACCCGAAGTACACGTTCGACAACTTCGTCATCGGGCAGTCCAACCGCTTCGCCCATGCGGCGGCGGTCGCGGTGGCCGAGGCGCCGGCGAAGGCGTACAACCCGCTCTTCATCTACGGCGACTCGGGTCTGGGCAAGACCCACCTGCTCCATGCCATCGGCGACTATGCGCTGAGTCTCTACGCCGGCATTCGCGTGCGCTACGTGTCGAGCGAGGAATTCACCAACGACTTCATCAACTCGATCGCCAACAACCGGGGCTCGGCGTTCCAGGCGCGGTACCGCGATGTCGACATCCTCCTGATCGACGACATCCAGTTCCTGCAGGGACGCGCCGAGACGCAGGAAGCCTTCTTCCACACGTTCAATCAGCTGCACGATCACGACAAGCAGGTCGTGATCACGAGCGACGTGCCCCCGAAGCACCTCACCGGCTTCGAGGACCGCATGCGCAGCCGGTTCGAATGGGGCCTCATCACCGACGTGCAGGCGCCCGACCTGGAGACGCGTATCGCGATCCTCCGCAAGAAGGCGCAGTCCGAGAGACTCCACATCCCCGACGAGGTCATGGAGTACATCGCGACCGTCGTGTCGAGCAACATCCGCGAGCTCGAGGGCGCACTCATCCGCGTCTCGGCGTTCGCGAGTCTCAACCGCTCGACCCTGGACATGTCGCTCGCCCAGACGGTGCTGCGCGACATCGTCGACCAGGACGACGCCAACGTCATCTCTCCGACCGACATCATCACGGCGACCGCGGCCTACTTCAAGCTCACCGTGGACGACCTCTACGGCTCGAGCCGGTCGCAGTCGGTCGCCACGGCGCGTCAGATCGCGATGTATCTGTGTCGCGAGCGCACGAGCCTGTCGCTGCCCAAGATCGGGCAGCTGTTCGGCAACCGCGACCACACGACCGTGATGTACGCGTACAAGAAGATCAGCGAGCTCATGAAGGAGCGTCGCTCCATCTACAACCAGGTGACCGAGATCACCGCCCAGCTCGGCCGCAACGGTCGCTGAACCGTCCTCTACACCCGGCGAGGGGCCAGTGCGTCACGGCGCGCTGGCCCCTCGCCGCATATGCCTCAAGAAGTTCTTGACACGCGTGGGCAGCAGGGGCCAAGATTCCGGTTCTTCACAGTGTGGAAAACCTGTGGATAACTCTCCCAAGCTGCGGAAACTGCTGTGAACGAGCGGGGGAGACCTGTGGATGGATTGCGGAATCCACAGGTTCTGTCATTCGTCTTTCCGATCGCTCTCCGGAGCATCTCCACAACTCACAAGAGTGTGGTTTCCGTCTCTCGACTGGCAACGCGACAGTTGTCCACAGTTTCCACAGCCGTTAACACCATGACAAGAAATCTTTGTGATGAAACCCGTCCGATCACCTTTGCGGTGGACGAGCCCCGAGACGAGAAGCGGACTGGCAATCTCCGAGGCTGGCACTAGCATGAGAACCCCGAGCCCGCAGTCGAAGGGCCCGCTGCAGAGGGAGCGTTCGTGAAGTTCCACGTCAATCGCGATGTGTTCAGCGAAGCCGTATCGTTCGTCGTCAAACTCCTGCCGCAGCGCAACCCACAGCCGATCCTCGCGGGCGTGCTGATCGAGGCATCCGCCGAAGGCCTCTCGCTCGCCGCGTTCGATTACGAAGCGTCCGCGCGCACCACTATCGAGGCCACCGTCGACGAACCGGGCACGATCCTCGTCCACGGCCGGCTGCTCTCCGACATCGCCAGCCGTCTGCCGAACGCGCCGATCCAGATCGAGGTCGACGAAGACGGCGGGATCCTGCTCACCTGCGGCTCCGCGCGCTTCACCCTCGCCTCGATGCCGGTGCAGGAGTACCCCGCGATCCCCGAGGTGACAGGCGACTCCGGCCTCGTCCCCTCCGAGGATTTCGCCACGGCGATCGCACAGGTCGCATTCGCCGCCTCGCGCGACGACGTCACCCCGGTGCTCACCGGCGTGCAGCTCGAGGTCTCGGGCACGACCCTCAGCCTCGTCGCCACCGACCGCTATCGCGTCGCGCTCCGCGAGATCCCCTGGGACGGCGGCAGCACAGCGAGCGATGAGTCGACCACCGCACTCGTCCCCGCACGCACCCTGACAGAGGTCGGCAAGACGTTCGCGCACGGCGCCGACATCTCGATCGCATTCTCCGGCTCGGGGGACCGCGAGATCATCGCCTTCACCGCCGGGAACAAGACCGTCACGTCGTTGCTCATCAAGGGAAACTTCCCGCCGGTTCGGCGCCTGTTCCCCGAGCAGACCGAGCACCACGCGGTCGTCAACACGGCCGAGCTCGCCGAGGCCGTGCGCCGTGTGTCGCTCGTCCTCGACCGTTCGGCCCCGCTGCGTTTCACCTTCACGGCCGACAGCGTGTCGATGGATGCCTCGGGCACCGAGCAGGCTCGCGCCACCGAGTCCGTCGACGCGACGCTGCTCGGCGGCGACGAAGTCACCCTGGGTCTCAACCCCCAGTACCTGCTCGAGTCGCTCGGCGCCGTGAAGAGCGAGTTCGTGCGCATCACGTTCACCTCGAGCGACAACGCGAACAAGCTGAGCCCCGTGCTCATCACGCCGCAGACCTCGGTCGACCGCGCCGGCTCGGACTCGTTCCGCTACCTGCTGCAGCCGAACCTGCTCCTGCGCTGATCGGTCCGTCGTCGGAGCCCGTCACTAGGCTTGTCCGGTGATCGTGGAGCATCTGAGTCTCGTCGACTTCCGCAACTACGCGGCCGCCGACGTCGAGCTCGGGCCCGGTCCGAACGTCTTCGTCGGCCGCAACGGTCAGGGCAAGACGAATCTCGCCGAGGCCATCGGCTTCTTCGCGACCCTCGGCTCGCACCGGGTCTCGAACGACGCGCCGATGGTGCGTGACGGGGCAGATGCCGCGATCATCCGTGCGCGATTGGCCCACGGTGAGCGTCGCGTCCAGCTCGAAGCGCAGGTGAACCGGCAGGGTTCGAACAAAGCGCGGGTCAACGGGGCACCGGTGAAACCGGCAGAGCTCCCCCGCTACGCGCAGGTGGTCCTCTTCGCTCCCGAAGATCTGCAGATCGTGCGCGGGGACCCGTCCGCGCGCCGGCGCTTCGCCGATCAGCTCCTGGTGCAGCGCACTCCCCGCATGGCCGGGGTCATCGCGGACTACGACCGCGTGCTCAAGCAGCGCACCGCACTGCTCAAGTCGGCGAAGGCGCGCGGCGTCCGCGGCGACGCGCTCTCGACGCTCGACGTGTGGGACGAGAAGCTCGTCTCGCTCGGCACCCAGCTGATCGCCGCACGCCTCGCCCTCGCGACCGACCTCGCGACCCCGCTCGCGGCCGCCTATACGGCCATCGCGGGGGCCGATCACAACCCCGAGATCGAGTGGGCACTCTCGGTCGCGGGCGCCGACACCGGCGAAGACGGCGATTCGGGGGCCGGTTCGACGCCGGGCCACGCGGCTGAGACCGCGAGGACGGATGCCCCGACCACCCGTATCGCGGAGCTCTTCCGTCAGGCGCTGGCGGCGAAGCGCACGTCCGAGCTCGAGCGCGGGCTCACGCTGGTCGGACCGCACCGCGACGACCTCCTGCTGCGGATCCGCGGCCTTCCGGTCAAGGGGTACGCATCGCACGGCGAGTCGTGGTCGGTCGCGCTCTCGCTTCGGCTCGCGTCGGCGCAGCTGCTGCGGGCGGAGTCGCGCCTCGGCGACCCCGTGCTCATCCTCGACGACGTCTTCGCCGAACTCGACACCGACCGCCGCGCGCGCCTGGCGCACCTGGCGGCCGACTACGAGCAGGTCGTGGTCACCGCCGCGGTCGAGGGCGACGTGCCCGGGGAGCTCCGCGCGCGGATGGTGCGCGTCGAGGCCGGTCGCATCGTCGGTCCCGTCGAGCCGGAGGCGGCGGATGCCTGACCCCGGTGAGCAGCCGAAGCCCGCACCCCTTGATCGCACGGCTGTCCCGGAGACGATCGCGACATACCTGCGCCTGCGCGGACTCGAGCCCTCCGCCCGGTCGTATCGCAAGCGCCGCCGCCGCACCCAGGACGACGAGAACATCCCGTTCGCGCCGGGGCGCGACCCTCGCGGCGTCGGCGATGTGCTCGCAGACCTGACCCGTGAGGCCGGCTGGGACCCCCAGCTCGCGCGGGAGGACGTCGTCCGGGCGTGGGATCAAGTGGCAGGCGACGACACCGCGAAGCACACCCGGCCGGTCGCGTTCTCGGACGGGACGCTCACCATCCAGGCCGACTCGACGGCGTGGGCGAAGCAGCTCCAGCTGATGCGCGCGCAGATCCTCTCTGAGATCGTCCGCCGGTACCCGGAGGCCGGGGTGAGCGCGGTCCGCTTCATCGGGCCGGACGTCCCCTCCTGGAAATGGGGTCCCAGAACGATTCCAGGGCGCGGTCCGCGCGATACCTACGGATAAGCCACGTCGGGAGGCATCCAGGCGATTTTTCTCCCCTTACAGGGGCGTAGAGCGCTGTGATCGGGCCGTTACCCGATAGACTGTCAGGGCCCGTGTCGAAGGATTTGGAGCCCTCGCGAAGATGACGTCTGACAACCCCGATAACGTTTCCGAGGAACCCGAAACGCCCGCTCCGGCTCCCAACGGAACTCCCAGCGATTACGGGGCAGACGCCATCCAGGTGCTCGAGGGCCTCGAGGCCGTCCGCAAGCGACCCGGCATGTACATCGGCTCGACCGGTGAGCGCGGTCTCCACCACCTCGTCTACGAGATCGTCGACAACTCCGTCGACGAGGCCCTCGCCGGCTATTGCGACACGATCAACGTGACGATCCTGCCCGACGGCGGCATCCGCTGCGTCGACAACGGCCGCGGCATCCCCGTCGACATCCACCGCACCGAGGGCAAGTCGACCGTCGAGGTCGTTCTGACCGTGCTTCACGCCGGCGGAAAGTTCGGCGGCGGCGGGTATGCGGTGTCGGGCGGTCTCCACGGCGTCGGTTCGTCGGTCGTGAACGCGCTGTCGACGCGCCTCGAGGTGGAGGTGAAGCGTCAGGGGCACGTCTGGCGTCAGTCCTACCGCGACGGCGGGCAGCCGCAGGCGCCACTCGCGAAGGGCGAGCCGACCGAAGAGACCGGAACGATCATCCAGTTCTGGCCCGATGACACCATCTTCGAGTCGGTGAACTTCGACTACGACACGCTGCGCACGCGGTTCCAGCAGACGGCATTCCTCAACAAGGGGCTGCGCATCACGCTGTCCGACGAGCGTCCCTCGTCGACATATGTGACGGATGCCGAGGGCGGAGGCTCTGAGGAGCGTCAGCCGTTCGACGACTTCTACTACGAGCGCGGTCTCGTCGACTACGTCGAGTACCTCAACAAGGTGCGTCACGCCGACGTCGTGAACGACGAGATCATCGAGATCGAGTCGGAGGACACGGTCCGCCACATCTCCCTCGAGCTCGCGATGCAGTGGACCTCGAGCTACACCGAGAACGTGTTCACGTTCGCCAACACGATCAACACGCACGAGGGCGGCACTCACGAGGAGGGCTTCCGTGCGGCGCTGACCACCCGCATCAACGCGTACGCGCGCGAAAAGAGTCTCCTCAAGGAGAAGGACGACAACCTCACCGGCGACGACATCCGCGAGGGTCTCACCGCCGTGATCTCGGTCAAGCTCTCCGAGCCGCAGTTCGAGGGCCAGACCAAGACGAAGCTCGGCAACACCGAGGCGAAGGCGTTCGTGCAGAAGGTCGTCGGCGACCAGCTCGCCGACTGGCTCGACCGCAACCCGGTGCAGTCCAAGCGCGTCATCACGAAGGCCATCGATGCCGCCACCGCGCGTATGGCGGCCCGCAAGGCGCGCGAGACCGCGCGCCGCAAGAGCGTGTTCGAGTCGGCGGCGATGCCCGACAAGCTCAAGGACTGCACCAGCAAGGACCCGTCGATCAGCGAGATCTTCCTCGTCGAGGGCGATTCGGCCGGCGGCTCCGCAGTGCAGGGCCGTGACCCGCACACCCAGGCGATCCTGGCGCTGCGCGGCAAGATCCTGAACGTCGAGCGCGCGCGTCTGGACAAGGCGCTCGGCAACCGTGAAGTGCAGGCGATGATCCAGGCCTTCGGCACGGGAATCGGCGAGGACTTCGACATCGACAAGGCCCGCTATCACAAGATCGTGCTGATGGCGGATGCCGACGTCGATGGCCAGCACATCACCACACTGCTGCTCACCATGCTGTTCCGCTACATGCGCGGGCTCATCGAGGCCGGCTTCGTGTACCTCGCTATGCCGCCGCTCTACCGCCTCAAGTGGACCAACTCCGCGCACGAGTACGTCTACTCCGACAAGGAGCGCGACGCGCTGCTCGCCGACGGGCTTGCCAACGGCAAGCGGATCCCCAAGGAGGGCATCCAGCGCTACAAGGGTCTGGGCGAGATGAACGCCAAGGAGCTGTGGGAGACCACGATGGACCACTCCACCCGCACACTCCGCCAGGTGACCATCGACGACGCGGCCGCCGCGGACGAGATCTTCTCGGTGCTGATGGGCGAGGACGTCGAGTCGCGCCGAACGTTCATCCAGCGCAACGCCAAGGACGTCCGCTTCCTCGACATCTGACCCTGCGACGGGTACAGACACCGAGGTTCACAAAGAAGACGAGATAGAAGACATGGCAGAAGACGAACGTCCCGACGTGAACGCCGAGCACGACCACGGCCGCATCGACCAGGTGGACCTGCAGCTCGAGATGCAGCGCAGCTACCTGGACTACGCGATGGCCGTCATCATCGGCCGCGCGCTCCCCGACGTGCGCGACGGCCTGAAGCCGGTGCACCGCCGCGTGATCTACGGCATGTACGACGGCGGGTTCCGTCCCGACAAGTCGTTCTCGAAGTGCGCGCGCGTCGTCGGCGAAGTCATGGGTCAGTACCACCCGCACGGTGACACCGCGATCTACGATGCCCTCGTCCGTCTCGTTCAGCCGTGGTCGCTGCGCTACCCGCTCGCGCAGGGTCAGGGCAACTTCGGCTCGCCCGGCAACATGGGCGCCGCCGCACCGCGGTACACCGAGACGAAGATGGCTCAGCTCGCGCTCGAGATGGTGCGCGACATCGAAGAAGAGACCGTCGACTTCCACGACAACTACGACGGTCAGACCCAGGAGCCGTCCGTTCTCCCGGCGCGCTTCCCGAACCTGCTCGTCAACGGCTCCGTCGGCATCGCGGTCGGCATGGCGACCAACATCCCGCCGCACAACCTCCGCGAGGTGTCCGCCGGCGCGCTGTGGGCGCTCGAGCACCCGGAGGCGTCGCGCGAAGAGCTGCTCGAGGCGCTGATGGAGCGCATCCCCGGTCCGGACTTCCCGACCGGTGCGCAGATCCTCGGCACGAAGGGCATCCGCGAGGCGTACCGCACCGGCCGCGGCTCGATCACGATGCGCGCCGTCGTGTCGATCGAAGAGATCCAGGGCCGCACCTGCCTCGTCATCACCGAGCTGCCGTACCAGGTCAACCCCGACAACCTCGCGGTCAAGATCGGCGACCTCGCGCGCGACGGCAAGATCACCGGCATCGCCGACATCCGTGACGAGACCTCGGACCGCACCGGTCAGCGCCTCGTGGTGGTGCTGAAGCGGGACGCCGTCGCCAAGGTCGTGCTGAACAACCTGTACAAGCACACTCAGCTGCAGGAGAACTTCGGCGCCAACATGCTCGCGATCGTCGACAACGTGCCGCGCACGCTGTCGCTCGATGGTTTCGTCACGCTGTGGCTCGAGCACCAGATCGAGGTCATCGTCCGCCGCACCAGCTTCCGCCTGCGCAAGGCCGAAGAGCGCATGCACATCCTACGCGGCTACCTGAAGGCGCTCGACGCGCTCGACGAGGTCATCGCACTCATCCGCCGGTCGCCGAACGCCCAGGAGGCGAACGAGGGCCTGCAGAAGCTCCTGGACGTCGACGAAGCTCAGGCCGACGCGATCCTCCAGCTGCAGCTGCGCCGTCTCGCGGCTCTCGAGCGGCAGAAGATCATCGACGAGGCCGCCGAGCTCGAACTTCAGATCGCCGACTACAAAGAGATCCTGGCCACGCCGCAGCGCCAGCGCGACATCATCCGCGAGGAGCTCACGGCGATCGTCGACAAGTTCGGCGACGAGCGCCGCACGCACATCCTCCACGGATTCGACGGCGACATGTCGATGGAAGACCTGATCCCCGAAGAGGAGATGGTCATCTCGGTCACACGCGCCGGCTACATCAAGCGCACGCGCAGCGACAATTACCGCCAGCAGCACCGCGGCGGCAAGGGCGTCAAGGGTGCGCAGCTGCGCGCCGACGACGTGGTCGAGCACTTCTTCGTCACCACGACGCACCACTGGCTGCTGTTCTTCACGAACAAGGGCCGCGTGTACCGCTCGAAGGCATACGAGGTTCCGGAGGCCGGGCGCGACGCGAAGGGCCAGCACGTCGCCAACCTTCTGGCGCTGCAGCCCGATGAAGAGATCGCCCAGATCCTCGACATCCGGGACTACTCGGTCGCGACGTACCTCGTGCTCGCGACCCGCAGCGGCCTGGTCAAGAAGACGCGTCTCACCGAGTACGACACGAACCGTCAGGGCGGCATCATCGCCATCAAGCTCCGCGGGCAGGTGCCCGACGAGGGTGACGAGGCCGAGTCCGGGCCCGACGACGAGGTCGTCAGCGCGTTGCTGGTCGATGAGGGCGACGACATCCTCCTCATCAGCCGCCACGGCATGTCGCTGCGCTTCTCGGCGACCGATTCGGCGCTCCGCCCGATGGGCCGCTCGACCTCCGGCGTGAAGGGAATGGACTTCCGCGCCGGCGACAGCCTGCTGTCGGCGTCCGTCGCGGCCGACGACGGATACGTCTTCGTCGTGACCGAAGGCGGCTACGCGAAGCGCACCGCGGTCGATCAGTACCGCATGCAGAATCGCGGCGGGCTGGGCATCAAGGTGGCCAAGCTGAGCGAGGATCGCGGCGATCTCGCTGGCGGTCTCATCGTCTCCGAGGACGACGAGGTCTTGGTGGTTCTTGCCAGCGGCAAGGTGGTACGCTCTGCCGTGGCCGAGGTCCCCGCCAAGGGTCGAGACACGATGGGAGTCGTGTTCGCCCGCTCCAGCGACGACGATCGCATCATCGCGATCGCGCGCAACGGCGAACGGGGCCTCGCAGAAGAATCCGAGGATGCAGCCACCGACGGCGCCGACGCAGCACCGTCGTCCGAGACCCCCCAGTCGACGGACACCCTCGGATCGGATGCCTCCCCCGAGACCCCCGAAGAGAGCACTGACGCATGAGCACGGTAGCCGACAAGCTCGCCAAGAAATCGAGTCACAAGACCAGCGCGAAGCAGGTTCGCCTGCGCCTGGTGTACGTGGACTTCTGGTCCGCGGTCAAGCTGTCCTTCCTCGCTGCGATCGCCATCGCGGTGGTGACGGTCGTCGCCTTCGTGATGGTCTTCCTGGTGGTGCAGACCACCGGTCTGATCGCGAAGGCCGACGAGTTCTTCTCGAGCTTCTCCGACGGCAGCATCCTGCTGTCGCAGTTCGTGAGCTTCCCGCAGGTGCTGGCCTTCTCGGCCGTCGTCGCCATCCTGAACCTCGTGGTCGTGACGGTGCTCGGCGCCGTGATCGCGGGCATCTACAACCTCGCGGTCAAGGTGACGGGCGGCCTGCTGGTCGGCTTCACCTCGAACTGACGCACGACGCCCGAGCGCCGGCACCCGTGGATTCGATCCCGGATGCCGGCGCTCGGCGTCTGCGGGTCAGACCACCGTGGTCCCGAGCAGCGTGCCGATGAGCCAGGTCGCGACGAGGGCGAGCGCGCCGCCGATGACGAGGCGGATCGCGGCGCGCCCCTTGGGAGCTCCGCCGAGGTGCGCGGAGACGGTGCCCGTGACGGCCAGAGCGATGAGCACCGCCACGAAGGTGACGGGCACACGCCACTCGGGCGGCGGGAGCAGGATGGCGAGGAACGGCAGCAGGGCACCGAGCGTGAACGAGACGGCTGACGAGATCGCCGCGTGCCACGGGTTCACCAGGTCGTTCTGGTCGATGTGCAGCTCGACCTCCAGGTGGGCCGACAGCGCGTCGTGCGCGGTCAGCTCGAGGGCGACCTGACGCGCCGTCGATTCTGACAGGCCACGGTCGCGGTAGAGCTGGGTGAGCTCGTCGAGCTCCTCCTCGGGCATATCGCGCAGCTCGCCGCGCTCCTTGGCGATCAGCGCCCGCTCCGAGTCGCGCTGACTGCTCACCGAGACGTACTCGCCCAGCGCCATCGAGATGGCTCCGCCGACGAGGCCGGCGATGCCGGCAGTGAACAGCGCGGCGGTGTCGGTCGTCGCGCCCGCGACACCGACGACCAGCGCCGCGACCGAGACGATGCCGTCGTTCGCGCCCAGAACACCGGCCCGGAGCCAGTTGAGGCGCTCCCCGAGCCGGACGCCGTGCGGCTCATCAGGATGGGAGATCTCTGTCACGGTCCCAGTCAACCAGCCCGATTCGTGAAATCCGGAATCGTCGGGTAAAGTCTTGGAGGTTGCGGAGCGCAGTTTCCGCAGTCAAACGGGGCTATAGCTCAGGCGGTTAGAGCGCTTCACTGATAATGAAGAGGTCCCAGGTTCAAGTCCTGGTAGCCCCACCGTAAGCCCCGGGGCCTTAGCTCAGTTGGTAGAGCGCCTGCTTTGCAAGCAGGATGTCAGGAGTTCGAATCTCCTAGGCTCCACAGACACGAAGCCGGTTCCGAGAGGGACCGGCTTCTGCGTTCTCCCCTGAGCCCCGCGCAGTTAGGGTGAAGCATGGACCTGCGCGTCGCGGCGTACGCGGTGATCGTGGACGACCACGACCGCATCCTGCTCGCGCACTGGAACGAGGGCCGCCGCGCCGCGTGGACGATGCCCGGTGGCGGCCTCGAGCCCGGCGAGGACCCCGAGAGCGCCGCGCGCCGCGAGGTCAGGGAAGAGACCGGCTACCGGGTCGAGATCGACGGGCTCCTCGGCATCCATTCCCGTGTGATCCCGCCAGGACGCCGCCTCAAGCCCGGCGCGGACCTCCCGCTTCACACGCTGCGCATCGTCTACCGTGCCCGCGTCACCGGCGGGCGCCTCCGCAATGAGACGGACGGCTCCACGGATCGCGCCGAGTGGTTCGCGCTCCCCGAGGTCCGCGCGCTGCAACGCGTCAAGCTCGTCGACATCGCCCTCGACATGGCGGGGATCGAAGTGCCGCCGGCGGACTGAGGGAGACGGATGCCGTCAGTCGATGGGCTGCGAGATGTCGGCGACCGTCGCGCCGTAGGCGGCGATGAGGGCGTCGGCGTCGACGAACATGCTGTACCCGTGGGCGCCAGCCCCCATCGCGATGCGCTGACCCACGATCTCGGCGTCGGCGTAGATCGGCCAGTCGTGCGTGCTGCCGAGCGGCACGATGGTGCCCCGCTCGTAGCCCGTGGCCGCGAGGGCGCGCGCCGGATCCGGCAGCTGGAGCTTGTTCACCCCGACGATGGCGCGCAGTTTCGGCCAGGAGATCGCGCGATCGCCCGGGATCAGGGCGAACAGGTAGGTGTCGTCGCTGCGCTTGACGACGAGCGTCTTCACGATGCCCGACGGCGGGATGCCGAGGATCGCGGCAGCCTCCGGCAGGCTGTTCGCCGCCGGACGCTCCCGGATCTCGACCTCGAGGCCACGCTCCGCCGCCGCCGCGCGGACGCGGTCGACGCCGGCCAGGGCCTCACCCGTAGCGGGATCAGGCATCCGGTGCGCGCAGCGGGTCGTCCGCGACCCAGAGTTCGTCGTCGGCACGCAGCGTCTGCCACGCGGCGTACAGCACGCCGACCGCGGCGGCGACGCCGAGGATGATGGCGATCACGCCGCCCGCCCCGATGCCCTTCTTCGCCGGAACAGGGGCCGCCTTGGCCCACGAGGACGGAAGGCTGATGCCGCGGCCATTCGCCAGGCGCGAGCGCTGCTCGTTGGCCGCGTCCCACACCGACAGCGCGGAGCCGACCACGGCGCCGGCGGCCGGGATGACCGTGGTGTTGACGACCTTCTTGCCCTTGTCGACATAGGGGGCGGCGTACTTGTCGTAGCCGGCCTGGACCTGCGGCTTGACCTGCTCGCGACCGAAGTGACCGAGCTGACGGCTCGCCTCACGGGCGACGGTCGCGGCCTCTCCGACCAGAACCTGCTGGGCCTCCCAGAGGTTTCCGGCCTGCTTCTGCAGCTTCTCGAGTTCCTTCTTGCGCTTGCGGCTGAGGCTCACGGTTTGCCCTCCCTATCGTGGGGATGTCGGTCTCTTCATCTTGCCAGACCACCGCTGAGACGGGAGGGGTTGCAGGGAACTCTGAGACAATGTAGACATGCCGCTTCACACTGCTGTCGCAACGATCCACACCAACTACGGCGACATCGTCGTCAACCTGTTCGGCGACCAGGCTCCTCGCACCGTGCAGAACTTCATCGGCCTGTCCGACGGTTCGCAGGCGTGGACGCACCCGGCGACCGGCCAGCCGGGCGAGGGCCCGCTGTACAAGGACGTCATCTTCCACCGCATCATCTCGGGCTTCATGATCCAGGGCGGCGACCCCCTCGGGCAGGGCGTGGGCGGTCCGGGCTACAACTTCAACGACGAGATCAGCGGCGAACTCACCTTCACCGCTCCCTACAAGCTCGCCATGGCGAACGCGGGCCTGCGCCGCAACGCGATCACCGGCCAGCCCGAGGGCACCAACGGCTCGCAGTTCTTCATCACCGTCCCCGGCCAGGGCGGCCGCGGCCCGGAATGGCTGCAGGGCAAGCACACGATCTTCGGCGAGGTCGTCGACGACGCCTCCAAGGCCGTCGTCGACACGATCGCCGAGGTGCCGACCGCCGCCGGCGACCGCCCGGTCGAGCCCGTCGTCATCGAGTCGATCGACGTCGCCGCGGTCTGAGCGCGAGCGTCACCGGGCCCGGGGCGGCGACCGCCGCCCCGGGCCATCCGCATCCCTGAGCCCAGGCGAGACAGAGACGGGTCCCTCGTGAGCACGCAGGAATTCCAGCGCAACCGCGACAACTTCTGCTACCGGCATCCCGACCGGCAGAGCTTCGTGCTGTGCCAGCGGTGCCTGCGCACGATCTGCCCGGAATGCCAGACTCAGGGCGCCGTCGGGGTCATCTGTCCGGAGTGCCTCCGCGACCAGCAGAAGGCGCAGTCGCCGGCACAGAAGAAGGCCGAACGGCGGTGGTCGCGCCCCCGTGCCGTGTCGGCGTCGGCCGGCCGGCCCATCGTGACCTACTCGATCATCGCGATCACGGCCTTCGTCTTCCTGCTCACGCTCATCCCCGGCGGCTTCGGCGGCGCCGTCCAGGACGCGCTGTACTACTGGGCGCCGCTGCTCTACCCCGAGTTCCGGGGCACCTCCCAGCCCTGGCGTCTGCTCACCGTTGCCCTCGTTCACTCGGGCATCTGGCATGTGGGACTCAACATGCTCGCCCTGTGGATGATCGGACGCAGCCTCGAGCCGCTCCTCGGCCGCGGGCGGTTCCTCACCCTCTACCTCCTGAGCGCGCTCGGCGGGTCGGTCGCCGTGACGCTCCTGTCGTTCACGACGCCCGTGGTCGGGGCATCCGGTGCCATCTTCGGCCTCTTCGGGGCGCTCCTCGTGATCGGCCGGCACATCGGCGCGAACATCGCCGGTATCGCCCTCGTGCTCGGAATCAACCTCGTGATCGGGTTCATCCCCGGATTCAACGTGTCGTGGCAGGCGCACGTCGGTGGACTCGTCGTCGGTCTGCTCGTCGCATTCATCTACACGCGCACGCGTGCGGTCCGCCAGCGCGGGCTGCAGATCGGGCTGCTCGTCGCGGTCGGCGCGGGGCTCGTGGCTCTCCTGTTCGTGCCGGTCTTCTTCCCCGCGCTCATCATCCTCTGAACAGAGTTATCCACAGGTTCATCCACACCCTGGGGAGAATGACACCGGTGTAATTCACAGGTGTTAACAGACTTGTTAACAACTCCGGATCGGCCGGATCCGCAGCATCCGGGCACGGAAAAACCCCGGTCGCCGTAGACCGGGGTTTCTCTTTCGAAGTGTCGCTACCGCCAGCGCGTCGTCATCAGGAAGCCGATGAAGGCGATGCCGAAGCCGATCACGAGGTTCCATGCCCCGATGTCGGGGATCGGGAACGCCATGCCGCTCAGGTAGAAGACGAGGATCCACACCAGACCGATGAGCATCAGTCCGATCATGATCGGCTTGAACCACACCGGGTTGGGTGCGGCTTCGCCTTCTGCGCGCTCGACGAGCGAGTCGTCGTCTTTGCCGGGTCGTGCCATGCTCAAGAGTCTAACTGCCAGCCGCGCCACAGCCCGCCCTGACTAGAATCCACCTGTGGATGACGCGCTTTCCGGTCAGGGGCGAGCTGCCCGCGGGACTCGAACCCCGCGTCGGCGCACGTCCGTCGTCGGCGTCATCGGCGAGGTCCTCATCACCGCCGGCGTCATCGTGCTCCTCTACGTCGTGTGGCAGCTCTGGGTGGGCGACCTCATCTACGGCGCTGAGCGCAACGCCGAGGGCACGGAGCTGTCGCAGGAGTGGCAGGCGCAGTACGAGGAGCAGACTCCCGAGCCCGCGCCGACCGACGCCGGCACCGACCCCGAGGTCGTGCCCGTCACCGCGCCGCCGCCTGTGCTCGCCGAACCCGCCGACGGACAGACCTTCGCCATCATGCGGATCCCCCGGTTCGGCGCGGACTACGCCGTGCCGATGGCCGGCGGCGTCACGCGCGCCCGCACCCTCGACCCGATCGGCATCGGTCATTACCCCGGCACGAAGATGCCGGGCGAAGCGGGCAACTTCGCCCTCGCCGCTCACCGCACCACGTGGGGCAAGCCCTTCAACCGCATCGCCGATCTGCACGTCGGCGACGCGATCGTCGTCGAGACGCAGGAGGGCTGGTACACGTACCGCTTCCGCACGCTCCAATACGTCAAGCCGAATGAGGTCGAGGTGCTCCTTCCCGTCCCCCAGGCGATGGACGTCCCCGCAGGAACGGCCTACATCACGCTCACGAGCTGCAGCCCGATGTACGCCATGACCGAGCGCATTGTGGCGTACGGCGTGTTCGAGTCGTTCACGCCCCGCTCCGCCAGCGGCGAAGAACCGGCCTCGCTCCAGGCGGTGGCCTGATGTACGCGGGTCTGTGGCGGATCCTCCCCGGCCCGTGGTGGGTGAGGGTCCTCATCCTGCTCGTGCTGATCGCCGCGGTGCTGTACGGACTCCTCTTCTACGTGTTCCCGTGGGTGAGCCAGTTCGTGAACCCGCAGGAGGTCACCGTCACCCTCCCCGCGGCGTCCACGCCGACGCCCTCGTCGTGACCGACCCCTCCTCGTCGGCGCCGATCCTCGTCGTCGACAATCACGACAGCTTCGTGCACACCCTGATCGGGTACCTTCACGAACTCGGCGCCGACACCGATCTCGTCGAGGCGGATGCCCTCGCCGATCCGTCGCGGGACATCGCAGGCCGGCCAGGCGTCCTCGTCTCACCCGGACCCGGTGCCCCCGCCGACGCCGGCGCGTCGATCGAGGTGGTCCGCGCCGCAGCGGCCGGCGGCATCCCTCTCCTCGGCGTGTGTCTCGGCCACCAGGCGATCGGCGAGGCGTTCGGAGCCACCGTCGATCACGCGCCAGAGCTCATGCACGGCATGACGTCGCTCGTGCACCACGACAGCTCACTCCTGTACACCGGACTGCCCGACCCCTTCTCAGCCACGCGATACCACTCCCTCGCGATCGTGCCCGAGACGCTCTCCGATGACCTCGTCGTCACGAGCCGCACGGCGAGCGGGGTGATCATGGGCGTCTCCCATCGCACCGCGCCCATCCTCGGGGTGCAGTTCCACCCTGAGAGCGTGCTCACCGAGGGCGGCTACCGTCTGCTCGGCAACTGGCTCGCATCGATCGGATACACGGATGCCGCGTCCCGCGGCGCTGCGCTGAGCCCGCGGCGCCGAGCCCCCGGGCGGTGAGCCGGCGGGTCAGGCTCCCGTGCAGTAGGTCAGCGTGATCTCGGAGTGGACCGGGACGTCCCCCGGAGTGAGGGACTGCGACGACACCGTCGGCGGGGTGGAGCCCGCACAGTTCGGGTCTTCCGCCGGGATCACCGTGAGGCCGAGGCTCTCGAGCTCCCGGGTCGCCGCATCGACGGTGTAGCCGCGCACATCGTTGATGGCCACGCGGCCGGAGGCGACCACGAGATTCACCATCGCCCCGGTGGGCACGCTCGCCCCGTCGACGGGGTCGCTCGAGATCACCGTGCCCGCCGCGAGATCCTTGTCGTTCTGCTGAATGACGGTGCCCAGCTGCAGCCCCGCGCCCGTGATGGCCGAGGTCGCGGCATCCTGTCCGAGGCCGGTCAGCGTCGGGACCGTCGACATCTGCTGTCCGGTCGACACGTAGACCTTCACCTGCTGCTCGGGCGTGACCGAGGTCCCCGCCTCGGGATCGGTGCGGATGACGTTGCCCGCCGCGACGTCGGTGCTCTCCTCGTCGACGCGGATCGCGCGGAGGTCCGACTCGGCGAGGGTGTCGTTCGCCCGCTCGTAGGTCATGCCCGACACGTCCGGCACCTCGCGGACGTTGCCCGGGAGGTCGTCGCGCGGCTGGATCGTGAGCACCCAGAACAGCAGAGAGATGAGCAGCACGCCCAGCAGTGCCACGCCGGCCCAGATCCACGCCACCGGCGGGCCGGCTTGTGTGCGCTTCATCGTGGTGTCGGTGCTCAGCTGACGCAGCGACCGCGCGGTCTCGGCGGCCTGCCGCGGGTTCGGCCCGTACAGCTCGCTCGTGAGGGCCCCGACCTGGCGCTTGGAGGGCTGTCGGCCGTCGACCGTCGCGTCGAGCGCCTCGCGGAAGCCTGCGGCGTCCTGGTAGCGCTGGAACGGGTCCTTGGCGAGGGCGCGCAGCGCGACGGTGTCGAGCGCCCGTGGCACGGTGTCGTTCACCTCGGACGGCGGCACCGGTGCCTCGCTGACGTGCTGGTACGCGACCGCGACGGGCGACTCGCCGCGGAACGGCTGGCGACCGGTGAGAAGCTCGTACAGCACGACGCCCGTCGAGTACACGTCGGCGCGGGCGTCGACCGGCTCGCCCTTGGCCTGCTCCGGCGAGAAGTATGCGGCGGTGCCGAGGATCTGGGTCGTCTCGGCGACCGTCGACGACGAGTCCGACACCGCGCGCGCGATGCCGAAGTCCATGACCTTCACCTGTCCGGCGTCGGTCACCATGACGTTGCCCGGCTTGATGTCGCGGTGCACCACACCGGCCCGGTGCGAGTACTCGAGGGCCTCGAGGATCCCGTCGACGTAGCGGACGGCATCCGTCACCGGGACGGGGCCCGCCGCGATGATCTCTTTGAGGAGCCGGCCCTTGACGAGCTCCATGACGATGAAAGGCACCGGGCGCACGGTGCCGTCGGGAGCGGTCAGAGAGTCCTCGCCGGCGTCGTAGACGCGGACGATGGTCGGGTGGGCCATGCGGGAGGCCGCCTGCGCCTCGAGGCGGAACCGCGTGCGGAACGCGTTGTCGTCGGCGAGCTCGCGGTCGAGGATCTTGATCGCGACCTCCCGGCCGAGCGTGAGGTCGTACCCGCGGTAGACGCTCGCCATGCCGCCCCGGCCGATCGGCTCATCGATGCGATAGCGCCCCGAAAGCACGCGCGGCTCAGCTGTCACGGTCACTCCCTGCCTGGAACATCAGCCACATTAGCCGAGCCTGAGCGGGTCGCACGTGCCGTACGACCCGCTCGGAGGACTCACTCAGCCAAGCTCACGGCGTAGGCGTCGGGATCGGGGCCGCGGCCTCGATCAGCACCGTCGCCTCGCCGGACGCGCCCGACGTGCGGTTGCCTGCCGTGCCGCCGCTGCAGGTGACGGTGTACGTGACGATCACCGTCTGACCGGCCGTGTCGCCCGCCGTCACCGTCGCGTTGCGCGCGTTCTGCGGGAAGTTCGGGCCGTTCTGGATCGTGCCGTTCTGGACCGCGAAGGTGTAGGAGCTCACCGAGCCGGTGCCGGACGGGCACGTGTAGCCGTCCCACATCACCGTCAGGGTTCCGCCGGGCTCCACCGTCGCCGGCGATCCCTGGAACGTCGGGGTCGAGGGATCCGGCATCGGGGTCTGCCCCGCGTACGCCGTCAGCTCGATGATCGTGCCCTTCGGCACGTTGCCCGTCGGCGAGACGCTGTAGATCTTGCCCACACTGCCCTCATCCGGAGCCGCGTTGCCTTCCACGCAGCTCGCCCCGAGGCCGAGCGCGTCGAGCGCGGCCGACGCGGTGGCGCAGTCCTGGCCGACGTAGTCGTCCGCGACGACGTTCGCCGTGGTGGGCGTCGGCGTCGGGGTGTTCGTCGGCGTCGGGGACGGCGACGCGGACGTCTTCGTCGGGTCGGGCTCCGGCTCGTTGCCCGAGTTCGCGACGACGGCCCAGATCGTTCCGATCAGCACGAGCAGCAGCAGCGCGATGAGCGCGATCAGCGGCCACGTCCACGGGCTGCGCTTCTTCTTCTCGGTCGTCTCTTCGGCGACCTCCTCGCCCGGGGCCGGCATGATGCGGGTCGCCGCGGACGTGTCGGAGCCGGAGGCGAGCAGCTGGGTCGCCGCGTCGCCGGCGGCGGCCGCGCCCGCGATCGCCGGTACGGCTGCGGCGGCGGCAGCGACGTCTCCGCGGCGCAGCGCCGTGGCGGCGCGCGCGACGGCGGCAGCCGAGGCGGGTCGCTCCTCGGGCTTCTTGGCGATCATCGCCATGACGAGGTTCTGCACCGGGACGGCGACCGTCGCGGGCAGCGCGGGCGGCTGCTCGTTGATCTGCGCCATCGCGATCGCGACCTGCGACTCGCCCGTGAACGGACGCTTGCCCGCGAGGCACTCGTACGCGACGATGCCGAGCGAGTAGATGTCGGTGGCCGGCGACGCCGGGTGTCCTGACGCCTGCTCGGGCGACAGGTACTGCACGGTGCCCATGACCTGGCCGGTGGCGGTCAGCGGCACCTGGTCGGCGATGCGCGCGATGCCGAAGTCGGTGATCTTCACACGCCCGTCGGGCGTGATGAGGAGGTTCCCGGGCTTGATGTCGCGGTGCACGAGGCCCGCCGCGTGCGCGGCCTGCAGTGCGGCGGACGTCTGGGCGACGATGTCGAGCGTCTTGTCGGTCGACAGAGACCCGTCGCGCTCGAGGATCGTCGACAGCGCCTCGCCGGGGACGAGCTCCATCACGAGGAAGGCACTGCCGTTCTCCTCGCCGTAGTCGAACACGCTGGCGATGCCCTCGTGGTTGACCAGCGCCGCGTGGCGGGCCTCGGCGCGGAAGCGCTCCAGGAAGCCCGGATCGCCCATGTACTCGTCTTTGAGGATCTTGATGGCGACGGTTCGTCCGATGACGTGGTCGGTCGCCTCCCAGACCTCGCCCATGCCGCCGATCGCTATCCGCGAATCGAGTTCGTATCGGCCGCCGAAGGTCACGCCCTGCGTCGGTCTCATCGTCCCAGCACCGCCTCCATGACCTTCTTCGCGATAGGAGCGGCGATGGTGTTGCCGCTGCCCGATTGTCCTTGCCTGCCGCCGTCCTCGACGACCACGGCGACGGCGACCTCGGGGTTGTCGGCGGGTGCGAACCCGGTGAACCAGAGGGTGTACGGCTCATCGCCCGTGTTCTCCGCGGTACCCGTCTTTCCGGCCACGTCGACCCCGTCTATTCTTGCACCCGACGCAGCACCGTCACTGACATTGGCGACCATCATCGCCACCAGCTCGTCGGCGAGGGCCGTGTCGAGGGCACGCCCGAATTCACTGTCGTCGAAGGTCTTCTGAACGGACAGATCCGGGCCGATCACGCGATCCACCATGCGAGGGTTCATCACGATCCCGCCGTTCGCGATGCCGGCCGACACCATCGCCATCTGCAGGGGCGTCGCCGTGACCTGACCCTGGCCGAAGCCGCTCAGGGCGGTCTGCGCGTCGTCCTGGATGGTCCGGGGGTAGCCCGACGGCGTGGAGATGAGCGGCAGCTCGAACGACAGGTTGAAACCGTACTTCTCGGCCTCTTCGCGGATCGCGGTGTCGCCGAGCTGAACCGCGAGCTCCGCGAACGGGATGTTGCAGCTCAGCCGCAGCGCGTCGGCGAGGGTGACGGTGTCGCCGCCGCCGCACGTGCCGCCACTCGCGTTGTGCACCACGCTCGACGACTGCGGCAGCTGGTAGGTCGCGGGGTTCGGCAGCGTCGACTGGGGCGTGTAGTCGCCCGACGCGAGGGCCGCGGAGGCGACGACGAGCTTGAACGTCGAGCCCGGCGGATTGAGATCGCCCGCGATCGCACGGTTCGACAGCGGCTTGCCGGGGTCGGCGACGAGCGCGTCGTACGCGGCGTTCACCTCGCCGGTGGCATGCGAGGCCAGCACGTTCGTGTCGTAGCTGGGGCTTGTCACCATCGCCAGGATGCGGCCGGTCGACGGCTCGATCGCGATGATCCCGCCTTGCAGGTCGCCCAGGGCCTCGTAGGCCGCCCGCTGCACGTCGGCGTCCAGTGAGAGCACGACGTTCGATCCGCGCGGCGGCTGCCCGGTGAAGATGCGCTCCACGCGCGACAGGAACTGCGATCCCGCCGTGCCGCTGAGCTCCTGGTTCATGGCCTGCTCGATGCCGGTCGCCGAGTTCAGGGCGGGATTGATGTAGCCGGTGACCGGCGCCCACATGTCGGCATCCGTGTACACGCGCTGCCAGCTGTAGAGGTCGCCGGACGGCACCGACGACGCGATGGCCGAGCCGCTCGCGATGATCGATCCGCGCTGCACCTCGTACGAGTCGTACAGCGCACGGCGGTTCGCGGGGTTCGCCGCGAGCTCGTCGGTCTGGATCACCTGGATCCAGCTCGTCGATCCGAACAGCGCGAGGAACATGATCAGCATCAGGATGCTGAGCCGGCGGAGCTCCTTCGTCATGTCAGCCGATCACCACCCTCGGTCGGCTGCGGACGGCATCCGAGATGCGCAGCAGCAGGGCGACGATGATCCAGTTCGCCACGAGGGACGAACCGCCGGCCGCGAGGAACGGTGTCGTGAGTCCGGTGAGCGGGATGAGGCGGGTGACGCCGCCGACCATGATGAACACCTGCAGCGCGATCGTGAACGACAGGCCGGTCGCGAGGAGCTTGCCGAAGTCGTCCTGCCCCGCGAGACCGATGCGGATGCCGCGGCTCGTGAACACCATGTACAGGCACAGGATCGCGAACACCCCGATGAGACCGAGCTCCTCGCCGAGCGCCGGAAGGATGTAGTCGCTCTCGGCGACCGGCGTGAGGTACGGCCGCCCCTGGCCGAGGCCGGTGCCGAGCAGGCCGCCGTTCGCCATGCCGAAGATGCCGTTGACGAGCTGGTAGCTCGAGTTGTCCATCAGCTCGGGGTTGAACGCGTCGAGCCAGTTGTCGAACCGCGCGCCGACGTACGGCAGGATCCGCGACGCGAGGAACGCACCCGATACCGCGAGCACGACGCCGATGAGCACCCAGCTGGTCTTTCCCGTTGCGACGTAGAGCATCGCGACGAACATGCCGAAGATGAGCACACCGGTTCCGAGGTCGCGCTGCAGCACGATGATGCCGAGCGACACGAGCCAGATCACCAGCAGCGGCCCGAGCTCGCGGGCGCGCGGCCAGGTCATGCCGAGGAAGCGGGTTCCCGTCGAGGTCAGGCTCTCGCGTGTGCGGACGAGGTAGCCGGCGAAGAAGATGCCGAGCGCGATCTTCGCGAGCTCGCCGGGCTGGAACGTGAAGATGCCGAGGTCGACCCAGACATCCGCGTTGCCCCCGCCGCTGAGACCGGGGATCACCGGCAGGATCAGCAGAACGATGCCGACGAACCCGAAGATGTACGTATACCGGAACAGCACGCGGTAGTTCTTGAGGAACATCACCACGAGGATCGCCGCGACCAGGGCGATCGCCGCCCACGCGAGCTGCCGCGTCGAGAACGCGTCCCACCCGTGGCGCTCCCAGTAGAGGTCGAGCCGGTAGATCATCGCGAGGCCCAGCCCGGTGAGGAGCGTCGCGATCGGCACCACGAACGGATCGGCCGCGCGGGCGCGCAGGCGCAGCAGGATGTGCAGCGCGATCACGAGCGCGGTGAGGCCGCCGCAGTAGACGAGGAACGTCCAGTCGATCACGCCCTCGGAGCCGAGCTGCACCAGCGCGATCGCCGCGCCGTTGATCGCGAACGCGAAGATCAGGAGAGCCAGCTCGCGATTGCGCTGCGTCTGCGGAACCCGGATGCGGCGCAGCGCCCGCACCACGGCGGTGTCGGTCGAGACGGCTTCGGTGGGCGTGCCCGTGGATGTGCTCATCCGCCGCCTCCCGCCAGGTCGCTGATTCCCGACACGATCTGCCGCGCATGCGACAGGGAGTTCGCCGAGATGGTCTGCTCCACGGTCGCACGGGCGAAGTCCGAGAGCGAATCGAGGGGGATCCCGGTGTCTTCGTAGGGGGTCGACAGCGAGATCGGCCCGATGCTCTGCTGCACGCCCTGGTATATGACGACGGTGTCCTCGTCGGCGCCGACGTAGTACCGCGTCTGCGTCCACTGGTAGCCGATCCATGTGGCCCCGGCGATGATCGCGAGCACGAGCGCGACGCCGGCGATCCAGCCGATGCGGCGGCGACGCGCCCGTCGCCGGTCCTCCTCGATGAGCTCCTCGAGGAACTCAGGCGCCGGCTCGAAGTGCGTCGGCTCGTTCGCCGCCTGGCGGTTCGGGTGCAGCCAGCTCGAGCGCCGCGGCGCGGCCGCGGGCACCTCGACGCCGACCGGGTTCGACGCGGAGCCCACGATGGTGGGGGTCCCCGAGAAGAGCGGATGCTGTCCGCCGACGTCGACGATGACGATCGTGACGTTGTCGGGGGCGCCGCCGTCCAGGGCCTGCTTGAGCAGGTTGTCGGCCGTGCGGCCCGGGGCGAGACCCAGCCCGAGCGCCTTGGAGGTGTGCGCGTCGTCGACAACGCCCGACAGGCCGTCCGAGCACAGCAGCCAGCGATCGCCGGGCTGCGTCGGCATGATGAACGTGTCGAGCTCGGGATCGGTGTCCATGTCGCCGAGCACGCGCATGAGCACCGAGCGGCGCGGGTGGTAACGCGCCTCTTCGGGGGTGATACGGCCCGAGTCGACGAGGCGCTGCACGAAAGTGTGGTCTGTGGTGATCTGCGTGAGGGCACCGTCGCGGAACAGGTAGATGCGCGAGTCGCCGATATGGGCGATCACGGCGTAGTCGTCCACCATGATGAGCGCGCTGACCGTGGTGCCCATGCCGGCCAGCTCCGGCCTGACGCCGACCGTGTCGACGAGGTCGACCGCGGCATCCGAGATCGCATCGCGCAGGGCCCGCTCCGCCTCGGCGGTCGAGTCGAACGGGCGGTCCAGGCCCTCCAGGCGCGAGATCGCAAGGCTCGACGCGACATCGCCACCGGCGTGACCGCCCATGCCGTCGGCCACGACGAACAGGTTCGAGCCGGCGTACCCGGAGTCCTGGTTGTTGGAGCGCACCTTGCCGGTGTGCGAGATCGCGGCGCTCGAGCCCTGGAAGACCATGTGCGAGGGGTCCGCCCGCTACTTCCGCAGCTCGAACGTCGTCGCGCCGACCTTGATCGGGGCGCCGAGGTTCACGGGGACCGGGGCCGTCACACGCACACCGTCGTGCCAGGTGCCGTTCGTCGAGTCGAGATCCTGGATCATCCACTGGTCGCCCCACAGCACCAGGCGTGCGTGGTGGCTCGACGTGTAGTCGTCGCGGACGACGAGTCCCGACTCGCTCGAGCGGCCGATCGTGAGCGGCTCGTTGCCCAGCGGGAGCTCGAGCCCGGTCTTGGGTCCGCTCGTGATGACGATGCGCGACGCGGTGGCGGTCGTGGCGGGTCCGCCGGGCTTGGCGGCGGGGGCAGGGACTGCCGCAGCGACGGGCGCGGTCACCGACGAGGCGGCGGCACCCGACGCCATGGGCGCGGCCGCTGCGGCGGCCGCAGCATCCGGCATCCGCCTCACCTTCACGCCGAACAGGTCGGCGCGCAGCGAGTAGACGACGGCGAAGACGAACGCCCACAGCAGCACCAGGAAGCCGATGCGCAGCAGCAGCAGGGTGAGCTCGCTCATGCCAGCGGGCCCCTCTCCTGCGCGTCGAACGCTCGTGTGGCATCGTCGACGGATGCTGCGGGCCGCGGCGCGCTCGCCTGTGCGACGACGCGGAACACGATGTCGGTGCGGCCGATGCGCACCGTGGAGTCCGGTGGCAGGGCCGCCTCGGTCACTTTGCGGCCGTCGAGCATCGTGCCGTTCGTCGAGCCCAGGTCGCGCACCATCGCGCGCTCGCCGTCCCACAGGATCTCGACGTGCTTGCGGCTGGTGCCCGAGTCGGCGACCGTGATGTCGGCGTCGCTGCCGCGGCCGATGACCGTGCGCGACTTCGTCAGCGGGATGCGGCGTCCTTCGACGTCCACGACACCGCGCCACGAGACGCGGCCGCCCTGCGCCGTCGACGACTCGACGCGAAGAGTGCCGGTCGACAACTCCTCGTCGCGGCGGATCGCGATCGTCACCGGCCCCGCGAACGAGTACCCCTGTGCTTTGGCGTGCGCATGGACGAGCGTGTCGAGCTCGTGCAGGAGCGCGTCGCCGAGAGCCGAGATGCGGTCGTCGTCGGCGGGTGACAGGCGCACCGTGAACGTGTTCGGCGCGAGGATGCGGTCGCGGCTGACGACTGCCGCCTTCTTGTCGAGTTCGCTGCGCAGGGCCGATGCGATCTCGACAGGCTGAATGCCGCTGCGGAAGGTCTTGGCGAACGCGCTGTTGACTGCGCGCTCCAGACCTTTCTCGAAGCTGTCAAGTAGTCCCACGGAGCTCCTCTAGAGGGGGGTGCCGGTTGCTACATGCTAATTGCACAGGCTGTACCCGTCATGGACCGCGCCCCCGGACAGGAGAGTTCGGAAGGGGCCGCGACGCATGATATCCTCGGGAAGTTGAGTTTCGCGGGATCTCCGGATGCCGCGGCTCGCGCGAGTGGCGGAATAGGCAGACGCGCTGGCTTCAGGTGCCAGTGCCCGAAAGGGCGTGGGGGTTCAACTCCCCCCTCGCGCACAGGGGGCCCTGTTCGTTTTACGAGCAGCGGTTCTCACTGAATTGCGGAAAGTAGCCGGTCGGAGGTCAGAACCTCCGACCGGCTTCTTCGTTTTCGCACGGAGTCGGCCGCTCCGATGCCCCGGATCTGCGCTCGCGATGACCGGCCCGACTCGAGCAGCCCCTTTCGGGGCTGCTCGAGTTCGTGTTCTCTTCGGGGTTGAGGCTCGCGCCACCCTCCGTTGACGAACCCCTAGGCTCGGCGCCGTCGACGCGCCATGACAAGCGCGGTGCCGAGCGTCAGCGCGATGACCGCCACGATGACCGCCGTCGTCGCAATCGTCCCGCCGGTCGCCGCGAGGCCGCCGGCGCCCGTTTGTCCCGCCGGCGCGCCCGCGCTCGGCGTCCCCGCGCCGGGCTCGTCCGTCCCCGGTGTCGGCTGCTCCGTTCCGGGGTCCACCGGATCCACGACCGGCTGCAGGTCTGCGGGGGTGAGCGCGGAGGCGTAGACCACTCGGTGCGCCGAGAGGTGGATGTCAGGCGTCAGCACCTCGTACTTCGCGCGGACCCAGAACGGCGTGCCTTCGTCCGCGGGGAAGGTTCGGCTCACGACGGGCCCAGGCTCGGTGACCCTGTCGTGGCCGACCTGCTCGCTGTGAAACCGCGGGCCGTAGATGTCGGCGCCGTATCCGGCGGACAGGTCGAACCCGCTGCTGTATGCCGGGTAGCGGTTGCTGACCGTGAGTTCGATGCCCGCCGCCGCGCGTTCGGCCTCGTCGGCTGGCGGTGCCGCCGCGACGACCCAGAAGTCGTGCGACACGTGCGTTTCGGATGCGCACCGCGCGTTGCCCGGGTTGGCGTAGGAGCCGGCGAGCTGACCGTCCACGAGCACGTCGACGCCGGTGATTCCTGTGAGATCGAATGTCGCCGTCACCCTCGGCTTGTCGATCCACACCGAGCCGAACACGACCGGACCGGCGCACGTCTTGGAGCGGATCGTCGCCTGAGTGACGGCACCGACGGAGTTGTCGTAGACGAGGTCGACGGAGTTCTCGTCGTCGGGGTTCTGCGTGAGGCTGAGCGCGCTGGGCGCGGTCTCCTCCACGGTGAACGCACGCTCCCTGAGGAGCGCGGGCCCGTCCACCCCGTCTATCCATGCACGCACCACATACGCGCCCGGAGTGAGCGGTACCGCTGAGGTCCGCGCGGAATCCGCGTCGAACATCGGGTCGCTGTACACCTCGAGGTCCTCGCGCATCGCTTCGGTGCCACCGGTGCTGGTCATCGTCGTGTGCACCGTGCCGGCGCCGCCGAACATGACCTCGGCGGAGACGGACGCTCCGCCGTCCTGGAGGTATTCGACGTTCTCGAACACATCGTGCACGATCACATGGCTGGCAACGAGCGACCCGGCGAGAGTGATCCGTCCCGCGGACACGGTCACCGTGTGGGTTCCCTCTGCCGCGTCCTCGGGCATAGTGAGCCGGCGTGCGGCCGATCCGTCGTCCGCGGTCAGGCCGCGGACCACGGTCGCGTCGTCGAGCGTGATCTCGTACGCGGCATTCGCCGGGAGCCCGGTCGTCGCCACCGTGAAGGTGCGGCCGGGGCGCACATAGCCAGGGGAGACGCTGAGCGCCGGTTCCCCTGGAGCGGCCGCCGGTTCCCCAGACGTCCGCACGTACACGTCGGTGCTCGCACCGGTCGATCCGAACAGCACGCGGCCGTAGTAGCGGAACCCCTGGGCGAGACCGTTCCACGTCACCTTGGCCGGCGACGTCTCACCCAGCTGCAGGTTGAGCTTCGCGGGGTCGATCTTCGGTTCGCCCACGTCGGGGTCGCCGCCCAGGAGGTAGGTCGTCAGCTCGTAGTCGAGGTCGCCGTCGCCGCTGAGGAAGGACACGTCGAGGACGTATTGGCCGGGTTCGAGGTCACGACGGACGATGTCCTCCTCGGGGCCGGGTGAGGTCGCCTGGTCGAGGTAGAGCAGACCCCCGAACTCGTCGACCTTGTACAGGGCGAGGTCGAGGTCGCTCGCGGCAACCTCCCCAGCGAGTTCGAAACGCGCGGTCGTCGTGCCGTCGGGGACAACGACGACGTGACGGTCCGCTGCCGAACCGGCGGTCCCCGTGCCGCGGACCACGCGCCCTTGCACGAGTCCGGCGACAGTGACATCCACATCCATCGTCTCGCCCGCGGCGACGGGGATCTCCACGGTTCCGGACTCGCCTTCGCCGGTCACAGTTCTGGGCACGGCGATGATGCTCGGACGGACGGCCAGCGGGATCACCACGGTGTCACCGTCCGACCCCGACCAGCGCAGCGTGCCCGTGGCGAACGCGTCGAGCGGTGCGCTGGTGCGGCGGAACGTGATGGTGAATGTCTTCTCCTCGCCCGCGCCGGCGAAGTCGATACGGTTCGGACTGACGCTCACCTCGACGCCGGGGATCGACACGTCGTTCGCAATGTACGACCCGGCGCGGGTGGCCGTCACCGTGCGGGTGACGGTCTGCACGCCGGCGAGGCTGCCCACCGCGACCGACGCGAGGTTGAGGTCGGATGGGTCGATCGGCTCGACGCCGAGGTCGGCGGCGCCGATGCCCTGCACGTAGCCGTTCCAGTCGGCCACGCCGTTGAGGAACAGCAGGCCGGGGTCGAGGAACCTGGCGGGCCGGACCTGACCGGCTCCCTGACCGAACGGGTCGGTGTAGGCCGAGCCGTCCGCATTGAGCGTGTCGCTCGCCGTGGTCATGAGCGCAGACTTGATCTCGGACGGCGCGGCGTGCGGGTGGGCGCCGAGGTACAGCGCCGCCAGGCCGGCGATGTGGGGCGAAGCCATCGACGTTCCCGACAGCAGCTCGAACGTCGGGGCACCGCCTTCGCTGTTGCGTCCGTCGGCGAGGATGGCGACGCCAGGCGCGGTGATGTCGGGCTTGAGGATGTCTCCGCCGTCCGCGAGGACGGGGCCGCGGGATGAGAAGCCGGCCAGCTGAGGAGCGACCGGTGAGGGACGTCCCGTGGTGTTCCCGTCCTCGAACGTCGCCGTCGCCCCCTCGACCTTCGCGTAGGCGGAAAGTGCGGTGTAGACGTCGGCGTCCACATGGATGGTCGGAACGGCGTGGATGTCGAGGTCGATCGAGTTCGCGGTCGGATTCACGAGGATCATGGCGATGCCTCCCGCACGTGCCACCTCCGCGGACTTGGCGACCCGGTCGATGACACCCCGCTCGCACAGGACGATGGCGCCGGCCGCCTTCACCGGGTCGAGGGTGTCCGGGCCGCACAGTTGAGGGTTCGCCGCGCCTTCGGAGGCGGCGCTCGCCGCCGCGATCACGCGCCCGGTGACCCCTTCCACGTCGGCGATGCTGCCGCCGGCGTAGGCCTGGCCGTCGCCGGTGCGAACGGTCGCTTCGTAGCTCGGGATCGTGCTGGCCGCGACAGTGGTGATCCACGGGGCGGCGTTGTCGACGGTGGACTCGGCCGGGCCGTCGTTGCCCGCCGATGCCGCGACGAAGATGCCGGCGGCTGCAGCACCGAAGAATGCCTGATCGGTCAGCGCCACGGTGCTCAGCGCCCCGCCGCCGCCGATGGAGTAGTTGATGACGTCCACGCCGTCGGCGACGGCCGCGTCGATGGCCGCGAGAAGATCGCCGGTCATGCATCCGTCGTCGTAGGCGGCGGGTCCGCTCCAGCACGCCTTGTACACGGCGACCTTCGCCGCCGGTGCGACTCCCGAGATCTCGCCGAGGTCACGGCCGGCGACGGAGGCGGACACGCCGTTGTTGCCGGCGGCGGTGCTCGCCGTGTGCGAACCGTGCCCGTTGGCGTCGCGAGGTGACAACACCTCGCCGCGATCGCGCCCGATGTAGTCCGCGCCGTAACTGTCGACGAAGTAGCGCGCGCCGATGAGCTTCGTCGAGCAGTCGCCCGCGTCGAAGGCCTCACCGGCCTGGCAGATTCCGCGGAACTGCGTCCCGTCCGCCTTGTCGAAGACGATGGTGTCACCATCCATGTAGGGCGCGTCGCCGGACGCCGACGCGAGGGCCTCACCGGCGAACGAGGGGTTCTCCGGTGCGATACCGGAGTCGATGACACCGACCACCACGCCTTCGCCGGAGTTCTGGACGCCCCCGAGCGACGCCCACACCCCGTTGTCTCCGCTGAGCCCGATGTAGTCCGTGGATGGTGTCGCGGCCTGCAGGTGCAGGAGCTCGTCCTCGACGATCGACGCCACCCGCGGGTCCGCCGCGATCTCCGTCGCCTGCTCAGCGCTGAGCGCCGTGGCGAAGCCGTTCGTCGCGAGGGTGTACGAGGTCACGATCTCGGCTCCGGCATCGGCGGCGACGGCCTTCTGCTGCGAGACGAGGTGGTCGGCATACGCAGCCGCGGCCTTGGCGCGCGGGTTCAGGCTCTTGCCGTCTTCGGGCTGCGTCGCCCGGTAGGACGGGATCGTGCCACGATATGTCGCCACGGCCGCGCCCTTGAGCGTGACGATGTATCGACCGGCCTCGAACTCGTCCGTGGCAGCGGCTGCCGCGGGCGTCGTGGCGAGTGCGAGGCTGGACAGGAGTGCGGCGACTGCGGCGATCGCGGTCGCGCGACGAGCTGAGAAGGTCACAGAACGTCCTCGGGGATGCGTGTCGACCCCGTGTGGGCCGAGCTGGACCTCATTCTGCGAGGCTGAGCGCAGCCGGCGCTGGCCGGATCCGGTCAATGACCGCGAGCGGCCAGATGGTGAAACACGGGTGTTACACCAAGGTCAGATCCATCCCCGGCGGTTCGCCTCGACGCCGGCTTGGAAGCGGTTGCTCGCACCCAGCGCAGCCATCAGCTCCTGGCTGCGGCGCCGGAGCGTGCGCGGAGAGATTCCGAGCTGTCGCGCGATGGCGTCGTCCTTCATGCCGACCGCCATGAAGGTGACGATGGAGACGTCTTCGGCGGAGGGCGCGTCGGCCGGTGGGGACGGGTAGCGCCGACTCGTCTGGGGCAGGCCTCTGAGCGGTGCGGCGACGGCGAGCGGAACGGCTCGCGTCCACTCGTGTTCGAAAAGGCTGCGCAGTGCGGCGACCAGGGGCGGTGCGGAGGTGACGAGCGCGCTGATCCCTCCGGGATCCAGACTGAGGGAGGCCAGCGCGATGCTTGCGTCTACGACCACGAGTTTGAGCGGGAGATCATCGGTGATCCGGGACTGCTCGCCCTGGGCCGCGAGCTCGCCCACTTCTTCCCAGGTGGCGCCCTCATCGAAGCTCGACACCGTGTAGATGGCGCGCCACTCCACTCCTCGCGCGAGTACCGCCGACTCGAACGGATCGAACGAGGCTGCAACGTACGGCGGCCGATCGAACGCGAGGAACTCGAACTTCGCCTGATGCTGCAGCCGGGCGTACCAGCCCGCAACGGCGTCCGGGTCCGTGACGAAGTGACTCTGGGGCTCGTCCGAGGTCGACTCCGAGGCCGCGTCGAAGTGCTCGGCGAGCATCGGGATGGTCTCGCGCAGCCGTTGTCCGCGTTCGGTCAGGTGCTCGGCGAGGGCACGGATGGCGAAGCGCGGATCCACGGCGGAGTAGGCCGGGTCAGCGGACTCGAGGCGGGTGACCAGCCCCGCGGTGCGCAGCTCTTCCAGACGGGCCAGCACCGTCGCCTCGTCGGCCTGCGTGCGAGCTGCGATAGCGGCAGCCGGTGCGCGACCTTCCAGCAGCACCGCGAGATAGATGCTCTCGCCCAACGAATCCACTCCGGGCAGGTCGAGCGGACTGCCGTTGGCTGCCGGCCACTGGTCGCTCATGCCCTGAGCCTAGATGGGCAGCGAAGCGGGATCCCGACCCGCTGCGTGTGCGACCACGGCACGCCGGGCGCGCTCACGCGCCGTCGAGCGCGGGCGGCAGTGCGAACACGATCTCTTCGATCTCGCGTCCCACGCCCGGGGCGAAGTCGACGTTGCGCGACACCTCGGTGAAGCCGACCTTGGTGAGGACGGCGATGGAGGCGGCGTTGTGCGCGGCCACGCGGGCGAACAGCGGCCGAATGGGCTCGCGCGAGATCAGGTGGCGCAGCGCCGCGGTCGCGACGCCCCGCCCCCAGGCGTGGCGGGCGATCCAATAGGTGACCTCGCGGTCGCCGTCGACGGTGAAGGATGCCGCGGTCCCGGCGAATCCGCCGTTCTCGGTGACCACGAAGGAGAGGACGTCGGCCGTTGCGCGCTGCCGTTCGATCCACGCGTCGAACGCCGCGCGGTCGTCGGGGTCCTCCGCGGTGAACGCGGCCATCGTGATCGCCTCACGGTCGCGCATCATCTCGAAGACGGCGTCGAGGTCGTCGTCGTCCAGGGGTCGCAGATCGATGTGGTTCACGAGCTTCACGGTAGCCGCGGCATCCGTCACCGAGAAGGGCGGGAAGTCAGCTGAGGCCGTGAATGGTGCGCAGCAGCGATTCGGCCCGATCGGCGTCACGGGAGACGAACGCCTCGCGGAACTCCTCGTAGGCCGCGGTGCGGCCGATGGGGCATTCGATGAACGGTCGCCAGCCCACCATGTCGCGCCGGATCGCGAACTCGTACTCGCGCACGAACTGCAGGAGCGCGAAGTTGCCGCTCGCATGTGTGACGACGGAGAAGAACGCGTGGCTGGCCATCGCGAGGGTGTCCGGGTCGTTGGCGCGGGAGGCGGCGATGACATCGTCCAGGCGCTCCAGTGCGAGGTCGAGGGCGTCGGCGTCCGCGCGTGCCGAGGCCATGCGCACCGCCAGGCCCATGTTGAACGCGACGAGCTCCACGGTGTCGCTCTGCTGGTGGGGGTGCGACACTCGCGTGTAACGATGTGGCGACACCTCGACCAGGCCGGCCCGCTCCAGTCGCTGCAGTGCTTCGCGCACCGGCGTGCGCGAGACTCCCAGCCATTCCGCCAGCTCCTGGTCGCGCAGGCGCTCGCCGGGGGCCAGCCGTCCGTCGAGGATCGCCTCACCCAGGCGCGCGTACACCTCGTCTCCGAGGACGGCGCGGCTCGGCTCGAGCGGGACGAAGGGGGCACTCATGAGTGGCACCAGTGTACGCCGGAGGATTCACGTGCATAGACCCGCTTGAGCGGGCCTTGAGGGGGACCGCGAGAGGGCCGCGAGACCCCATCCGAAGATGCGGAAACACTGAGGAAACCGGCCTCGCTCTCGCACTGATATATCGGTACGATGTTCCCTGTCCACGTTACGACGTGGCCTATCCGGGGGGATCCGTCGACGCCCGGGCTTTCGAGCCAAGCTCAGCCCGGGCGGACGATGGTCCGTGTCCCGCGAACGAATGCTGTGCAACATTTGTGTCACCTTCGCAACTGGGTCTCGCCGCGCGCCCGCCTGTTCACTACGTTGGATTGCAATCGCCGCAATCGCGACGAGATCAACGAAGAACGGCAAGTAATGAGCACGCAGGGCACCGTCAAGTGGTTCAACTCGGAAAAGGGATTCGGCTTCATCGCTCCCGATGAGGGTGGCGCAGACGTCTTCGCGCACTACAGCGCAATCGAGTCGAGCGGGTACCGCTCCCTCGAGGAGAACCAGCGCGTCGAGTTCGAGATCGCGCAGGGACCCAAGGGCCTCCAGGCCGAGAACATCCGCCCGCTCTGAGCGGAGGATCGATCGCTTCACGCGGTCGAAGCCGCGGTATCCCATGGGTGGGTGCCGCGGCTTCGTCGCGCGCGAGCGCCGTTCCAGCGCGCTCGCTCGCTGATCTTCTCCTCCTCGTAACCTGTGCGACTCACGGCGGAAGTACCGTGAGCAGAAGGCGCTGAGCCGGCGAACGGAGTCGGTTTTCGCCGCCGGCCGACGGCGTCCGTCACCTTGTGACGAGGATTGGACGAGTAGCGGCATGGCACAACCCTCCCGTCGAGCAGTGGTCTCCCTGCTGCTGGCTGCACCCGCAGCCGCCCTCCTCGGGTGCACGGCGACCGCCGCGGATGCGAACGCCACCGTGCGGGCCGCGACATCCACGCCGACGGGGGCGACAGCTTCTCTGGGCTCCCCCGCGGGCCTCCCACAAGGCCCCCTCGCCAACGCAGGCTTCGGGCCCAACGGCTCCCACTGGCCGTCCCGCACGCCGAGACCGTCCGATCGGTTCGACCTCGTCGTCGAGGCGGAGTGCAACTGGGGGGCGATCGGCAAGGCCATCGCGTATGTCACCGAGCGCACGACCGAGGGAAAGGGCGCGGTCCTCGTCAAGCCCGGCACGCTTCCGGGTAACGGCGCGGGCTCCTCCAGCACGCCGGTGCTGCAGCTCGTCGGCCAAGCCGATCGCTCGTACCGCGTGCTCGTCGCGCCTCGCGACGGGAGCGGCTCGGTCACCCACACGGGCTCGTTGCGCATCGACCGCGTCAAGGGCGTCTCGTTCGTCGGCTTCTGGCCGTTCCCGAACAGCGTCGTGCTCACGTCGGTGGAGGACGTCGCGTGGGCGTGGTCGAAGGGGCAGGCCTTCAACGTGACCGCGGGCAAGGGCGGCCCTGCCCGACGGATCGAGCTGGTGGAATGCGTCACCCCGGAGCTGAAGATCACCGAGAGCGACGCGTGGGCGTTCCGCACCGCGGGATCCGCTCTCGAGGACGTCGCGGTCGTGGGATGCTACGTCGCACCGTCGTACAAGCCCGCAGGTTCCGCCGCCCACTGCGACACTCTCCAACTGTCGGGTGACAAGCCGCAGACGACGGTTACCGTCAGGGACAGCGTGATCTTCGCGTCGACGAACGCCGCCTTCATCCCCTCGGCGATCGCCGCCGGCGTCATGTTCGACCACTCCCTGGTCGTCGGCGGGGATCGGATGCTGCAACGCTTCCCGGTCCCTCCCGAGGCGAACGCGTTCACCTCGGGGTTCCCGTCCGCGGTGAACGGCTCGGGGACGGTCGGGATTCTCTCCGCCCGCAACTCGACGTTCATCGGCCCGGTGCGGGGCGAGTGGGCGACGGTCGAGTCGACGACGGTATCGGGTTCGAACCTGGCGCGGTCCGCCACGGGCGGCTTCACCAGTGACCCGTCGCTGTCGTCGATCGACGCCACCTGGCTGGAGAAGGTCACGCCGGTGCCCACCGACGAACGGCTGCGCGCGGTATGGGCGCTGTGAGCCGTCGGTCGGTCGGCGAGAGCAAGGGGTCCGTGACGCGATGAGAGCACCTGCGTGGATCCAGGCGCCTCTGCGCCGGCCGGCGGCCGCACGCATGGTGGACCGTATCTTCCTGAACATCGCGCCCGATACGCACGCCCGCGACCATGTGCTCATCGCGCCGCCCGGCCGAGGCAACATCGGAGACCAGGCGCTCGTCGAGGCGTTCGTCGAGGCGGTCGCCGGGCACGTGCATGTCGTGGTCCGCAGCGACGCCGACGTCCTCGTCCCCGAGCACCTCGAGGACCGCATGACGACGGTGCCGCTTCCCGCACTCGTCTACGGGACGGCGATCGGTCGCGCACGCGACCTGCGCACGCTCGCGACGCTCCTGGCAGGGGCGCGGTCCTTCAGCGTGATCGGCGCGGACGTCATGGACGGCGCGTACGTCGAGCGCGCCTCCGTGAGCCGGTCGCTGCTCGCGCGCCGGGCGGCCGAGCTCGGCTACGACTCCCGGATCGTCGGCTTCAGCTGGAACAAAGCGCCCAGCTCCGGTGCGAAGGCGGCGCTGCGCGCCGCGTCGGACGCCGGCGTCGCCCTCTACCTGCGCGACCCGTACTCCGCCGACCGTGCACGCGTCGACGGCCTCCGCGTGCGCGACGCGGCGGACATCGTCTTCACGGCCGGCACGCGCGACGACGATGCGGTCGCCCGCTGGATCCCCGACCTCGAACCCGACGGTCGCTTGGCGCTCGTGAACGCGTCCGGACTCGTCGGCGCCGCCGTCGACGCCTACACCGAGACGGTCGCGCTGCTGCGCGGCCACGGCTACCGGGTGGCGATCATCCCCCATGTGTCGCGTCACGGGGCCGATGACCTGCCCTTGTGCCGCACGATCGCGGAGCGGTTCGAGGGCGACGACGGGGTCACCTTGATCCCCAGGCTGCTCAGCCCCGGCGAGGTCAGGGGTCTCGGCGCGAGGGCCGACATCGCCGTCACCGGCCGCATGCACCTCGCGGTGATGTCTCTGATGGCCGGGACGCCGGCGGTGACGGTCGCGACGCAGGGAAAGGTCGAGGGCCTCATGAGTCTCTTCGGGACGCCGCAGCTCTGCGTCGAGCCGGGCGACGGGTTCGAGCGGCGCCTGCGCGGCGCGGTGGTCGCGACCCTGTCGGACCTCCCTCGGATGCGCGCCGCGATCGGGGCCCGCGTCGCAGACGTGGTCGGGCTCGCCTGGGCGAACGTGGCGGGACTTCGCGCCGAGGTGAAGGAGGGGGTGCGATGAACGGCATGACGGCGGTGCAGAACGCGATGCGGCTGAGGGATGCCCTGTATACGTCCGTCGTCCGCGGCGGATTCGCCTCCTTCGGCGCGGGGAGCCGCATCATGCTGCCGTTCCGGGCAGGTAATCCGCAGATGGTCAGTGTGGGCTCCCACGTGCTGATCGGGCCGTCGTCGTGGTTCATGGTGCCCAGGCTGGACGGACCCGGGCCGGTGATCCACCTCCACGATCGCGTGCGGATGAATCAGACCTCGATCACCGCTGTGCGGGAGGTGGTGATCGAAGAGGCCGTGGAGCTCGCGCGGGGCGTCTACATCTCCGACCACATGCACGGCTTCGACGATCCGCACACTCCGATCCGAGACCAGCCCCTCGTCCGCGTCGCTCCCGTGAGAGTCGAGCGGGGGGCCTGGCTCGGCCAGAACGTGGTCGTCATGCCCGGTGTCACGATCGGCGCGGGAGCGGTGGTCGGGGCCAACAGCGTCGTCACCCGTGACATCCCGGCGCGCACCGTCGCCGTCGGCGCCCCGGCGCGGGTGATCCGGGAGCTCGTGCCGTGACGGGTGGAGGGGCGCACCGGGACGTCGTCTTCACCTTCTCGTATGAGACGTATGCGGATGCCGTGAGCCGGGGCATGATGCGCCCGCCCGATCGCATCCTGCAATCCCTGATGACCTCGCACGAGGTCGATGGACTGCTCGTCGCGAACCCGTTCCGCTCCTGGCAGAGCGTGATCGCGAGAAGTCTCCGCGGTACCGACCCCGAGCTCCCGGCGGCGCCGCGGCGACAGCTCGTCACTCCGGTGCGTCTCAGCCGATCGGATCCACTGTCCATCCCGCGGCTCGTCCGCGCGTACCGGCGATACGACGAGGAGCTGCGCGCGCACGCACGGCGCCTGGGGCTGCGCGCTCCCGCCGTCATCACGACGAATCCCCTCGTCGCGGCGTTCAGCCCCATGGCGTGGGCCTCGACGGTGACCTACTTCGGTCGGGACGACTGGCTGAGCTACTCCGGCCGCCGCCGGTACTGGCCGGCCTACCGCCTGGCCTACCGGTGGATCAGCGAGGCCGAGATCGGTGTCGCGGCGGTGTCGCAGCAGATCATCGACCGGATCGCCCCTCAGGGCCCCCACGCTGTGGTGCCCAACGGGGTGGAGCCGGCCGACTGGGCGGGACCGGTGCCCCCGGTGCCCGACTGGCTCGCTCGCATCCCGTCCCCTCGGGCCATCTACGTCGGCACGATCGACGAGCGCCTCGACACGGAGGGGATAGCGGTCCTCGCGGCGCAGCGCCCGCACCTGCAGATCGTACTGCTGGGGCCGGCGCCGGTGACGGACTATGTGGCGGGGCTGCGCGCCATCCCCAACGTCCACATCCATCCCGGCGTGGGGCGGGCCGAACTCGTTGCGGCCCTTCGCAACTGCGACGTGTCGCTGCTGGCGCACCGGCGCACGCCGCTGACCGAGGCGATGAGCCCGCTGAAGGTGTACGAGTACGTCGCGGCGGGACTGCCCGTGGTCGCCATCGACCTTCCACCGATCCACGGCATCGATCCCCGCGTGCTGATCGCGCCGACGACGGCCGAGATGGCTCCCTTCGTCGACGCCGCGCTGAGCCTCGGCCGCGCATCCGACATCGAGCGGGCGGAGTTCGTCCGGCGCAACAGCTGGTCCGCGCGGCACCGCGTCGTGATGGATCTCGCGCTGCGGCCGGCACTGTTACGCCGAGGTGAAGAGTTCAGTCCGGTCCTGTGAAGTCTGGCGGGAAGGGGCTGCGCCGACCGCCGAGTCGGCCCTACCCTTGACCCACGCTCCCCCGAGCGACGCACCACGGCTCCACCACCAACGCTCCATCCCTCCCCGCACTGGGCCTCGGAGGGCAAGCCTGGGCCATCGGCGTCCCTTCTCACTCATGAGACTGGGGGTCGCCATGAGTTCCACCGGTTCACGCGCTTTCGTCGGCGGACGAAGCGCACACGGACGGGTCGAGCCGTCCTTCGCGGACACGGCCGCCGTGCCGAGCCAGCCGCTCGCGTTGCTGTGGTTCCAGCGGCTCACCGCGGGAATCGTGGTCGGCGACGTTGCGGCGATCGTGCTGTCATTGGCGATCGCAAGCCTCGTGAGGTTCGGCGCACCGGCCCACTGGACCGCGCACGCCATCGGCTACGCGGCCGCTGCGGTCGCCACGGCGGGGGTCTGGCTGATCGCGTTGTGGGCGGTCAAGAGCCGCGCTCGCAGAATCATCGGCCAGGGGCTGACCGAGTACCAGCGCGTCACGAACGCGACCCTCGTCGCGTTCGGGTGTGTGGCCATCGTGTGCTACGTCGGGCAGATCGAGTTCGCGCGAGGGTACGTCGCGGCAGCGATGCCCCTGGGCTGGGCACTGCTGCTGCTGAACCGCCTGATCTGGCGGCGGCTGTTGATGGCGCTGCGGCACGACGGACGGGCGCTGACCGGGGCGATGGTCGTGGGATCGCCGGAAGAGGTCGATCGCACGGTCGAGGAACTCCACCGGAACTTCGCCGCCGGCTACCGCCCGGTCGCCATCTCGCTCACGCAGCCGATGAGCGAGGCGCCGATGAACGTCCGGGAACGGCTGTCCCACCTGCCCCGCGTGCCCCTCGAGCGGGTCGTGGCGGCGACGAAGGGCTCGAGGACGCGGGCCCTGATGATCGCCGGGGATCTGCCCGGTGGGCGCGATCAGATCAAGTCGCTGGGGTGGGCGCTCGAGAACTCCAAGACGGAGCTGATCCTGGTCTCGCGGCTGACGGATGTCGCCGGGCCGCGCATCCACCTGCGCCCGGTCGCGGGACTGCCGATGGTGCACGTGCAGCTGCCCCAGTACTCGGGGTTCGCCCATTCGCTCAAGCGCATCTTCGACGTCGTCGCGACCGCAGCCGGACTCATCGTGCTGGCGCCCGCGCTGGCTGTCATCGCCGTGCTCATCCGCACGCGCGACGGCGGACCCGCCCTGTTCCGGCAGGAACGGGTCGGCGTGGGGGGGACGACGTTCACGATGTACAAGTTCCGCTCGATGGTCGTCGATGCCGAGGCGCAGCTCGCCCGCCTCGAGTCGCTGAGCGACGGGAACGGCGTCCTGTTCAAGATGAGGGACGACCCGCGGGTGACCCCTGTCGGCCGATTCCTCCGCCGCTTCTCCCTCGACGAGCTGCCCCAGCTGTGGAACGTGCTCCGGGGTGACATGAGCCTCGTCGGACCCCGCCCGCCGCTGCCGAGCGAGGTGCGCGAGTACGCGGGTCACGAGACGCGCCGGCTGCTCTCGAAGCCCGGGCTGACAGGACTGTGGCAGGTCAGCGGGCGCAGCGACCTCAGCTGGGAAGAGAGTGTGCGCATCGACCTCTACTACGTCGAGAACTGGTCGTTCACGGGCGACCTGATCCTGATCCTGCGCACGGTGATCCAGATGTTCAAACACGACGGCGCGTACTGACGCGGGAGGGGAGCCGACATGGCCAAGACGATGATGGTGTGCTCGGGCGGCGGGCACCTGAAGCAGCTCTACTCGCTCGCCGACCGGCTCGGGGTCGCTCCGGAGGATCAGGTGTGGATCACCTTCGAGAACGGGCTGTCGACCTCGCTGCTGGCGGACCGGGAGGTGCACTACACCTCGTTCGTCGCCCCGCGGGATCTGCGAAACCTGTGGCGGCTGCGATCGCTTGCCGCGAAGGTCCTCGACCTGCACGAATACGATCGCGCGTTCAGCACCGGGTCCAGCCCTGCCGTCGCGGTGCTGCCGATGGCTGCTCGGCGAGGCGCCGCGGCGCACTACATCGAAAGCGCCGCGCGCGCTCTCGGTCCGAGCGTCTCGGGGCGGATCCTCCAGGGGATCAACGGTGTGCGCACCTACACGCAGTACCCGTCGTGGCGGAACGCCCGGTGGCGCTACGCGGGCTCGATCTACGACGGGTTCGTGAGGGCCGATGCGCAGGCCGCGGCGGCGAGTGCCGCGGTTGCGCCGAAGACCCCGCCCCCGTCGCGCGCGGTCGGGCGCCTCCGGCGTGCTGTGGTGACGGTCGGCACGCAGGAGGGCTACGGGTTCAGCCGGCTCTTCGACGCCGTGGTCCCGCTCCTTGCCGATTGCGACGACGTGCTGTGGCAGACCGGCCCTCAAGACGTCTCACGGTGGGGCATCGAAGGCCGGGACCGCGTGCCGCACGATGAGCTCAACGCCGCTGTTCGCGAAGCGGACGTCGTGATCGCACACGCGGGCACCGGCTCGGCGATCACCGCGTTCGAGCAGGGGAAGTTCCCGGTCCTGGTGCCGCGCCTCGCACGCTACGGCGAGCATGTCGACGACCATCAGATCCAGATCGCACGCGAGATGGAGCGGCGCGGGCTCGCGTTCATGCAGATGCCCGAAGAGCTCGACGAAGGCGTGCTCCACGAAGCGTCGGTTCGCGAGGTGCGCACCGTGGAGGCGCCGCCGCTGCACCTCGCGGCCTGAGCACTGCCTCAGTCGGAGAGGGCGGCCTCGACGATGGTCCAGGCCCCGGCGGCGAGCGTCGCCTGGCCCGCGCGCGAGGCGTGGAAGTGGTCGAGGGCCGAGATGTCCTCCGGCTCGAAACGGATGTCGTGCACCGCGCCGCCGTCGCTCGTGCAGCCCTCGGCGGCGGCGCACGCGGCTTCGATCGCGAGGTCGTACTCGGCGACCAATGCCTCGACCGAGGCACGGCGATCGACGTCAGCGGCAGCATCCGAGTCCGCCGACGCGAGTAGCGAACGACACCCGGGGCTCTCATCCCACATTCGGACGATCTCGGGGTCGGCGCGGCCCAGCTCCCACAGCCGGAGCAGATCGGGGACCGAGAAGGCGACGATGCGCGCATCGGGAGCCGCGGAGCGGATTCCCGCGAGGACCTGCGTGTAATCCGCGGCGAAGTCCTCCGCCGACGTCATCTCGGCCGTCGACGGAGCGCACGCGTCGTTCGCTCCCAGCAGCACGAGCACCACGTCGGGCGGATCGGCCGCGAGGGCGTCGACCGCCGATCGCGCCCAGGACACTCGCGCGCCGAGCTTGGCGATCGCCTCGACCGCCGGGCGCGATCCGGAAAGCGCCGCCATCCGATCGGCGATCGACCCCACCGAGGGGTCGGTGCCGACGGCCCAGGATGCTTCGACGCAGGCGCCCGGCGTACCGCAGGCGGTCGCGGCCAGCGTCATCGAGTCGCCCACGACGGCAAGCGAGTCGGCGACGGGCTCAGCGGACGCGCTGACCGTCGGCGTCGCTCGCGGGGGCTCGGCGTCGGCCGCGCAGCCCGCCAGCGACAGCGTCAGCGCCACACCGACGGCGACCCCGCGCGCGAACCGAGTCATCGTCGGCTCCGCCGTCGATCGTCCTCCTCGCGCAGCATCCCCTCCAGCTCGCCGGCGGAGATCTCGTCGGCTCCGAGCTGCGCAGCTTCCGCATCGGTGGGCAGATCGCCGGTGGGTGCCGGCGCCTCGTCCGATCCGGTCCCTGCTGCCGGTCGTCGCGCCTGCCGGACGAAGTCGAACATCATCCGATAGTCGCGGCGCACCGCGGGCACGAGCCACGCGACCGCCAGAACGGCGAGCCCCCCCAGGGCGCCGGCGACGACCTGCAGGATCGCCGGCCAGCTCGAGACGACCATCGTGATCCCGGCGGCCGCGCCGAACGCCCCGGCCGCAACCAGCGCCGGGCGTGCGAGCGGCACGGCGATGTCGGTCCAGCCGCGCACAAAGGTGCCGTGGATCGCGACGATGAAGCCGGGCACCAGCAGGACGACCGTCACGAGACCGTAGAGAAGTGCGAGCCCGTTCATGCCGTTCCACCAGATGCCGACGAAGAAGGACGCGATGACCAGAGGTCGGGTGATGAGGTAGTACACGAACTGCCGGTGAGCTCGGCCGAGGCTGATGTACATCCAGCCCTGCACGTTGCCCACCGCCTGAGCCACTCCCGCGATCGCCAGCAGGGCGAACACGTCGGCGGCGGCATCCCAGCCGGGACCGAGCAGCACGAGCATCAGCGGATGTGCGACGGCGGCCGCGACAGCGTACGCCGTGAGTGCGAGGTAGCCGATGACGGTGAACGCCCCCCGGACGTAGCGGCGATAGCGCTCGGCGTCGTCCTGGAGTCGGCTGAGCACGGGGAGGGCGACGCGGCCGAGCGGTGCGGTGAGCTGCTGCTGGGGCAGCAGGAACAGCGAGTACGCGCGCGAGTACTGCCCGAGGGCCGCCGATCCCAGCTGCTGGCCGATGATCACGTTGTCGAGGTTGCGCGCCGCGTAGTTCAGGAGCTGCACGCCGAAGATGCTTCCGCCCGTGCTGACGAACGGACGGATGTCGCGACCGATCCGCGGCACGCCCCACCGGGGCTTCGCGGCGATCCACAACGCGACCAGGCGATAGATCTGACCCGCGCCTGCGAGGACGACGAGCGACCAGACGCCCCAGCCGAGCAGCGCCGCGACGACCGAGAGCACCACGCCGGCCGCCATCGACGCGATGTCGATCATCGCGAGGGTGCCGAAGCGCAGTTGTCGCTGTACGGCCGCCTGCATCGGCATCGCGATGCCGTTGAGCAGCAGCGTGGGGGCGATCGCGAGGGTGAGGATCACGAGCCGGTCCTCGCCGTAGAGCGCCGCGATCAGCGGTGCGCAGGCGGCGACCGCGACCATGAGTCCCGCGCCGAGTGCGGCCGAGAACCACAGCAGCCCCGACCATTGGCGCGTCGTCAGATCACGTGCCTGCAGGATCGCTCCGGTCAGTCCGAAGTCGCGGACGAGATCGGCGACGCCTACGATCGCCATGATCATCGCCACCAGGCCGAAGTCGGCAGGCTCGAGAAGCCGAGCCAGGACCATCGTCGAGACGAGCTGCAGGAGGGTGCGCATCCAGAGTCCGCCGGCGGTGACCGCCGCACCGCGCGAGGCGCGGTGGCTCAGGTTCGACGGCGCCGACGTCACACGCGTTCCGCCTGCCGGATCGAGTCGTCGCGGGACCATGCCGCCGGTGCAGACGCCGGTCGCCCGCGCAGCGTGGTCATCCCGTACCCGTACACGTAGAAGGGCAGGTCGATCCAGCGGCCCGGCGACGCGGCGACGCGGCGCAGCAGACGTGAGTAGCGGCGCACCGCCGGGTCGTGCGCGGCCCGCTGCAGCTGCAGCGGCAGTTCGCGATTGCCCCGCGCGATGCGCGCTCCGCGCCGGATGTGGGTGGCCATGTCGGCGGAGGCGGCGATCGTGAACGAATGCCCGTCGAGGCTCAACCGCTCCTCCGGCTGGAACTGCTGCTGCACGAACCTGTCGTCGGCGATCACCTCGGGGAAGGCCTGCCAGCGCGCTCGTCCCGACTCGTTCACGGCGTAGATGCCGGAGCCGACGTGACCGCTGCTCCGGTAGTCCGACAGCTCCCACACGCGGTAGAACGCCCGGACCGCGAACGTGCTGCGCGACGAGTCGACGTTGAACGTCGGTGCCGCCACGAGCGGACCGGCGGCGTCCGACAGAGCTTTGGCGACGGCCCGCAGCGCGCGAGCCGAGATCTCGACATCGGCGTCGAGGTACACCCGGGGGAATCCGGTCGCCGCCGCGTCGCCGGCGTTGAGCGCGGCGATCTTCGAGGCCTCCTGGATCTCGACGACACGGACGCCGGGGACCGACGCAGCCTGGCTCGCGGTGTCGTCGGTGCAGCCGTTGGCCACGACGATCACCTCGAACTCGCCGGGAGCGGCGCCGCGCAGGACGCGCTCGAGGTGTCGCCGCAGCAGCGGCCCCTCGTCGTGGGCGGGGATCACGACGCTCAGGACGCTCATGGGCGCACCTCCTGGACCTGGATGACGGGTGGTGCGCTCTGACGGGTGGATGCCGCGTCGCGGCGCATCGCGTTCGCCGCGAGGGCGGGGGGACTCGCGGTGAGCAGCCAGGCGCCGATCGCGAGCAGGAAGAAGAAGACGAAGACCGTCTGGTAGAAGCCGAACGCGTCGTAGAAGAAGAGCGCCGCGGTGTAGCCGGCCGCCGACACCGAGAGGGCGAACGCGAGGAACGCGTAGCGGGGTTCGGTGCGGGCGGTGATGAACGAGAATCGCAGCAGCATGATGGTGGGGACGACGACGAGCGCGACGAGCCCCAGGACGCCGACCGCACCGACCTCCATCAGAGTGCCGAGGAACTGGTTGTCGAGGATGAACGCATTGCGTTCTTCGCCGACCACGATGCGACTGCCGACGCCCGTCCCGAAGAACGGGTGCACCGCCACCTGGGCGAGCGCGGGTTCGAGATCCGCGAGGCGTCCGGCCCCGCCCCAGCCGGGCGAGGTCTTCTGCGACGCGATGAGCGCGTCCAGGTCGAGGAAGGACGCGAACAGCGTGTCGAACACCTTGGGGAGTGCGAGGAAGCCGATGACCACGGTCGGCAGGGCGAGTGCGATGAGGGTGAGGCCCAGGTAAGGGCGCAGGATGAGAGTCATCAGCGTCATGATCGCCAGCACCACCACGGCGGTGCGGGACACAGCGGCCAGCACGCCCATGAGCAGGGCGGCCGCGGCGAGGCCGTACACGATGCGCCGCGACCAGCCGTTCACCGGGCGCTTCGCGTACACGGCTAGGTAGATCGCGAGCGGGATCAGGATGCAGAGCATGACCGACAGTGCGATCGGATGCTGCGAGGACGCGTACGACCGATAGCCGCCGGCGCGGAAGTCCGATCCCTCGTCGGCGATCATGTCGAGGGGGAGGAAGGTCGCGAGCCGCCAGAACACGTTGACCCGCGTGACGCGCTCGAACACCGCGAACAAGGCGACCGCGACGCCGCACCAGACCAGCGCCGTCGCGAGGCCCATCACGATCCGTTCGGTCGTGAGCAGCTGCCGCACGATGTAGAACGCCGAGAGGAGGATCGCGTAGTTCAGGAGCGCGCCGACGGCGGTGGAGGCGAGGCCCTGCTCGACGAGCGCGGTTCCGTTCGCCGGGATCGAGATCACGAGTGTCGCCACGAAGATCCCGATCGGCCAGCCGAACGCCACCGGCTGCCAGCGCCTCCCCCGATCGAGGACCAGTGCGACCGCGACGGCGAGCAGCAGCAGGATCAGCACCACGCGGTAGGGCTCCAGCTGGAACGGCAAGGGGATCGGGAGGGCGTACCGACGAACCGGGATGAACATCACCACGGCCACGAGGATGCCGAGCCCGCCGACCCACGAGAACACGATCCGCCGCGCCAGATAAAGGAGCGCGACCGTGAGCAGGAGTGCGCCGCCGATGAGCGGGGGAAGCAGTACCGCGGCGGCGATCGCGATCGCCGCCAGTGCGATGGCCCCGAGGACGACACGGACCCGTCCCGCCGGCGGGCCGGCAGCCGGCGGCGCATCGCCGTCCGCCGGCACGATCTCGGCCGGGGCGGCGGGCGGTGCGGCGGAACTCGACATGGCGACCCGTGGTCAGCCGGTGTAGGCGGGGTCGGGCTCTTCGACCGGCGCGGTTTCGCGTGCTCCGCGTCGCGACCGGACACGATCGCCATCGGGTGACGGGTCGACTGGCGCACCGAGTGGTGCGTCCGCGAGAGGGTCGAAGAGCTCGCCGGAGTCCGCATCCACGTGCTCTGCGTCCTCGGCATCCGGTTCCGGGGCGGCCGGGCCGCCCGAAGGCGTCGGTCGATTCCTCTTCGACCTGCCCGCCCGCACGCCGGCGAGGATGAAGGCCGCGGCGACGAACAGGAGGAACACGCCCAGGAACGTGATCACGATCGGGATGGCGGGGTTGCTCCCCTCCACCTCCGTGGCGGGCGCGCGGTCGAGCACGCTCACCACGACCCGGTCGGAATCGGGCAGGGTGGCGGCATCCTGTTCCGCCACCACCTGGGCGAGGAACAGATCGGCGGCGGTGTCGGCGATCTCCTCGGCCCGATCGGGGTTCAGCGACGTGCCGACGACGGACAGGATCGGCAGCACATAGCGACCGGGGAACGACTCGTCGCCGCCCGGCTGCGTGGTGCGACGCAGAGCGGTGAGGGACTCGTCGTCGCTGAACACGCCGATCTGATCCTCGACTTCGCCCCGCATGTCGAGGCCGCTGATGAGGTACGCGTAGAGGATCGCCTTCGAGGTGAGGTCGACCGTCTCGGGCTGCGTCTGGCCCTCCACCAGCGGCTGGCCGGGCACGACCGCCTGGTACATGTTGTCGCTCTCGCCGGCGACCAGCAGGGTTGTCGCAGCGGTATAGGACTGCACCGCGCGAGAGGTGACCTTGCCGTCGATGATGGTGAATCCGGCGAAGAACGCCGCGATCGCGGCCACCACTGCCCCCACCAGCAGGAACCATTTGCTGCGCCAGAGAACCTGTAGGTACTTGGGAACGTCCATGCTGCCAACTCCCCTCCTCACCCCCAGCGGGCGAGATAGATGTCGCATGCCGCCGTGGCGAGAAGGGTCGTCCGACCCAATCCGGACGATGACCTCACGTTCATCCTGCGGCGCGGGACCCGCTCGCAGATTGCGGGGATGTTAAGGCCTTGCGACAGTTGGGTGGGAGATCGCAGAACGCCTTGCGCCGACGGGTGACGGCATAACACCCTGGGCTCATGCAACGGGGCGAGGGATCGCCCTCGCCGCTGGCCGACTGGGGGGCTCATGCGGGTGCTTCTGTCTTTTCCGCACGCGATCGGCGCGCCGGGGATCGGCTGGACCGCGTGGAACCAGGCCGATTCGCTCATCCGCGCCGGCCTCGAAGTCCATGTGGTCGCCGGCAGTGTCGGCCGTCCCGTCGAGGGTGCGGCATCCGTCACCACTTCGCTCGCGGTCGGCCCCACGCGCATCCCGCACCGCGCCGTCGGGCGCGAACGCGCCTTCCGCTGGCATGACGGCGTCGCGCGCGCGGTGCTGCGTCGCACCCCGGTGGACGTCGTGCACCTGTGGCCCCTCGCCCCGGGCCTCACGGCCACTGAGGCGCGCACCCGCGGGATCGCGGCGGTGCGTGAGGCGCCGAACACGCACACGCGGCACGCGTGGGACGTCGTGTCGGCCGAGATCGAGCGGCTGGGGCTGACCGGCGCCGATCGCACCGCCCATACCGAGAACACCGCGCACCTCGCGATGGAGCAGGCGGAGTGGGATGCTGCGACGGGCGTGCTCGCGCCCTCCGAGGCCGTCGCGGACTCCTTCATCGCCCAGGGATTCGACCCGCGCCGGGTGTTCCGCCATCGCTACGGGTATCGCCCGGGCACCCGTCGCGCCGCGGTCCGCAGCGCCGAGGCGCGCCCGCTCCGTGCCGTATACGTCGGACTCGCCGAGCCCCGCAAGGGCCTGCACCACGCGCTCGATGCGTGGCTCGCATCGTCGGCGTCGCAGCGCGGGACTTTCACGGTCGTCGGCAGGATGCTGCCCGGCTACGCCGCACATCTGGGCGACCGGCTCGACCACCCGAGCGTGCGCGTCGTCGGATTCCGCGACGACGTGCCGGCAGCGCTCGCCGCATCCGACGTCCTGGTGCTCCCCACCCTCGAGGAGGGAAGCGCCCTGGTCACCTACGAGGCGCAGGCGATGGGCGCGGTCCCGCTGGTCTCGACGGCGGCGGGCGCCGTCATCGACGACGACGTGCACGGCCTGCTTCATGCGCCCGGAGACGCGGCGACGCTGTGCGCACACTTCGACCGCCTCGCCGCGGACCGGTCGGAACTCGCCCGGTTGAGCGGGAACGCGCTCGCGCACGCGGGCGAACTGACATGGGATGCCGCGGCCGAGAGCCTCGTCCAGGCGTACCGCGACGCGGTCGCCGTGTCGGAGGGGGTGCCCGATGCCATCCCCGTCTGATGTCACGGTGATCGTCTGCTCGCGCAACCGGTCGGAGATGCTGCGCGACGGTCTCGCCGCGATCCTCTCCTCGACCCCCGCCGAGGCCGATGTCCTGGTCGTCGACAGTGCGAGCGACACCGCCGAGACGAGGGATGTCGCCACGGACGCGGGCGTCGCCTCCACCCGCGCGGGGCGCGGCCTGTCGGTCGCGCGCAACGCCGGAATCACCACCGCGACGCGTCCCCTCGTGGTTTTCACGGATGACGACTGCCGCCCCACGGAGGGGTGGATCGAGCACCTGATCGTGCCGTTCGCCGACGACCGCGTCGCGGCGGTCACCGGACGCATGCTCGATCACACCTCGTCGGCCGATGCGCCCTACGACAGGCCCGCACGGTACGAGACGGCGATCAGCGGGCTCGATGCCGGGCATGGTGCGGTCATGGCGTTCCGCCGCGACGTGCTGCTGCGGCTCGGGGGATTCGACGATCTCATGGGTGCGGGCCAGCGGCTGGCCGGTGCCGAGGACCTCGACATCTTCATCCGGCTGCTGCGCGCGGGCGCGCACGTCGTGCACTCCGCCGAATGCGTCGTCCTGCACGCCAACACGCGCGTCGGCGCCGCGTACGTGGAGCTGCATCGCGGCTACGGGCTGGGGCTGGGCGCCCTGGTCGGCAAGTGGCTGCGACGGGACCCGCGGTTCGGCGTGCGCATCGGCTGGACCCTCACCCGTCGCACCGTGGCGCGGATCGCCCGCGCCCGCCGCCAGGGACGCGCCTTCGAGCACGAGCGGGCGCTGCTCGGGGGGATCTTCGCCGGCGCGTGGGCAGTGCGCCGCGCGCCGATCGTGGGCGAGCGCTTCGTCCCGCCCTGGAGCCCTGACGGCATGCCCACCCTGCGAATGGAAGGAGCGCTCGCATGACGACCGCATCGCCTGTGGTGTCCGACGGCACCACGATCGCCCCCGTCCCGGGCGTTCGGATCGACATGGTCCGCACCCTCGACGAGCAGAACATCGGATCGAGCATCGCCTACGAGGCCATGCACACCGGCGCAGTGCTCACCATCGAGGGAGCCGGATATCTGCGCCCCGACGGCACTCTCGATCGAGAGCGGATCCACGCACAGCTGCGGCATTCGCTCGCGCGGGTACCGGAGTTCGGCATGAAGCTGCTGCGCTCACCGCTCGGTCTCACGACGCCCGCATGGGTACCCGATCCCGACTTCGATCCTCGCGAGCACGTCGAGTTCTTCGACACCCCCACGGCCCTGGATTCGACGACCGTGCGCACCCTCGCCGGATTCGACAAGCCCGTGCTGGCGCAGGACCGCCCGCTGTGGGACATGCGCTTCACGGTGTTGACGACGGGGGAGATCGCGCTGGGCGCGAGGATGCACCACGTCGTCGGCGACGGTCAGTGGGGCTTCAGCGTGATCCAACGCGTGACGGGTGACGAGCCGCTCGCCCCGGACCCGGAGTTCGTGCTCGAGCCGACCGGCGTGCCGCCGCGGTCGGCGTGGGCGGTGCCCCTGCAGGCGCTGCGGGACTATCGAGCCAGGTCGGCCTCTGCGGGCGGTCTCTGGCGCGAGTACTGGCGCAAGCCCGTGCTCAAGCGCGCCAAGCGCGTCGCGTCGCGTGACGCCTGGTTCGTCAAGGAGTACGTGATCCGGCGGAGGGGCCTGCGAGCGGCCATGCTGCCGGCCACTCGGCCGGTGATCTTCGAAGTCGCTGCGTCGCCGGCGGCACGGCAGGCCGCGAAGCTGCGCGGCTCGCTGAACGATCTGGTGGTGGCGGCCGCGATGGGCGCCGTCGACGATGACGACCGCGGGATCGACGTGCTGGTGCCGGTGTCGCGACGGCGCAAGGGTGTCGGCGGCGACGTCCGCAACCACGTCTCGATGGCCCGGGCCCACAGCGAGCCGGGCGCCACCCTGGCCGAGCGGGTGGCCGCGGTGCGGCAGCTGGTGAGGACCGTGGCGCGCGGAGAGGACGAGCCGCCATCGGACGGACGCCTCGCCGGCTACGCCACGCTCATGCCGCTCGCCGAGTCGTACCGGTGGTTCGGCGACGCGCGCGTCAATCATGTCGCGATCCTGCCCGCGGGCGATCCCCGCAGCGAGATCTCGGTGTTCGCGACCGTCTACGTCGACGACCTCGCGGTCACCGTCGTCAGCCGCGAAGAGTTGGACGTGGAGGGCATCGCGGACCGGGTGGAGGGCGTCCTCGCGGGGGCGGGTCCGGTGCGTGTCGCAGCCGCCCCTGCTGTCGAGCCGGCGTCATCCGCTGCCGACGGACAGGAGGCCGCGGCATGAGACGGACGCTGCGGGCGATCGGCTCGCTCGTGGACCCGCGTCTCTACCTGCATGGGCTGCGCATCCTGCATTTCTACGGCTACGCCCACGTGTCCCAGGTGCGCCGGCTCACCCGCGGCCCCGGGGTGTCGTTCGCCCCGAACGTGTCGTTCCGCAACGCGGAGCGCATCGTCATCGGGGCGGGGACCCATATCGGCGAGTACTCGACGATCTGGGCGGGCAACTCCACCGGCCGCGTGATCTTCGGCGAGAAGGCGCTGCTGGCGCCGCGCGTGACGATCACCGCGTCGAACTACGGGATCGTCCGGGGGACTGCGCCGATGGACCAGGACAAGGTCGAGAAGGACATCGTGATCGGATCGGGCACCTGGCTCGGCGCCGGCGTCGTGGTGCTCGCGGGCGTCACCATCGGCGATGGGGCGATCGTCGCGGCCGGAGCGGTGGTCACGAAGGACGTGCCGTCGGACGCGATCGTCGGTGGGGTGCCGGCAAAGGTGATCGGGTGGCGTCCCGGTTCCGAGCCCGGCTTCGCCGGCGCCGAGCCCGGACGCATCCCGGCGCCCGCTGGCGGGTGGGGCGTCGCATGAGCTCCCTCACCGTGGATGTCATCGTGGTGAACTACAACACGCGCGAGCGCACCATCGAGTGTCTGTCCAGCGTTCTGGACCAGCGGATCCCGGGCTTGTCGGTGATCCTTGTCGACAACGGCTCGAGCGACGGCAGCGCCGGTGCGATCGCCGCCGCGCATCCTTCGGTCACCATCGTGGACATCGGCGAGAACATCGGATTCGCGCGCGGTGTGAACCGCGGGGTCGCGGCATCCGTCGCCGACTACATCCTGCTGCTCAACCCCGACGCGAGCGTGTTCCCAGGATCGCTGGAGGCGCTCGTGGCCTTCGCCGAAGCGCACCCCGAGAACGGCGTCTACGGGGGCCGCACGGTGGGCGAGGACGGATCGCTCGACCCTTCCTCCTGCTGGGGCGCGCCGACGCTGTGGTCGCTGACGTCGTTCGCGACAGGCTTGAGCACGCTGTTCAAGCGCTCGCCGCTGTTCGATCCGGAGTCGCTCGGCGCGTGGCAGCGCGACACCGTCCGAGAGGTCCCCGTGATCACCGGATGCCTCATGCTCGCGCGCCGTCGGGACTGGGACGCCGTCGGCGGCATGGACGAGCGGTTCTTCCTCTACGGCGAGGACGCCGAGTTCTCGGCGCGCGCCCGCTCCCAGGGGTTGCGCCCCGTGATCGTGCCCGAGGCCGTGATCCGGCACGACGTCGGCGGATCGACCGGATCCACCGGACGCAAGATGGCGATGGTCATGGCGGGCAAGGTCACCTACCTGCGGCTGGTGTGGCCCGCCCTTCCCGCGCTGTGGGGCGTGCTGCTGCTGCAGGCGGGCGCGGGCGTCCGCGCGGCGCTGGAGGCCGTATCGCGATCGCGCAGGCGTACCTGGCGTGACACGTGGACGCATCGCCGGGCCTGGCGACGGGGATACCCCGCGGCGGAGCGCACACTGTTCGGCCGCGAGCCGGCGACGGTCCCGCGACCGCTGCGCGTGCAGGCGGAGCCCGCGTTCCGCACCGAGGCGGCAAATCCCTACAACGGCACGCTGTATCGGGCCCTCCAGCGGCGCGGCGCAAGGGTGAGCGATCTCAGCTACTGGCGCCTGCTGATCGAGCCGACCGATGTCGTGCATCTGCACTGGCCGGATCTGTCGTTCCTGTCGGGCTCGCGGCGCGCGATCCACGTCGCGCGACTGGTGCTGTTCTACGGCGCGCTGCGGATCGTGCGACCTCGGGGGACGGTGCTGGTGTGGACGGTGCACAACGTCACCTCGCACGAGGAGCGGTCATCGGCGCCCATCCGCCGTGCCGCCGAACGGCTGCTCCTGCGCAACGTCGACGGCATCATCGGCCTGACCGAGCAGGGGGTCGAGGCCGCGCGTGAGGCGTATCCCGGACTCCACGAGGTGCCCGCGGCCGTCACCCCGCACGGTCACTACCGTGACGACTACGGGTTCGGCGTGCCCCGCGAGCAGGCGCGAGCTGCTCTCGGGCTGCCGCAGGACGGGCCGGTGGTGGCGACCGTCGGGCAGATCCGCGCCTACAAGAACATCCCGCACCTGATCCGGGTGTTCCGCTCGCTGCCGACGGATGCGGTGCTGCTGATCGCCGGATCCGCGTCGCCGGCCGAGCTCGAGGCGGAGATCCGCGAGGCGGCGGGGGAAGACCCGCGCATCGTCCTCCGTCTGCGCTTCCTCCCGGACGACGAGCTGGCGGCGACCCTGGCCGCGGCCGACCTCGTCGTGCTGCCGTACTCGCGCATCCAGAACTCGGGCTCCGCGATCCTCGCGGCATCGGCCGACCGGCCGGTGCTGGTGCCGGACCTGGGTGCGATGAGGGAGCTGCGTGCGCAGCTCGGCGACCGCTGGGTGCGGCTCTACGACGGCGAGCTGGATGCCGCCGACCTGCACGACGCCGTCGCGTGGGCCACCCGCGACGACCGTCCTGCCGCCGTCGACCTCTCCGCACTCGACTGGGATGCGATCGCGTCTCAGACCCTTACCGCGTACCGGGACTTCCGGTCCCGTTCGCGGCGCGCCGCCTCTCCCGTGAAGACGCGGGTGCCCGCCGCAAGAGCCAGATCATGAGCGGTCCCTCATCCAGTTCCGGCGGGGTGTGGGCGCGGCGATCCGCGCTCGCGCTGGTAGCCGCGGTGGCACTGGGCGCGGCGGCATCGGCGGCCTTATCGCCGGCCGCAGTGGCCGCGCCGCTGCCCGCGGGTCGGTACGTCGTGGCGGTCGCGGACGGAGTGGATGCCGCCGCGCTCGCCAAGACGGCCGGCCTCGATGTCGATCGCCGATTCTCGGAGGCGATCAACGGCTTCGTCGTCGAGCTCACGGCGCGCGAGGCGACCGCGCTCGTCCGCGATCTCCGCGTCGAGGCCGTCAGCCCGGATGTGACCTTCCAGGGGATGGCGCAGTCAGTCCCGCCGCACGTGAGATCGGTCGAGGCCGATGAGACCCCGGTCGATGCGGGAGACGGCGTGACCGACTGGGACGGGCCGGCCGTCGCGGTGATCGACTCCGGGGTGAGCCCGCACGTCGATTACAACCTGGCGGGCTCCGTCGGCTGCGTGCCGGGACTCGACGCGAGCGACGGCAACGGGCACGGCACCGCCGTCGCCGGTTACATGGCCGCCTACGACAACGGCATCGGTACCGTGGGCGTGGCACCGGGGGCGCCCGTCTACTCGGTGCGCGTGATGGACGCGAAGAACGTCGGGACGCTCTCGTCGCTGCTGTGCGGCGTCGAGTGGGTCTCGCAGAACGCGCAGCGCCTCGGGATCGAAGTCGTGAACATGAGCCTCGCCACCAGCGGCGCGGACGACGGCGATTGCGGCTTCACCGACGGAGACGTCCTGCACCAGGCGATCTGCGCCCTGAGTCAGCAGGGGCTTGTGATCGTCGCATCCGCGGCGAACTCGACGACGGATCTCGCGAAGTTCGTGCCCGCCTCCTACGACGAGGTGCTGACCGCGACGAACATCGCCGACTACGACGGCCGACCGGGCGGGCTCGGCACCGCGCCGTGCGCCGTCTCGACGATCGACGACCGCCCGTCGGCGAACTCGAACTTCGCCGTCGCGACGGCGGATCAGGCTCACACCCTCGCCGCGCCCGGCATGTGCCCCTACACGACGACCAAGGGCAACCGGTACGGCTACATCCAGTCGGGCACGAGCATGTCGGCCGCGGCCCTCAGCGGCGTCGTGCTGGACTGCCTCGCGGCCGGTGACTGCACGGGGACCCCCGCGCAGGTGCGCGCCACGGTGATCGGGCAGGCCGCCCTCGCGGCGACCCGTGGCCATCGGTTCGCGGGGGATCCGCTGTCGCCCGTGGCGGGTCGGTTCTACGGGTATCTCGCCTCGACTGCCCCCGCGGGAGGAGTGACGCCCACCCCCACCCCCACTCCGACCCCGACTCCCACTCCGACTCCCACTCCGACCCCGACTCCGACCCCGACTCCCACCCCGACGCCGGATCGCACGGCTCCGTCCGTCACTGTGACGGCGCCCGCTTCGGGCAGCACGGTCTCAGGCCTCGTCGCGGTGACCTCTACCGCGTCCGACGACGGCGGCGTGGTCTCGGTGGCCTACTGGTCGGGCTCGACGCGTCTCGGGACGGCCGTGCGGCAGTCAGACGGAACCTGGCGCGCGTTGCTCGACTCCCGCTCTTACCCCAACGGCACGTACGCGGTCGTCGCGAAGGCGACGGATGCCGCGGGCAATGTGGGGACCTCTCCCACCGTGTCGCTGAACATCCGCAACTGAACACGGCTGCTCGGCCGACTTCGAGCAGCAGACCTTCAGCTCTGCACCGGTCTCGGGCGCGGCGGACGGGAGGCCGTCAGTCCGCGGCGGGTTCTGCCCGCGGCAGCGGCGGGATCCCCGGCGGGAGGCTGAACAGGCCCGGCACGCGGCCCACGGCCGCGTAGAGCGCGAGAGCGACCGCGATCGCCACCGCTGCGAGCCCCACCGCGACCGCGGCGGTCGGGAGCGCGGCCACCGGGATCAACGGGGCGAGGGCCGAGATCACGAGCACGTGCAACACGTAGACCGGCAGCGTGCGCGCCCCGAGTCCCTGGGCCGCATTCCCTGCGACGGGTATGCGCGACAGCATCACGGCCAGAGCGACTCCCGCTGCGACGCCGAGCACGGCGACGGGAAGTGTCGCAGCCCATCGCACCGACGACGGCACCAAGCTCAGTCCGAGCGTGAGCGCGCCGTACCCCGCGAACACCCCGATGCCGAGCGGCCAGGTGACGCGCTCCGCCCACCGCAGCAGGAGCTCGCGACCGTGCATTCCGAACACGAAGAAGAAGAAGTACGTGCCGATCGAACGCCAGGTGTACCCGGTGCCGAGTTGGATGATTCCGCTCGCGAACAGCACCGACACCGCACCGGCGAACGTCAGCTGGAGCCACGCCGGTAACCGTCGCATAGCCCACGCGGCTGCGGAATACAGCACCAGGGCATACAGATACCAGAGGCCCGACCAAGGCTGCACCGGTGAGACGAGGAACTGCATCCACGGATCGAGCGGCTCGAGCGGCCACGGCACCAGAGAGAACCACACAGCCCTGACGAGTCCCCAGAGGACGTAGAGGTACGCGAGCAGCAACAGCCGTCGACGCCACAGTCGTCCGAACGGCAGCGTGCGGATCGCTCCGGCCGCCAACAGGCCCGAGACGGCGAAGAAGAGAGGCATGCGCATGGTCGTGAGGCCGGTGTCGGCGCGCTGCAGCGGTCCGGCCACCCAGCCGTACGCCTCGAGGAACTGCAGGCTGTGATGGAGCACGACCAACGCGATCGCCACCCCTTTGGCGATGTCGATCCACTGCACGCGCGGTGCCGCCGCGGTCATCATGACTCGAGGCTAGGAACTCCCGTCCGGCGGGGGGTTTCCCCGTCGTGAACTCGGATTACCCCGCCGTGAAGTTCTGCTGACCGGTGCCGCGGCCGCGGGGCCTCAGTCCCGGTCGCCGCGCACGAGCTCGAGTCCCGCCCCTGCGAACTGACGCAGCGTCGCGTCGGGCAGGAACGCCCGAGTGAGGGCTCCGCCGATGCGCGTCAGGTCGCTCTCGTCGCGGAACAGCAGGTACATGGTCTCGTATCGCGGATGGAACTTCTCCTTGAAGCGGTGCAGCGACCGGAACCCGTACACCGGCTCGAGCGCGTCGGCGAGCTTGTCGCTGAGCGCCGCGATCATGCCGGCATCCGGAGGGTAGTCGTGGGCGAGGGGTGCGCCCGACAGCGACATGATCTCGGCGCCCTCCTCCGAGAAGAGCCTCGCCGACGATCCGATGAGGTACTCCATCACCGGCCCGAAGCCGCCTTCGCGGCGCCGCATGAGATCGAGGGTCCACCCCCGCACGGCGCCCGCGGAGCCGTAGACGGGCAGCCACGACAGGAACCCGTCCACGTCGCCGTTGGGGGCGAGCGCGAGGGCGAGACGCACCTCCGGGTCCTCCGCCTCGACGAGCGTGCCGAGCGTGAACCCCATCTCGGGCAGCCCCTTGTCACCCACCCACATCTCGGAGATCGCCCGCAACTGCTGCTGCACGCCCCACGACTCCTCCTTGAGGTGGGTCATCCGGAAGGTCATCTCCTCCCGGCCCGCCCGGTTCAGCGACGAGCGCACCGAGTTCCACCGCTTGCCGGTGAACTCGAGACCGGGAAGGTCCACGATCGTGTCGTCGGCCACGACCAAGCTGCGCCACGAGGCCGGCACCGCGGCCCGCGTAGCCTCGTCGGCGCTGAAGAAGCACGGGATCAGTCCCGCCCGCTCGGCATCGTGGATGAACTCCTCGACGGCTGCCGCGCGCGAGGCGTCCGGACCGATCGGGTCCGCGAGGGCCAGTGCCACGCCCGCACGTCGCTGGTACGCGACGATGCTGTCGGCGGTGCGGGCGTAGGTGTTCCCCTCCCAGGTCGTCATCCACGAGAGGGTGCCGCCGCCGTGGGTGCGCAGCATCCGTTTCACGTCTTCGACACCCGGGGAGGGCTGCAGGCCGATGCGCGACCGGCGTCGGGCCCGGAACGCCCGCCGCACCCAGATCAGGTAGATGAGCATGAGCAGCCACATCGCGCCGCTGGCGAGGGCCAACTCGGTCTCGCCGTCGATCGCCGCCTCGACCTGGGCCTCGGAGGCGATGATGATGGCCACCCCGACGAGGAGCGCCGTCAGCACGTTGAGGACGGCCAGGATGATGGCGAGCACCCGGGCCCAGCGGCGCCCGCGTCGCAGTCCGTTGGCGATGATGAGGATGATCACGACGTCGATCGCGAAGTCCCAGAAGCCGCCCGAGGCGGGTTCGGTGGAGCCGAAGGGGCCGTCCGTCGGCACGAGGATCGTGATGACCTCGACAGCGCCGAGCACCAGCACCGCGATGAAGGCGATGAGCCGCTGCTCGCGCATCGTGGTGCGCTGGACGCGCAGCGATCGGTCGACGAACAGCACGAGCAGCACCGCGAGCAGATGCTCGAGGTCGGCGAGGGTGCCCCAGAAGAGCATCGCCACGAACACGTAGCCGAGCAGCACCAGCCATGCACGGACCCGCCAGGGGCTCCGCAGCAGCCCGACGGCCGCGGCGATGCAGGCGAACGTGCCGCCCGACGGGCCGACGTCCAGTGCCGCGGCCTGGGTCTGCGCCCAGCCCCACGACGCGATCCCCGAGCACCCCCACAGCACGAGAGCGGTCGCGAAGATCGCGAACAGCTGGCCGACCCAGTAGTAGGCGAGAGCCACGCGCCACCCGCGCCGGAACTCGAGGTACGCCATGCCGACGAAGCTCGCGAGCGTGAACGGGTAGACCCACGGCGCATTGACGAAGAACGTGCCGGTGAGAGGCGTCCACCACCGGCCGGCCTCGAACGCGGGGAGCCCGTAGGCGACGGCGTCGAAGACCTCGGAATCCTCGAACGGCTGCCACAGTCCCTGCCACACGACGCCCGTCACCAGGACGAGCGCGATCATCGTGAGTGTCGCCGGAATCCGCCCCACCCCGGCGAGCACGCGGTTCGGTCTCTGAGTCGCCCCGTCGCTCATGGGGTTCACGATAGCGGTGGGTCTTGCGGCCGTCCCTTATCCGAGCGGGCCCGCCTGGCGGACGAAGTCAGCGAGCGCCTTCGCGTCCTCGGCGTCGCGCATCGCACGGCGTGCGGCGTCGAGCGCGGCGACCGGGTCCTGCGCCTGGCGCGCTCGGGCGAGTTCGCGCTGGGCCGAGAGCAGCCGTGAGCGTGCGTCGGCCCCGGCACGGGAACGGGACACGGATGCCTCGGCCTGCGCCAGTGCGCCGCGCGCGGCGGCGAGGGTGCCCGGGAGGGCGGTTCGCGCCCCGCGCAGTCGCTGCTGCGAGGTGCGGGCGTCGCCGAGGGCGAGGTCGAGCCGGCTGCGCAGGCGCGCGATGGCGTCGACGGTGCGGGTGGGGTGGCGGGCAGCATCCGTCTCGATGCGGTTCAGCTCGCCGTCGATGGCGTGGAGCTCCGTGCCCAGCCGCGCGGCGTCGGCGGCGTCGAGGTGCTCGCGCGTGACGGAGGCCTGGCGCAGCGCCGTGCGCGCTGACGCGATCTCGTCGGGCACGGCCTGCGCCGCCTGGAGCACGAGGCGGTGGGTCTCCTCGAGGTTGCGGGCGTCCGCCTCCGCCTGGCGGAGCGCGCGTTCGGCGGCGGCGAGATCGGGGAGGGCGCTCAGCGACGGGTCGGCGGCACGGGCGGCGGCGGCGTCGAGGTGACCTTCGGCGGCGGTCACCTCGGACAGTGCGGCGTGCGCCGAGCGCGAGGCATCCCGCCATTCCTCTTCGGCGAAGCGCGACGACAGCTCGGCGACGAGCGCGGCCGGATCGCCCATCGACGCGTGCAGCGCGGCGAGACGGCGGCGGGCGGCGTCGATCTGCCCGGCCGCCGACACGTTCGCGGTGACCCAGGCGCCGTGCTCCTTGCGGGCGGCGGCGACGGTCGCGAGAGCCTCGCCCGCGCGGCGCTCGATGCGCGCGGACACCCGCTGGACCTCCTGGGGGGCGACCGTGGGATCGCTGATTGCGCGGTAGTCCTCGAACGCGTCGTTGCGAACGTGCTGCGCCGTGAGGCGGGCCCGCCGCAGCGACGCCGGGGCGTCTCCGCCGTAGAGGGCGCCGGAGAGGCCGACTTCGAGGTCGAGCTCGGCGACCTCGTCGTCGAGCTTCACGAGCGTCGCGCCCGCCTTCGCCCTCTCGCGCTCGGCGGCGGCCCGTGCTCGTGGGGAGCGACGTGCGCGGCGAACCGCCCACACGATGGCGGCAACGGCAAGGGCCGTCACGCCGAACACGACCAGGGCCGGCACGAGCCACCCCATGATCGCGGCGGCGAGCTCAGGCATCGGCGACGCCGGCGTTCGCGGCCGCACTCTCGTCGGCGTGCTCTCCGAACAGCAGCAGAGCGCGCAGCTGGTCGACATCGTCGACGACCGCCTGCGCGCCCTCGGACTCGTGCGGCCAGCTGAAGCCCCACCGGACGAAGATCACGGGTACGCCCTGGGCGGCGCCGCCCTCGACATCGTGGTGCCGATCCCCGACGAGCACGGGACGGCTCGTGTCGACGCCCGCGGCGGCGAGGCGCCGCAGCGCCTCGGCGACGATGTCGGACTTCGCGCTGAGCGTCTTCTCGTCCGGCGTCGCGCCGACGATGGCCGTGAGCGAGGTCGACAGGTCGAAGTGGTCCATGAGCGCGACGACCTGCACCTCGGGCTTCGAGCTTGCGGTTGCCTGCGGGATGCCGCACGCCGCGACATCCGTGATCAGCTCACCCACCCCGGGGAAGAGCTTGGCGCCCGTCGTGTACCCGTCCGCCTTGCCGAGCGTGCGATAGAACGCGACGGCCTCGGCCGACTGCTCGGGCGTCATGCCGACGTTCACCTGGAACGACTGGTACATCGGCGGCCCGATCCAGTGCACGAGCTCGGCGCGGGTCGGCGGACGCTTGCCGAAGTGCTCGAGGGCGATCGTGAGGCGACGGAGGATGCCGTCGGACGCGTCGACGATCGTTCCGTCGACGTCCCACAGCACACAGGTCCACGGCGATCGGCTCGGCATAGGGACCAGCCTATGCGGAGGCGGCCCTCCGCTCCGAGACGGAGCGGTGCACGCGGGCCAGGCGCGCCATCATGCGCCGCAGATCCTCGATCTCGGCGGGGGACCAGTCGGCGAGCAGGGTCCTCATGTTGGACTCGGCCGTCGACATGATGCGCTCGCCGATGCGGCGGCCTTGGTCGGTGAGTGCGACGAGCACCCCGCGGTCGTCGTCGGGTGCGGGAACGCGCACCGCCAGCCCCGTGCGGACGAGGCGGCCGACGATCTTGCTCATGTTCGTCGCGGTCTGCCCGAGCGCGAGCGACAGGTCGACGGGCCGCATCGCGCCGTTGTACGACAGCTGGTTCACCACCAGGAACATGCCCATGTCGTCCACCGGGAATGCGACCCGCGCCATGACGTCGCGCCGGAGACCGGTGCTGTCGGCCCAGTGCACGATCGTGGCGAGCGAAAGTCGGAGGTCCAGCGGGTCGGGCGCGATGACCGGGCTCAGGTCTGCGGAGGCGTCGGTGTCGACGTCACCTCTGGCCATCGCCTTCTCGTTCCTCTCGGCCGCTTCCCGGGCTCACTCCTCACGCAGCAGCCGGACGGGACCGAGGAGTCCGTACTCGCGCACGACAGCGTGCTGCGTGCGCTCCTCGCCGGTGAGCTGCGCCCCGATGTCGGGGATGCGCTCATAGTATCCACGGGCGCGGAGCCGGTTGTTCAGCGAGCTCGAGACGCGGACGGTGAGCGTGTTCTCGCCGGGACGGATGCTGCCGGTGACGTCGACGACCGGGTGCGCGGTGTCGAACCCGCGCTGCGGACCGTCGCCGACCCGCACCGACCCGAGCCCGCCGCCGGTCGAGCCGAGATCGAGGAGGTATCGCGCGCCGTCCGCGACCTCGGGGACGGAGAGGATGGCGGTGTACTCGCCGACGCCGGAGACATCGGCTCCGACGCCGGAGATCTCCGACCACGCTGCGAGTTCCACCTCGCCGGCGTCGAGTCGGGTCACGGCGGTCTTCGGGCGCACCTCGCGTGACACGTATCCGAGGCCGCGGTCCTCCTCGAGGACCTCGGGCTCGCCGGCATCCCAGCTTTCGACGACCAGTCGCCACGCCTCGGCCCGGGCGACCTCGGAGACGGAAGGAGCGGGCGAGTCCGCGGCATCCGTGGTCGTATCGAGGACCACGACCGCGACCTCGCCCGGCGCGAGCGTGAGCTCGACCACGGTGCGGCCGCCGCGCTGTCGCGCGCCGCGGTGCGGACGCAGCTCACCGGTCCAGGCGTCGAGGCGGTGCGCCGCGCCCGTTCCCTCGACGACGATGCGCACCGTGGTGGGCTCGGTCGTCTCGTAGAGGAAGTGGTACGCGTACAGGACCATGAGGCCGTCGTCCTCACGCAGGTGCGTGAGGACGTTCGGATCGTCGGTCTCCAAGCGCGCGCGGCCGCCCGCCCCGAGCTCGTCCAGGGCGGTCACGACACCGGAGGGCGCGGTCACGCGGACCCCCGGCATCCGTCGCAGCTCCGCCATGGTCGCGGCGAGCTCGCGGTCGCGGCCGTCGAGACCGGGGGTGCGCGCCGCCGCGGTCTCGTGGGTGGTGTGGCGCCCCTCCATCAGCGACTGCACTTCGCGGGCGCCGTCGACGACCACGAGTCGCAGGCCGCGCTGCGCCCACGCGAGCAGGTGCGCGGCGACGTCGGGGTCGAGGGTCTCCTGGTACACGATGAGGGCTCGATAGCCGGGGCCGCCGGGCTGAACCTCGTCGCCGTCGAACGACACGTCGTCGCGCAGCAGCAGGGATCCGTCGAAGAACTCGTAGGTGATGCCGGCGTCCTGCATGCCGAGGTCCTGCCACCAGAAGTTGTCGCGGTCGCGCATCCACATCGTGCCGTAGGCGACCTCGTCGGGGATGCGCTCGCCGTCCGGACCCGTGAGCGAGAGCCCCACGAGGTTGTCGGTGAAGTGGTCGGTGCGCAGGATCCCCACGTCGATGCGCGGCCGTCCGCACCGCAGCGCGTACTGCAGGCGGCCGATCGCGGCGGTCCACAGCGGATAGAACTCCGATCCGGGCTGGCGCGTGTCGAAGCGCTCGGAGAACATCGGCCACATGCCCTCGTGGCCGGGCCACTCGGTCACGCCCTCGGCGCCGGCGGGGCTCGCCCAGCCGTGCAGCACGGTCTTCGTGATGCCCGCCGCGAGCTGCGTCGCGATGATCTGGTCGTAGAACCGGTGATCGAGCATGTGGTTGCGGGTCGTGGCGCCGGTCTCGGACGAGTACTGCTTGCCGAAGAGGTGCGCGGGGCCGGCGAGCAGCCGGTACGCGTCGATCTGGGCGCCGAACTCGAGCGATTCGGTCTCGATGCCGTCGACCTCGGGTCCGGGGCGGGTGAGCTCGAACGGCAGGCCGTAGCTGACCTCTGCGCGCAGGGTCATGCCGACGCCGTGGAGGAACTCCGCGAACGGCCGCAGCATGTTCTCGATGTACAGGTCGGTGAAGGTGACGACGAGGTCGTGACGGACCTTGTCGACAGTGATGCGGTCGGCGTCGCCGGCGGGCTGGTGGTGGTAGATCGTCGAGACCGCCATGAACGGCACGTCGCGCGTGAGGAACGGCAGCCACGGCACCACGTCGTAGCCGCGGCGGGCGCGGAACTCGTCGACGACCGTGTGGCCCCAGAAAAGCCCCCCGGCGCCGAACGTCGACAGCTCGAGCGAGTCCATGTACATCTGCGCGCGCGGGTTCTGCGCGATCTGCGCGCGCAGCTGCGGGGTGAGCACGACGTCGTCCCAGTACGCGATCACGGCGTCGACGCCGTCGCGGTCGATGTAGTTGACGGTGTAGTTGACCGATGCCGAGGGCTCCGCGGTCTGGCCGGTTCCGTGCAGCCAGTAGAAGAAGACCCGCCAGTCGCCGTCACCGTCGGGCGCCGTCCACTCCAGCGCGTCGTCGGTGACGGATGCCGTCAGCTCGGTGAGCGACGACGCGTCCAGTACGCCGGCGTCGGCGTCGAGCACCCTGGCCGCGACGACGGCGACGAGGTGCTGGTCGCGGATCGTGCCGCGCTCACCGGGAAGGTGGCGGGCGGCGGCCGGGGCCGCCAGGTCGATCCGGGGGAGCGGACCCGAGCGGCGCTCGCCGGGGGCGAGGGTCTCGGATGCCACGTCGAGTTCCTGCGCGGCGGCGCGGTCGTCGGGTGTGATCGTCGGAAGGTTGGCGTTCGACCAGTTGGTGCCCGACGTGAAGCTCACCGACATGCCGCGACGCGTGGTCTCCTCGACCACGACCTGCGAGTCGTGCACCCACTCCTCGGAGCCCCAGCCGTAGCGCGCGTGGTCGATCGCGCCCTCGTCCATGGCGAGGAACTCCATGCCGCCGAAGCCGAGGCGATGGGCATCGGCGATCTCGCGCCTCAGCGTCGCGTCGCCGTGCAGGCCCTCGGCGAGCCACCAGCGCAGCTCGGGGCGGAATTCGATGGCAGGTTCGGCGATCTCGCGCCGGAAGTCGTCGAGCGTCATCGCTGCAGCATCCGTTCCTGTCAAGTACTGTCTTCGCGACAGTATGTACTGTCAGGGCGACATGACACAAGACCCGACCGCAAACGGGGGAAGGCGCGAGGAGTGGCTAGAACAGGCGCGGTGCGCCGGACTCGATGCCCTTCATTCCCTCGTAGTCGAGGGTGACGCAACGGATGCCGCGGTCCGCGGCCAGCACCTTCGCCTGGGGCTTGATCTCCTGGGCGGCGAAGACGCCGGTGACCGGGGCGAGGTGCGGGTCACGGCCGAGCAGCTCGAGGTAGCGCGTGAGCTGCTCGACGCCGTCGATGTCGCCGCGGCGCTTGACCTCGACGGCGATCGTGCCGCCTTCGGGGTCGCGCAGCAGGAGGTCGACCGGGCCGATGGCGGTCGGGAACTCGCGGCGCACGAGCGTGAGGTTCTCGCCGATGACGTCGACCTGCTCGGCGAGGAGGCGCTGCAGGTCGGCCTCGACACCGTCCTTCTGCAGACCAGGGTCGATGCCGAGCTCGTGGGACGAGTCGTGGATGACCTCGTAGATGCGCACGAGCAGCGCGTCACCGGTCTTCGCGTGCGTCACCCGCCAGTGCTCGAGCACGCCGGCGGACGCCGACTCCTCGTCGGGCACCTCGACGTCGAGACGGCACGGCGGGCTCATCCAGTTGAGCGGCTTGTACGAGCCGCCGTCGGAGTGCACCAGCAGCGACCCGTCACCCTTGTGCACCAGCAGGCGGGTGGCGAGGGGCAGGTGGGCGTTGAGCCGCCCGGTGTAGTCGACGGAGCAGCGGGCGATGACGAGACGCACCCGAAGAGCCTAGCCTCCTGCGTCAGCTTGCCCGCAGGCTCGTCGGATAGCCTTTGCCCTCGTTGCCCGCGCCTCGCCGCGCAACCCCCAGATCCCGGCCCCACGCCATCCCTTTCGTCCGGAGAAGAACCGATGAACTCACGTCAGCCCGACGCGACCGTCCACATCCTGTCCAGCACCGTCGCCGAACTCCACGTCGGCAGCGATGTCGCGGAGGTCGTCGCTCCCGACAGCCTCGCGCTGCGCGACCGCGTGGTCGAGGAGATCCGTCAGCTCGCGGCATCCGCCGGCGAACCGGCGCACGCGACCCTCGTCGAGGGCTCGTCCCGCTGGCCGCTCGTGGTTCACCCGGACGGCACGTTCGACGAGGCGCTGGAGGAGGCGGCCGTCGACGCGGCACCCGCGCCGGCCCCGGTGCCGACCCTTCCGGTCACGGCGCCGACGCCGGTTCCCGCCGTGCCGACGCTCGCGCCGGTGTCGGAGGAGGTCGCCCGGCCGACCGTGCAGGACCTCCTCGACTCGCGCGGCGGCGGCGCCCGCCCGCGGGCGACCACGGGCTGGCAGGGCGCCGTGCGGCGCGCGACCGGCGGTCTGATCTCACCGGCGCCGGGTCGCGTCGAGCGTTCGCGCCTCGACCGCGAGAAGCGCGTCCAGCGTCGACTCGACGCCCCCCGCACGATCGTCGTGCTCAACCCCAAGGGCGGGGCGCACAAGACGACGAGCACCCTGCTGCTGGCAGCGACCTTCGGCACGCTGCGGGGCGGAGCGACGCTCGCGTGGGACAACAACGAGACCCGTGGCACGCTCGGCTGGCGCGCGCAGCACGCGCCGCACCACCGCACCGCCGTCGACCTGCTCGAGGACCTCGACGAGGCCTCGAACTTCCGGGGGTCCAGCCTCGCGGCGCTCGATCACTACGTGCGCACGCAGGTCGACGCGCGCTTCGACGTGCTCGCCTCTGATGAGGATGCCGCCGCCTCCTCGACGATCGACGCGCCGGCGTTCGACCGGCTCCACGCCCTGCTGCGCCGCTACTACCGCCTGATGATCGTCGACACGGGCAACAACATGCGCGCCTCGAACTGGGTCGCCGCCGTCGCCGCCGCCGATCAGCTCGTGATCGTGTCGACCGTGCGCGAGGACACCGCGGCCAGCGCCGCCTGGCTGCTGGACGGCCTGCGCGAGAAGGGCTTCGGCAGGAAGATCGACGAGGCGGTGACGGTGCTGACGGCACCGTCCTCCCGCCCGGACCGCAAGCTCGAGTCGCGCCTCTCCCAGCACTTCGAGCAGGTGACGTCGGCCGTCGTGAATGCGCCGTTCGACCCGTCGCTCGTCGACGGGGGCCCCATCGACTTCGACGCGCTGTCTCCCGAGACCCGCGACGCGTGGCTCACGGTCGCCGCGACGGTGGCCGACCGGCTCTGATCCACAGGCAGGTCGCAGTCGGCGGCACGTCTCAGCCGAGCAATGCGCTCATCCTGTCGAAGAGGCCCAGCTCGGTGGCGGCTCCTCGAGCCACGAGGAACCCCACGATGCCGATGATCCACGCGGTGTTCTCACGGCCCGTGCGCTCCATCCACGCCGCGAGGCGACCGAGCGGCCGCTCGACGACCGGCGCCGCCACCACGCGCAGGGCGAGGAGCACGACGGCGGGAAGGATCATGACGGCGCAGTACCCCGCCAGTGCGGCGATCCGCACGGGCATCCCCAGCGGCGCCTCGGCGAGCATGCCCATCGCCACCAGGTAGGGCAGCATCGTGGCCACCTCGACCACTCCTGCGCCCACCGCCACGGCCATCACCCCGCCGCTTGAGGCCTGCGGCGCGAGGAGGCGATCGCGCCACCGCATCAGGCGCGCGGACGACTCGGGCGCTGTCGTCCCCGAGGCCGCGAACGAGGCCGCAGGGGCGGGTGTGGTCGCGGCGACCGGCATTCCGGTCAGGGGTGAGACCCGCACGGATTCGCCTGCAGGTCGCGAGCCGGGGGCGCGCCGCGCAGCGCCTCTGCCGACGATGAAGGCGACGAGCAGCAGGGCCGCACCGGCCACGAGGCGGACGACCTGACCTGCCGGCGACGTCAGGAACTCCTGCGCGACGTCGACCAGGTTCACCAGGCCGAGCATGAACAGGACGCCGACGGCGAGGTAGAAGGCCGCGATGGTGACGAGGTACAGCAGCACTCGCCCCACGGGGGTCCGTCCCGGCGCGAGCAGCAGGAAGATCGGCACGAGCAGCGTCCCGACGCTCAGTCCGTCCAGCAGGGCGAGGATGCCGAGCGTGACCGCGAGCGGGGCGTCGGCGAGCAGTTCCATGACACCAGCCTCGCGCCGCGTCGGGGCACGCGGATCGGGCGGAGGGACGAGTCGTTCTCCGGCGGCCTCCTCCTTTGGGCGGATGCTCCGCCCCGGTGCCCGTGGTTGCATGAAGACGTGAGCGGATCGGAGCGACGGGCCGCATCCGTGGCCGAATGGGTGCGTGGGCATCGATCGATCGCCGATGCAGCAGGGATGGCCGTCCTCGCGATCGTGCTGGCGGCGCTCGGGATCGTCGGGCTGTGGACCGTCTTCTCGGTGCTGCCCGATGAGGTGTCGCCGTGGTGGTCGCTGGCCACCGCGTTGCCCGCGTGCGCCCTGGTGCCGTTCCGTGCCCGCGCTCCGCTGCCGTTGCTCGTCCTCGCCCTGGTGCTGTTCGCGGTCGATCTGATGACGGTCGGCGGGGTGGTCACACTCGTCGTCGTGCTCGACCTGCTGTACGCCGCGACGCGCGCCGCCTCGGGGGCGGGCCGTCGCCGCATCCTCCTCGGCATCGTCATCGCCGTCGCCGGGATCGGCATCGTCGCACTCGCCGCCGCCGACGATGTGCGTGTCGCGGTCGTCGTCGCCCTGCAGCTGGGCGCCCTCGCGGGCATGGACTACTGGTACGCGACATCCGTGGCGCAGGCGCACGAGCTGGTCGCGCTGCATCGGGAGCGCGCCGAGGACGCCGAGCGACTGGCGGCGCGGGATCGCGATGCGGCGATGCGCCGCGAACGGGAGCAGATGGCGCGCGAACTGCACGACCTCGTGGCGGGCCATGTCGCGGCGATCGCGATCCGGGCCGAGGCCGCGCTCTCGACGGATCCAGCCGCCGGCTCCGACAGGGCGGCGCTGGTCGCGGTGCGCGACTCGAGCCTCGAAGCTCATCAGGCGCTGCGGTCCATGATCGCCGTGCTGCGCACCGGCGACGCGGCAGTGGTGTCACCGCACCGCGGCGCCATTGCGGCGCTCGTGGACGACGCCCGCCGGCACGGACTCACCGTGACGCTCGCCGATGCGCTTCCCGGCGACATCCCTTCGCCCGTCGCGCTGGCGGTCGCGCGGATCGTGCAGGAGTCCCTCGCCAACTGCCTGCGCCATGCCGCGGGGGCGGCGGTCGCCGTGGTACTCGACTCGCATGACGGGGATGTGCGCGTGCGTGTCGATTCGCAGGGCGGCCGAAGCGCGCCCGCCCTGCCGATGCCGGGCACCGGGTGGGGGCTGGAGCTCCTGAAGGAGCGTGCGCGGGCGCTCGGGGGGACGGTGGAGGCCGGGCCATCGGATGCAGGGTGGTCGGTGCGGGCGACGATCCCGGCGGTGGTGAACGCGTGAGCGCGCCCACACCGCGGGTGCTGCTCGCCGACGACCACGGCGCCATTCGTGAGGCGCTGCGTCTCATGCTGGACAATCACGGGCTCGAGGTGATCGGCGAGGCCGCCGACGGCGCGGTCGCCGTGCGCAACGCCGCCGCGCTTCGCCCGGACGTCGTCCTGATGGACCTGCGCATGCCGGGCACCGACGGGGTGACCGCGACGCGAGAGATCGTCACGGCGGGATCGGCTCAGGTCCTCGTGCTGACCAGCTTCGATGAGGACGAGCTCGTCGAGGGCGCCCTGCGCGCCGGGGCGGCCGGCTTCCTTCTGAAGACCACGGATGCCGCGACCCTCGTGGAAGCCGTTCGTCGGGTCGCCGCCGGGGAGGGGATGCTCGATCCTCGCGTCACGCGCCGCGCGCTGGCGCTGATCCCTCGCTCGCGGCAGGTGACGCGTGGGGCCGGCGAGCTCGATCTGCTCACGGAGCGCGAGCGCCAGGTGCTCGAGGGGATGCGCGCCGGCCGGTCCAACCGGCAGATCTCGGACGAGCTCGGGATCTCCCTGGCGACGGTCAAGACCCACGTCTCCAGCGTGCTGGCCAAGCTCGGCGCCCGGAGTCGATCGCACGCGGTCGCGATCGCCGCCGGCGAGGCATGACCGCCGAGGCCGGCGCCGCCTCAGTGGTGGGCGTGACCTGCGCCGACCTTCGAGCCGGCGATCGGCTTCGCGGCGCCCGAGGCGAGACCCGACATCGCGATGAGGGCCACGATGATCCACAGGGTCGGCAGGATGCCGATCTCGTGGCTGATCCAGCCGAGGATCGGCGGGCCGCACAGGAACGCCAGGTACCCGATGGTCGCGGCGGCCGAGACCGACGCCGCCGCCTTCCGCGGGTCGTCCGCCGCCGCGGACATGCCGAGGGGGAAGCCGAGCGATGCGCCCGCGCCCCACAGCGCGATGCCGATGAAGGCGATCGGCAGGTTCGGCGCGAGGATGAACATGACGAGGCCGACGCCCGCCGCGATCGACAGGATGCGCAGCGACCAGACGCGGCCGATCCGGTCCACGAGAGGACCGCCCAGGACGCGGAACGTCGTCATCGCGACTGAGAACACCGTGAGAGCGATGGCGCCGACGGCCTCGGTCTGGTCGTGGCCGTCGACCATCGCGATCGTGAGCCAGTCGTTGGCGCTGCCTTCGGCGAAGGCCATGCCCAGCATGATGGCGCCGATCGCGTAGGTGCGGGGGTCACGCCAGACGGCCAGGACCTCGGCGAGGCGCTCGCGACGCGTGATGCTCGTCGCGGGGTCGTCGTGCATGCTCTCGCGCACGGGGACGGCGCGCAGCGACAGCAGTCCTGCGACGGCGACGAGCAGTCCGGCGGCGCCGAGGTGCCAGCCGACGCCGATCCCCAGGGCGGCCATCGCCACCCCGAGTCCGGCACCCGCGACGGTGCCGAGGCTGAAGAAGGCGTGGAACAGCGGCATGAGCGTGCGCTCGAACGCCTGCTCGACGGCGGCCGCCTCGACGTTCATCATGACGTCGGTGGCGCTCATCCCGAGGCCCATGAGCCCGAGGCCGATGGCGGCGACGACGTACGACTGCAGGAATTCCACGCCGGCACCCGCCACCACGACGCCGAGGGCGAACGTGATGATCGTTGCGAACATCCCCCGTCGCGCCCCCCAACGCGCCACGATCACGTTGGCCAGGGAGAGGCCCGCGATCGACGTGACGCCCGACACGAACAGCAGGACGCCCACCTGGAGGTCGTTGATCCCGAGGTCGTTCTTCACCGCCGGCAGACGCGACGCCCACGACGCGAAGCCGACTCCCATGATGAGGAAGATCGTGAAGATCGCGGTGCGCCAGGCGACCAGTTGCCGACGGGTGAGCGCGGTTTCCATCCGCACATGCTACCGAATCGATTCGACCGTGGCTGAAAGGGACCTGGCCGAATCGATTCGACATCACGTGTCCGCGACGGGCTACGATCGTCACACCATGAGCCGTCAGGACACCGGCATCCGCCGCGCCACGATCTCGGACGTCGCCCGCGAGGCAGGCGTCTCGCCGTCGACCGCCTCGGTGGTGTTCAGCGGAAAGACGCCGGTGTCGGAGGCCACCCGTCGCCGCGTCCTCGACGCGGCCTCCGCCCTCGGCTACACCGGACCCGACCCGCGTGCCGCGTCGCTGCGGCGCGGCCGGTCGGGGATCGTCGGCGTGGTGTTCGAGGAGCACCTGGGCACCGCGTTCCTCGACCCCGTGAAGACGCTCATGATGGACGGACTCGCCGACGCCGTCACCCCGCTCGGCGCCGGGTTGCTGCTCCTGCGCGACCACGAGCCCACCGGAAGCGGCCCTTCGCTCACCACCGCTCCGCTCGACGCCGCCGTGCTCATCGGCTGCAGCGGCCTGCTGCGCGAATCGCTCCAGACCGTCAAGGCACGCGGGATCCCGGTCGTCGTCATCGAGGGGGATGCCGGCGACGACGTGCCGCGCATCGGCCTCGACAATCGCGAGGCCCAGCGTCAGGCCGCGAGCCACCTGCGCGCGCTCGGTCATCGCGAGGTCGCCATCGTGACCCTGCCCGCCCGCGCGGACTGGCAGCGCGGCTGGCTCCACGACGACGCCGCGGTCACCGTGGACGTCACGCGCGAGCGTCTCGCCGGCGCCCTCGACGTGTTCCCCGACGCCACCGCCTACGCGGCCGCGGGCAGCTTCATCGACGAGGGGTTCGCGGCCGGCCGCGAGATCTTCGCCGACCTCGAAAGGCGACCGACCGGCGTCATCGCGCAGAGCGACCTGCTCGCTGCCGGGGTGATCCGCGCAGCGGAGGAGGCGGGGCTGCGCGTGCCGGAGGACGTGAGCGTCACCGGCTTCGACGGCATCGTCGTCGACGGGCTCGCTCCGTACGAGCTCACCACGCTCGTGCAGCCTGCCACCGACAAGGGCCGTGCCGCGGGCGCCGCCGTCGCCGCGATGCTGGAGGGCACCCCCGCGGCGTCCATCCGGTTCACCTGCACCTTCCGCGAGGGCAACACCACGGGGCCGGCACCCGCGCTCGTCTGAGGCCCGCTGAACGCCCTCGAACGCGGGCGATGTATGCCGTCCGGGCGATCGGGTGCGATGCGCCCGTTAGGATGGTTCCTGACACCCCGATCGCCTGGGCTTTGCGCCGTCCTCCTCTGACTCGCGCCTGCCGACGACCCCGAGGAGGCCCGAATGCTCCTCGTTCTCGGCGCGTTCGCGGTCGTCCCCATCCTCCTCCCGTGGATCGTGGGGCGCATCGGCGCCCGCGCGTTCTACGTCGCGGCGATCCTTCCCATCGCGGGCTTCGCGTACGCCGTCGTGCTCACTCCGCAGGTGCTCGCTGGTGACATTCCGTTCGAGACATACGCCTGGATCCCGCCGCTCGGGATCGACCTCTCGATGCGGATGGACACGCTCTCGTGGCTCATGACGCTGGTCGTCACCGGCGTCGGCGCGCTCGTGATGATCTACTGCCGCTGGTACTTCCGCGGCAAGAAGGAGAACCTCGGGCAGTTCGCAGCGGTGCTGCTCGCGTTCGCCGGGGCGATGTACGGGCTCGTCCTCACGGACGACCTCGTGGTCCTCGTGATGTTCTGGGAAGTCACGAGCGTCCTGTCCTACCTTCTCATCGGCTACTACAACAAGCGCGCGGCGAGCCGTCGTGCCGCACTCCAGGCGCTTCTCGTGACGACGCTCGGCGGACTCGTCATGCTGATCGGGGTCGTGCTGCTCGTGGTCGACGCCGGGACGTCGAGCATCTCGACGATCCTCGCCGAGGCCCCCTCGGGCCCGATCGTCGACGCGGCGCTGGTGATGATCCTCGTCGGCGCGCTCAGCAAGTCGGCGATCTTCCCCTTCCACTTCTGGCTCCCCGGCGCGATGGCCGCGCCGACCCCGGTGAGCGCCTACCTGCACGCGGCGGCAATGGTTAAGGCGGGCATCTACCTGATCGCCCGACTCGCGCCGGTCTTCGCGATCGCCCCGCCGTGGCGGCCGATCGTGATCTCGCTGGGCGTCTTCACGATGCTGCTCGGCGGCTTCCAGGCCCTGCGCGAGACCGACCTCAAGCGCGTGCTCGCCTTCGGCACGGTGAGCCAGCTGGGCCTGCTGACCGTCGTGCTCGGCTACGGGACGCGGGATGCTGCGCTCGCCGGTCTCGCGCTGCTGTTGAGTCACGCGCTCTTCAAGTCGGCGCTGTTCCTCGTCGTCGGCGTCATCGACCGCCAGCTGTCGACGCGTGACCTGACGGAGCTCTCGGGCGTCGGCCGTCAGGCCCCGGTCATGGCGACGTTCTCGATCATCGCCGTCGCGTCGATGATCGGCATCATCCCCACCATCGGCTTCGTCGCCAAGGAGGGCGCGCTCGCCGCGCTGCTGCACGAGGCCCTGGGCGGCGCGGTGTGGGGGATCGTGGCGCTGGTCGGAATCGTCCTCGGCTCCGTGCTGACCGCGGGGTACGGCATCCGTTTCCTCTGGGGTGCGTTCTCGACGAAGCGCGCGGCGAACGGCGACCGCATGCCCGACACCGAATGGCCGGACCCGCCGATCGGATTCCTCGTGGCGCCGATCGTGCTCTCGGGGCTCACCGTCATCGCCGGAGTCGCCGCGCCATGGCTCGACAAGGCGTTCGCGCCCTACGCCGACCAGGCGCCGGTCTCGACGCCCGGCGTCCCGGCACCCGAGCACCCCGCGCATCTGGCCCTCTGGCACGGCCTCGAGCCGGCGCTGTGGATCTCGCTCGCGACGATCGCGATCGGCGTGCTCGTGTTCTGGGCGACGCGGAGCTGGCGTCCCGCGAAGCGCCTGCTGCCCTTCACGGCAGCCGAGGTGTACAACGGCGCGCTGCGCGTGATCGCGCGCCTCTCGGTCGTCACGACGAGCCTCACGCAGCGTGGTTCGCTGCCGGTCTACGTCGGCACGATCTTCGTCGTTTTCGTGGCGGCCGAGGCGACCGCGCTGCTCGCGAGCGACGACTGGCAGGCGAAGCTGGACGCGTACCAGACGCCCACGCAGCTGCTCGTGGCGCCGATCATGATCGCGGCCGGACTCATCGCGATCCGTGCGCGCAAGCGGTACACGGGAGTCGTGCTGGTGTCGGTGACCGGCCTCGGCATGGTGCTGCTCTTCGCGACCAGCGGGGCTCCCGACCTCGCGCTCACCCAGATCCTCGTCGAGACGGTGACGCTCGTCGCGTTCGCACTCGTGCTGCGCCGGATTCCGTCGCGCCTGGGCGAGCACAACGCCTCGGTGTGGCCGGTAGCCCGCGCAGTGCTGGGCGCGGCGGTGGGCATCACCATGGCGCTCGTCGCGATCGTGGCAACCAGCGCCCGCGTCGAGAAGCCGATCTCGGACGCCTTCCCCGATCTCGCCTACGAGCTCGGCCACGGAAAGAACGTGGTGAACGTCGCGCTCGTCGACCTGCGCGGCTGGGACACCATGGGCGAGCTGTCGGTGCTGATCCTCGCGGCGACGGGTGTGGCATCCCTCGTCTTCGTCACCCACCGTGCCGACACGCTGTCGCGCGCGATCTCGTCGCTGCCCACCGGGGCCACGCGTGCCCGTCGCCCCCTCGTGGAGACCTCCGACGGACTTCGACAGCGCGGCGACGAGCGCGGCAGCGGTCGCATGGCGTGGCTCGTCGGCGGCCAGCGCGTGCGGCCCGAGAACCGCTCGATCATGCTCGAAGTGATCGTGCGGATCCTCTTCCACACGATCATCATCGTGTCGCTGTACCTGCTCTTCGCCGGCCACAACCTGCCCGGCGGCGGGTTCGCCGGCGGCCTGGTCGCGGGCATGGCGCTCGTCATGCGCTACGTCGCGGGCGGCCGCTACGAGCTCGGCGCCGCCGCCCCGACCGACGCCGGACGCCTGCTGGGCACGGGCATGACCATCGCGGTCGCGTGCGCGATCGTGCCGGTGTTCTTCGGCGACCAGCCGCTCACGAGCTACTTCTGGGAGTTCGACGACGTGCCCCTGCTCGGCCACGTCGAGTTCGTCACCTCGACACTGTTCGACATCGGCGTGTACCTGGTCGTCATCGGCCTCGTGCTCGACGTGCTGCGCAGCCTCGGCGCCGAAGTCGACCGCCAGGCGCAGGAAGCGCGCGAGCAGCAGGGGGTGAGCGTGCCGTGAACGCCTCGCTCGTCCTCATCATCGTGATGGCGGTGCTCTACGCCTGCGGCGTCTACGCCATGCTCGAGCGCAGCCTCACGCGCGTGCTCATCGGGTTCCTGCTGCTCGGGAACGCCACGAACCTGCTGCTGCTCATCGTCATGGGAGCCCCGGGCGTCGCGCCGTTCTTCGGCTCGGCACCCGTCGACGAGATGTCGGACCCGCTCCCGCAGGCGCTCACGCTCACCGCCATCGTCATCACCTTCGCCGTCTCGGCGTTCCTCCTGGCCCTCATCTACCGGTCGTGGCAGCTCGGCCAGGCCGACACCGTGGCGGACGACGAGGCCGACATCGAAGTGCGCGAGCGCGCAGCCGAGGCCGAGGAGGCGATGGACGAGGAGACCGAGATCGAGGACGCCGACGACGACGCGACCACCGACTTCGTCGGGACCGACACCGCGCCGATCACGATCCTCGGCGCGCGCGACTTCGCGGGCCTTCGCGATGACGCCCCTGTGGACCGTCCCTCCCCGGAATCGCGCGATCGGGGTGACGACGCATGACCCAGATCGCGCCCGCCCTCGTCCCGCTGCTCGTCACGCTGCCGCTGCTGGGCGCCGCCATCGCGCTCATCGCGGGCCGTCACCGCAAGACCCAGGTCGTGGTGTCGGTCGTCACGCTGAGCGCCGTCACCGTCATCGCGGCGATCCTGCTCTACGTCGTCGACACCGGCGACCAGCCGATCGCGGTGTCGGTCGGAGGCTGGCCGATCCCCTTCGGCATCGTGCTCTACGTCGACCGGCTCGCGGCCCTCCTCGTCGTTGTTTCGAGCATCGTGCTGCTGGCGGTCCTCCTGTTCTCCGTCGGTCAGGGTGCCGCCGACGGTGACGACGACACGCCGGTCTCGATCTTCCACCCCTCGTATCTGATCCTCGGCGCGGGCATCTTCAACGCGTTCATCGCCGGCGACCTCTTCAACCTCTACGTCGGATTCGAGATCCTGCTGGTCGCCTCGTACGTGCTCATCACGCTCGGCTCGACCGAGTCGCGCATCCGCACCGGCGTCGTCTACATCGTCGTGTCGCTGGTGTCGTCGATCCTCTTCCTCGCGGCGATCGCCATGATCTACGGCGCCCTCGGCACGGTGAACATGGTGCAGATCTCCGAGCGCATGGGCGAGCTGCCGCAGGAGACGCAGCTCATCCTCCACCTCATGCTGCTGCTCGCGTTCAGCATCAAGGCTGCCGTCTTCCCGCTGTCGTTCTGGCTGCCCGACTCGTACCCGACCGCGCCTGCTCCGGTCACCGCGGTGTTCGCGGGTCTTCTGACCAAGGTCGGCGTATACGCGATCATCCGCACCGAGACCGAGCTGTTCCTCGACAACGACGTGAACCAGCTGCTGATGTGGGTGGCGCTGGCGACCATGATCGTGGGCGTGCTCGGCGCGGTCGCCCAGGCAGAGCTCAAGCGGATCCTGTCGTTCACGCTCGTGAGCCACATCGGCTACATGATCTTCGGGCTCGCGATCGCGACGCCCGCCGCGATCGGCGCGACGATCTACTACATGGTCCACCACATCGTGGTGCAGACGACCCTGTTCCTCGCCGTCGGCCTCGTCGAGCGCCGCGCCGGATCGACGTCCATCCTCCGGGTCAAGGGCCTCATGAGGGCGGCCCCGGTGATCGCGGTGCTGTACTTCATCCCCGCGATCAACCTGGGCGGGCTGCCGCCGTTCTCGGGCTTCATCGGCAAGTTCGCGCTGTTCGACGCCGCCGCGCAGGTGGGCACGCCGATCATGATGGTGCTGATGGTGGGCGGCATCCTCACCAGCCTCCTCACGCTCTATGCGCTCATGCGGGCGTGGAACCTCTCGTTCTGGCGCGAGGACGAGGACTCGGCCGAGACCGAGGCCCGCATCTCGTACCTGGGCTCGGCCCCCGCGGCCGGCATCGAGACAGAGCGCCGCGTCATCCCGAAGATCATGACCGCCGCCACCACCGGCATGGTCGCCATCACCGTCGCGCTCACCATCTTCGCCGGCCCGTTGTACGACGTCTGCACGCGCATCGGGGAGGCGCTGCTGCAGCCGGTCTCGCTGACGCAGCTCGAAGACGACGCCGCGGGAACGGAGAAGGCGCCGTGAGCCCCGACCTGCCCCAGAGGCGGCTCCGCCGCGGCTTCGCGACGGCATGGCGGCAGCTGCCGTTCTTCGTCTGGCTCATCGCCTTGTGGATGCTGCTGTGGGGCCAGTTCACCTGGCTCGCGTTCCTCACCGGACTCGCCGCGGCCATCGTGGTGACGCGCGTCTTCCGCCTGCCGCCGGTCGAGCTGTCCGGTCGGGTCAACCTGTGGTGGGGCCTCGTCTTCGTCGTCGAATTCCTCCTCGCGGTGGTGCGGGGCTCGCTCACGGTGGCGTGGCAGGTGCTCGACTTCCGCCGGCAGCCCGGCGCCGCGATCATCGCCGCGCAGCTGGTCACGGACGACGACCTGATCATGACGCACACCGCGGTCACGGCATCGCTCATCCCGGGATCACTCATCGTCGACACAGACCGCGATCGCCGCATCCTCTACCTCCACGTCATCGGCGTGCGCGACGACGCCGACGTCGAGAAGCAGCGCGCGAGCGTTCACCACTGGGAGGAGCGCATCGTGCGCGCCGTGGGCTCGCACGCGCAGCTGCAGGCGATGCGGAACGCCGCGCCCCACGGCACGGTGGATCGAGGAGGCGCCCGATGAACATGCTGCTGCTTGCGATCTACGTGGTCTTCGGGGTCGCGGCGCTGCTCACGCTGTGGCGCATCGTCATCGGACCGTCGATCCTCGACCGAGCCGTGGCATCCGATGTGCTCCTCACGCTGGTGATGTGCGTGCTCGGCGCCGAGATGGCGATCAACCACCACACGCGCACGCTGCCGGTGCTCCTCATCATCGCCGCCGTCGGCGTGTTCGGATCGATCTCGATCGCCCGGTTCGTCGCGAGAAGGGACCAGGACCGCTGATGGACGCCATGCTGGACCTCGCCGCCATGATCCTGATCCTCATCGGCGCGCTGCTGTGCCTGACCGCCGCGATCGGCGTGCTGAGGTTCCGCGACGTGCCGACGCGCCTGCACGCCGCGACCAAGCCGCAGGTGCTCGGGCTGATCCTCATCTGTCTCGCGATCGCGCTGTCGCTGCGGTCGTGGCCCGTCGTCGCCTTCCTCGTGCCGGTCGTGCTCATCCAGCTCGCGACCGCCCCGCTCTCCGCGCACATGGTGGGGCGGCAGGCCTACCGCAACGGCACCATCGACGAGACCGGGCTGTTCGTGGACGAGCTCGCCGAATCCAAGCGCACTCCACCCGCCTCGGGCGGCTGACGCGTCAGGCCGACCCGGCCTTCTGCCGCTCGCGATAGGCCTTGGCCTTCATGCGGCTGCCGCACGTCGCCATCGAGCACCACTCGCGGCGATGACCGCGCGAGTTGTCGAGGTACACCTGCGTGCACTCGGGTCGCGCGCACTCGCGCAGCAGTGCCGCCTGCCCTCCGCCGATGATCTCGATGGCCTCGCGTGCGATGTGCGAGAGGGCCTGCCGCGGTGTGCCGGACCGCGCCCAGCCGTCGGGCGTGAGCGCGGCGGTGAGCGGAGGGGTCGCCGCGGCGGCGTTCAGCCTCTCGACGGCCTCGGCCGGGAGCGGCTCGTCGTGCAGGCGCGACCACACCAGCGCGTAGATCGCCTCGCGAACCTCGATCGCGGCACCGAGGTCTTCGGCGACGGATGCCTCGGCCCGGGGAACGAGGCCGGACTCGACGAACCATGCATCGAGCTCTGACGGGGCGGCGAGCTTCTCGGTGGGCTCGTCGTTGCGGCGCGCGCGCAGCGTGCCGACGAAGTCGAGGCTGAGCGTGCCGCAGGGGAAGGCGTGAATCACATCACCATTTTGACAGGTAACGGGAATGCATGGCACTGTAGTCACCGTTCTAACCGGTAACGCACCGATCGAAGGAGAATCCCATGGACCTGAAGCTCGAAGTCGTCGTCATCCCGGTCGCGGATGTCGACCGTTCGAAGGCCTTCTACGAGAGCCTCGGCTTCCGCCTGGACGCCGACTTCCGCACCGAGCGCGGGCTCCGCGTGGTGCAGGTGACCCCTCCGGGTTCGGCGGCTTCCATCATCTTCGGCGACAAGCTCACCACGGCAGAGCCGGGCTCGACCCAGGGCCTGCACCTCGTCACGCCCGACATCGCCGCCGCCCGGGCCGAGCTCCTCCAGCGCGGCGCGGACGTCAGCGAGCTGTGGCACGACGCCGACGGCGTCTTCCACTGGGCCGGCACCGACAACCGCGTCGCCGGGCCCCACCCGTCCGCCGACAGCTACGGCACGTTCGCCTCGTTCGCGGACCCAGACGGCAACGGCTGGGTGATCCAGCAGATCGTCACGCGCGCACCCGGGCGTTGAGCGGAAAAGGACACCGACGATGACACGGATGCCGCTCCCCGACGCCGAAGCACTGCTCAGGGACCTGCTCACCCGAACTGCAGCGGCACACGGCCGCTTCGAGAGCGAGGAGCTCGGCGGGGTCTACGACGAGGCGTGGCCGGAGTGGTACGCCGCCTTCATGGCGCAGGCGCTCGCCACCGACGGGTACGTGATCGAGCGGGCGGACTGACCCTCAGGGCTTCAGCACGAGAGTGTCGGTCGTGGCCGCCTCGACCGCCTCGGGCGTGAACGCCCAGGGCGTCAGCTCCGCCTTCTGCCACGACTCCACCTGGTCGATGTAGTTCGTGTGGAAGGCGTGGCCGCTCTCGCCCGTGAGCTGGTTCCAGCGCGAGGCGTCGAAGTCCGACAGGTCGACGATCATGCGCATGGACGGCACGGTGACGGTCGAGAAGCTCCGGGTCAGATCCCAGCCGGTCGCGTTCACGACCGATGACCCGCCGCCGACCGGGAACGGCCCGCGGTTGAAGAGCCACTCGATCGCCGCGATGCCCGATTTGCCGAAGCTGCCGTTCTCGAGCGGAAGAGCGTGCAGGCTGCCCCAGTTCCAACGCGAGGGATTGTCGCCCTGGGCGTCGACGAGTCGCTCGTACGCGTCGATCGCCGAGCGCTTGAGCATGTCCGTCTTGCCGTCGACGCCGAGTTCGTCGTTGACCCACCAGGGCGACGTCTCGTCGTCGAGCAGCGCGTCCATCACGAGGAACTGACGCCCCTGTCCGGTCATGGGCGCCGCGTTCTCGCGCCCGTCGACGAAGACGTTGCCGGCGAGCGTGTCCCACAGCATGTTGGCGTACGCGGCGGCCGCCGAGTCGGCGCTGTTCTGCGCGTCCCACTCCTGCAGGAGGCCGAGCGCGGCATCGGTCTCGTCATCGCCCGTGGTGATGTCGGCGTACGCGGCCGTGAGGCGCATGCCGATGAAGGAATAGTTGTCGGCCTGGATGGCGTTGAGGTCGTCCGCCGTCACCGGACCCTTGGCGATCGCGCGGTCGATCAGCTCCGTGATGCGGGCCGCACGCCAGCCGTAGTCCCAGTCCCGCGTGAGCGGGTGGGTGTAGTCCTGCGTGACGATCGCGTTGTTCGCGGTGACGATGTAGCCCTCGGTGGGGTTGTACGAGACCGGAAGTTCCTCGAAGGGGATATATCCCTGCCACGCGTACGCCGAGTCCCACCCGGGTTGCGGCATCGAGCCATCGCCGGCGCCTCGGATCGGGAGCTTGCCGGGCGTCTGGTAGCCGATGTTTCCGTCGATGTCGGCGTAGATGAGGTTCTGCGCCGGCACGTCGAACAGGGCGGCGGCGCCGCGGAAGTCGTCGAAGTCCTTCGCGGTGTTGAGGGCGAAGATGGCGGATGCCGTGGTCCCGGGCTGCAGTGCCGTCCACCGCAGACTCACCGCATAGTCGCCCTCGGGCGCGTCGGCGGGCGCCTCCGTCACGGTGCCGCCCGTCCCGGTGAACGGCGCTTCCGCGATCGAGGTGAAGTCGTCGGTGAGTCCTGAGACGATCGGCCCGTTCGCGGTGGATCGCACCTCGAGCTCGACATCCTCGGAACCTGCGACCTTGAACGTCTCGGTGTGCGTCTCGAGCGGCACCAGCGCGCCGTCATACCAGTACGAGTCGCCCTCGACCTTCTCGAGGTACAGGTCGGTGACGTCGGTGGTGAGGTTGGTGAAGCCCCACGCGATGCGCTCGTTGTGGCCGATCACGACGCCGGGGAGCCCCGAGAAGCCGAACCCGGCGACGTCGAAGGGGCACTCCTCGGTGACCGTGGAGCACTTCAACTGGATCTGGTGCCACACGCTCGGCAGCGACGCACCGAGGTGCGGGTCGTTGGCGAGCAGCGGCATGCCGGTGTCGGTCACGCTGCCCGACACGACCCACGAGTTCGAGCCGATGCCCTCGCCGGCGTCGCCGACGAGTTCGCCGACCGCCTCGATCACGCTGCCGACCTGGGTCCACTCGATCGACGAGGTGGACGCGTCCGTCTCGAGGACGTCGGGAGCCGTGCCGACCGCGGGCACCGTGGAGATCTTGGGCACGATGACCGGGTTCCGGTCGAACGGGTACGCGGGGTAGAGCTGGTCGATCTCGGCCTCGGTGAAGTCCGGCGCCATGACCGCGCGCTCGGTCTCGCTCTCGATGTTGCTGCGGAGGTCCCAGGCCATCGCCTTGAGCCACGCGACCGAGTCGGCCGGCGTCCAGGGTTCGATCTCGTAGTCGGAGTTCTGCAGGCCCAGCACGGCGTATTCGAACGACGCGTCGGCGCCCTGGTGATCGGCGAGATACGCGTTCACTCCGTCGGCGTAGGCGTCATAGTAGGCGTGCTCGGTGCCGTCGAGGGCGTCGACCTCCTGCTCGGCGATGTCGTGCCAGCCGAGGGTGCGCAGGAACTCGTCGGTGCCGAGCTGCGATGCGCCGAACATCTCGGAGAGTCGTCCGCTCGTGACGTGCCGGCGGAAATCCATCTCCCAGAAGCGGTCCTGCGCGTGCACATAGCCCTGGGCGAAGAACAGGTCGTGCGACGAGTCCGCGGTGATCGTCGGGATGCCGAGGACGTCGCGCTGCACCGTCACCTCGGCCTCGAGGCCGGCCGCCTTCACCTCGCCGCTCAGCTGCGGGAACGAGCGCTGCGCCGTGTACGCGACGAAGCCGACCGCGATGAGGGCGAGCACCACGATGGCCGCGAGGATGCTGAACAGGATGATGCCGATCGTCCTCCCCGCGGACCGGCGATGCACGGTGTCGTCGACGGCGTACGGGGACGGCTGGGGCTTCGTCATTGAAAGAGCTTTCCGGGCGGGGTGGGGGATCCGCGGTGCCGGACACCGCGACATTCGGTGTCACGCGCGTTCGGGTCGCAACGGCACCATTCCGCATGTTAACCCCGAGTCGTCCCTCGCACCGAATCGCGTTGGGTTTTCACCTCGCGACCTGCCTCTTGCTCGTGTCCTGCCGTGATGCCCGCTAGCCGATGACGCTCGGCTGCAGGTCGCGGAGCGTCCGGAAGTGGGTCATGCGGGTGACGCCGATCGCGGCCACCACGCCCGCGCCGACGAGCCAGGCGAGCAGCACGGCGAGGTCGAGCCAGACGCGGTCGGCGCTGCCGCCGTACATGACCTGGCGCATCGCGTCGACGACGTAGCCCATGGGCAGCACGTGGTGCAGCGCCGCGAGCGGTGCGGGCAGCGTCTGCCACGGGAACGTGCCACCGGCGGTCACGAGCTGAAGCACCATGAGCACGAGGCCGAGGAACTGCCCGACCGAGCCGAGCCACACGTTGAGCGCGAGCACGATCGCGGCGTAGGTGGCCGACGCCAGCAGCAGGATGCCGAGGGTCGCGAGCGGGTGCGCGAAGGAGAAGCCGAGCGCGAGCGAGAGCACGCCGAACAGTCCGAGCATCTGCGCCCCGCCGAGGAGCGCAGGGGTCGCCCACCCGGCCAGCGTGATGCGGATCGGCGAGTGCAGCGCCGTCACCGCGCGCTTCGAGACCGGCTTCACGATGAGGAACAGCGCGTAGATGCCGATCCAGCCCGCGAGGGCGGCGAAGAACGGCGCGAGGCCGGCGCCGTAGTTCTGCGCCTGCGTGAGCGACGAGCGCTCGATCTCGACCGGAGCCGCGAGGGTGTCGGCCTGGGCTTGGCGGGTGTCGGCGTCGTACGACGGCAGTCGGGCGGCGCCTGCGGAGAGCCCGTCGCGCAACTGTGTTGCGCCGTCCTCGAGCCGGGTGAGCCCACTGTCGAGCGTTGCCGCGCCGTCGCGCAGCTGCGCGGCGCCGTCGGCGGCCGTCGCGGTTCCCGCGGCGAGCGTGGACGACCCTGCCGCGACAGATGCCGCTCCTGCCGAGACCTGCTGGGCGCCGGAGTTCAGCCGGTCGATCTGCGCGACGGCTCCCTGCACACGGCTGTCGACGGCATCGAGCCGGTCGCCGACCGGGTCGAGCGTGGCGAGAACGTCGTCGATCCGGGCCTGGTCGAGGCCGGCTTCACGGAGCTTCGCGGCGATGTCGTCGCGAACCTGCGGCAATGTCGAGATGGCGGACGAGGATGCCGCGCCGATCCGGTCGGCGATGGCGTCGAGCTGTGCGGTGCCTCCGGCGACCTGCGACGCGCCGTCGGCGACCTGTGCCGCGCCGGCGGAGAGCTGGGCTGCACCGTCGCGCAGCTGAGCGGTGCCGTCTGCGAGCTTCCCGGCGCCGGAGGAGAGCTGCAACGCGCCGTCGCCTGCCTGGGCGAGACCGTCGACCAGCTGCGAGGCGCCGGTGGCGGCATCCGTCAACTGGACCCGGATGGTGTCGAGCGCGTCGAGCATCGTGAGACCCGCCTCAGCCACCACCTTCTCGGTGATCGTCGTCTGGATGCGCTCGACCGCCTGCGTGCCGATCGTCGAGGCGAGGTAGTTGTTGGCGTCGCTGGTGCGCAGCACGATGTCGGCCGTCCGCGGCTCGCCGGTCGTGATCGACGCGATGGCCGCCGTGAAGTCGGCGGGCAGCTCGATCGCGAAGTCGTAGCCGCCCTCGTCGAGTCCGGCGTCGGCCTCCTCGGCGGTGGCGAGGTGCCAGTCGAAGGTGCCGTCCGCGATGAGCTCCTGGGCGACCTCGTCGCCGAGATTGCGGTCGGTGCCGTTGAGTTCGGCGCCGGTGTCGGCGACGACCAGGGCCACCGGCACCTGGTCGAGCTGGCCGTACGGGTCGCGGTTCGCCCACAGGTACAGGCCGCCGTAGAGGATCGGCACGACCATGAGCGCGATCAGGGCGATGAGCGACATGCGCGTCGACGCGAGCCGCCGGAGCTCGGCGAGGACCATCTGGGGGACCTTCATGCGCGGCCCCCTCTCGTCCGTGCGGTGAGCCTGCGGACACGAGGTCGTCCGATGGTCCCGGGCGTTTCGTCTCGCTTCGCTCGCTCGACGACTGGGCGGGAGGTCCGCCCGGCGACCGGCTGCGAGGCCTGTCCGGCGATCACGAGCACCGCGTAGCCGCGGGCGGCGAAGTCCTCCGCCACGGCCCACCACGCGGCGGGCCGGCCGCCATGGCGGTCGGGGGAGACGAGCACGACCGCCTCGACGCCCTTGCGCAGCACCGCCAGCTCGCAGAGCGCCCGCACGCGGCGGGCGGGATCCACGTTCGAGACGGGAACGGATGCCTCGTCCCCGAGGCCGTGCTCGTCGAGCCATCGGCGCACCGCGACGGGATCGGACCGGCGTCCGGCGAACATGAGCTCCTCGGCGGCGACGCCGGCGAGCGTGACATCGGGCTCGGGCTCCGACACCTCGGGAGCATCCACCAGGGCCACCCGGCGCCGAAGCGCCGAGGGATCGGTCTTCCCGTCCAGCGTCACCGCGCCGGTGTCGGGGCGCATGCGACCCGATGCGATGAGTCCGAGCACCGTCGGCCGCTGCTCGGTCTCGGCGGCGACCAGCGTCGCGGCGCCGGACTCGAAGGCGGCCGAGGTCGCCGGCAGCGCGTGCTCGCGGCGGCCCTTGCCGACCGCGTCGAGGACGACCCTCACGCGCCGGCCGCCTCGGGGGTGGCGACGATCTCGGGGTGCTCGTCGAGCAGCGCGTCGGCCTGGCGCCACGACAGCCCGGCGATGCTCAGCACGGCGCGCACCGCGAGGTCGCGGGCAGCGGGCGACGAGGCGTCGATGCGGGTGATGACGGTGCGCGCGGTCTCTTCGACGAGGCGGGCGAGCGTCGGGGCGGCGACGTCGGTGCGCAGCACCTCGGCGTCCTGTCCGTCACGCACGATCCGCACGACGGTGCGGCGAAGCGGTGCGAGCGCAGTCGCCGTCTCTTCGAGGTGGGCCTCGTCGAGGGCGATCGCGGCGACCACCTGCACGTGCGCGGCCTCGTTCCACAGGGCCGCGGCGAGACGCGCGAGGGCGACCCTCGCGTCGGCGTCGTCGATCGCGGCGGCGACGGCATTGAAGCGCGCGGCCCCCTGCGCGACCAGTTCGCGCACCAAGGCGTCGCGGTCGTCGAAGTGCCCGTACAGCGCCCGGCGCGAGAGGCCGGCCTGGCGGGCGATGGCGTCGACGGACGCGCGGGGGTCGTGCGCGAGGGCGACATGAGCCGCGGCGAGGATGCCCGCGCGGTTCTCGAGGGCGTCGCGCCGCGGACGGCGCGCGGCATCGATCGAGGAGGTCATGCCTCCACGTTAGATAACTTGCACAGTGGTGTGCAAGTTAAGTCACGATGACTCAGTCGGTTCCCAGGTCGAACGCGGACGCCTCGTTCGCAGCATCCGTCGCCTCGGCGAGCTCTTCCTGCTCGGAGCTGAAGGGCGCGGCGTGCTCGGTGATCTCGCCGGCTTCGCCCTGCGTGAGATGCCCGACGAGCTCACCCGTCGCGCCGCCGATGAGACCCTTCGACGCGTAGTACTCGAGGCGCACGCGCGAGTCGGCGATGTCGAGGTTGCGCATCGTGAGCTGGCCGATGCGGTCGGTCGGGCCGAAGGCTGCGTCGCCGACGCGCTCCATCGAGAGCTTGTCGGGGTGGTACGACAGGCGCGGGGCCGTGGTGTCGAGGATCGTGTAGTCCTCGCCGCGGCGCAGGCGCAGCGTCACCGAACCGGTGATGGTCGAACCGACCCACTTCTGGATCGACTCGCGCAGCATGAGCGACTGCGGCTCGAGCCAGCGGCCCTCGTACATCAGGCGGCCGAGCCGGCGCCCCTGTTCGTGGTAGGTCGCGAGCGTGTCTTCGTTCAGGATGCCGTTGACCAGGCGCTCGTACGCGGTGAACAGCAGCGCCATGCCCGGTGCCTCGTAGATGCCGCGAGACTTCGCCTCGATGATCCGGTTCTCGATCTGGTCGCTCATGCCGAGTCCGTGGCGGCCGCCGATGCGGTTGGCCTCGAAGACGAGCGCGACCGGGTCGGCGAATTCGACCCCGTTGAGTGCGACGGGGCGGCCCGCCTCGAAGGTGACGGTGACGTCCTCGGTCTCGATGTCGACCGACGGCTCCCAGAAGCGCACGCCCATGATGGGCTCGACCGTCTCGAGCGAGACGTTCAGGTGCTCGAGGGTCTTCGCCTCGTGCGTCGCACCCCAGATGTTCGCGTCGGTGGAGTAGGCCTTCTCGGCGGAGTCGCGGTAGGGGAAGCCGTGCTCGACGAGCCACTCGCTCATCTCCTGGCGGCCGCCGAGCTCGGTGACGAAGTCGGCGTCGAGCCAGGGCTTGTAGATGCGCAGCGCGGGGTTCGCCAGCAGGCCGTAGCGGTAGAACCGCTCGATGTCGTTGCCCTTGTAGGTGGATCCGTCGCCCCAGATGTCGACGCCGTCCTCCTTCATGGCGCGCACGAGCAGCGTGCCGGTGACGGCACGGCCGATGGGCGTGGTGTTGAAGTAGGTGCGGCCGCCCGAGCGGATGTGGAACGCGCCGCACGCGAGGGCGCCGAAGCCCTCTTCGACGAGCGCGGGCTTGCAGTCCACGAGGCGCGAGACCTCGGCGCCGTACTCGAGCGCGCGGCTCGGGATCGCGTCGATGTCGTCCTCGTCGGGCTGGCCGAGGTCACCGGTGTAGGTGCAGGGGATCGCGCCCTTGTCGCGCATCCACGCGACCGCGACGGAGGTGTCAAGGCCCCCCGAGAAGGCGATGCCGACGCGCTCGCCGACGGGCAGGGACTGGAGGACCTTCGACATGCCCTCAAGTCTAGTTAAGGGGAAGGATGCCGCCCCGCGGTGCGTCGGCTGTCACTCCAGTCACGCTGGCAACAGTGGCACGGCGCGCCGGAGCCTGGCTAGGCTGACCGAGAGGTGTGGATCCGGTCATGATTTCGGGAGTGCGACCGGGCCATTCAGCGACATGGACCGGGGGGTCAGTTGTTCTCCAGAGTGCGCTCACGCATCGCGGCATCCGTCACGATCCTTGCGATCGCCGCCGCCACCTTGATCGCACCGGCGGCTTCGGCCGCCCCGATTCTGCCCGACCCGGCACCGGTCGCCATCACGGCGGTGGCGACGCTCGACAAGACCGCGTCGGCCACCGAGGTCGCGCCCGGTGAGACCTTCACGTACACGCTGACGGTCGGCTGCTCGGCCATCACGGACCTCGGATGCCGCGGCGCGGTGCTCAGCGACGTGGTGCCCGCGCCGTTCGTGGTCGTCGAGGCGGTGGTCGGCGGTGGCGCCAACACCGCCGCCGAGCCGGTCATCGACGGCAACTCCGTGACGGTGACCTGGACGACGCCGCTCGGCGACGGCACGGTCGGCATCCTCGACAACACGACGGGAATCGTCGAGATCACCGCGCAGCTGCCCGCGGACGCGTCGTACGACGTCAGCGGAACCCCGGTGATCAACCAGGCCACCATCGAGGGCGCGAACTTCGCCGACGAGGACGCCGTCGCACCGGTGACGCCCGTCGTGCCGCTCGAGCTCGCGACGACCGCGAGCAAGACCTTCACGCCGACAGAGGCGATCGCCACGCCCGGTGCCGCCGTCTCGGCCGCCCTCGGCGGCACGAACACCTCGAATGCGACCGTCGAGTCGCTGTCGATCCAGGACCCCGTCGATCCGGACGCCTCGCCCAACCCCTTCGATTCGCTCGCGTTCGCGAGTTTCGGCACGGTGACGCCGCCGACCGGTGCCGACCCCGTGCTCACGACCTACGAGGTCTACGTCGACGGTGCCTGGGTCGAGGCTCCCGGCGGCACGCTTCCCGCGGGTGTGGCGCCCGACGAGGTCAAGGGCACCCGGGTGACGTTCAACGGCGCCATCCCCGCCGGCGCCTCGGGGTCGGTCGCGCTGAATCTGACGGTGCCCGATGCCGCGACATCCGAACCCGACGGCACCACCGTCGCCAACGACGTGCTGTCGACCGTCGCGATCGGCGATGAGACCGCCACCGGCGACGCCGCGGCCTCGTTCACGCTGCGGCAGAACACCGTGACGGTCGCCGCCGGCAAGTCGTTCGACCCCGACCTGGTGATCGCGGGCGAATCGACCACCGTCACCATCGGCGGGCGGAACACCTCGACGATTCCGATCGACCAGCTGACGATCACCGAGCCGTCGACGGGCTCCTTCCCCGCCGAGTACAGGTTCGGCGGCTTCGCCGGGCCGGTGGCCTGGCCTGCCGGGGCGACCTCGGGCGAGGTCGTCTACACGCTCGCCGGTGGCGGAACGGTCACGGTTCCGTTCGCGAACAACACCGTTCCCGCCCTCCCCGACGGCGTGGACCCCGCCGACGTCACGTCGTTCCAGCTCGTGTTCACCGGCGACATCGTCCCCGGCGGCGAGACCGAGGTCCCGTTCGCCGTCGACACCGACCCCGACCTGACCGGACTGCCGATCACCGTGCCGAACGTGGTCGGCGTCGAGGGCGAGAACGCGGGCGTCACCGGTACAGCCGACGCCACGGATGAGCTGTACATCTACGACGAGGTCATCGAGCCTTACATCTCCAAGCAGATCCGGCCGACGCCGATCCTGGCCGTTCCGGGCGAGGTGGTGACGGTCACTCTGAACGGCGGCCTCACCGAGCGGCCGTCGCCCCCCGACAACCCCACCGGCACCACCGGACGCGCACAGCAGGTCGTGATCCAGGATCCTGAGGATCCCGTCGAGGGCGATGCGTGGTGGAACGCGTTCGACCTCACTGCCATCGCGCAGACGCCGGTGCCTGGCGATTCGACCCTCACGATCGAGTACTACGACACGACGACCGGCACCTGGGAGACGCTCGCGGGTCCCATCGCCGGGCCGACGATCTACTCGCAGCAAGTGCCCTCCGACATCAGCGACGTCGCCGGCGGCGTGCGGTTCGTGTACGACTACACCGGCGACGCCGGCGGGTTCGCGCCCGGCACCGACTTCGCGCCCAGCTTCACCTCGTCGCTGCGCGAGGACGGGCGCTACACCGAGGAGCCGCCGTTCAGTGACGACGAGAGCACCTTCGTTCCGAACTGCGCGCAGACGGATGCCTCGAGCGCGAACCCCAGCGTGCCCGACGGGCAGGCCGTGCTGCCCCCCGACGACTGCCCCGTGCTGGAGCTCGTCCCGCCGGACCCCGGCAACGCCGATCTCATCGACAAGTCGTTCGGCACGTCGAGCTCGGGCGGTATCAAGACGGTGATCGCACGCTCGGGCGACACCATCCCGTCGACCCTGCGCTGGTCCACCGGCGGCTACTCGAACCTCGAGCGCGTCGAGATCACCGACGTCGCGGCCCCCGAGACCACGGCTCTGACCGACTCCCTGTACAACGCGTTCGACCTCACGCGCATCAACGCGATCACCACCGTGACCGACCCATTGATCGCCTACGACGCGGTGCAGGCCGTGCAGCTCTACAACGGGACGGCGTGGGTCACTGCGGCGAACAACCCGTGCACCCCGCTGTGCATCGGGCAGTTCCCGGGGATGAACCTCACGACGGCCGAGCGCGCGTCGACGGTGGCGGTGCGGCTGACATTCGTGGAGAGCCCGGATCGCGCCGCCGCGTCGGCCGGCGACCCGACGGCGCCTCCCGTGGGGTCGGGCGTCGCCCGGTCGTTCGCCAACGACCGGCCTGTGACGCTCGTCTGGCAGGTGCGGGACACGCGCCGCAGCGACGGCACGCCCGTGCTCGGCGACCAGCTCTACAACGTGACCACGGACGGGGTCGTGCGCAACACCGCCAACGCCACCGGGTTCCCCGAGGACGGCAGCGAGCCGCTGTCGGCCGACGACCAGGACGACGTCTCCATCATCGACGTCCCGCTGACCACGACGACCGACAAGAACTGGCAGGGCGGCCCGCTGGCGGTTCCCAACGACCCCGATGTCCTCCCCAGCCAGTACCCGCTGAGCCGGATCGCCGTGACGACGCGCAACACGACGCCGGCCAAGGTGGACATGCTGCAGATCACCGACACCGCACCCGGCTCGGTGACCGATCGTCGCCAGGATCCGTTCCAGGCGTTCGCCTTCAACAACTTCGTACGCATCGACCTGCCGGTGGGTGCCACCGACACTGTGGTCACCCTGTCGTGCTTCGGGGGCGCACCGCTGGAGCTGACGCGCGCCGAGGCGCTCGCGCTCACCCCGAACACGATGCCCTGTGAGGTGTCGGGCGTGCAGGTGACCTACACCGGCCGCATCGCGGCGAACGCGGCCGGCGTCGTCGAGTTCGACCTGCGGCTCCGACCCTTCTGGCGGGGCACCACCGAGCGTGTCTCGGTCGCGGACTCGCCGATCAGCAACACCGCAGAGGGTGTCATCGCCGATGTCGACCCGTTCACGACGTGCCCGCCGCCCGAGCGCGCCCGCTGGGCCTGCGACGACGCTTCCGCGGCGATCGCGCTCGAGGAGCCGACGTTCTCGGTCAGCGCAGGCAAGACGATCGCGCCGGCGCAGCAGAAGGAGAACGACTTCTCGCCGGTCACAGTGACGCTCACCGGTCAGCCCGGCGGATCGGCCCGCGCGTACACGATGCTCATGACCGACGACGACCCGACGTTCTGGAACGCGATGGACTTCGTCGGGCCCGACCCCGACTGGCAGCTGCCCCCGCCCATCGGCAAGGTGCAGGTCTGCTACCTCGACGGGGGTGACTTCACCGACGCGAACGTCGTCGCTGGGGACGTCGGGGGCACGTGGACGTGCATGCCGCGTCTCGGAGACCTATCGGTCGCGGCCGCCAAGACGTTCCTCGAGAACGCGCCGAGCACGCTGCACGGACTGAGCTTCCAGTTCTGGTCGGATGTCGAGCTCGGCTGGACCAACCCGGTCAATCCGATCATCAACGTCCCGTTCTTCGTGGAGCGCCGTGCGGACCTTCGTACGGGCGAGCCCACACCGACGACGCGCAGCGATCAGGTCCCCGCGCCGGGGGAGCAGGACGCGGGCGTCTTCTTCGACACGGTCACGGTCGAAGGCATCTCGGCCCAGATCGGACTCGGGGAGCGGCTCACCGACGACGAGACGGCCGAAGCGGAGTACCGCAACCTGCACCTCGAGGCATCCGTCAATGTCGTGAAGTCGCCGACCGGCGACGTGCGGCCGGGCGTCGAGATCCCGTTCACTCTCGCCTACACCAACACCGGCGAGCGGGCGCTGACCGACGTGGTCTTCACCGACGAGCTGCCGCTCACCGCGGGAGGCCAGCCGCAGCTGATCTTCAACCCCGACCGCGACCCGAGTGTGCCGCCATGGTCGTTCTCACTGACCGGCGCCGCCCCGACCCCGCCGAACGGCGACCCGCTTCCGACCGACCCGGACGACGTCGAGGTCGATGACCTCGGCACGAGCATCGTCTTCACGATGCCCGAGGGATCGGTGCTCGAGCCGGGGCAGACATACACGATCACGCTGCGCATGATGCTGCGACCGGGTCTCACGCCGAACGACTCCGTGACCAACACGGCGACGATCGACGTGGCCGAGCCGCTCGACGAGTGCGTGCCGAGCTATGACGAGGCGACCGGACTGTGCGCAGACACGGCGACGGTGCGGCCCCTCGCTGTTCCCGCCCTGAGCACAGTGAAGTTCGTGCGCGCCGACAATCCGCCGAACCTGCCCGACGTGCCGAACGTCCGCAGCGACGACGCGAACTTCGAGTGCGACGGCGCCGCCGACGCCGACGGCTTCTACCGCTACCCCTGCGTGCCCCTGACGCTGCCCGGCGACACCGAGACGTGGCGGCTGCGCATCACGAACGCGGGAACGGTCCCGATCTCGCAGCTCGTCTCGATCGACAACCTGCCGACCCCCGGTGACCAGGGCCTGATCGTGGTGATCCCGCGAGGCAGCCAGTGGCAGCCGACGTATGCCGACAGCCTCGAGCTGATCGTCGACCCCACCACGCCGGCGAACGCGCAGATCTCCACGTTCTACTCGACGTCGTCACTGCCCTGCACCGCCGACCTCAACCCGGTCGGCACCCCGTGCGCGATCGGCGCGTGGCTGCCGCTGGACGACACCGTCGACCCGGCCACGGTGCGGAGCATCAAGGTGGCGGTCGACTTCCCCGGCGACGAGAAGTTCGAGCCCGGCGACTCCCTCACGCTCCAGTTCAAGACCCGCACCTCGCCCGATCGGCAGGTCGTGAAGGACCAGCCGACGGCGTACAACACGATCTCGACGGGCGGCGCCGCGCTCAGCGGTGATGCGACGGTGCTCGTGCCGGCCACCGAGGGTCGCCGGGTCGGCGTCGCGTATCCGACAGGCTCGATCGCTCTCGAGAAGATCGTCTCGGGGCCGGCCGCGGAGTTCGCGCCCGACTCGTTCCCGGTGCAGCTCGTGTGCACGATCGACGGCCAGCCGATCGGGGGCCTCCCCGAGGTCGAACTCGTGCCCGGCGCGGATCCGACGGTGATCGACGGGCTGCCGCTGGGCGCGGAGTGCACGGCGACCGAGGACCAGTGGGGCCAGACCCAGACGGACATCGGCACCGCCACGGTCACCCTAGACACCGAGGAGATCGGCCTCGTCACGATCGAGAACATCTATGACGTCGCCTCACTCCGCATCAGCAAGGCGGTGGACACGGATGCTGTCGACAGCGGTGGGGATCCGATCCCCTACGGTCCGTTCACCTTCGAGGTCACGTGCGAGCTCAACGGCCAGCCGGCATACGCCGACGGCTACGGCCCAGACGTGCCCATGATCGAGGAGATCACCCCCGAACAGGCGTGGGCGCTCGACGGGCTGCCCGTCAACGCGACGTGCACCGTCGAGGAGACCGACGCCCTCGGCGCCGAGGGCACCACGATGCAGGTCGATTCGGAGGAGCCCGTCGAGGGCACGTCGGTGGACGTGACGATCCAGGACGAGACAGAGGTGCAGGTGCTCGCGACGAACTCGTTCGGCGTCGGATCGTTCCGCATCGAGAAGTCGCGCACCGGCGCCGCCGCCGAGGACTTCGGCGCCGGGCCCTTCGAGTTCGCGGCGGTCTGCACGCTCGACACCGGCAGTGGAACCCCCCGTATCGTGTGGGCCGGCTTCCTGACGCTCGATGAGGGCAACGGCTACGAAGCGCAGGTCGACGACGTCGCCGCCGGGGCGAGCTGCACCGTGCGTGAGACGGAGGACGGCGGCGCGACATCCGTCGAGATCACCCCGTCGCAGTTCACGATCGAGTCCGGCGGCACCCAGGTGGTCGGGGCCGTCAACACGTTCGACGCAGGGTCGCTCACGGTCACCAAGGTGATCGACGGCGAGGGCGCCGAGCTGTGGGGAGGGGGTCAGTTCACGGTGGTGCTCGACTGCCTCGACGGAGCGGGCGAGTCCGTGATGATCCCGGGCGGCGCCGAGCAGGTGCTGAGCGAAGAGAACGACTACACCTACACCTACGAGCCGCTTCTCATCGGCCTCGAATGCACGCTCACCGAGACCGAGACCGGCGGCGCGCACGCGACGACCATCACGGATGCCGAGGGCGAGCCCGTCGAGACCGTCGAGATCGTCGAAGGCGAGACCGACGTCACCGTCACGAACACCTTCGACGTCGGGCAGATCGAGGTCGTGAAGACCGTGTCGGGCGGCGACGCGTCGCTGCACCGGACCGACTCGTTCGAAGTGACCGCATCGTGCACGTGGAACGGCTCGGGGATCGAGGTTCCCGGCGGCGCCGTCCGCGCACTCACGACAGGCGCGCCGGTGATCTTCGAGGATCTCCCCGTCGGCGCCGAGTGCACCTTGCGCGAGACCTCGAACGGCGGAGCCGATGCCGTCACGTACACGCCGGCGGACCCCGATGGCGCGGACCGCGCCGTCGTGACGGTCGGCGGCGAGGACGCAGCATCCGTCGCCATCGACAACCGGTTCGACAGCCCACTGCCGGCGACGGGTGCGGACGGTGCCCGTATGGCGGGTCTCGGGGCGATCGGGGCGCTGGCGATCCTCGCGGGAGTCTTCGCGATGGTCGTGATGCGCCGCCGCCTGAGGGTCTGACGACGATGGGCGGGTGCGTCACCGCACCCGCCCATCGGCGGCCTCCCCCTGGCGCTGATCAGATCGCCAGCGTGCGGCGTGTGGCCGGCGCGCCGTGGCGCGTGGACCGCTTCTCGCGGTACCGGCCGATCAGGATGATGATCGAGCCGATCGCCAGGAAGCCGACCAGGATCACGCCGATGTAGGTGAATGCCGACGAGTAGCCGCCCGCGCCGTGCGGGTCGAGGAACGGGTACGGGTACCACCACGGTGTGGTGCCGTCGGGGTTCTCGACGCGCTCGCCGCGGACCATCGTGTACGTCGTCCATGCCAGCGGGTAGCCGACGAGCACTGCGAGCGACCACCAGGGCAGCGCCCGCCGACGTGGGGCCAGCAGCAGGTCGAGCACGAAGTAGATCGGCAGGACCACGTGCAGCACCTCGGCCGCGTACTTGTCGAGCAGCGCGATCCCGGCGGAGTCGCCGAGCGCGATGGCCGAGGGCAGTCCGCGCAGCAGCGCGTTGTAGACGAGGCCGAGCAGCAGCACGGGTCCCGTGACCGCCGCCAGAGCCAGCGCGATGCCGAAGGGCTCGCGCTCGGAGCCCGGGTGCCGCATCGCCCATGATGCGGCCACGAACAGTGCGACGATGCTGAGCAGCGTCGACACGATCGTGAACAGGCTGAAGTAGTTCGCCAGCACGTCGCCGAGGCCCTGCCCCTGGCGCGCTGCGCGGTCTACGTTGACGATGAACCCAGCGACCACCCCGGAGATCCCGGTGAGTGCCGCGGCGATTCGAAACCATGCCCAGTGCATGTCCTACCCCTTTCGACATCACGCGAATTGCGTGTCGCTTTCTGCCCCGAGCACAGATGTACCCCGCTCGATACGGGGGTGTATCAAACCTTTGTGTCGGCAAGGTGTGGAAAACGCGCGCCCATCACCGGGCGTTGTCAGGAACCTACAACGTGTCCACCGTTTGGTGGACAACGTCGACAAAAGCCGCGGAACTCCGGGCGTGTCCGCCGTTCGGGGGACACGATTGACCCCTTGCGAACGGCCGGTTCGGCGTCAGTCCGACACGACCGAGGAGGGGACGGATGCCGCCGCTCCGGCGTCATCCGACGCGCCGGCGGCTGCACCCCGGCGCCGTCCCCACCACACGACGAATGCCCCGACGGCGACGATCGCGCCCGCGATGCCGATGACGTAGAGGATCACCGAGGGCCATCCGCCGGGGTTGTTCGGGTTGAGGAAGGGATACGGGTACCAGAACGGATCGCCGCTCACGGGGTTGGTGGCGAGAGGGCCGCGGATCATCGTGTAGATCACCCAGACGATCGGAACAGCGACCACGGCCCAGAGGCTCCGCCAGGCAAGCGCACGGCGCAGCGGCCCCACGAACACGTCGAGGAGCAGGAAGATCGGGCCGATCAGGTGGAGCACCTCGTTCGACCACGGGATCGGGGCACTCCCCTGGGGCAGCTCGATGCCCCGCAGCAGGCTGTTGTAGACGATGCCGGTGATGATCATGTAGGTGCTGACGCACGCCAGCGCCACCGCAAGGCCATGGGGCTCGGCATCCGGATCCTGTCGGCGCCCCTTGAAGAGGTACCAGAGCGCGATCCAGGCGAGAACGACCGCGGCGGCGGCGTTCGAGAGGATCGTGAAGAAGCTGAAGAAGTTCGCGATCGTCGTGGTGACGTCGCGGCCGAGCTCGATCGCCGTGCCGATCGACTTCGTCAGCTGCGCCGCGATCGCCGCGATCGTCACCGCCGCCATCGCGAGTCGCAGCATCGTCCAGGTCGTCGCCCATCCCCGCGTGCGCGTCATGGGCTCACCATATCGAGTGGGGTATGTCGTGGTGCGTCAGGGTGTGACTCCGCGTGGCGCGGGTGGGCGCGCCGCCGGATGAGTCGGGCTAGCCTCGGCCGCGGCGGAGGGACCGCCGTGCCAGACCGAGGAGGATGCCCGTGCCGACGCTGCTGGAGGACGAGGCGCTGGAGTTCGTGCGAGATCTGATCCGCATCGAGACCGTGAACACCGGCGTCGCCGCGACCATCGGCGACGGCGAGACCCGCGCGGCGCGGTGGGTGCAGGAGCGGCTGGCGGAGGTCGGCATCGCGTCGGAGCTCGTCGAGTCGCGTCCGGGTCGCGGGTCGCTCGTCGCGCGCCTCCCGGGGAGCGATCCGGATGCGGGCGCGCTGCTGGTGCATGCGCATCTCGACGTCGTTCCGGTCGAGGAGAAGGACTGGATCCACCCGCCGTTCGGCGCCGACATCGAGGACGGGTATCTCTACGGGCGCGGCGCCGTCGACATGAAGAACTACGCGGGAACCATCCTCGCGGTGGCGCGGCACTTCGCCCGCGAGGGGATCGTGCCGCGGCGCGACCTGGTGTTCGCGTTCCTCGCCGACGAGGAGAGCGGCGGCGTATGGGGTGCCGGCTGGCTGGTCGAGAACCGGCCCGACCTGTTCGCGGGCGTCACCGAGGCGCTCAGCGAGGTCGGCGGATTCTCGGTGCCTCTGGCCGACGAGCCGGGCGACGACCGTCGTGCGTACCTCGTCGCCACGAGTGAGAAGGGTGTCGCGTGGTCGACGCTGCGGGCCCGTGGACGCGCAGCGCACGGCTCGCGGCCCACCGCCGACAACAGCGTGGTGCGCCTCGCGCGGGCCGTGGCCGCGGTCGGCGAGCACCGCTTCCCGGTGGTGCGCACGCCCGCGCTGCAGCGGTTCCTCGACGTGTTCGGCGAGGCACGCGGTCTGGCCTTCACCGACGAATCGCTCGCCGACGACCTCGAGAGCCTCGGATTCGTCTCGTCGCTCGTCGGCGCGACGACGCGCAACACCGCGACCCCGACCGTGCTCGACGCCGGCGACAAGACGAACATCATCCCGGCGGAGGCGGCGGCGCGACTCGACATCCGCATCCTCCCCGGCCAGGACGACGCGTTGCGCGAGGGCCTGCGCGAGCTCGTCGGCGACGACATCGATATCCGGGAGGGCCGGTGGTGGTCGGCGACGGAGGCGCCGGTCGACGCCCCGATCATCGGCGTCCTCCAGGACGCGATCTCTGTCGACGACCCCGACGGCGTCGTCGTGCCCTACCTGCTGCCGGCCAGCACCGACAACAAGCACTTCGCCAAGCTCGGCATCCACGGCTACGGGTTCGTCCCGCTGCGCGTGCCGCGCGACTTCGACGTGTTCGCGCAGTTCCACGCCGCGGATGAGCGTGTCCCCGTCGATGCGCTCCGCTTCTCGGCGCGCGTGACCGAACGGATCCTGCGGACCGCCTGACCACCGCTATCGAGACGGCGCCTCCGCGGTCGGCGCACCCGACTCCTTCCAGGCGGGGAAGCCGCCGTCGACATGGGCGACGTTCGTGAAGCCCTTCGCGCGCAGCTGCTCGGCGACGGGGCCGGAGCCGTTGATCGTGCCGCACACGATGACGATGTCCTGGTCCCAGTCGGTGATCTCGGCGAACTTCTCGGGCGAGTCGATGAGGAACTGCGCGTCGAGGTTGTTGCGGTCGCCGCGGATGGAGCCGGGGATCACGCCGTCGCGCGCCCGGCCGGCGTCGCTGCGCACGTCGACGACGAGTGCTCCTGCAGCGGCGCGCCCGGCGGCCTCCTCGGCGGTGATGAGTGGCGCGTCGAAGGTGGGCTCGGCGGCGGTGTCGGTGGTGTCGGTCATGGCAGGGTGATCCTTTCGGACGGACGGACGGACGGACGGACGGACGGATGCCGCTCCTCGGCGCCACGCTACGGCCGGCGCGCGCGGCCCCGGGCATCCGTCCGTCATACGGCGCCACGATCCGTCACGCGCCGTCGCGCCCTGGTGCTCGACACCGGCCCGCAGAACGAGCGCCCGCAGCGTCTTCGGGTGATTCGCGGGGTCGTCAGCCGCCGAAGCGTTCGGCCTGCATCCGCGCGGCAGCCGCGGCGGGATCCTCGTCCCACGTCCGCGGGCGGCCGCCCTCGAGCGCGCGGCTGAGCGGCACCCAGCCGACCCATCGCAGCGGCTCCCAGCCGGGCGCCGGCGTCAGGGCCTCGAGGGCGCGGTACTCATCGACGCGCACACGATCCCACGCGTGCACGACGCGGCCGTCACCGAGGCTCAGGGCGACGTGGCCCCAATCTCGGCGCTCGCCGAAGAGCTCGCCGACGCTCTCGTAGAACACCAATGCATCGGCGGGCGGCACCCCAGTGTTCGCCGACGCGCCGTACAGGCGGGCGGACTCCGCCGCGTCGTCGCCGCCGAACATCTCGAGGTCGTTCGAGCGTTCAATCGCGTCTTCGACGAACGCCAGGCAGCGCGTCGCGTACTCGCTCGAACCCTCGTGCCCGAGCGCCCACGCCACAGTGTTCGCGCTGCAGGTCTCCACATCGAAACTCATCGACAGCAGGGTAACGGGTCAGAACGGAGCGTCTCCGCAGTCCACGGCACGGAACACGGGCACGGTGCGCTCCGGCTCGACCAGGTACCGGCGGCCCGAGGGCGACGTCCACTGGATCGCACCGCCTGAGCCGGCGACCTGCTCGATCGTCCAGTCGGTGTGATGTCGGACGGTGTGATGCCCTTCGCACAGCGGCCCCAGATTCGTCAGCTCGGTGCTTCCGCCGAGCGCCCAGTCGACGTTGTGATCGATGTCGCACCGGGAGGCCGGCATCCCGCACCCCGGCCCCATGCATCGGTCCGCCCGCCACTTCACGAGCTTCGCCAGCGCCGGCGGAGGCCGGTACTGATCGCGGCCGACCGAGAGCACCATTCCGGTCTCGGGGTGGGTGAGCACACGCGTCCACCCGGGTGCGCCGCCCGCGAGTTCCCGCGCCACGGGCAACGGGACGGGCCCGATCCCCTCGACGACCGTCGGATCGAGGCCGGCCGCCGCGCGGGAGGCGTCGGACTCGTGGAGGAGTGCGAGCACCGGGACTGTAACGAACACCGTCGCCCGCACACCCCGGGCCTGCCCGGGATGAGCTTCGACAGCGCCGTCGATGAGGAGGTCGAGCACGACATCTGCGCGAGCCTGATCGAGGGTGCGGGTGTCGCTGTCGCCCGCCTTGACCACCTTGGCCATCGCGGTCGCCCGTGACTGCGCCGCGGTGATCGCGACCAAAGGGGCGTACAGATGCAGCCACCCCATCCCGTCGTCGTCGGGCTCGACGGCGATCCGCCGCTTGGTGACGGCGCGCTCGTATCGCTCGGTCAGCGTCGCCGAACGAACGGTGTCGATGAGCGCGCGCAATTTGCGGCGGAACGTGCCCACCGGCTCCGCCTCAGCCAGCGCGAGGCCCGGCTCGAGCACCTGCGCGCGGAACTCCGGTTCGAGTTCGTTCACCGCGGAGACCAGGATCTCGGCGTGCCGCTCGGTGATGCGAGTGCGCTCCATCGATGCCAGCACCACCGGGTAGGAGTGCACCAGCGCTTCCGCGAAGCCCAGCAGATCACCGGCCGCGTGCTCGGTGATCCGCAGCGCCGCCGCGAGTTCCAGTCGCACGCCGCGTTCGACGACCTCGGTGAGTACCCGGCCGGTGCGGGTCGCATCGCGCAGCGCATCGCGCCGCATCACGTCGATCCGCACCAGTCGCTGCGCGGCGAACACCGTCATCATGTCGGCCGCTTCGACGACCAGATCGAGCTCATCGGGAAGCACCTGGTCAGGCAGCGCCGGGTCGATGAACATGCTTCGACTTTAGAACATACCTACGATATCCAGGGAGGGTCGAGCGGCTCCCGCAGCTGGAGTCAGGCAACCGACCCCGGCGAACGACGGAGCACGATCGCCGCCGGCATCCGCTTCACGATGGAGCGGAACAGCGGCTTCGCGAGATCTGCAGCCTCCGCCGGCTCGACGATGTGCGGTGACGACACGGAGTGGGTCGCACCCGACCACGTGAGTTCGGCCGATCCCGCCGCCACGACGTTGCGCGCCCAGTTCGTGTTCCGGCCCCACGGCAGGCCGATCATCACGAGCGCCGGGTCCACCGTGGGCACCATCGCGACGGGCGTCGCGTACGCCGTCCCGCTCTTGCGCCCACGATGGTGCAGCACCGCCCACAGCGGGAACCAGCGGCGACCGGCGAGGGCGTTCGCGAGGGGTTCCGTGGCCTTCACGAGCGCGCGCGGTGGTCCGGAGCCGCCGCCTGCCGCCCGCCGCATGGAGAAGCCGCGAAGGCCGCTGCCTCCGGCGAGCACGTCGCCGAAGTGGTACGAGATCGTGATGGCCATCGCAACTCCGCCGACAGCCGCGCCGACGGTCTCGCCGCGCGAACGGATGCCTCGCCGCAGCAGCAGCGTCCCCACGATCGCGTTGGCCGCACTCCATGCCACGTTCACCCGCAGCGACGACAGACCGACACCGGGAGGATCGGCGAACGGGCTGGGAAACGGTCGTCCCTGCACGCCGCTCACCCCGTGCGGCACAGCGTTGACGAGCAACGCGGCGCCGACGGCGCTTCTGACGACCGACCTGATCGACACACGCCCACCCTACGACGGCGGTCGCAGCATCCGTCCTCCGAATCAGGATCTCCTGATCCGCCAAGACGTCAGGCCGCGAGCTCCGCCCGTTCGCCGACCCCCGGCAGCCCGAGGTTCTCCCGCAGCGTCGTTCCCACGTACTCGGCCGGATAGACGCCGCGTTCCTGCAGCTCGGGGATGAGGCCGTCCACGATGTCGTCCAGTCCCTCAGGCACCAGGTACGGCGACACGTTGAACCCGTCGACGGCACCCGCCTCCACGTACTTCTGCACCAGGTCGGCGATCGTCGAGTACCCACCCACGAACGTGCGAAGCGACGACCTCTTCATGACGAACTCGCGGATCGACAGGCCCTCGGCAGCCGCGCTCTCGCGCCACTCGCGCGCCGTCTCGACCGCGCGGCGGCCCTGGAACAGCGATCCGCGCTGGCCGTCGACCTCGTCGACGACCGGGTCGATGTCGGGCAGGGGTCCGTCGGCGTCGAACTCGGAGAGGTCGCGGCCCCAGATCGGCTCGAGGAAGCGGATCGCCGTCTGCGGCGACACCTGCGCACGCGTGACCCACTCGGCCTTCTCGCGAGCCTCGGCATCGGTCTCGGCGAGGATGAACTGCGCACCGGGGAAGAACTTGAGGTCGTCTTCGGTCCGTCCGTGGCGAGGGAGGCGCCGGCGCACGTCGGCGGCGAACGCCACGGCGTCCTCCAGACCCGGATGCCCCGAGAAGATCACATCCGCGCTCGCCGCAGCGAATTCGCGGCCCTCGTCGGAGTCGCCCGCCTGGAAGAGCACCGGCCGGCCCTGCGCGCTCGGCGGCAACGGCGCGGGGCCCTCGAACGACACGAGCTGATCGCCGACCCTGACCGGGGTGCCGACGCCGTCGGCCCCCGCGTCCCACAGCCGCTGGGCGGCGGCCACGAACTGCGCCGCCCGGCGGTAGCGGTCGGCGTGCTCGAGGTAGCCGCCGCGGCGGAAGTTCGCTCCGGTCCAGGCGTTGTCGGTCGTGACGATGTTCCACCCGGCACGGCCCTCGCTGAGCAGGTCGAGAGAGTTCAGGCGCTTCGCCAGGTCGTACGGGTCGTTGTACGTCGTGTTCTGCGTCGCGACGAGACCGATGCGTTCGGTGACGGCGGCGAGGGCCGCGAGCTGAGTCTGCGCATCGGGCCGGCCGGCGATGTCGAGGTCGTGGATGCGGCCGAAGTGCTCCCGCAGGCGCAGACCCTCGCCGAGGAAGAACGCCGAGAACAGCCCGCGCTCGGCGGTCTGCGCGATGCGGCGGAACGACTCGAAGTCGTACTGCGAGCCACTGCGGTCGCTCGACCAGATGGTTCCGAAGTTGACCCCCTGGAAGAAGACACCGAACTGGATGCGGCGGGACGTGGTCATGCGAACTCCTTCACGGCGGTGGCGGCATAGCGATTGACGGGACGCTCGAGCCCGAGTACGCCACGCAGAGTCTCGCCGGCTCGCGGCGATCGGAAGCCGATCTGCTCCCGCAGCGCCGGCAGCACCGCGCGACCGAGCTCCTCGAGATCGACATCGAGTTCTGCGACGTGAAGGCGTACACCGTCCACGGATGCTGCGAGCTCCGCGATGAGCGCGACCAGACCGTCGGCCCCACCCGCGTAGCGCAGGCGCCCGGCCTCCGGCCAGGGCCCCAGCACGGACAGTCGCCGAGCCGCGGACACCCCTCGGGCGTCGAGCACCACTTCGACCTCGGCCCAGACGAGGGTCGCGCCTTCCGCACGCGCGCGGGCGGCAGCATCCGTGATCTCCGCCCGATCGGCACCCGTGACCAGCGCGACGTCCGCACCCACGGTGCCGGCGGACGACACCACCACGAGCTGCCCCTGCGGCGGCCGTGGCGTGATGAGCGGACCCTTCACCGAGAAGCTCTCGCCCTCGAAATCGACGTAGTGCAGCTTGTCGGCGTCGAGATACCGGCCGGTGGCGACGTCCTGGATGACGGCGTCGTCCTCCCACGAGTCCCAGAGCCGGCGCGCGACTTCGATGACGTCGTGGCGCTCGCGCTCGAGCTCGGCGTCGGTCAGCGCCTCGCGTCCGTACGCGGCGGCGTCGTGCGCGGACCCGGAGGACGCGGCGATCCAGCCCGCGCGTCCGTTCGACGTCCAGTCGAGGCTCGCGAGCTGCGTCGCCACATGGAACGGCTCGCTGTAGGCGACGTGGGCGACGGGCACGAGCCCGATGGCCGACGTGAGCGGGGAGATGAACGCGGCGCGCTGCACGGCGTCCAGGCGAGGCAGGTCGCTCGCCGGCAGCGGTGAGTCGTCGAAGGTCACGGCGGTGAAGCCGAAGCGCTCGGCGGCCGCGCCGCGGGAGGCGAGAAGGCGAGGCGACGCCGCGGCGGAGGCAGCGGATGCCGCGGGGTGGGCGCCGTGGGCATCCAGCTCGAGGGCGACAGCGAAACGGGTGTCGGACATGCGAGCCACGGTAGGTCTCCGCACCCGCACTGGGCCGGACTGCGTCGCCGGGTTCCGGAGTGTGACGCCGCGTTGCAGACCGTCACGATCCGTGTCGCCGCGGGGCCGGCGCGGTTGGGCCGCCTGCCCGGCAGGGCCCTACGTTCGGCCTACCGGCGCACCCCTCAGACCCCGCGCCCCGACCGAGGAGCCCCCTCATGACCGACACACTTCCGCGCCAGGCAGGCGCCGCCGAGGTCGCCCCGCCGTCGTCCGCGGCGTCGTCGCGCGTCGACCTGGGCGACCTCCGCGTGGTCCACACCCGGCATTGGTTCCGGTGGTCCATCGGCATCGTCGTGCTGTTCGTCGTCGCTCAGTTCGCGTGGTCGCTGGTGACGAACGAGAACTACGAGTGGGACGTCTTCGCGCACTACTTCCTCTCGGAGCCGGTGCTGCAGGGCGTCGGCATCACGCTGGCACTCACCGTGATCTCGGCGACCATCGGCTTCTTCCTCGGCACGCTCCTCGCCCTCGCCCGTCTCGCGAAGTCGCCGCTGCTCAACTCCGCCGCCTGGGTCTTCATCTGGTTCTTCCGCTCGGTGCCCCTCGTGGTGCAGATCATCGTCTGGTACAACCTCGGCTACCTGTATCCGACCCTCGGCCTCGGCACCCCGTTCACGACCGACTTCTGGATCGTCGAGTTCCCGACCGTGCAGCTCATCAGCGCCTTCGCGGCCGCCATCCTCGGCCTCAGCCTCAACCAGGCCGCCTACTCGGCGGAGATCATCCGCGGCGGCCTGCTGTCGGTCGACCAGGGCCAGCTCGAGGCGGCCGCGGCACTCGGCATCCCTCCGCGCCGGCGGTTGACCCGGATCGTCCTGCCGCAGGCGATGCGCTCGATCGTCCCGAACGCCACCAACGAGGTGATCGGCCTCGTCAAGGGCGCGTCGGTCGTGTTCGTGATCGCGATCCCCGAGGTGTTCTACGCGGTCCAGGTCATCTACAACCGCAACAGCCGCGTGATCCCGCTGCTGCTGGTCGCGGTGGTCTGGTACACGATCATCACCACGATCCTGAGCATCGCGCAGTACTACATCGAGCGGCACTACGCCCGCGGCAGCGTCCGCGTCCTGCCCCCGACGCCCGTGCAGCGGGCCCGCCACTGGATCGCGCTGCAGTGGGCGCGCCTCGGCGACGCTGATTCGTCACCACCTCCTCTGGAGGGATCGGATGCTGCGCCCCTGCCCACTGCGGCACAGCACAGCAACGGCAACGACGCGAAGTTCGGAGGGCGCTGACATGAGCACCACCATCGTCCAGACCGCGGCGGAGACCGCCACCAAGGGGCTCGTCGAGATCCACAACGTGCACAAGAGCTACGGCGGCGTCGAGGTGCTGCGAGGAATCGACCTGACCGTCCAGCCGGGCGAGGTCGTCGCGATCCTCGGGCCGAGCGGCTCGGGCAAGTCGACGCTCCTGCGCACCATCAACCACCTCGAGAGCGTCGACCGCGGCTCGGTCACGGTCGACGGCCAGCTGATCGGCTACGAGCTGCGCGGCGCCAAGCTCTACGAGCTGCGCGAGCGCGAGGTGCTCGAGCGCCGCACGCAGATCGGCATCGTCTTCCAGAACTTCAACCTCTTTCCGCACCTGACCGCGCTCGAGAACGTCACGGAGGCGCCCGTCGCGCTCGGCCGGCTCTCGAAGGACGACGCCCGCGAGCTCGCGCTGGGCCTGCTCGACCGTGTCGGGCTCGCCGACAAGGCGGAGCATTACCCACGGCAGCTGTCGGGCGGGCAGCAGCAGCGCGTCGCGATCGCTCGAGCTCTCGCGCTCAAGCCCAAGGTGATCCTGTTCGACGAGCCGACCAGCGCGCTCGATCCGGAGCTCGTCGGCGAGGTGCTCGACGTCATCCGCGACCTCGCGCAGCTCGGCACGACGCTCGTGATCGTCACGCACGAGGTCGGGTTCGCCCGCGAGGTCGCCGACCGCGTCGTGTTCCTCGACGGCGGCCGCGTCATCGAGCAGGGCCCGCCCGCCGAGGTGCTCGTGGCACCGAAGCACCCCCGCGTCCAGGACTTCCTCGCGAAGGTCCTGGCCTGACCCCACCGAGATCTCGACCCCGAGTCCTCACCCGAGAGAAGGAAGCAGTCACATGGCACTCAGCAAGAAACAGGGCATCGCGATCGGCGTCGGCGTCGTCGCGGTGGCCGCGATCGTCGGCGGCATCGTCTGGGGCGTCAACCAGAACGCGCCGGCCGAGGCGGCCGCCCCCGAGGCGACCGAGGAGTCGGCGAACGTCACGACCGACGAGATCCAGTGGGTCCGTCTCGACGAGCCCGTCGCCGAAGCCGTCGAGGCGCTCGAAGCGAGCGGCTTCGAGCCGGTCGAGCCGGGCAAGCTCACGGTGGCGCACTCCGCGTACGTCCCCCCGCTGGGCTACATCCCCGAGGGCGAGACGAACCCCGCCGGCACCGAGCCGAACATCGGCGCCCTGATCGCCGACGCGCTCGGCCTCGAGTACAACCCGGTCGTCGTCGCGTGGGCGGACTGGCCCCTCGGCATCCAGTCCGGCAAGTACGACCTCATCACCTCGAACGTCACCGTGACCGAGGAGCGCAAGGAGCTCTACGACTTCGCGAGCTACCGCGAGGACCTTCTCGGCTTCTACGTGAAGAGCGACAGCGACATCGAGAAGATCGAGGAGGCTGCGGACATCTCGGGCCTCAAGATCGCGGTCGGCTCGGGCACGAACCAGGAGCAGGTGCTGCTCGCCTGGAACGAGGAGCTCGAGGCCGCCGGCGAGGAGCCGGCGGAGCTGCAGTACTTCGACGACAACGCCGCGACCGTGCTGGCGCTGCAGTCGGGCCGCATCGACGCGACGTTCGGTCCGAACGCGACGTCGGCGTGGGCCGCCCGCGAGACCGGTGACACCAAGCTCGTCGGCCTCGTGCCCGGCGGCTGGCCGCTGACCGCGAACATCGCCGCCGCGACCGCCAAGGGCAACGGACTCATCGAGCCGGTGGCCATCGCGCTCAACTACCTCATCGAGAACGGCCAGTACGACGAGGTCCTCAAGATCTGGGACCTCGAGTCCGAGCGCGTCGACGAGAGCCTCGTCAACCCGCCGGGACTCCCCAAGTCCTGACGGATCGGCACAGGATCGGAGGTTTCGGACGACACACCGGGGACGGATGCTGCCACCCGGCGTGTCGCCGAGAACCTCCGATTCTGTGCCCTCGTTCCACGTCTGCACCACGTCTAGGGAGCACCCATGTCCCGCGTTCCGCTCTCCGTCCTCGACCTCTCGCCGTTCGGCTCTGGGCAGACTCCCGCCGACGGTCTCCGCGCCAGCGTCGGTCTCGCGCGCGCGGCCGAGCGCCTCGGCTACCGGCGCTATTGGGTCGCCGAGCACCACTTCAACCCCGGGATCGCCGGCGCCGCTCCGCACGTGCTTCTCGCATCCGTCGCGGCGGTGACGCACAGCATCCGTATCGGCACAGCCGCCACCATCATCGGCAACTACTCGCCGGCGCAGGTCGCCGAGGCCGCCGGCGTCGTGGCGCGGCTGCACCCGGGCCGGTTCGACCTCGGCATCGGGCGCTCGGGATCACGCAGCGCGGCGGCCGCGGCGCTTCCCGCCGCATCGGAGGATCGCATCGTCGACGGGCTCCTGCTGCCGGCGGCCCGCCCGTTCGCCGGGTTCGACTCGGAGCGCTTCGTCGTGCAGGCGCGGCTGCTCGGGCGCACGGAAGCCGACGCCGAGCGCTTCGCGGACGACGTCGCCGAGATCCTCTCGTTCTTCGACGGCACGTTCTCACCCCCCGAAGACGTGCCGATCCACGTCACGCCCGCCGAGGGCGCCGACGTCACGGTGTGGATCCACGGTTCGACCGCCGGTCCCAGTGCGCGCCTCGCCGGGGAGCTCGGCCTGCCGTTCGGCGCGAACTACCATGTCGCACCCGGCTTCGTGCTCGAGGCGATCGCCGAGTACCGCGCCGCGTTCCGCCCCGGCCGCATCTTCGAGCCCTACGTCATCGTGTCGGTGGACGCCGTCGTCGCGGAGACGGATGCCGCGGCCCGCCGTCTCGCCGCGGGTTACGGTCGATGGGTGCACAGCATCCGCGCCGGCCAGGGCGCCGTCCCCTTCCCCTCGCCCGACGAGGCCGCCGCCGACCCGCTGACAGCCGAGGAGCTCGCGGTCGTCCGCGACCGCCTCGACACGCAGTTCGTCGGCTCACCCGAGACGGTGCTCGAGCGCCTCGAGACGCTGCAGCGGGTCACCGGCGCCGACGAGCTCCTCGTCACGACGGTCACGCACGACCCCGCGGACCGCGTGCGCTCGTACGAGCTGCTGGCCGAGGCGTGGGACTCCGACGCCGCGGGCGCGGCATCCGTGTCTCCGGAATGGACCATTCGTCTCGTCCGCACCGAGGAGTACGACCGCGCCGGCGAGGTGACCGCCGAGGCGTACCTCGCGAGCTACCGGAATCTCTCGGACGAGTACGTCGCTTCGCTGCGCGACGTCGCGAGCCGCGTGCGCGAGGGGGACGTGTGGGTCGCCGTCGAGGACGGCGGTGAGATCCTCGGCACCGTGTGGGTCGCGAGACCGAACCGTCCGCTCGCGGAGGTCGCGCAGCCCGGCGAGACGGACTTCCGTCAGCTCGCGGTGGCTCCCGCCGCCCGCGGTCGCGGGATCGGAGAGGCGCTCACCCGCCACGTGATCGACCTCGCCCGCGAGCGGGGCTCGCACCGCGTCGTGATGAACAGCGGGCCCGAGATGACCGGCGCCCACGCGCTGTACGCCAAGCTCGGCTTCCGGCGGCTCTCGGAGCGGGAAGGGCTGTGGGAGGTTCAGCCCGGCCGATGGATCGAGCTGTACACGTTCGGCTACGACCTCGCGCCCGAGCCCGCGGACGCGTCCCCGGGCGAGCGGGCGTGGACGTTCGAGACGGTCCCCTGGGACGACCCGCGCGCCGAGGAGCTCCGCGCGGAGATGGACGTCGAGGTATCGCCCCGGTATGCGGATCGATGGGCGGATGCTGCAGCCGCCGCTGCGGAGGAGGCTCAGCGCACGTTCGCGGTCGACCCCGGCACGATCGTCGCGACGGTGCTCGCCGTGGACGCCGCAGGCGACGCGGTCGGTCACGCGGCGCTGCGTGATCTCGCCCACGACGGCACGCGCGACCTCGAGGTGAAACGCGTGTTCGTGAGGCCGCGCGCACGCGGCACGGGTGCGAGCCGCGCGCTGATGCAGGAGCTCGAGCGCATCGCGCAGGACCGCGGGGCCGGGCGCCTGATTCTGCAGACCGGCGACCGTCAGCACGACGCGGTCGTGCTCTACGAGCGCATCGGGTACCGCCCGATCCCCATCTTCGAGCCGTACACGGCGTTCTCCTTCTCGCAGTGCTTCGCGAAGGAGCTCGCTGCCCCGGTGTGAGCCCGCGCCGCCGTTCTGTCGTCCCCCTGAGACGGGGAGTCTCAAATGCTGCATGATGGGTTCAGCATTCGGGACGGAGGCCTTCCATTTCGACACCTCAGCAGCCGACTGATGAGCTCGAAGAGTTCACGCAGCTGATCAGTCAGGAGCAGATGTTCGGCGGTCCGCCGCAGCGCTCGGTGGATCCCGAGGGGCGGCGCCGCCGTCGGCGCATCGGCTGGATCGTCACGGCGATCGTGCTCGTCGTGCTGCTCGCCGTCCCCAGCGGGTACGTGTGGTGGGCACTGACGGCGCCGGTGAGCGCGCCACTCGTCGAGACGCACGAGCCGCCCGTGACGGTGCCGGCAGCCGCCGCCGTCGCGCTTCCGTCCACCGGGGCCTCGGCGATCGCCGTCGCCGGTGGCGACGAGTACCTCGGGGCCGAGGCGAGCGGCATCTGGGCGACGAGCGGGACCAGCGAGCCGCAGTCGATCGCGAGCATCACGAAGCTCATCACGGCGCTCGTGATCCTCGAGCGTCATCCACTGGCGGATGCCGCGGATCCCGGGCCGACCATCACCTTCAGCAAGGCCGACCACGACCTCTACGACCAGTACTACGTGAGGGGTGCGACGATCGCGGCGATGCCGACGGGCAGCTCGATGTCGCTGCACGACGCGCTCGCGACGATGCTCATCCCCTCGGCGAGCAATTACGCGGAGGCGGTCTCGACGTGGGCGTTCGGCTCGCAGGGCGCCTTCCGCGGTGCCGCGCAGCGGTGGCTCGCGACGAACGGCCTCACGGGCACGACGATCGTCGAGCCGACCGGCCTCGACGCGCGCAACACCAGCACGCCGGCCGACCTCATCGCCCTCGGCAAGCTCGCCGCCGCGAACCCGGTGATCGCGAGCATCGTCGCGACGCGCTCGCTCGCGCTGCCCGGTCCCGGTGCGATGCAGAACACCAACGACCTCCTCGGCAGCAACGGGATCACCGGCCTGAAGACGGGCAACCTGGGCGAGGGCACGTACAACCTGCTCTTCACCGCATCCGTCCCCGTCGGAACGGCGCAGCCGCTCAGCGTGACCGGGGTGGTGCTCGGCGGCTTCACCCGCGCGAACGTCGATCACGACGTCATGACGCTGATCGACAGCATCCGTGCCGGCTTCCACGAAGTGCCGCTCGCCAAGCGCGATCAGCCGGTCGGCACGATCACGACGAGATGGGGCGCGTCGGCGCAGATCGTCGTCTCGGACTACGCGACGATCTTCACGTGGTCCGACACCCCGATCGCCGTCGAGATGACGACGACCACGCCGAAGACGTACACCGACGGCGAAGAGGTCGGGAGCATCACGTGGACCGCGGGCCCGAACACGGTGACGGTTCCGATCGAGATCGACGGCGCCATCGTCCCGCCGACGGACTCCTGGCGACTCACCCACCCGGGGGAGCTCGGCGGGGAGTAACCCGGTTCCGTTCGCGGGTCACCACGGCTCTGTCGCGAGGAGCGCCGCCGACCTAGAGTCGTGGTCGTGAAGCGAATGTGGCCGTTCCTCGTGCCCGGCGTGATCCTCGCCGCGGTGGGGCTGGTGTGGACGCTGCAGGGGGTCGGGGTGCTGCAGGGGTCGGCGATGACCGGGTCGACGCTGTGGGCGACGATCGGGCCGATCGTGCTCGTCGTGGGGCTCGTGCTGATCGGCATCGGGATCGCGCGGCGCCGGCGGCGCACCCCCTGATCGGCAGGAATCGGTCGGTGCCTGGCGACCTCCTCGCGCCGCCGTGACCTATCGTGACCGGATGAGCGCGATCGACATCCAGCGATGGACGGCCTTCTCCTCCGAGCCCGCGGGAGGCAATCCCGCCGGTGTCGTGCTGGACGCCGGCGGACTGACGGATGCTGCGATGCTCGGCATCGCCGCAGACCTCGGCTATGCCGAATCGGCGTTCGTGGTCGCCGGCGAGGACGGCCGTCGGGCCATCCGCTACTTCTCGCCCCTCGCCGAGGTGCCATTCTGCGGTCACGCCACCGTCGCTGCGGCGGCAGCGATCGCGGAGGCCGACGGCGACGGCGCGATCTCGTTCGAGACTCCGGTCGGCGTCGTCGAGATCGTCACCGCAACGGACTCCGGGCAGCGGCGGGTGTCGTTCATCAGCGTCGAGCCCGACACGACCCCGCTGCCCACGGACGCCCTCGCCGACGTGCTCGGGGCGATCGGGCTGTCGGACCAGGACCTGCATCCGGACTTCGCCCCCGCACAGGCGTTCGGCGGCAACTGGCATCCCCTCGTCGTGCTCGCTGAGCGGGAGGTCTTCGACGGGTTCGCGATCGATCCCGACCGGGCGCGCGCGGTGCTCGACGCGCGGGGATGGCCTGCGACCATGATCGTGCTGTGGCCCGAAAGCGCTGATCGGTGGCATGCGCGCAACGTCTTCCCCGTCGGGTCGATCATCGAGGATCCGGCGACCGGCGCGGCCGCAGCGGCGACCGGCGGCTATCTTCGCGCCACGCACGCGGTGGAGGCGCCCGCACGAGTCGTGATCCTCCAGGGCAGCCACGTCGGCAGGCCGAGCGAGCTCACCGTCGACATCCCGACAGCCGGTGGGATCGTCGTGTCGGGGTCGGCCGTCCGCATCGACTGACCTCCGCGATTCCGCTGCCTCCGCGCCGCGGGTACTGACCGCCTTGACAGTGCCCTCCAACGCGAGGACCGTCGATTCAAACCGGTGCCGACGGCCGCACGCACCGTGCGGTCGCTGTGCCCGTTTGCGTCGATGGGAAGGTCGACCATGTCCATGAAGGTGATGGATTCGCTGCGCAGCAGCGTGAAGGGCTCCGTCGTCGAAGAAGGCGACGACGGATACGACGAGGCGCGGGTCGTCTACAACGCGATGATCGACCGCCGACCCTCCGCGGTCGTGCGGTGCCAGGGCGCCGCAGATGTCGCGGCCGTCGTCCGCGCCGCCGCCGAGGATGGGAGCGACGTCGCGGTCCGCGGCGGAGGCCATAGCGTGCCCGGATTCGGCACCGCGGACGGTGCGATCGTCGCCGATCTGGGCGACATGACCACGGTGACCGTCGATCCCGCGTCCTCGACCGCCGAGGCCGCAGGCGGCGCCACCTGGGGCATGTTCAACGAGGCGACGTCTCAGCACGGCCTTGCCACGACGGGCGGGATCATCTCGACGACGGGTGTCGGCGGACTCACGCTCGGCGGCGGGATCGGCTACCTCGCCCGCGGCCACGGGCTTTCGTGCGACAACCTGCTCTCGGCAGAGGTCGTGCTTGCGGACGGGAGAGTGGTCACGGCGAGTGCGGACGAGGAGCCCGACCTGTTCTGGGCTCTCCGCGGCGGGGGAGGCAACTTCGGCGTCGTGACGAAGTTCACGTTCCGGCTGCATCCGGTCGCCGAGATCTACGGCGGCCCGATGTTCTTCGAGCTCGCGGACGGTCCGGCGATCCTGGCGTACTTCGCCGACTACGTGCGGACCGCACCGCGCGAGTTCGGCGGGTTCCCCGCGTTCCAGATCGCTCCTGCGCTGCCGTTCGTGCCGGAGGACCGCGCCGGCGAGCCGTTCGTCGCTGTGGTCTTCTGCATCAACGGCCCGGCGTCGGAGGCCGAGAAGATCGTCCAAGGGTTCCGCGACGTCGCGAAGCCGGTGGCCGAGATGGTGGGTCCGATGCCCTACCCGGCGATGAACGGCCTCTTCGATGGACTTGTCCCACCCGGCCTCCAGCACTACTGGAAGGCGGCGTTCCTCGACGAGCTCAGGCCGGAATCGGTGGCCGCTCACATGGAGCACGGCCCGCGGGTGCCGACCGTCAACTCGACGGTCCACTTCTACCCGATCAACGGAGCGTGCCACGACGTGGCGTCCGACGCGACGGCCTTCGGGCACCGCGACGCGAACTTCGCGCTGGTGATCGCGGGGATGTGGCCGGATCCGGCGGAGAACACCGCGAACACCGCGTGGGTCAAGGACTACTACGCGGCGATCGAGCCGTTCGCCCAGCCGGGCGGCTACATCAACTTCGCCTCGCAGGACGACCAGCCGAAGGCATCCAGCAACTACGGCGCCAACTACGAGCGGCTCCGTGCCGTCAAGCGCGAGTACGACCCCGACAACGTGTTCCACCTCAACCAGAACATCGTGCCTTAGCGGCCGGCGGGACGACGGATTCCGGCCCGGGAGCCCGTCGAGGGACGAGCTCCCGGGCCGGTTCCGCGGTCAGTCCGCGATGAAGGCGAGGATGTCGGCGATCAGCGCCTTCTGATACTCGCCGGCGATGCCGTGCGGCGCGCCCTCGTAGACCTTCAGCGTGCCGTCCGAGACGAGGCCGATGGACTTCTCGGCCGCCGCTGCGATCGGCACGATCTGGTCGTCCGAGCCGTGAGCGAGCAGGATCGGCACGTCGAGCGCCTTGAGGTCCTCGGTGAAGTCGGTCTCGGAGAAGACCTTGACGCACTCGTAGGCGGCGGCGAGACCCGCGAGCATGCCCTGGCGCTGGAAGTCGTCGATGAGGCCCTGCGACACCGCGGCGCCCTCGCGGTTGAATCCGTAGAACGGCACTGCGAGGTCCTTGTAGAACTGCGAGCGATCGGCCAGAACGCCGGCGCGGATGCCGTCGAAGGCCTCGATCGGCGTGCCTTCGGGGTTCGCCTCGGACCGGACCATGATCGGAGGCACGGCGCCGGCGGTGACGACCTTGCGGACGCGACCCGTGCCGTGCTGCGCGGCGTAGCGCACGACCTCACCGCCGCCGGTCGAGTGGCCGATGACGACGAGGTCGGTGAGGTCGAGGTGTTCGATCAGCTCGGCGAGGTCGCGGGCGTAGGTGTCCATGTCGTGCCCGCGGTCGGTGTTGGTCGAACGGCCGTGCCCGCGGCGGTCGTGCGCGATGGCGCGGTAGCCCGCGTCGGCGAGAAGCTTGGACTCGACGGCCCACGCGTCGGAGCTCAGCGGCCAGCCGTGGCTCAGGACGACCGGCTTCCCGGTTCCCCAGTCGGTGTAGTAGATCTCGGTGCCGTCGGAGGTGGTGAACGTCGGCATGGCGGACTCCTTGCGATCATCGGGCCGACCCGTCGCCCCACTCGCCGGAGCCGTCACGGGCGACGGCGCCACCCTCGAGCCTCGACGATCGGCGGCCGTGGCGCCCCGCTCGAACGGCCTCACATCCCACGATTCAGGACGAGGATGGAAGGATGCACTCGGCCCCCGCCCCACGGCGAATCGCGTTCCTGCTGTTCGACGGAGTGAAGACCCTCGATTATGTCGGGCCGGCCGAGGTCTTCGTCGAGGCCAACCAGGCCGTGCGGGGGTACGACGTCGTTCTTCTCTCACCCGACGGACACGATGTCATGACCTCGCTCGGCACCACTGTCTCGGTGCACGGCGCGGCGGACGATGCCGGCGACTTCGACACCGTGATCGTGCCGGGCAGCGAGATGCCGCCGCACGAATTCGCGAGAGGACCGTTGACGGATGCTGCGGCCGCCCTCGCCACCCGGGCCCGCCGTGTCGTCTCCATCTGCAGCGGCGCCTTCGTGCTCGCCGAGATCGGCGCGCTCGACGGCAAGCGGGCGACGACGCACTGGAAGTTCGCGCCGGAGCTGCAACGCCGCTACCCGCGCGTGCGCGTCGAACCGGACGCGATCTTCGTGCGTGACGGCGGCGTCTCGACGTCGGCCGGCGTGGCGGCGGGCATCGATCTGGCGCTCGCCCTCGTCGAGGACGACCACGGCGCCGATGTCTCGCGCCAGGTCGCCCAGCTGCTGCTGGTCTACCTGCAGCGTTCGGGCGGCCAGTCGCAGTACTCGGTGCCGCTGCGCGCCCGCGCACAGGCAGCCTCGATCGTGCGCCGCGCCACCGACCTCGTCGACGCGGATCCCGCTCGTGCGTGGAACGTGCCGGAACTCGCCGGGCTCGTGGCGGTCAGCTCACGCCATCTGACCCGCCTCTTCCGTGAAGAGATCGGGCAGTCGCCGACCGAGTACGTCACCGGGGTGCGCTTCGATCTCGCCCGCGTCCACCTCGAGGCGGGTGCGAACGTGACCGAGAGCGCCGCGCAGGCGGGTTACGGGAGCGCCGAGGCGCTCCGCCGCGCGTTCATCGCCCGCCTCGGCATCTCTCCGTCGCAGTACCAGCGGCGGTTCCGGTCCGCGCTCCCGGCGGTTCGAGACAGACCTGCGGAGGGTGGCTTCGAGCTCGCCTCCTGACCTGGCCGGAGTCTCAGGTCTGCGCCGTGGCCGTCACCTCGGCGCGCGTTCCCGCTCGCCGGAACGCCGGATCGGCCGACGCGGCCAGCGCAACGGCAGAGCCGACCGCGCACGTCGCGAGTGCGGCCTGCAGGGTGGCGGCCGTCGAGACACCGGATGACGTGAGAAGGATGCCGGCGGCCAGTGCCACCAGGAAGGTCGCCGCCAATCGCTGCGTGAGCTGCAGGAACGATGCCGCCACGCCGTGCAGCTCGGCGGGCGCGAACGACAGGGTCGTGGCACGCACCACCGGCTCCACGAGGCCGCCGCCGATCCCCAGCCCGATCTGGGCAGCCGCGGCGACGACGAAGAGCACTCCGTCCGGCGACAGCGGCGCCGCGATCGCGAGCCCGGTGAACAGCGCCGCCTGGAGTCCCAGGCCGAGCCACACCGTGGCCGGGGACCCGATGCGCCCCACCACCCGCAGACTGAACAGCGACCCGACGAGCCGCGCCAGCGCGCCCGGCGCGAACACGAGCGCGATCACCAGCGCCGACAGCGCCGGCGACTGAAGGAAGTACAGGGTCACGACCGACCCGGCCGCCATGCCGCTGCCGAACCACAGCAGCGCGACCACGTTCCCCACGACGAAACCGCGCGAGCGCACCAGCGCCGGCGCGAACAGCGGAAGCCGTCCACGCCGGGCGTACCTGCGTTCCCACAGCACCAGTACGAGCCCGAGCAGCACCGCCGCGCCCACGACAGCCAGGCCCCACACGCCCGAGAGCCCCGGCTCCACGACGGGCAGGGTCAGCGCCACCACCACGAGGCAGAGCAGCACGATGCCCGGCAGGTCGAGCCACACCCGCTCCGACCCCGAGGACTCCGGACGGGCGCGGGGGCCCGGCATCCCGCGCCATCCGAGGACGAAGGCGGCGATCACCAGCGGCAGGGGAGTCAGCAGCACGGCGCGCCATGCCACCTCTGCGGGAACGGCAACGATCACCACGGCCGCGAGCACCGGCCCGAGCACACCCGCGAGCCCGCCGACGGCGGTGTACGCGGCGAGGGCGCTCAGTCGGGCTCTGCCGGTGAACAGGTCCTGGATCGCGCCGAGCACCTGCGCGCTGATCACGCCCGCACCCAGCCCCTGCACGAACCGCGCCGCCACGAGCACGACGATCGTCGGGGCGAGCACGGCCGCGACGCCTCCGACCAGGAAGATCGCGAGGCCGACCAGGAAGAGCAGCCGGCGCCCGTACACATCACCCAGCCGCCCCGAGGGGATGAGCCCGAGCCCGAACGTCAGCGAGAACGACGCGAGCAGCCACTGCACGCCCGCGGTGGAGCCGCCCAGCGACGCGCTCACCGCCGGTGCCGCGTAGGTGATCACCACCGCGTCGAACAGCGTCGCGAAGCCTGCCGCGAGGCACGCCCAGAGCGCGGGCCGCGCGTCGCGGACCGCGCTCTGGCCACTCATGCGGTCGTCAGCTCGCGCTCCCGCTGACCGAGCGGGTCGGCCTCGGTCCACAGCACCGTCGGGAACTCCTCCCGCAGCACCGGTGCGACCTCCTCGGCGAACCGCTCGAGGATCTCTAGCTGCTGCACGAACGGCACCGTCGTCGGCAGGCTGATCGACTGCAGGTCGTGCCCGAGCCGGCCGTGGAACCGTGCGATCTTGTCGATCACCTGCTGCGGTGTGCCGACGAGGGCAGGACCCTCGGCGACGGCATGCTCGATGTCGCGGAACGGGGTGTTGTTGCCGGGCACGTTGGTGGCGGCGACGATGGCGTTGTATACGGGCCCGTACTGGGCGATCGCCTCCTGGGTGGTGTCGGCGATGAAGAGGGCGCCCGAGCCGGCGGCGACGAATGCGTCCGCCGGATCGTGGCCGTGCCGCGCGTACTCCGAGCGGTAGTGATCGACCAGCACGCCGTAGTTCTCGAGCGGCTGGATCGCATTCGCGCTGAACAGCGGATCCCCGAACTTCGCGGCCAGCCCCGCCGAGAACAGCGTCGTCGCCGAGCCGTGCCACACTCGCGGTGCCCCGGCATACGGCCGCGGCAGCGTCGTCACACCCGACAGGGGCCGGGTGAACTCCGTGCCCGGCCAGGTGACATCCTCTTCGCGCCAGAGCGTGCGCAGCAGCTCGTACTTCTCGGCGAGCAGCTCCCATTGGTCATCGATGTCGAGGCCGAACAACGGGAACTGTGCGACCTCGTTGCCCTTCCCGATCGTGATGTCGAGGCGCCCGCCCGACAGCTGGTCGATCGTCGCATAGTCCTCGGCCACGCGTACCGGATCCAGGACCGAGAGCACGGTCACGCCGGAGTTGAGGCGGATGCTGTGCGTCCGGGCCGCGATCGCGCCCAGCAGCACCGTCGGCGCCGAGGAGATGAAATGCCCGGCGTGGCGCTCGCCGATGGCCACAGCATCCAATCCGAGCTCTTCGGCGCGGATCGCCTGCTGCAGCGTCTCGGCGAATCGCTCGGCGGGCGAGACCTGATGGCCGGTGATCGGATCGGCGCGGTAGGGGATGATGTCGAGCAGCTGGAACCTCATGCCGACACCCCCGGCGCGACGAGCTCGGCGTTCGAGATCACGCGGGCGAGCGGCGTCTTCTCGCCGGCCTCGATCCCGATCGGCAGACGGTTGCCCTCCGGCGGCAGCGGGCATGTGGCGAAGTCCGTGTACGCACAGGGCAGGTTGACGGCGCGGTTGAAGTCGATGGTGGTCCAGCCGTCGGCATCGGGCGCGTCGATGCCCACCGAGCGGTTCGCGGCGTACGTGGTGATCCCGCTCGTCGCATCCGTGAACAGCACGAGCAGGTCGCCCGGCCCCTTGCCCTCGAACGCCGTGAGCGCGAACTCCTCGCCCCGCCACGAGAACTCGAGCACGCCGGGGGCGTCGTAGACGTGGGTGAGCCCGTCGACGGCGGCACCGACCTCGGTCGGGACGGGCGCATCGAACGGGCGCAAGCGCGCCGCGACCCGCCACCGCGGGTTCGGCACGTAGGTCGGGGTGCCCGAGTACTCGGCGAGGAACGGGTGATCGGCCCGTCGCGGTCGCAGGATGGTGTGCCCGCCGCGGATCGCGATCTCGACCGCACCGGCGATGTCGCCGTCGGTGAAGGTGGGGGTGACGCTGCCCCGTTCGGCGATCTCGCCGAACGCATGCGTGCCGGTGATCGTCGCGCCGTCGAGCGTCAGGCTCTCGCCGTCGGCCAGGTCTACGACGACGCCGTCGGCGCCGAGGTGCCACGTGCCGGGCGCACCCGGCAGGGTGATCGGGTCGCGGCCGAGCCAGTGCAGGCCGGTGATCGCGAAGAAGCCGAGGGAGTCGGCGCGCCGCGTCTCGTGCCCGCGGTGCCAGTCCTCCCACTCGCGCCCGAACTCGGCGCGGTCGACATCGGAGTTGAGGGTGGTGGTCATAGGTCCTCCTCGGTGGGGTGGGTGGGGAACGGATGCTGCGGGCTCAGCCGGCGCGGACGTCAGGCCGCGGGCGCGGCCACGGTGCCGGTGGTCGCGGAGGCAGCGGCAGGCCGCCACCCGACGAGCGGCAGGACGGCGGTCCGGATGTCGGTGAGGATCTGGCGGCACTCGTCCTCGTCGAATCCGTAGGGGAACGCGACGCGCAGCTCCGTGCGACCGTCGAAAGTCGGGTCGCTCGTGAGGCGCTCGGCGATCTGCTCCGCGGTGCCGTGGAGGTCGCGCTGGAAGACGACGGTGCGTCCGCCGAGGCTCACCGGCTCCGCGGTGCGCTCGTCGCGCGCGGCGACGTACGCGGCGTAGTGCTCACGCTGCGCGGCGGTCGCCGAGTCGGTCGGCAGGATCACCCGCTCCACGCCGATGCGCGGGTCGGTGCCGCGGAACTCGGACAGGTACGCGTCGACGTGCGCGCGCTGCGCCGCCTCGAAGGTGTCGGCGGCGTCGCCGTCCCCGACGTTGCCGAGCAGCAGCTTGAGTCCGCGCGCGGCTGCCCAGCGCACCGAGCGCAGCGAGCCGCCGCCGAGCCACACGCGGTCGCGCAGGCCCGCGATGTGCGGCTGCACCCGGGGGATCTGCGGCCCGTACGGCGTCGACAGCTCGTCGTCCGACAGCGCGTGCCCTTCGAGCGACTCGAGGAACCGCTCGATCAGCGCGTACGGATCGGCGGCGGCCGCAGCTGGGCCCACGCGCCCGGAGGCTCCGGGCGACGCGCCGGCGGCGCCTGAAGGGGGCGTGGGGACCGTCCTCGCGAGCGATGCGAGCAGGTCGCCGTGCGGGGCCGACGTGCTCACGCCGACGTTCACCCGGCGGCCCGAGAGGGCGTCGACGGTGGCGAAGTCCTCGGCGAGGCGGAAGGGCGTCTCGTACCCCAGCGGCACGACGTCGGTCTCGAGGCGGATCGTGCGGGTCCGCTGGCTCGCCGCCGCGAGGAACGTCAGCGCCGACGAGACGCCGCGTTCGAGATGGCGCTGACGGATGCCGGCCACGTCGTAGCCGAGATCCTCGGCGAGTTCGAACAGGCGCAGGGTCGTCTCGAGGCCCGCGCGGGGGTCGTGCTCGGGGAACGTGCCGGCGAGGATGATGCCCGCGACCGGGATGGTGCCGGGCGTGCTCATACGGTGGCTTCCTCGGGTGCGCGGGTCCTCGTCGCGGTGCTCGTATCGGCGTGGAACGTGCGCACCGCGTGGTCGAGCGCGTCGACCGTGAGGGCGATCGAGTCGAGGTCGATGCGCTCGTCGTTGCCGTGGAAGAGGCGGCGGAACGTGCCGTAGTCCCATCGCTCGCTGAGCACGCCGAAGCCGTACGCCGGGATGCCGCGGCGACGGTAGAAGCGGCCGTCCGTGCCGCCCACTCCGAGCATCGGCAGAAGCTCGGCGCTCGGGTACGCGCGGCGGACCGCGCTGCCGAGGGCTGCGAACAGGGGAGTGTCGATCGGCGAGGCCGTCGACTCCCCGAACCAGTCGCCCTCGATCTCGATGTGCTCGATGAGGTCGCCGAGCGCGTCGCGGATCAAGCCCTCGACGTCCTCGCGCGTGACGTCCGGCAGGATGCGGATGTCGAGCTGCACGGTCGCGGTGCCCGGGATGACGTTGCCCTTCTCCCCGGCGCGGACGATGGTCGGCGAGATCGTGGTGTGCGTCGAGGCGTGCGCGAACCCGTCGAGGGTGCCGAGGTGCGGGAGGCCCTCGTAGAACCGGTCGGGGTCGGTGAGGGCGGTGCGGGTGTCGGGATCGAGGTCGAGCGCCTCGGCATACGCGCGCCACTGCGGCGTGATGACGGTGGTTCCGCGGTGCCGCGCGAGGCGGGTCACGGCCTCGGCAGCGATGACCGCCGCGTTGCGCGAGCCCCACGGCGCGGACCCGTGACCAGGGGCACCGGTCACGCGAAGGAGGCGCCCGGCGCCGCCCTTCTCGCCCACCATGACGCCGAGGTGCGGCTGCGCGCCGGCATGGGCGCCGCCCGACTCGGTGAGCACGCAGTCCGCGTCGATGAGGTCGAGGCGGTGCTCGGTGAGCCACCCCACGCCGAACCGGCTGCCGTTCTCCTCGTCGGCGACGGCGGCGAAGATGAGGTCGCCGCGCGGGCGGAACCTGTCCGTCGCGATCGCGCGGGTCACGACGGCGTACGCGGCGGTGAGGTTGAGCATGTCGATCGCGCCGCGTCCCCACAGCACGCCGTCGACGATCTCGCCGGCGAACGGGTCGCGCGACCAGCCCGACGGCTCGACGGGCACGACGTCGGTGTGCCCGACGAGCGCCAGCGACGGCGCCGTGGGGTCGGTGCCCTCGATGCGCACGATGAGCGACTGGCGCCCGGGGTGCGGCTCGACGACGACGCCTTCAAGACCCGAGCCCTCGAAGAAGCGCTGCAGCGTGCGCACCTGCAGGTGCTCGTGCCCCGAGCCGGGGGTGCCGTCATTGACGGCCGCGTTGCGGATCAGCTCCTGCAGGAGCTCGGTCGTCTGCTGCGACAGCGTTCCCCCGATGCTCATGCGACCGCCTCTTCCGCGAGTGCCGGCGCCGACAGCGTCGACCCCGGGATCGCCTCGATGAGCCGTCGCGTGTACTCCTCGCGCGGCGCGCTGAGGACCTGCGCGGTCGCACCCTGCTCCACGATCCGGCCGTGCTGCATCACGGCGACGCGGTCCGAGATCTCGCGGACCACGGCGAGGTCGTGGCTGATGAACAGGTACGACACTCCGACCTCGCGCTGCACGGCGGCGAGGAGATCGAGGATCTGCGCCTGCACCGAGACGTCGAGCGCCGACACCGCCTCATCGAGCACGACGAGGTCGGGGCGCAGTGCGAGCGCGCGTGCGATCGCCACGCGCTGCCGCTGGCCGCCCGAGAGCTCCGCCGGCCGCCGCGAGGCCGTGTTCGACGCAAGAGCAACCTGGTCGATCAGCTCTCGCACGCGGCGTGCCCGCTCGGCCTTGTCGACGCCGTAGGCCCGCAGCGGCTCGTCGATCACCTCGGCGATCGTGAACCGCGGGTCGAGAGATGCGAACGGGCTCTGGTAGACGAGCTGGAACCGCCGGCGCAGCGCGCGCAGCTCGTCACGGCTCGCGGCGACGAGATCCTCGCCGTCGAAACGGATGCTGCCCGCCGACGGCTTCTCGAGCCGCAGCGCGAGGCGCGCCGTCGTGCTCTTGCCCGAGCCCGATTCGCCGACGATCGCGAGCGTCTCGCCGCGGTCGACGCGGAACGTCACGTCGTCGACGGCGAGGAGCTTCTCGCGGCCGGGGAGCGGGAACTCCTTGCGGAGGCCGGTGACCTCCAGGAGTGCCGGGGTCGCAGCATCCGGTTCCGTCCGTGCCGCTCGATCCGTCACCCGCGCGGCCCCGCTTCGGAGCCCGGGGGCGGCGGCGATGAGTGCGCGGGTATACGGATGCTGCGGACTGTCCAGCACCTGACGTGCAGCGCCCGTCTCGACGATCTCGCCGTTCTGCATCACGATGATGCGGTCGGCCCGGTCGGCGGCGACGCCGAGGTCGTGCGTGATGAGCAGCACGGCCGTGCCGAGCGTCGTCGCCAGGGTGTCGATGTGGTCGAGGATCTGCTTCTGGACCGTCACGTCGAGCGCGCTCGTGGGCTCGTCGGCGATCACGAGCTGCGGCTCGGCGGCCAGCGCCGTCGCGATGAGGGCGCGCTGCTTCATGCCGCCCGAGAACTGGTGCGGGAACTGCCTGGCGCGCGCCTCGGGCTCGCCGATGCCGGCCAGACGCAGCAGTTCCACGGCCTGCGCGTCCGCGCCGCGGCGCGTGGCGAGGCCGTGGATCACCAGCGGCTCGCCCACCTGGCGCCCGACGCGCTTGACCGGATTGAGGCTCGTCGTCGGGTCTTGCGGGATGAGCCCGATCGCACGACCGCGCACCTCGCGCCAGGCACGGCGCGGGAGCCCGGTGAGATCGGTGCCGTCGAACACGATGGCTCCGGCATCCACCGACGCGTTCGAGGCCAGGAGGTGGATGACGGCGTGCGCGGTCGTGCTCTTGCCCGAGCCCGACTCGCCGACGATCGCGACGACCTCGCCGCGGTCGACGGTGAAGCTCACGTCCCGCACGGCCGGGCGCGACTCGCCGCCCAGCGTGTACGACACCGAAAGGTTCGAGACCTCCAGCAGCGCGGTCATCGGATTCCTCCATTGCGTTCGAGGGCGCGCGAGATGCGGTTGGCCGACAGCACGACGGCGACGATCACGAGGCCCGGGAAGGTCGTGAGCCACCACGCCACGGCGAGGTAGTCGCGCCCGCCGGCGACGAGCGAGCCCCACTCCGGCGTGGGCGGCGGAGCGCCGAACCCGAGGAACGACAGCGACGAGATCGCCAGCACCATGACGCCGAACTCGAGGGCGGCGAGGGCGATCACAGGGCCCGACGCGTTCGGGAGGATGTGACGGCGCAGCACCGTGTGCCAGCGCACGCCCGAGACGTGCGCGGCTTCGACGTAGACGGCGGTGGCGATCTGCAGCACCTCGGCGCGCATGACGCGGGAGAAGGAGGCGATGCTCGCGAGTCCGACCGCGATCGCGACGTTGAGCGTGCCGAAGCCGAGCGCCGTGATGAGCGCCAGCGACAGGAGGAGGCTCGGGATCGCGAGCAGCACGTCCATGAAGCGCATGATCGCGTCGTCGACGAAACCCCGGAGGAACCCCGCGAGCAGGCCGAACAGCGACCCGACGGCGAGGCCGACGATGACCGCGACCGAGGTCGCGGCCAGCGACGTCGCCGATCCGTAGACGACGCGCGCGTAGAGATCGCGTCCGAGGTTGTCCGTCCCGAAGAGGTGCTCCGGGCTCGGCGGCAGCAGGCGGTCCTGCGGGACTCCGACGATCGGATCCCACGCCGTGAACCACGAGGGAACCACGGCCCACAGGGTCACGAGGGCGACCACGAGGATCGACGCCACGAGCGTCGGCTGCTTGAGCACAGCGACGATCGGGCGCAGGGCGGAGCGGCGGGTGGCAGCATCCGGCCGCTCTTCATCGAGCGCGGCCGCGTGCGGGCTGCCCGACGGATCGGCGTCGGGGTCGACGATCGACTCGAGGAACGGGTCGTGCGGCTCGAGGGAGCGCGCGGGCGGGGTGAGCACGTTCTCGACGGTCATGGCGGCTCCTGTCAGGCGGCGACGAACGCCGTGCGGGCGAGCGTGATGCGGCGGTCGATGAGGGGGTAGACCAGGTCGACGACGAGGTTGGCGACCACGAAGACGAAGGCGGCGAAGACGACCACGGTCTGCACGACGGGCACGTCGCGGTTGTTGACGGCGGTGACGACGAGCCGGCCGATGCCCAGGCGCGAGAACACCGTCTCGGTGACGACGGCGCCCGAGAGCAGGCCGCCGATGAGCACGCCGACCATCGTGAGCGAGGGGATCGCGGCGTTGCGGAACGCGTGGCCGAGCTGCACGCGGCGCTCGCTCGCGCCCTTCGCCCGCACGATCTCGACATATGGCTGGGCGAGGGTCGAGCGCAGGCTCCGCGACAGCAGCTGCGCGATGAAGGCGCCGGACGGGATCGCGATCGTGATGGCCGGCAGCACGAGGCTCTCGAAGCCCTCGTTGCCCATCGACGGGAACAGGCGGATGCGGAACGAGGAGGCCTGCAGCAGCAGGAGCCCGATCCAGAACACCGGGATCGAGACGCCCAGCGGCGGCAGCGACGACAGCAGGTTGCGCAGCCACCTGGCCCGGGCGAGTGACGCCGAGAGCGCGAGGACGACGCCGAACACGACCGACAGCACGAACGCGAAAGCGGTCAGCGCGAGCGTCGGGGGGAGGGATTCGAGGAGCAGATCGGATGCCGGGCGCCCGGTCTGCGTCGACACCCCGAAGTCGCCGGTCAGCGCCTTGCCGAGGGCGACGAGGTACTGCTCCCACAGCGGGCGGTCGAGCCCGAGCTCGCTGCGCAGCTGCGCGACGAGCTCGGGATCGACGGCCTCCTGGTCGCCGCCGCCCGCGAACAGCGTCGCGGCGTCGCCCGGCAGCAGGTACAGGATGAGGAACGAGATCGTGTAGGCGGCCCACAGGACGATCACGCCCTGCCCGATCCTTCGGGCGATGTATCGACCCCACATGATTTCGTTCCTCATCCCTTTCGTCGTGCGATGTGCCCGTGAGGGCTTACTCGGCGATCCAGGCGTCGTAGAAGTCCAGGCGGCTGGACGCCTCGAAGCCGAGACCCTGCACCTTCGACGCGGCAGTGATCGTGGTCGACAGCTGGTAGATCGGGATCGAGTAGCCGCCGGTGACGAGCAGCTCCGCGGCCTCGTCGACGACCTTCTGGCGCTCGGCCGGGTCGATGATGGCGGCCTGCTCGTCGAGAAGCTCGTCGATCTCCGCGGGCTCGGTGCGCTTCGTGGCGTTGTTGGTGCCGGTGACCGAGAACACCGTGCGCAGCACGTCGGGATCGGCCCGCGTCAGGTTGCCGTACGAGAAGTCGTACGTGCCGTCGGCGTTCGCGGCCTGCACGTCGGCGATGCTCGCGAAGGTCAGCTGCAGGTCGACGCCGATCTGGCGCAGCTGCTGCTGCACGAGTTCGAGCACCTCCTTGGGCGACTGCCAGTAGGTGACGTGGAAGCTGAGCTTCTCGCCGTCCTTCTCACGGATGCCGTCATCGCCCTCGGTCCAGCCCGAGTCCTCGAGCAGCTCGGCGGCCGCCTTCGGGTCGTACTCGAGCACGTCGCTCAGGTCGGTGAAGTACGGCGTCGACGAGGCGAGCGGCGACACGGCCGGCAGGTCGTCGGGGCCGAGCAGCGTCGACGTGATCTGCTCACGGTCGATGCCCTTCTGGATCGCGAGGCGCACGTTCTCGTCGGCGAGCTTCTCGGTCGACTGGTTCGCGTACAGGTTGTAGACCGAGCCGGGGTTGGCGCGGTTGAGCGACCAGAAGCCGTCGCCCTCGAAGAGCACGGCGTCCGCCGTCGCGATGCCCGTGGTCGCGTCGATCTGACCCGACTGCAGGCTGCCGGTGCGGTTGCCCGACTCGGGGACGACCTTGTACGTGATCGTGTCGAGGTACGCCTCGCCGGTGTGCCCGGCGGTGGACGGGCCCCACTCGTAGCCCTCGCGGCGCTCGAGCACGGCGCCCTCGTTGGGCGTGTAGCTCTGCACCGAGAACGGACCCGAGCCGATGAAGTCGCCGAGGCAGCGATCCGCCTGGCTCACCGCCGCGGTGGCGGGTGACAGCAGACCCAGCGAGAACGTGGAGGTCGCCTGCAGGAACTGCGCGCTCGGCTCCGAGAAGTTGACGATGACCGTGTGCTCGTCGGGCACCTCGATGCTCTCGAGGTCGGCGAGGTACGACGAGCCGAGGCTCGCCTTCGCGCCCAGCGCCTGGATGGCCTCGAAATTCGTCTTGACGGATGCCGCGTCGATGGGTTCGCCGTCGGCGTACGTGGGGCCGTCCTGCAGCGTGAAGGTGAAGCTCGTGGCGTCGTCGTTCACCTCGTAGTCGGTGGCCAGCCACGGCAGGATCTCGCCGGTCTCGGGGTCCTGGATCGTCAGCGACGCGACGGTCTGACGCGCGATCGCGATCGCGTCGTTGTTGCCGACCTGCTGCGGGTCGATGCACTGGCTGTCGACCGAGATCGCGAAGGTCAGGTTGCCGCCCGTGACGGGCTCCGCCTCTGCGGATGCGGTGGGGGCGGGATCGCCGGCGCCGGTCGCGCACGCGGTGAGCGCGAGCGCGACCACGCCGATCGCCGCAAGCGCGGCGGTACGGGGTCGGGTGAACGACATGGGGTCTCCAGAAGCTGTGGCGGGCGAGCCCCGGCGGACATGCCGGGCTCGTGGCTTCAGCGTCCCCGAGAGGTCGTGCTGGCCCCGATCGGGGATGTCACGCGGCGTGAATGACGGTCGCGCACCGTCACGCGCCGTCATCCGGCGTCATGTTCCGCAGTCACTTCGTGCGGGTCCCGCGACCTATCCGCGACCCGAAGTGACTGCGGAACAGAGGGGGAGCAGCGGCGGGAGGGCGGAGCCGGGGCCGGGACGCGGGCTACGGCGCGACGGGCACCGCGACGCCGAGCCGGGCAGAGATCGCGCCGGCGACGACGTCGGTCTGCCGGAGCGACAGGGAGTTCGCCGCGGGGCGCGTGAAGGCGCCGGCCTCGGTCTGCGACGTGAACGGGCCGATCGCGAACAGCGTGGCGTGCGGCACGCCGTCGGGGAGCAGCACACGTCCGTCGTCCGTCACCCGCACGCGTCCGAGCGAGCCCGAGTACTCGGCATCCGTCACGTGCAGCACGCTGCCGTGCACGGTCGCGAGCTCGCGCAGCGCGACGTTCGTGCTGAGTTCCGCGTCGGCGGCCGGCAGCCACGCGTCGACGAGGGCGCCGGCGACCGTCTCGCCCGGCACACGGGGACTGGATGCTGCGAACCCGCGCGGCGCGACGACCACCTCCACGTCGGGCCCGAGGAAGCGCACCACCCCGGCATCGGCCAGCGCGAGCAGCTCCTCCAGCCGGTGCGGGGGCGGACCGCTCGCGAGGTAGCTGAAGAAGGTGTGCCAGCGGACGGGCAGCGTGTAGGCGCGGGATCGCGCCGTGAAGCGCTCCTTGGGGATCTCCGACAGTGCCATGAACGACAGCAGAGCGGCGATGAACACGCCCTGTGCGGGGCTCCGCTCCTGCGTCGTGCGCAGGTCGAGGTCGTCGGCGATGTGGGCGCGCACGCGGCGCTGCACGTCGTCGGCGTCGGCGAACTCGGCATCCGCGAACGGCCGGTCGAACGAGGCCACGTCGAACCGGTCGAGCGGATCGGGCACCACCGCGGCGATCGCGTCGCCGAGCGCGGGGTCGTCCCGCGCGTGGGCGTGCAGCACCGGTTGGAACTCGTCCCACGTGGCCGACACCCGCTGCGGATGCCCGGTGAAGAGCTCGCGGTAATGCCCGTGCAGCAGCTCGGCGGCGACCAGGGGCCATACGTCGCGGTCGAAGTCGATCGGCCGGCCCGTGTCGACGAGCGCGGCGATCGCGTCCGGCGTCAGCACGTCCCGCTGCGGCGGATCGCCCTGCAGCGTGGAGGTCACCTTCGACCGGTACGGCACGCCGCGGCGCGAACCGAGGTGGAGGCGCGGCTCCTGCCCAGACGGCAGATACCGAAGCGCGCCATCGGCATCGCGTTCGAACCGGCCGCCGCGCCCCTGGGTGAGGAGCACGACGAGGTCGACAGCCGCGAGGCCCATGCCCCGCACGATCACGTCGGCACCCGCGGCCAGCGCGGAGAGGTCGGCGTCCGCGGTGAACGCCGGGCCCACGTAGACGAGTCCTTCTCGCGCCGCGGTTGCCGTGACCGCTGCCGACGCCGGGTCGGGCTCGCGCTCGGTGTGACCGAGGCAGTAGGCGACAGCATCCGTCTCGATCACTCGACCGCTCGCGAGCGAAACGGCGTGCTGTCCTGACGACGACGTCCGCACCGACGTCACCTCGTCGATATGGAGCCGGATCCTCACGCCCTCCGGCGCGCTCGCCGCGGTGCGGCGGAAGAACCAGTCGAGGTAGTGGCTGTGCAGGCGCCGCGTGGGAAAGCCTTCGGGGGTGAGTGCCCGCGCCTCGGCCTCCGACAGCTCGTCGAGGTCGACGTCTGGGAGTTCGCCCGCGCGCCACAGGTCCAGCCACTCGCTGAGCGAGGGGCCGGGACGCACCGGCCCCTCGATCGTGCAGCTGTCGTCCGTGAACACGGTGACGTCGCGGGTCATCGAGTTGAGCTTCAGCAGCGGCGACTGCGCGTGGCGCCAGATGCGGCCGGCGCCGGGGGGATGCGGGTCGACGAGGTCGATGTCGAGCAGGGTGTGCCCGTCCGCGCGCGCCAGCACGCGTTCGAGGAGCATGATCGCCCGGGGGCCGGCTCCGACGAACAGCAGGCGCGCGCGGCCCGTCATCGTGCCGCGAGCGCCGGCGCCAGGCGCGGGGCGGGCAGTCCCAGCAGGTCGCGGAGGGTGGCGCCCTCCTCGTAAGACCGCCGGTACGAGCCGCGCTCCTGCAGCAGCGGGACGACGCGCTCGGCGAACTCGTCGAGCCCGTGCGGCGTCAGGTGCCCGACGACGGTGAACCCGTCCGTCGCGCGCTCCTGCACGTAGCGGTCGATCTCGGCGGCGATGCGCTCCGGCGTGCCCACGAACGTCGGGGTGGCTGTGAGGCGGATGACGGTCTCACGGATGCTGAGCCCCTCCGTCTCCGACAACTCCCGCAGCTTCGCGATCCGCGCCCGCACCGCCGCGTGCCGGTTCGCCCAGCCGCGCGCCGTCTCGTTCCCGGTGTCGGGATCGACGTCGGGAAGCGGACCGTCGGGGTCGTAGCCGGACAGGTCGCGACCCCACACCTGCTCGACATAGGTGAGGGCGACCTCGGGCCGCACCTGCTGCAGCGCGACCTCGCGGGCGCGCTCGTGGGCGTCTGCATCGGTGTCGCCGATGGAGAAGGTCGCCGCCGGGAGGATCTTGAGGGAGTCCTCCTCGCGTCCGTAGCCGGCGAGCCGGCCCTTGACGTCGTCGTAGAACGAGCGGGCGTCATCGAAGCCGGTATGCAGGGAGAAGATCACCTCGGCATGCTCGGCGCCGAACGTGCGCCCGTCGGCCGAGTCGCCGGCCTGCACGATCACGGGGCGCCCCTGCGGAGAGCGGGGCACGTCGAACAGCGCGTCGACGTCGAACTGCGGGCCCGTGTGGCGCACGCGCGCGGGAACGCCGTCGTCGAGGAAGACGCCGGCTGCGGCATCCGCCCGCACGTCGCCCTCGGGCCACGAGTCCCACAGTTCCTTCGCGAGTGCAGCGAACTCGCGGGCGCGCTCGTACCGGTCGGCGTGGTCGAGGTACCCGCCGCGCCGGAAGTTCGCGCCGTGGAAGGCGTCGGAGCTCGTGACCGCATTCCAGCCGGCGCGGCCCCCCGACAGGTGGTCGAGGGTCGCGAGCTCGCGCGCCAGCTCGTAGGGCTCGTTGAACGTCGTGTTGAGCGTGCCGACGACGCCGACGTGCTCGGTGATCGCGGCGACGGCGGCGAGGATCGACAGCGTGTTCGGGCGGCCCAGCACGTCGAGTTCGTGGATGCGGCCCTTGTGCTCGCGAAGGCGGAGGCCCTCAGCGAGGAAGACGTAGTCGAACAACCCGCGCTCGGCCGTCGCGGCGAAGTGCTCGAACGACGAGAAATCGATCTGGCTGCCGGCCGCGGGGTCGGTCCATACGGTGGTGCTGTTGACGCCGGGGAAGTGCGCGGCGAGGTGGATCTGACGGGGGCGGCTCACAGCGCGAACTCCTCTTCTCGGGCATAGCGGCTCTCAGGACGTGCGAGGTCGAGGCGGGCGCGCAACGAATCCTCGCCGTCATCGGCGCGGAGGGTACCGGTCGAGCGCAGCAGCGGCACGACCTGCTCGGCGATGGCGACGACGTCGGCGGGCTGGCGTGCGGGCCGCAGGCGCACACCGTGGACGCCCGCGGCGGCGAGATCGCGCACCGCGTCGGCGATGTCGCCGGGCGTGCCGACCACGATGCGTGCGTCGGAGGCGAGCGGCTCGCCGTCCCACTCGTCGAGTCGCGCCGCGGCGGCGCGGGCCGCGGTCTCGGTGTCTTCGATCAGCACGAGCAGGTCGGCGAAGACCCGCAGCGGCTCGTCACCGGTGCGCAGGTCCTCGGCGGCAGCATCCAGCTCTGAAAGGATGCCGGGCAGCGAGAACCCCGGACGCCCGCCGTCGACGTGGGGTGTGACGAACACGAGGTCGGCGTGCTCCGCGGCGAGCCGGTACGGCACCGTCTGGTGTGCGAGCACGGTGATCAGCGGGCGACCCTGCGGTGACCGCGGCACGATCGAAGCGCCGGTGATCGAGAAGAACTCGCCCTCGAACTCGATGTTGTGCACGCGATCGGCGTCGAGGAAGCGGCCGGTCGCGGCATCCCGGATGATCGCGTCGTCCTGCCACGAGTCCCACAGGCGCGACAGCACATCGGCGAACTCGCCGGCCTCGCGGAAGGCGGCGAGGATCTCGGCCGAGTCCTCGACGCGACCCGACGTGGGGATCGCATCGATGGCGGCCGCGCGGCGGCCGAAGTTGGCCCGCTCGGCGGCGGAGGCGCCCGCGACCAGCCGCACACCGGCGCGGCCACGGCTGGCGAAGTCGAGCGTCTGGATGCCGGTGGCGACATGGAACGGCTCGGGATGCGCGGTCGTGACGGTGGGGACCAGGCCGATCCGGCGCGTCAGCGGCGCGACGTACGACGCGATGAGCACGGCGTCGAGGCGGCCGCGCACGCGATCGCGGCGGAGGCCCTCCACGGACTCGAAGCGGTCGGTGATCGCGAGGGCGTCCTCGATCGTGGCGAGGGCGATGCCGGCGTCGTCGGCCGCGCGCAGCAGGTCGCGCCAGTAGCGCGGCGACGTCAGCTCGTGCGGGCGGGCCGTGGCTTCGCGCCACGCGGCGGGGTGCCAGCCGGCCCGTTCGAGGGCGATGGCGAGGTGAACCTGGTCGGTCACGGGAATTCTCCTTCTTCGCACGAGGCGATCCGCTGTTCACGATTCCCGCGGGGTCATGCGTGCGTCCAACCCCGGTCGTCATGGGAGGACTCGCAGCGCCAGAAGGCGTAACGAAGCATCCGGATAGGATGGGGTGTAACCGTCCGATAACGGGGGAGTAGCCCATGCCAGGCATCGTGATCGTCGGAGTCCAGTGGGGAGACGAGGGCAAGGGCAAGGCCACCGATCTCCTGGGTGAGCGCACCGACTGGGTGGTCAAGTTCAACGGCGGCAACAACGCCGGCCACACGGTCGTGATCGGCGACGAGAAGTACGCGCTGCACCTGCTGCCCTCCGGCATCCTTTCTCCCGGCGTGAACGCCGTGATCGGCAACGGCGTCGTCATCGACCTCGAGGTGCTCTTCTACGAGCTCGAGGCGCTGCACGCCCGCGGTCTCGACACCTCGCGCCTGCGCGTGAGCGCGAACGCGCACATCATCACGCAGTACCACCGCACGCTCGACAAGGTCACCGAGCGCTTCCTCGGCAAGCGCCAGATCGGCACCACCGGTCGCGGCATCGGCCCGGCGTACGCCGACAAGATCAACCGTGTCGGCATCCGCGTGCAGGACCTCTTCGACGAGAACATCCTGCGTCAGAAGGTCGAGGGTGCCCTCGACCAGAAGAACCACCTGCTGGTGAAGATCTTCAACCGCCGTGCGATCACCGCGGATGAGATCGTCGACGACCTGCTGTCGTACGCCGAGCGTCTGCGCCCGATGGTGGCCGACACGTCGCTCCTTCTGGGCGACGCCCTCGACGCGGGCGACGTGGTCGTCTTCGAGGGCGGCCAGGCGACGATGCTCGACGTCGACCACGGCACCTACCCGTTCGTCACGTCGTCGTCGGCGACCGCCGGTGGCGCCGCGACCGGCGCGGGCGTCGGGCCCAACCGCCTCGACCGCATCGTCGGCATCGTGAAGGCGTACACGACGCGCGTCGGCTCGGGGCCGTTCCCGACTGAGCTGTTCGACGAGAACGGCGACTTCCTGCGCTCGCGCGGGTTCGAGTTCGGCACCACGACCGGCCGTCCGCGCCGCGTCGGCTGGTACGACGCGCCGATCACGCGCTACGCGACCCGCATCAACGGCATCACCGACCTCGTGCTGACCAAGCTCGACATCCTCACCGGCCTCGACCAGATCCCGGTCTGCGTCGCGTACGACGTCGAGGGTGAGCGGTTCGACGAGGTTCCCGTGAACCAGTCCGACTTCCACCACGCGACGCCGATCCTCGAGTACTTCCCCGGCTGGAAGCAGGACATCTCGGGCGCCCGCACCTTCGACGAGCTCCCGCGCGAAGCCCAGGAGTATGTCCTCGCGCTCGAGGCGATGAGCGGCACGCGCATCTCGGTGATCGGCGTGGGCGCGGCTCGCGACGCCGTGATCGTGCGACACGACCTCGTCGACTGACGCGTTTCGACTCGCTTCGCCCGCTCAACGACCGAAAGACGCGCATGAAGTTCTGGCTGGGCGGGTACACCGCCGACATGGGGGGCGACGCGTCCGGATTCGGGATGCTGCTCGCCGGCGCCGCCGACGACGGCTCCGCGGGCGGCGCTCTGGCGTTCGCCGGCGAGGTCGCGACGACCGACTCGCCGTCGTGGCTGGCGCCGCACCCCGGCTCGTCGACGGTGGCGCCGGGGGACGTCGTGTACGCGGCGCTCGAGGCGCGGCAGCAGGTGCAGGCGTTCCGCCGGACCGGGGAGGCGACGTTCACGCCGCTCGGCGCCCCGGTGGCTGCCGGCGAGGCGGTGTGCCACGTGGCGGTGTCGCCCGACGGTCGCTTCCTCATCGCGAGCTGCTGGGGCGACGGACGCGTCGTCCGCATGAGCCTGGATGCCGCGGGCCGTCCTTCGTCGCCGGTCATCGCTCCGGCGGCGACCGACCCGTACGGACCCGACGGCGCGGCGGAGCGGGCCGGCGACATCGACCTCGCCGCGGCGGCCCGCGCGCTGCGCCAGGCGGCCGGCGAGGAGTACGCGCACCTCGTCCCCGACCACGACCGCGAAGAGCCCGCTGCGACCGACCTCGGAGAGGACGCCGCGGGGACCGTCTCCCGCCCCTCACGTGCGCACGAAGCAGCGTTCCTGCCGGGCGGGCTCATCGCGACGACCGATCTCGGCTACGACGTCGTGCGGTTCTGGCGTGACGGCGCGAGCGGGCTGCGTCAGGTGCAGCAGGTCGCGCTTGCGCAGGGCAGCGGGCCGCGGCATATGGTGTGGCACCCGAGCGGGCATCTCTACGTCGTGACCGAGTACTCGTGCGAGCTGTTCGTGCTCGCGCCGGCGGCCGACGGCACGTGGATCCTCGTGGGCGGCACGCCGCTGGGCGTCGGCACGCTCCCGGGCGACAGTGCCGCCGAGCTCGCCGCGTCGCGCGACGGCGAGTTCCTCTACGCCGGCGTGCGCGGCAGCAACACCGTCGCGACGCTCCGCGTGCGGGGCGCCGGCGAGTACGTCGAGCCGGTCGCCCTCGTCGACGCCGGCGTCGACTGGCCACGGCACCACGCGGTGGTGCGCGACATCCTGCTGGTCGCCGGGCAGCTGTCGAACGAGGTCGCGTCGCTCACGCTCGACCTGCGCACGGGCGTTCCGGGACGCGTGCGGCACCGCACGGACGCGCCGTCGCCGACCTGCCTGCTCCCCGTGCGCTGACCGAGGTCCCGCGGTCAGGCCGCCTGCGGCACTGCCGCCGGGGCGAGCAGGTGCTCGACCACGTACTCGGCGTCGGGTCGGATGCCGACGAGAGTGGGCGACATCACCGAGTACTGGAACGGCAGCCCGACGAACGCGAGGCCGGGCACGGCGTCGACCATCCCGCGCCGGTGCGCGACCGATCCGTCCTCCGACAGCACGCCGGGCACGTCGATCCAGCCGAAGTCCGGCAGCGAGCCGGTGCACCACACGACGTTCGCGACGTCGACCGTCTCGCCCGACTCGAGCTGCGGCATCCCGTCGCGCACCCCGGCCACGCGGGCGACCTGCGCGATCCCCGCCTTCGCGAGATCGCGGGTCTTGTTGCGCACGAGGTTCACGCCGTGTCCGCGGTTGGCCTCAAGGAAGGCCCGCCCACGCTCGGTGTCGATCGTCGTCGCCCGCAGCCGCCGCAGGAACAGCCCGGCGATCAGGTTGCCGATCGGGGTGTCGATGTCGGGCGGGATCTGCCCGGGGTGCCGCCCCGAGATCGTGGTCTCATGACCGGATGCTGCCGCCTCCAGCGCGATGTCGGTGCCCGAGTTCGCAGCGCCGACGACGAGCACCGATCCCGGCTCGAGGTCTTCGGGGCCTCGATAGCCGAGCGAGTGCAGCTGATGGATCGAGGGGTCGAGCTCTCCGGCGAACGGCGGGACGATCGGCCGGTGATGCGCCCCGGTGGCCACGACGACGTGCGTCGCGACGACCTCGTCGCCCGTCGACAGCGCGAGCCGGAACCTTCCGTCGGGCTCGAGCGAGAGCCGCTCCACCCGGGTCGAGAGCCGCACGCGGGCACCCATCGCGGCGGCGCAGCGCTCGAGGTAGTCGCCGAAGCCGGTCCCCGTCGGATACTCGAAGAACCCGATGTCGAGGCGCATGCCGGGCAGCTCCGCCCAGCGCCGGGGCGTGAACAGCCGCAGCGAGCGGTAGCGTTCGCGCCACGTGTCGCCCACGCGGACGCCGGCTTCGATGACCTCGAAGTCCACCCCGCGGGCGGCGAGCAGACGTGCGGTGTGAAGACCGGCGACGCCCGCGCCGATGACAACGGTGTCGAGTGCTGTGGTGTCCATGATGACCTCCTGACCCTCACGGTAGGAGTGGAGTCGCCGGCCCGGCATCGGCAGAAATGACCAATCTCGCGGGTCGCAGCATCCGTCCTCGGCTCAGCCCGAGCCGACCACGAGGGTGTCAGGGGGCAACGGCGAGGCCGTGCTCGAACGCATACGCCGTCGCCGCCGAGCGGCTCGGCACGCCGAGCTTCGCGAGGATGCTGCCGACGTGACGCGCGACCGTGCGCTCGCTGAGGAACAGGTGCTCGGCGATGCGCCGATTCGACCAGCCTCGTGCCACGAGTGCGAGCACCTCTCGCTCGCGCCGGCTGAGTCCGGGATCGGATGCTGCCCCCCGCGCCGCGGCGACTCGCTCGAGCCGTGCGAGGTCGGGGATCGCACCGAGGCCTTCGAGCACCCCGCGCGCGGCGTCGAACTCGAGTTCGGCCCCCTCGGTATCACCGATCTCGCGGATCGCGGCGCCGATCGAGATGCGCGTGAGCGCAGCGTCGTAGGGTGCGTCCAGCCGTCGCCACGCCCCCCACGACGACCGCAGGAGCGCCAGCGCCTCGGCGGCACGGCCCTCCGACAGCGCGACCTCGCCGTCGGCTCGCGACGACAGGGCTCTCAGATAGCGGGTGTCGAAGGCCGCCGCGCATGCCCGCAGCTCGTCTGCGGCGGCCGCCGCATCCGCCACGCGTCCACGGTCGAGCGCCACACGCACGGCCGCTGCCAGCAGCTCCGCGCGGACCGCCGGTTCGTGCGGCGCCGTGCGCGCCGCCTCGAGCCCCGCCCATGCTCCACCGAGGTCTCCGGTGTCACGGTGCAGCAGGGCCAGCCCGGGCTGCACCTCGCGGCCGAGGGAGGCGGCACGGCGCAGCGCGTCGCGGGCGGGTGCGGATCGGCCGGCGACCCGGTGCAGGTCGGCGGCGCGGTACCACGCGTTCGCGAGCGTCTCGCTGCGTTTCTCGGTGGCGCACACCTCGTCGGCGGCGCTCGCCGCGGCCTGCCACTCGCCGCCCAGCTGGAGCACGCCCGCGCGATGCAGGGTGCACTCGCCGCGGAACGGCTCGAGCCCGCGCTGCGCATCGCACCAGTCGCCGAGTTCGCGCGTCCACACACGGGCGCGCTCGATGTCGCCGCGGCCGAGCAGGCTCGCGATCGCCGCGCAGTATGCGGGACCCGCAGCCCGGTCGCTCACCCGGCCATCGGCGATGAGCAGCATCACCCGATCGATCTCGGCGAACGCCTCCGCCATCCTTCCCGTCGCAAGGAGCGCGCGGCCGAGGCCCATCGTCCCCAGGGTCACGCCGTCGGCGTCGGCCGCAGCATCCGCTTTCTCGATCGCCGTGTGGAAGAGCGGGACGGATGCTGCCGCCTCGCCCCGCGCGAACACCCCGACGGCGACGCACAGCGCGCGGGCCGCGTCGGTCGCGGGCGTGGCGTCGGCACGCCCGCACAGCTCCATGAGCCGGGCCATCCACGCCCCGGCGCGCACCTCGTCGCCGTGCTCGCTCAGCGTGAAGCCGAGCCAGAACACGCACCGCACCGCCGCAGCGAGATCGCCGTCGTCGAGGTAGCGCAGGTGCGCCCGCTCCCACGCCCGCACCGACACGTCGTCACGTCCGACGAACCAGGCCGCCTGCCCGAGTTCGTCCAGCTCATCGCCGGCCAGCGCGGTCTCGCGTGCGGTGAGCTCGTCGAACCGGCCCGTCCAGTCCACGACGCCGGCCTCCCGGATCGCCATGCGCACAGTATGGGCGCAGCCGCAGGTGGCCGACAAGCCCTCCGCCCCGCGCCGAGCCCGCAATCGCGACGGGCCCGCACGACGGCACGGACGCTCGCCGGGCCCGTGCGGTTGCGCGCGGGTCTCGTGCGGCGCAGACGCCTGCGGAAAGACTCAGATCTTGGCGTCCTGCTTGGGGATGAAGACCTGCTTGATGATGAGGAGGATCGACGCCGTCACCGGGATCGCCACCAGAGCGCCGAGGAGCCCGAGCAGCGTGCCGCCGACCATCGCGCCGATCACGACCAGGGCGCCCGGCACGGAGATCGCCTTGTTCATCACCTTCGGGGTCAGGACGTACGCCTCGAGCTGCATGTAGATCAGGTAGATCACCGCGAAGATCAGCGCCGGCACCCAGCCGGTGAAGAGGGCGAGCGTCGTCGCCGTGATCCAGTAGAGCACCGAGCCGATGAGCGGGATCAGGGTGATGAGGAACGCGAGCACGCCCATCAGCGCCGGGAACGGCAGCCCCAGGAACAGGTGCAGCAGGAAGGCGACCACAGAGTTGCAGAACGCCAGCACCACCATGCCCATCAGATAGGCGCCGATCGAGTCGGTGATCTGGTCGGTCATCGCCGCGGCCTTCTTGCGGTTGCGGGCGGCGACGAAGCGGTTGAAGGCGACCTTCATGTTGGGAAGGCCCGCGAGGAAGTACAGGCTCAGCACCAGCACGATGATGAGGCCGGAGATGGTCGTTCCGACGCTCACGGCGAAGTTCACGACGCCGCCGCCGATCGCGGCGATGTTCGCGGGGTTGGTGAGGAACTTCTCGACCTGATCGGTGATCTGGCCCACCTGCGAGCCGAACGTGTCGCTGAGCCACCCGTAGAAGTCGGACTTCTGGAAGTTCGCAATGGTCGTCGGCAGGTCGGTGAAGAACGCGCCGATCTGCTTGATCAGCGTCGGCATCACGAGGAGCAGGATGCCGGCGAGCACGAGTGCGAACGCGGTGTACACGATGACGATCGCCCACGGGCGTGAGACGTTGTGCCGCCCGAACCACCGGACGACGGGATCGAGGCCGAGCGCGGCGAACAGGGCGAAGACGACGTAGATGATGATCGTCGAGAGGTTCCAGAACGCCAGACCCAGCGCGATCGCCGCCAATGCGCCGAGCGTCAGCACCAGACCCAATCGGAACGGGCTGTTGAGGTTCGCCCAGAAGGTCTTGCCCGCCGGCGCCTCACCCGTGAAGACCGGGGCGGCGTCGGGGTCGTCGTCCACCGAGGCGGGCACGGTGGTCTGACTGTCCGTGCCCGCCGCAGCGTCGACGGACAGCGGTTCGGCAGCCTCGGCGGCAGTGGCGCCGAGGGTGGGCGAGGCATCGGTCATGGGACACACTCTAGGACTGGGGAGTGCGCGCGAGGAGGTACGCGCGGCAAACTTCACGCGGATCGCGTGACCCCGCGTCATCCCGGAGGAGGCGCCCCCGCCCTCGGGTATCGTCGAGGGGCGAGAAGGAGCGCCATGACCGAAGACCCCACGACGACGCTGGCCCGGCTGCGCAGCAGCATCGACAACATCGACGCGGCCCTGGTGTATCTGCTCGCCGAGCGCTTCAAGGCGACCAAGCAGGTCGGCCATCTGAAGGCCGAGCACGGCATGCCCGCCTCCGACCCGGCCCGCGAGGAGCAGCAGACCGCGCGCCTGCGCAGCCTCGCCGAACAGGCCGATCTCGACCCGGCCTTCGCCGAGAAGTGGTTCAACTTCGTGGTCGCCGAGGTCATCCGCCACCACACCGAGGCGGCCGACTCCCGCTGACGTCCCGCTTCACGTGCAGCATCCGTTCCGACCCGCAGGCTCGCTCGACGAGCGGGCGGGGATCAGGGGACCGTGCGCCGGAGCGTGAGGTAGGAGATCCCGCCCAGCACGAGCGTCAGGAGGAGTCCCCATGCGGCGAGGCCGACGGCGCCCAGTCCGACCAGCGACGACACGACCTCGCCCCATGCCTCGAAGCGGGTGATCGCCCAGATCGCAACGAGCAGCAGTACGCCTACGCCGACCCAGATGAGCGTGAGCACGAGCGCCCCCGAGCGCTTGTAGACGGTGGCGGACCAGAACCCGAGCATGAAGATGAGCATCGCCATCACGAAGTAGAAGAAGGCAGCGCCGAGCGCGCCGTCCTCGACGACCCAGTCCAGGGCGAAGAAGTACCCGTTGATGCCCCAGCCGTTCGTCGCCTCCTCGATCAGCCCGCCGACGGCGAAGACCACCGCCAGCAGTGCCGCGCACATCGCCGCGGCGAGCATCGTGCCGAAGAAGAACTCCCTGCGGGTGACGCTCATCGCCTGCGAGAACGGGAAGGTCAGCGTGAGCGACGAGATCCCCACGAACATCAGCACCCACAGCGGCGCCTGCGAGCCGCCGCCGTAGAACGGGCCGGTCAGGCCCGACGAGTTCAGGATCGCGTAGATCGCGATCGATATCGCGAACGAGGAGCCGAGCACGATCAGCGGCACCCAGACGAACGTCTGCTTGTTGATCAGCTGCATGCGCACGACGTTGACGGTGCGGTTCATCGCAGCGCTCCTTCCTCGGATGCCGCGGACTCGGCCGCGTTCTGGGTGGTGCGCACGATCAGCTGCTGCAGCGAGACCGGCGCGACGTCGAGGCCGGCGGCCGCGAGCCGCTCTCGGTCGGCGAGCGACAGGGCGCCGAGGACGGTGACGGATGCCACGTTCCCCAGGCTCTCGCGGTGGATCACCTGTCGGCCGGTGACGAATGCGTCGACGGCGCTCGCGTCGCCCACGATGTTCGCGGCGCGGTCGCGCACGGCGTCCGTCGCCTCGTCCATCACGATGCGTCCGTGATCGATGACGAGCACGCGCTCGATGAGGTTCGACACCTCGTCGATGAGGTGGCTCGAGAGGATCACCGTGCGCGGGTGCTCGGTGTAGTCCTCGAGCAGCCGGTCGTAGAAGATCTGTCGCGCGACGGCGTCGAGGCCGAGGTACGGCTCGTCGAAGAACGTGATCTCGGCGCGCGAGGCAATGCCGATGATGACGCCGACCGCCGACAGCTGCCCGCGCGACATCTTCTTGATGCGCGTCTTCTGGGGCAGCTGGAAGTCGTTTATGAGCTGCGCGGCGAGCTCGTCGTCCCAGTTGGGGAAGAAGAGCTTCGCGGCGCCGAACGCGTGCTTCGGCAGCGCGTCGTCGGGATACTTCTGGCTCTCGCGCACGAAGCACATGCGCGAGAGCACCTTGGCGTTCTCGTACGGGTGCATGCCGAACACCCGGACATCGCCCGAGGTCGCGAAGTTCTGCGCCGTGAGGATCGACATGACCGTCGTCTTGCCGGCGCCGTTGCGGCCGAGCAGGCCGTAGATGGTGTCCTTCTCGATGGTGAAGCTCACGTCGTCCACCGCGACGACGTCGCGGTAGCGTTTGGTGAGATTCTTCACCTCGATGACGTGGTTCCCGGTCGTCATCGTGCGTTCCCTTCCGTGGTGGTCGCGGCCTGCGCTCCGGCGCGGTCGCGGATGAGCAGTTCCAGATCATCGGGCCCGAGCCCGAGCTTGCGGGCCTCGGCGAGCAGCGGCTCGACGAAGCGGTCGGCGAATGCTGTGCGGCGTTCGTTCATGAGGAGTTCGCGCGCACCCGGTGCCACGAACATGCCGATGCCGCGCCGCTTGTACAGCACGCCTTTGTCGGTCAGCATCGCGACTCCCTTCGCGGCGGTGGCGGGGTTGATCCGGTAGAAGGCGGCGAGCTCGTTCGTCGACGGCGCCTGCGCCTCTTCGGCGAGGCTCCCGTCGATGATGGAGTCCTCCACGCTCTCGGCGATCTGGAGGAACAGCGCCCGGCCTTCTTCGATCACATCAACTCCGCTTGGTCGGTTAGTTACTTGACTAAGTAACCATGGAAGCCGGGACGGCGTCAAGCCCCGCCCGCCGACGGCCCCGGGTGCCGCCCGCCGTGCTATCACGCGTGCGCGAGGTACCGAAACGGCCGATCGGTGTCGAATTTGCAAGCCCACGCGGCCCATGAAACGGTGGTTGAGGCTCTCCACGGGCCCCTCCCGACCAGTCCGCGGTCTCCGGTGACGCCCGAGCGTCAGACCGGCGAGCGTATGGTCGGCGGCCGCGGCGCGGATCCGACATCCGCTGCAGGAACGGCCGCCACCCGGGCGCGACCGATGCAGCTCCTGCACCGGAGCTGCCGAGGTGCACAGTGACCGTTCCGCCTGCCATCGAGGCGAGGAGCCTTTTCAAGGTCTTCGGACGCAATCCCAGGGAAGCCGTCAAGCGGCTCCGTGCCGGCGCCACGCGCGCCGACGTCGCCGACGCCGGCTCCGCCGCCGTGATCGACGCCAGCTTCACCGTCCAGCCCGGGGAGATCTTCGTGATCATGGGGCTCTCGGGCTCCGGCAAGTCCACGGTGCTGCGCATGCTCAACGGGCTGCTGCCGCCGACCGCCGGCGACGTCTTCGTGCAGGGACAGAGCGTCACCGATGCCTCTGCCAAAGCGCTACGGGGCATCCGTCAGCGTTCGATCTCGATGGTGTTCCAGCACTTCGCGCTGCTGCCGCACCTCACCGTGCTCGACAACGCCGCGTACGCCCTCGAGATCCAGGGCGTCGGACGCGACGAGCGCCGCGCGCGGGCGCGCGAGATCCTCGACAAGGTCGGCCTCGGCGATCGCGCCGACGCGATGCCCGACGAGCTCTCGGGCGGCATGCGCCAGCGCGTGGGCCTTGCCCGGGCGCTCACGTCGGGCACCGACATCCTGCTCATGGACGAAGCCTTCTCGGCCCTCGACCCGCTCATCCGCCGCGAGATGCAGGAGCAGCTCATCGAGCTGCAGCGCGAGCTCGGCCGCACCATCGTGTTCATCACGCACGACCTCAACGAGGCGATGTTCCTCGGCGACCGCATCGCGGTGATGCGCGACGGCCGCATCGTGCAGAACGGCACGCCCGAAGAGATCCTCACCGACCCGGCCAACGACTACGTCGCCCAGTTCGTGCAGGACGTCGATCGTGCGCGAGTGCTCACCGCCGGCTCGGTCATGGCTCCGCCGGTCGCCACGACGCCGGTGAGCGCCGGCGTCCGCGGCGCGCTCCGTGTCATGCGCGACCTCCAGGTCGGCTCGGTGTCGGTCATCGAGAACCGGCGTTTCCTCGGCTCGGTGACCGACCGCGCGGTCATCCGCGCCGTCAAGGACGGCCGCACCGACCTGCGCTCGCTCGTGCGCAACGGCCGGCCGGCCGTGCACGTCGATGATCCGCTCACCGATGTCGTCGAGCGCGCGGTCGAGAGCCCCGTGCCGGTCGCCGTCATCGACGACGCCGGCCGGCTCGTCGGCACGATCCCCCGTGTGACCCTGCTCGCCGCCCTCGGAGACGTCCCGCCGGTGACCCGTGAGAACCCCATCATCGACGTGCCCGCCACCGTCCCGGCGAGCGTCATGACCGAGACCCTCGAAGTCGTCGACCAGACCGGCGCCGTGCCGGCCGGCCGTGCGGCCGCGCCGGCGGAGGTCGACGCCCACGAACACTCCGCCGCGGAAGGAGCCCTGCGATGAACGACCTGATCCGCCTCCCGCTGGGCGACGTCGTCGAGACCGGTGTCCGTTGGGTGATCGACGCGCTCGGCGGCTTCTTCGACGTGGTCGCCGTGATCTTCCGCGGCCTCTACGACTGGCTCGACGCCTCTCTGTCGACACCGCCGTTCTGGGCCGTGATCCTCGTGATCGCCGCGTTCGCCTACTGGTCGAAGGGCCTCATGCTCGCCGTCGGCAGCGCCCTCGGCCTGCTCGTGATCGTCGCGGTCGGCCAGTGGTCCAACGCGATGGACTCCCTCGCGCTCGTGATCCTCGCCGCCGTCGTGGCGATCGCGATCGCCGTGCCGCTCGGCATCTGGGCCGCGCGCAGCGACCGCGTCTCGAAGACGCTGCGTCCGGTGCTCGACTTCCTGCAGACGATGCCCGCCTTCGTCTACCTCATCCCCGCGATGCTCATCTTCGGCGTCGGCCCCGTGCCCGGCATGGTCGCGACCATCGCGTTCGCGCTCGCGCCCGGCGTGCGCCTCACCGAGCTGGGCATCCGCGGCGTCGACCCCGAGATCGTCGAGGCCGGACACGCCTTCGGCGCCTCGCCCGGGCGCATCCTGCGCCAGATCCAGCTGCCTCTCGCCCTTCCGAGCATCATGGCCGGCGTCAACCAGGTCATCATGCTGAGCCTGTCGATGGTCGTCATCGCGGGCATGGTCGGCGCCGGCGGCCTCGGCGGCCAGGTCGTGCAGAGCCTCAGTCGCATCGACATCGGGCTCGGCGTCGAAGCGGGCCTCTCGGTCGTCATCCTGGCGATGATCCTCGACCGCGTCACGTCGGGCTTCTCCCAGCCGCGCGCCCGCAAGCCTCGCGCCGCCGGCGACACGAAGGCGGACACGGATGCTGCCACCCCGGCATCCGCGACCCCGAAGCCCGCGCAGACCGAGGCTGCAGCTGGGCCCACGCGCCCGGAGGCTCCGGGCGACGCGCCAGCGGCGCCTGAAGGGGGCGTGGGGACCATTCCCGATGCTCCCGCAGAGCGACCCGAGCCCGTCCGGGCCTGACCCGACAGGAGAAGAACCGACATGACCAAGCGACGCATCATCGCCGCCGGACTCGCCCTGGCGGGGACCGCCGCCCTGCTCGTCAACGGCGCGCTCGTGCAGACGGGCGTGGGCGGCTCCGACAAGGGGCACCTGACGATCGCCGTGTTCAACGGCTGGGATGAGGGCATCGCGGCGTCCGAGCTGTGGAAGGCCGTCCTCGAGGAGAAGGGCTACACCGTCGACCTCGAGTACGCCGATCCCGCGGCCGCGTACACCGGCATCGCGAAGGGCGACTACGACCTGACGCTCGACACGTGGCTGCCGCTCACGCACGCGGACTACATGGAGACGTACGGCGACGACCTCGTCGACCTCGGAGCCTGGAACGACGAGGCCAAGCTCACGATCGCCGTGAATGAGGACGCGCCCATCGACTCGCTCACCGAGCTCGCCGCGAACGCCGACGTGTTCGGCAACCGGCTGGTCGGCATCGAAGCGGGGTCGGGGCTCGTGACCGTCACGCAGAACGACGTGATCCCGGGCTACGGACTCGAGGGCATGGAGTTCGTGACGTCGTCCACGCCCGCGATGCTCACCGAGCTGCAGGCGGCGACGGACGCCGGACGCGACGTCGCCGTCACCCTCTGGCGGCCGCATTGGGCGTACAACGCGTTCCCGCTGAAGGACCTCGAAGACCCCGACGGGCTGCTCGGCGACGCCGAGGGCATCCACACCGTGGCATCGACGTCGTTCGCCGACGAGTTCCCCGAGATCTCGGACTGGCTCGAGGCGTTCCGCATGGACAACGAGCTGCTGTACTCGCTCGAAGACGCCATGTTCGGCGAGTACGACGGCGACGACTACGGCCCCGTCGTGGCGAAGTGGGTCGCCGACAACCAGGACTGGGTCGACGGCCTCACCCGCTGACTGGCGGCCGTCATGCCCGCACCGCAATAGGGTGTGGGCATGACGGTGGCCTTCGTTCTCGGCGGCGGCGGGGTGCGCGGTGCCGTCGAGATCGGGATGCTGCGGGCCCTGCTCGAGTCCGGCATCCGCCCGGATCTCGTGGTCGGCACGTCGATCGGCGCCATCAACGGCGCCCTGGTCGCGAGCGAGCCGACCCCGGCCGTGATCGAACGCCTGCTCGACGCCTGGACCTCGCCCGAGGCGAACGCCGTCTACGGCGACTCGCTGTTCGCCCAGTTCACGCGCCTGGTGAAGACCAAGACGCACCTGAATTCGCCGGCGCCGCTGCGGCACCTGCTCGAGCGGTCCCTCGGCGCCGACACGACCTTCGAGGACCTCGCCGTCCGCCTGCGCGTGGTTGCTGCGAGCATCGAGCGCGCCGCCGAGCACGTGTTCGAGTCGGGTCCGCTCATCGAGGCGATCCTCGCGTCGGCCTCGGTGCCGGGACTGCTCCCGCCCACACGCATCGGCGACGAGCACTTCATCGACGGCGGCATCGTCAACTCGATCCCCATCGAGCAGGCGGTCGAGGTCGGTGCGACGACGGTCTACGTGCTGCAGGTCGGCCGCATCGAGACGCCGCTGGTCGCTCCGCAGTCGGCCGTCGACACCGCGCGCGTGGCCTTCGAGATCGCCCGCCGCCACCGCTACGCCCGCGACGTCGCGACGCTTCCGGAGGGGGTCGCCCTGCACGTGCTCCCGAGCGGTGGCGGCCTCGACGGCGATGACTCGCTGATGTCCTACCGCCGCATGGACACCGTCCACCGGCGCATCGACGCGGCCTACGAGGCCAGCCGCGCGTTCCTCGCCGAGCGAGGGCTGGGTGCCGAGAGGGGGGATTCGTGATGCGGATGCTGCCCACCTGGGTGCGCCGCATCCTGCTCGCTCCGCTCGTGATCGTGGCTGCGCTCGTCATGCTGGTGCTCACACCGCTGTGGCTGCTCGCTGCGCTCGCGCTCACCTCCCTCGTGCCGGGGCGGTTCCGGCTGCCGCGCGTGCTGTGGCTCGTGACCGTGTACCTGCTGTGGGACGCGATGCTCGTTGTCGCCCTGTTCGCCCTCTGGATCGCCTCGGGCTTCGGGTACGCGCTGCGCCGGCCGGGCTTCGTCACCGCCCACTATCGCCTCGGCGCCTGGGCGCTGCGGCTCCTGTTCTGGATCTTCGGCGGCGTGCTGCGGCTGACGATCACGACGACCGGCGCGGACGACGCGGATCCCGCGACCGGCCGGTCCGCGTTCGACGCGCTCCTCGCCCCCGGCACCCCGCTCGTTGTGGCGAGCCGGCACGGCGGCCCGGGCGACTCGTTCATCCTGATCCACACGCTGCTCAACGAGGTCGCGCGCCGGCCGCGCATCGTGCTCAAGTACACGCTGCAGTGGGATCCGGCGATCGACATCCTGCTGCACCGCATCCCCGCGCGGTTCATCGTGCCGTCGGGGTTCGGTCACGGGCGCAATGGCGGCGGCGCTTCGGTGGAGGCAGCACTTCGCGACCTCGCGACCGACCTCGGCCCCCGGGACGCGTTCGTGATCTTCCCCGAAGGCGGCCAGGTCAGCCCGACGAGGCGGCGCTCGCGTATCAAGCGGCTGCGCGACGCGGGCCGTGAGGCCATGGCCGAACGCGCCGAGGCGATGACGCACGTGATGGCGCCGCAGCCGGGCGGCATGCACGCGGCGCTGGATGCCTCACCCGACGCCGACGTCGTGTTCATCGCCCACACCGGACTCGACCGACTGCACACGCTGCGTGACGTCTGGCGCGAGCTGCCGATGGACAAGGGCATCACGATGCGCGCGTGGCGCGTGCCCCGGTCGGAGATCCCCGAGGACCTCGACGCCCGCGCCGCGTGGCTCTTCGACTGGTTCGCCCGCATCGACGGGTGGATCGACGCCCACCCCGAGCTCGCCGCCTGACGCCGTCGCGGAGTCCCGGGCGTGCCGTCTCGCCCCATCCTCGCGTGGCACGTGACGGACGGGTTCCGTCGTTCTTGCTCGCGCGCTCATCGATGGGTGGCACCACTCCTGGGGATAAGGACGCGGGTGACGTCCTTATCCCCAGGAGTCATCGGCCGCGGCCGTTGCGTACGGGGCCGTTCTCCATCGGCGGTGCCACCTGTCGATCGAGCGAGGAACGAACTCCTCGAGATCTCCGGGTGGGCGGGCGGATCACCGGTGGGGCTTGGGGTGTGTCACGCGGCCGGGCGAATCGCCGTTCGTGCGCGACGGCACCGGCCACGTCGCACCCGGAGGCGGGGTCGTGCTCGGGCGCTTCGGCGGGAAAAGCGGCTCGGGCCCGGGCTCGGGCGAGTCCGGAGCCTCCGCGCGCGGCAGGGACGCAGCATCCGTCACCGTCGTCGTGGCGGAGGTGACGGGCCCGAGCTCGAGCATCACCTTCTTCTCGAGCACCTCGATGGCTTCGTCCGAGATGGAGATGAGTCCGTCGAGCTCCTCGCGCACGCGGCGGTAGGCGAGCTGGCGCTCGGCCGGCGTCGCGGCCTCGTCGATCGCGACGGTGAGGAGCTTCTTGGCGGTGTCGAGGCGCTTGCGCTCGTCGTCGGTGAACGTCGAGTCGCGCAGGCGCCGCGCGTCGCGCTCGGCGACGTCGAAGGCGACCTCGAAGTCGGCGACGGCGTTGCGGTACTCGGCGAGCTGCTCCTTCGACAGGCGTGCCTTCGCCGAGGCGGGGCGGAGTCCGTCTGCGATGCGCTTGGCGCGCAGGAACGCGGCCGTCAGGGGCTGACGCCCGTCGCTCATGGCCGGGAACGCGATGATCTTCGCGACGTCGAGCTCGTACTCGAGCCAGCGCGCCGTGACCGCGTCGTGCGTCGCGAACAGTCGCTCGAGCTGGGTCACCTGCGTCTCGCGGGAGGCCGACCCGGCCTGCGAAGCCGTCACGGTCGCGGTCGCCCCGGTGATCGGAGGGAGGGATGCCGCCGGCACCGCCTTGCCGCGCGCCGCGGCTTGGGCGGCTTTGAGCTCGGCCTTCGCGTGCATCACCTCGAGGCGGCGCTTGTGGCGCATGCGCGCGCCACGCTCCCAGGCATTGCCGACCATGCCGAGGACACCCATGAGCGGGAAGACGAGCCACCAGAAGTTGCCCGCGAACTCCCAGAACGCTTGCACACTGTCATGCTAACGGCCGGTCGCCGCCGCGTGGTCGGCTCAGGGCACCCTGCCAGCGGGCGGCTCGTTCGTTCGGGGTGGGGGGATCCGTGCGATGAGTGCCGGAAGGCGGTCGGCGATCTCCGACAGCACCGCTGCGGCGGCGGTGAGCCCGGCGGCGGCCGTCGCTCCGGCCGACGACGGACGCGGCGCTCCGGGAACGCCCGACTGCCGCTCCGCCTCGGCGAAGGTCGCCTCGAGGTGGCGCACCGCGACGCGGTACTCGAGGAACTGCTGCGGCGTCACGCGGTCGCGCAGGGTCGGGCGCTTCACGAGGGCCTCACGCTGAGCGCGCAGGAACACGACGGTCGCCGGATGCCGCGGGTCCGTCATCTGCGGATACGTCAGCGCCTTGTCGACATCGGTCTCGTACGCCAGCCACCGCGTGTTGACGCTGTCGTGCGCCGCGTAGAGGCGATCGATCGGCAGCGGGTCATGAGAGGAGGCGGCGCGGTACTGCGCGTACCCGGCCTTCACGCGTGTGCGGCTCGCGCGCAGTGCGAGGGAGGCGGTCTTCTCGTCCTGCCTCGCGGCCTGCAGCTCGCGCCGCGCATCGGCGGCATGCGCGGGCGGGACCGAGGAGCGGGACTTGGCGGTCAGCAGGTCGGCCTGCGCGGTGCGCAGGCGCGCTCTCGCTGCGACGAGGTCCCGGTACGCCTGCGACTCCTCCGCGCGGGCGGCATCGAGCTCCAGGCGTCGTGCCCGGCGGTTGCGCGTCGTCATGCCGGCATAGGTGGCCGCCCCGGCGCCAACGGCCGCCGGACCGATCCACCACCAGCTCGACACGATGAGGAGGATGGGCTCCACCCTGCCATGATAAACGCGATATAGCGCGGTTGTCGCCGGGAGTCTGCTGACACCTCGGCCACCCGCCGCGACTTCAGCCGAAGAGGAGGGCGAAGACGGTGGCCCCGCCGCCGACGAGGATCAGGGCGACGATCGTCACCCACGCGATGATCTTGACGCGCCGCTGCCGGGTGTCGCTGAAACCGCTGTACTCGTCGTCTTCCGCCGCCATGCGACCCATCCTACTTGTGGGTCTGGGGCGCTCTTTGTCCGTTGGGGCGGAGATTCTGCGCCCCAACGGAGAGAATGCGCCCCACACCTGGGTGGCTCAGGACGTCAGGCGGTGTGCTCGGTGATGATCGGGCCGAAGGCGTCGGGCAGCGTCGCGGTCGAGAGGTCGCGCAGCTCCGCGAGCGGGACGGTGAACAGACCCTGCACCTCGAGCGCGGGCTCGTCGCCGTCCGCGGCCGCGTCGGTCACGCCGATGCGCAGCACGGGGTAGCCCCGGCCCTCGCACAGACCGCGGAACTTCACGTCGTCCTCGCGGGGGACCGAGACGATCACGCGACCCGTGGACTCCGAGAACAGGGCGGTGGCAGCATCCACTCCGTCGCGCTCCATGATCTCGTTCAGCCACACGCGCGCGCCGACGCCGAAGCGCATGGTCGCCTCGGCGAGGGCCTGTGCCAGGCCGCCCGACGAGAGGTCGTGCGCCGACGAGATGAGCGACTGCTGCGAGCCGGCGTGGATGAGCTCGGCGAGCTTCTTCTCCTGGGCGAGGTCCACCGCCGGTGGGCGTCCGCCGAGGTGGTCGTGGATCGTGCCGGCCCACTGCGAGCCCGACAGCTCGGTCGAGGTCACGCCGAGCAGGTAGATGTTCTCGCCCGCGTCCTGCCAGCCCGACGGGATGCGGCGCGCGACGTCGTCGATGATTCCCAGCACGCCGACGACGGGCGTCGGGAAGATCGGCTGATCGCCGGTCTGGTTGTAGAACGAGACGTTGCCGCCGGTGACGGGCACGCCGAGTTCGAGGCATCCGTCCGACAGACCATCGACGGCCTGTGAGAACTGCCACATGACCTCGGGATTCTCGGGCGAGCCGAAGTTGAGGCAGTCGGTGACGGCGGTCGGCTCGGCACCGCTCACGGCGACATTGCGGTACGCCTCGGCCAGCGCCAGCTTCGCGCCCTGGTACGGGTCGAGCTGGCAATAGCGGCCGTTGCAGTCGGTGGCGATCGCGAAGCCGAGACCGGAGTGCTCGTCGACGCGGATCATGCCGGCGTCGTCGGGGAACGACAGCGCGGTGTTGCCCATGACGTAGTAGTCGTACTGGTTGGTGATCCACGACGTGTCGGCGAGGTTCGGGCTCGCGACGAGCTTCGTGAACTGCTCGCGCAGCGTCTCGGCGTCGGTCGGACGCGGGAGGGCGGATGCCGAGTCCTCGCGCAGCGCGTCGATCCACGTGGGGTAGGCCACGGGGCGCTCGTAGACCGGGCCGTCGACCGCGACGGTCGAGGGGTCGACATCGACGATCTGCTCGCCGTGCCAGAAGATCTGGAGGCGGCCGTCGCCGGTCACCTCGCCGAGCACCGACGTCTCGACGTCCCACTTGCCGACGACCTCGAGGAACGCGTCGAGCTTCTCGGGCGCGACGATCGCCATCATGCGCTCCTGGCTCTCGCTCATGAGGATCTCCTCCGGCGTGAGCGTGGGGTCGCGCAGCAGCACCTTCTCGAGGTCGACGCGCATGCCCGAGCCGCCGTTCGCGGCGAGCTCGCTCGTGGCGCACGAGATGCCCGCGGCGCCGAGGTCCTGGATGGCCTCGACGAGCTCGTCGCGGTACAGCTCCAGGCAGCACTCGATGAGCACCTTCTCGGCGAACGGGTCGCCCACCTGCACCGCGGGGCGCTTGGTGGGGCCGCCGTCGGCGAAGGTGTCGGAGGCGAGGATCGACGCACCGCCGATGCCGTCGCCGCCGGTGCGGGCGCCGAAGAGCACGACCTTGTTGCCCGCGCCGGTCGCGTTGGCGAGCTTGAGGTCCTCGTGGCGGAGCACGCCCACCGCGAGGGCGTTGACGAGCGGGTTGCCCTGGTAGACGGCGTCGAACACGGTCTCGCCGCCGATGTTCGGCAGGCCGAGGCAGTTGCCGTAGAAGCTGATGCCCGAGACGACGCCGTGCACCACGCGCGCGGTGTCGGGGTTGTCGATGGCGCCGAAGCGCAGCTGGTCCATGACGGCCACGGGGCGCGCGCCCATCGAGATGATGTCGCGCACGATGCCGCCGACGCCGGTCGCGGCGCCCTGGAACGGCTCGATGTAGCTGGGGTGGTTGTGCGACTCGACCTTGAAGGTGACCGCCCAGCCCTCGCCGATGTCGACGACGCCGGCGTTCTGGCCCATGCCGACCATGAGCCGTTCCTTCATCTCGTCGGAGACCTTCTCGCCGAACTTGCGGAGGTAGATCTTCGAGGACTTGTAGGAGCAGTGCTCGGACCACATGACCGAGTACATCGCCAGCTCGCCCGAAGTGGGGCGGCGGCCGAGGATCTCACGGATCCTGTCGTACTCGTCGGGCTTGAGACCGAGCGCCGCGTACGGCTGCTCCTTCTCGGGCGTGGCGGTGGCGTTCTCGACGGTGTCGGCGACAGAGGTCGAAGAGGGGGTGGTCACGCGGCTCAGCTCCAGAAATTCGGGGATGCCGGACCTGAACAGTCTAGTTCGGCACGCGACGGGTTGACGGATGCTGCAGCCAAGGCTAACCTACAACCAAATGGTTGTAGGAATTGAGCTCAGCGATGACGAGATCGACCGCGTGTTCCACGCACTGGCAGCGGCGACCCGGCGCGACATCCTGCGTCGGACGCTCTCGGGCGAACACTCCGTATCGGCTCTCGCTCGCGAGTACGACATGTCGTTCGCGGCGGTGCAGAAGCACGTCACCGTGCTCGAGGCCGCCGGCCTCATCGTCAAGCGCGCCGATGGCCGCGAGCGCCTCGTCCGTGCGGACCCCGAGATGATCGCCCGCGCTCGCGCCCTGCTCGCCCGCTACGAGGACCTGTGGCGCGCACGCATCGACCGGCTCGATGCGCTGCTCGCCGAACCCGCCGGTGCGTCCGGCCCCACCGAAGAACCGAAGAACGATCACCGCAGGAACGAAGGAGAATGACGATGCCCGTCACCGACGTCACCACCGACCCCGAAGCGCTCACCCTGACGCTCACGGCCGACTTCGCCGCTCCGGTCGAGCGGCTGTGGGAGGCCTTCACCGATCCCCGGCAGCTCGAGCGGTTCTGGGGCCCTCCGGGCTACCCCGCCACCTTCACCGAGTTCGACCTGACGGCCGGGGGCCGCGCCCGGTATCACATGACGAGCCCGAAGGGCGAGGAGTTCCACGGGGTGTGGGAGTTCCTCGAGATCGACGGCCCGCGCACGTTCACCGCTCTCGACTCGTTCGCCGATGCCGACGGCACGCCGCTGGCCGAGATGCCGACCTCGCGCATGGTGTTCGCCTTCGACCAGACCTCGACGGGCTCGCGCCTGGTCAACACCACGTACTTCGACTCCGCCGAGGCGCTCGAGAAGGTCGTCGCGATGGGCGCCGTCGAGGGCGCGACGATGGCGATCAACCAGCTCGACCGCGTGCTCGACGGGCTCCGTGCCTACGCGGCGGGCAAGGGCACGCAGACCGAGATCCTCGACGACACCCACGTGCGCATCACGCGGCTCATCGAGGGCCCGATCGACCTCGTGTGGCGCGCGCACGAGGAGCCCGAACTCGTGCAGCAGTGGCTGCTCGGACCCGACGGCTGGCGCATGTCGGTGTGCGAGATCGACGGATCCGTGGGCGGGAAGTACCGCTATCAGTGGGAGCCGCTCGAAGGGACCGAAGGCGAGACCTTCGGCTTCGACGGCGAGACGCTGCTCACCGAGGCGCCGCACCGCGCGGTCACCACCGAGCACATGACCGGAACCGAGTTCCCCTCGACGCTCAACGACCTCAACCTCTACGAGGAGGACGGCGCCACCCTCATCACGCTGCTCATCGAATACCCCGACAAGGAGACGCGCGACATCGTCCTCGCCACCGGGATGACCGACGGCATGGAGGCCAGCTACGGCCGCCTCGAGGGCGTGCTCGCCGGAGTGTGAGCGCGGAGGATCACGAGATGAACGAGAACACCGCCGAGCGCACGATCACCACGCACGTCGTGGGGGCGGGCGACGACGCGATCACGTACGACGTCCATGGGGACCTGACAGCGGCCACGGCCGACCGGCCGGCGCTGTTCCTCTTCGCCGCGCCGATGGACGCCGGCGGATTGGCGCTGCTCGCCGAGCAGTTCGCGGATCGCCCCGTGGTGACCTACGACCCGCGCGGCGCCGGGCGCAACCCGGTGGGCACGGCCGACATCACGGTCGAGCAGCACGCGGCGGATCTGCACCGCGTGATCGCGGCGCTGGACTGCGGCCCCGTCGATGCGTTCGGCACCAGCGGCGGGGCGGTGAACCTGCTCGCGCTGGTCACGGCGCACCCCGAGGACGTGCGCATCGCCGTCGTGCACGAGCCGCCGCTCGCGGACGTGCTTCCTGACCGGGAGGCGGTGCTCGCGGTGGTCGCCCACATGAAGCGCACCTACGCCGAGCGCGGAGACGGCGCCGCCATGGCGACCTTCATCCCGTTCGTCATGCTCGACGGCCCGGTGCCCGACGGCTATCTCGACCAGCCCGCGCCGGACCCTGCGATGTTCGGCATGTCGGCTGAGGACGACGGCACCCGCACGAACCCGCTGCTGCGGAACATGCCGGCCACCATCGTCTACCGCGTCGACGCGGACCGGCTGAGGGCGCTGGGCGACCGGCTCGTGATCGCGGCGGGTGTGGAGTCCGCCGACACGCTGCCGGCGCGCGGCGCGCGCGGAGTCGCCGCGGTGCTCGATCTGCCGGTCGCCGACTTCCCGAGCCACCACGCCGGCTTCACCGACCAGCCGGGGTTTCCCGGCGACCCGGCGGGCTTCGCCGCTCGCCTCCGGGAGGTGCTCGGCTGACGACCGCTGCGCGCCGAGGGGTCGCCGCGGGCCGTTCACCGCCGCCGCATACGATGGCGGCGTGGACTTCTCCTTCGCTTTCACGCCCGATCTGATCGCCGTGTTCCTGACGCTGTTCGTCCTCGAGGTCGTCCTCGGCGTCGACAACGTCATCTTCATCTCGATCCTCGCGTCCAAGCTCCCCAAGGAGCAGCAGGCCAAGGCCCGCAATCTCGGCCTGACGCTGGCGATGCTGATGCGCGTCGTGCTCGTGCTGTTCGCCGGTTGGATCATCACGCTCAAGGAGGAGGTGTTCTTCATCGGCGAGATGGGCTTCTCGTGGAAGGACATCATCCTCATCGCCGGTGGACTGTTCCTCGTCTACAAGGCGGTGACCGAGATTCACCACAAGCTCGAGGGCTCCGAGGAGGAGCACGGCGGCGGCGGCCGCAAGGCCGTGACCTTCGGCTCGGTGATCGCACAGATCCTGGTGCTCGACCTGGTGTTCTCACTCGACTCGGTGATCACCGCGGTCGGCATGACGACCAACCTCCTCGTGATCATCACCGTCGTGGTGCTGTCGTTCGGCATCATGCTCTTCGCGTCGCGCTTCATCTTCGCGTTCGTCAACAAGCACCCCACGGTGAAGATGCTGGCGCTGTCGTTCCTCCTGCTGATCGGTGTGTTCCTCATCGCCGAGGGCTTCGGGTTCCACATCGACAAGGCGTTCATCTACGGCCCGATGGCGTTCGCGATCTTCGTGGAGGCGCTCAACCTCTGGGCCGCCGCCGCGAAGGCGAAGCGCGAGCAGCGCCGCCGCACTCCCGTGCAGCTGCGCCCCCAGTACCCCGACGTCGACGAGTCGGTCGCCGTCGCCGCCGCGCTGTCGAAGGACCCGGGGTCGGGGTCTGTGGGCCTGTCGTCGAAGCCCGTGACGGGCGACGCGGTGCCTGGCGCGGCCGAGGAGCGCCAGGGCCTCGGCTGACCGCCGACCCCCGCCATCCAGGCGCACCGCGGCGACGCGTCGTCGCGCAAGTGCTGCACTTTCCTGCAACCGCTGCGTCGCCCGCCACACGGATGATCTCGCCGTCGGCGATCCGTGCGCGGAGCCGTCGGTCGTTGACCGGTTCACCGTCGTTCTCGCGCCGGCGGAACACCGTCCGGAGCGGCGGCTCGTGGATCCACATCCCTCTACGGTGGCGGCGCGACGACGCCGGCGAGCCGCAGGTTGTCCGATCGGTGGGTCCACGTTCGTCGCGCCGGACTGGGGAGGAGCCGCAACTGCTGCACTTTCCCGCAACCGCGGTGTCGTGCGACGCAGCAGTCGTAGGAAACAGCAGCGGTTGCGCGGCGGCGACGGCGCAGCCCGGGGACTCAGGCGGCGGCGTCGGCGAGGAGGCGATAGCCCATGCCGGACTCCGTCAGCAGGTGCGCGGGGTTGCCCGGATCGGACTCGAGCTTCTTGCGCAGCTGCGACATGTACAGCCGTAGGTAGCCGGTGTCGGCCACCTGCTCGGTGCCCCAGATGTCCTTGAGCAGCGCCTGCCGTGTCACGAGCGACCCGGGATTGCGGGCCAGGAACTCGAGGATCTTCCACTCCGTGGGCGTGAGGTGGACGCGCTCGCCGGAGCGCGTCACCGTCTTGGTGGACAGATCCACCACGACGTCCCCGAAGGTGACGACGGGGACACCGGATGCTGCGGTCATGCGTCGCGACAGCGCCCGCAGCCGCGCGAGCAGCTCGTCGATCTGGAACGGCTTGGTGACGTAGTCGTCGGCGCCCGCGTCCAGCGACTCGACCTTGTCGGCGGAGCCGGTGCGCCCCGAGACCACGATGATCGGGGCCGTGCTCCAGCCCCGCAGCGCCTCGATCACCTGCACGCCGTCGAGGCGCGGCATCCCGAGGTCCACCATCACGATGTCCGGATGCTCCTTGGCGGCGAGGGCGATCGCCGCGGCCCCATCGGGGGCGGCGAGGACCTCGTAGCCGTGGGCGGCGAGCGTGATCCGCAGCGCGCGGACGAGCTGCGGATCGTCGTCGGCGATCAGGACCTTCACGGCAGCGACCTCTCGTCGGCGGGGATCGCGTCCGCGACCGGCAGCGCGATGACCATCGTCAGGCCTCCTCCAGGGGTGTCCTCGGGGGCGAGCGTACCGCCCATGCCCTCGGTGAACCCCTTCGACAGGGCGAGTCCGAGCCCGAGTCCGGCGGTGTTGTCGGTGTCGCCGAGCCGCTGGAACGGCACGAACATGTCGTCGCGGCGCTCCGGCGACACCCCTGTGCCGTGGTCCACCACCCGGATCTCGGCGGTGCGCCCGAGCCGGCTCGTCGCGACGCGCACGTGCGATCCGGCCGGGCTGTGGCGCGCGGCGTTCGCGAGCACGTTGACCAGCACCCGCTGCAGCAGCACCGGGTCGGCTTCGACGTGCGGCAGGTCGGGGTCGAGCGCGAGCTCGAACCGGTCGGGGCCGGCGCCGAGCTCGTCGAGCGCGGCCAGCACGACACCGGCGGTGTCGATGGACTGCAGCGACACCGCGAGCACGCCCGCCTGCACGCGGCTGACGTCGAGCAGGTCGGTGACGAGCGCCGACAGGGTCGCCAGCGACTCGTCGGCCGTCGCGAGGAGCTCCGCCCGGTCCTCGCGCGACAGGTGAGGGCCCGCGGCGCGGAGCCCGCCGACGGCCGCGACCGCGGCGGCGAGCGGGCGGCGCAGGTCGTGGCTCACGGCCGACAGCAGCGCGCTGCGCACCTGGTCCGTCTCGGCGAGAGCTCCGGCCTGCCGTGCCGTCGCGGTGAGGTCGGTGTGCTCGAGGGCCGCCGAGAGCTGGGCGGCGACGGCGTCGATGAGCCGGCGCTCGGACGCGTCGAGCACGTGGCCGTGCAGCTCGAGCATCGCGGGCGGACCCCCGTTTCGGCGCGCGACCGTCACGGCCTCGTACCGGCCGTCGCGCACGGGCTCGCCGTCGGTCGCGACGACGGAGCCGTCGGCATCGACCAGCCGCACGCCGGCCAGCCCGAGCGATTCTCGCGTGCGGCTGATCAGTGCGGGCACCGCGGACTCCCCGCGCAGAACGCTGCCCGCGACGTTCGCGAGGAGCTCGGCCTCGGCCTCGGCGCGCCGGGCGGATCGCGCGGCGCGCGCGGCGCGATCGACGATGAAGCTGACCAGCACGGCGATCACGACGTAGAGGATGAGCGCCCATACGTTCCGCGGATCGGCGACCGACACCGTGTAGTAGGGCGCCACGAAGAAGTAGTTCAGGGTGAAGCCCGACATCACCGCGGCGAAGACCGCGGGCCAGATGCCGCCGACGAGCGAGACCAGGACCACGAGCAGCTGGTACGCGAGCACGTCGCTCGTGATCGTGTCCTCACTGCGCAGCGACACCAGCAGCCACGTGAGCAGCGGCCCGCCGATCAGCGCCAGCGCGAAACCGAGCAGGCGGCGGCGGACGCTCAGGGCACCGCCGGTCACGCGCGGCAGGGGGAACCGGTCGCCCGCCGCATCGTGCGTCACGATGTGCACGTCGATGTCGCCCGACTCGCGGATCACCGTCGCTCCGATGCCGGGGCCGGTGACGAGCGTCGCGAGGCGACCACGCCGGCTCACGCCGATCACGAGCTGCGTCGCATTCACCGAGCGGGCGAACTCGACCAGGGCGCGCGGGATGTCGTCGCCGACGACCTGGTGGTAGGTGCCGCCGAGCGACTCGACGAGCGCCCGCTGCGCGGCGAGGGCGCCGGGGTCGCCCGAGCGCAGGCCGTCCTGACTCGACACGTGCACCGCGAGCAGCTCGCCCCCTGCGGAGCGGGCCGCGATCCGCGCGCCGCGGCGCAGCAGCGTCTCGCCCTCGGAGCCGCCGGTGAGGGCGATGACCACGCGTTCGCGCGCCTGCCACGCACCCTCGATGCCGTGCTCTGCGCGGTAGGACTTGAGGGCGCTGTCGACCTCGTCGGCCAGCCACAGCAGCGCGAGTTCGCGCAGTGCCGTGAGGTTGCCGAGCCGGAAGTAGTTCGACAGCGCCGCGTCGATCCGCTCGGCAGGGTAGACGAGTCCCGCCGAAAGACGATCCCGCAGCGACTGGGGCGACAGATCGACGACCTCGACCTGGTCGGCGGCTCGCACCACGGCATCGGGAACCGTCTCGCGCTGAGCGACGCCGGTGATCTGCTCGACGACCCCGCCGAGCGACTCGATGTGCTGCACGTTGACGGTCGTGATCACGTCGATGCCCGCGTCGAGGAGGTCGGCGACGTCCTGCCACCGCTTGGGATGCCGAAGGCCCGGCGCATTGGTGTGCGCGAGTTCATCGACGAGGGCGATCTCGGGGCTGCGCTCGAGGACTCCCTCGAGGTCCATGTCGCTGAGTTCGACGCCGCGGTGCGACACGAGCGTGCGGGGCACGAGGGGCAGTCCGTCCATGAGCGCGGCGGTGGCGGCGCGCCCGTGCGTCTCGACGACCGCGATCACGACATCGCGCCCGTCCTCGGCGAGGCGGCGGCCCTCCTCGAGCATCTCGTACGTCTTGCCGACGCCGGGCGCCGCGCCGAGCAGCACCCGCAGCTTGCCGCGCTTCACGTGCTCACCCTATTTCTTCCTGGCTGCCCTTGGTTTGGGGCGGATCCTGTCCGTTGGGGCGCGACTTCTCCGCCCCGACGGACACATCGCGCCCCAGACGCGGGAGGGGGAACGGATGCTGCAGCTCCGGGCACGGTCACGAACCCAGCGCGTCGAGGGCGAGGTTGAGCTCGACGACGTTCACCCGCGGCTCGCCGAGGTACCCGAGGTCGCGCTGCTGGATGTGCGCCTCGACCACGCTGCGCACCTCGGACTCCGAGAGCCCGCGGGCCGCCGCGACCCGGGGGACCTGGAGCAGCGCGTACGCGGGGCTGATGTCGGGGTCCAGGCCCGAGCCCGACGCGGTCACCGCGTCGGCGGGCACCTGCGACGGATGCACGCCCTCGAGCTCGGCGATCGCGGCCTTGCGCTGTTGGATGACCGAGACCAGCTCGGGGTTCTCCGGGCCGAGGTTGGAACCGCTCGATGCACCGCCGTCGTACCCGTCGCCGGCAGCGGAGGGACGCGACTGGAAGTACCGCGCGAGTGCGGCGCCCGAGGCATCCGCGAAGGACTGTCCGATGAGGGAGGACCCCACGGTGTCGCCCGTGGCGTTCTTCACGAGCGAGCCGTTCGCCTGCCATGGCAGGGCGAGCTGGCCGATGCCGGTCACGAGCAGGGTGTAGCCGACGCCCAGGACGAGGGTGAACACGAGCATCGCGCGGACGGCGACGCCGGTCGTGCGGAGGGTGGTGCGAGTGCTGGACATGGTTCTCCTTGCCGGACTCAGAAGCCCGGGATGAGGCTCACGACGAGGTCGATGAGCTTGATGCCGACGAAGGGGGCGATCACGCCGCCCAGCCCGTAGACGAGCAGGTTGCGGCTGAGGATCTGTGACGCGCTCGCGGGGCGGTACTTCACTCCGCGCAGCGCCAGGGGGATGAGGATCACGATGATGATCGCGTTGAAGATGATCGCGCTCGTCACCGCCGACGCGGGCGACGACAGGTGCATGACGTTGAGCGCCGCGAGGCCGGGAAAGACCCCCATGAACATCGCGGGGATGATCGCGAAGTACTTCGCGATGTCGTTGGCCAGCGAGAAGGTGGTCAGCGCGCCGCGCGTGATGAGCAGCTGCTTGCCGATGCGGACGATGTCGATGAGCTTCGTCGGGTCGGAATCGAGGTCGACCATGTTGCCGGCCTCCTTAGCGGCCGACGTTCCGGTGTTCATCGCGACGCCGACGTCGGCCTGCGCGAGCGCGGGTGCGTCGTTGGTGCCGTCGCCGGTCATCGCGACGAGGTTGCCGCCCTGCTGCTCCTTGCGGATCAGCGCGAGCTTGTCCTCGGGGGTCGCTTCGGCGAGGTAGTCGTCGACGCCCGCCTCCTTCGCGATGGCGGCCGCCGTCAGCGGGTTGTCGCCCGTGATCATGACCGTGCGGATGCCCATCGACCGCAGCTCGTCGAACCGCTCGCGCAGGCCGTCCTTGACGATGTCCTTGAGGTGGATGACCCCGAGCACCCGGCCCTCGCCGGCCGCGTCGCGAGTGGCGACGACGAGCGGCGTGCCGCCCGACTGCGCGATGGCATCCGTCTCGCTCGTCAGCTGGGCGCGCGCAGCGGTCGGGACGTCGGATGCGGATGCTGCGAGCCACGCGATCACGGCAGACCCGGCGCCCTTGCGCACCTGCGTGCCGTCCGCGAGGTCGAGGCCGCTCATGCGGGTCTGGGCGGTGAAGGGGACGACGGTGGAGCCGGCAGGCTCGCTGACGCGGATGCCGCGCACCGCGGCGAGCTCGACCACTGAGACGCCCTCGGGGGTGGGATCCGCAAGCGACGAGAGCGCGGCCGCCTGTGCCAGCTCGTCCTCGCGGACGCCCGGCATCGCGACGAAGTCCGAGGCGCGGCGGTTGCCGTACGTGATCGTGCCCGTCTTGTCGAGGAGCAGCGTCGTGACGTCGCCCGCGGCCTCGACGGCGCGGCCCGACATAGCGAGCACATTGCGCTGCACGAGGCGGTCCATGCCGGCGATCCCGATCGCCGAGAGCAGAGCCCCGATGGTGGTCGGGATGAGGCAGACCAGCAGAGCGATCAGCACCGGGATGCTCACGGGCGACGCGGCGTACGACGCGATCGGGTTGAGCGTCAGCACGACGATCACGAAGACGATCGACAGGCTCGCGAGCAGGATGTTCAGCGCGATCTCGTTGGGCGTCTTCTGGCGCGCGGCGCCCTCGACGAGCGCGATCATGCGATCGACGAACGTCTCGCCGGGCTTCGACGTGATGCGCACGACGATGCGGTCCGACAGCACGCGGGTGCCGCCGGTGACGGCTGAGCGGTCTCCGCCCGACTCGCGCACGACCGGCGCGGACTCGCCCGTGATCGCCGACTCGTCGACGGTCGCGATGCCCGCGACGATGTCGCCGTCGCCGGGGATCAGCTCGCCGGCCGACACGATGACGACGTCACCGAGCGCCAGGTCGGACGAGGGGACCTCGATCGCGTCGGAGCGCTCGGCCGCGGGATCCGTGTTCCCGTCGTACGCGGTGACGCGACGCGCCGTGGTCGACGTCCGCGTCTTGCGCAGCGACGCGGCCTGAGCCTTGCCGCGGCCTTCCGCCACCGACTCCGCGAGGTTCGCGAAGAGCACGGTGAGCCACAGCCACACGGCGATGCTCCATGTGAAGCCGAAGGGCACCGGCGTGCCGCCGGACTGCTCGGGGCCGCCGAGGAATGGCTCGGCGATCGCGATCGCCGTGGTGAGGGCGGCGCCCACCCACACCAGGAACATGACGGGGTTGCGCCACAGCGCGGCCGGGTTCAGCTTGCGCACGGCCCCGGGCACGGCCGCCCACAGCTGGGCGGCGCTGAACGCGCGGGAAGAGGGCTTGGGCGACTTGGGAGCGACCGTGCCCGCGACGGGGCGTGAGGTCGGCTCGACCTCCCCGGTCGAGCGAGCGGAGCGAGACGAAACGTCGGTGGACATGTCAGACGAGCCCTTCCGCCAGGGGACCCAGCGTGAGAACGGGGAAGTACGTGAGTGCGGTGATGACGACCGCGACGACGGCGAGGAGGCCGACGAACTGCGGGCGGTGCGTGGGCAGGGTGCCGGCCGTCGAGGGCACCGGCGCCTGGGCGGCGAGCGAGCCGGCCAGGGCGAGCACCAGCACGATGGGCAGGAACCGGCCGAGCAGCATCGCGACGCCCAGCGCCGTGTTGAGCCACGGCGTGTTCGCGGTGAGCCCCGCGAACGCCGAGCCGTTGTTGTTCGCCGCCGAGGTGAACGCGTAGAGCACCTCGCCGAGACCGTGGACGCCGGGGTTCCAGATCGAGGTCGACTCCATGTCGGCGCGGATCGCCGGGATGCCGAAGCTCAGCGCCGTGCCCGCGAGCACGAGCGCGGGGGTCACGAGGATGTACAGGCTCGCGAGCTTGATCTGGGTGGGCCCGATCTTCTTGCCGAGGTACTCGGGCGTGCGGCCGACGAGCAGCCCGCCGACGAACACCGCGATGACGGCGAGCACGAGCATGCCGTAGAGGCCCGACCCGACGCCGCCCGGGGCGACCTCGCCGAGCATCATGTTGCTCATCGGGATCATGCCGCCGAGTGCGGTGTACGAGTCGTGCATCGAGTTCACGGCGCCGGTCGAGGTGAGGGTGGTCGCACCGGTGAAGAGCGTCGAGCCCCAGATGCCGTACCGCACCTCCTTGCCCTCCATCGCGGCGCCGGCGAGATGCGGCGCGGTGCCGAGGGCCAGCGACTCCAGCCACGTCACCGCCGCGATCGACACGATGGCGATCGTGCTCATGACGGCGAGGATCGCGTAGCCCTGGCGGTCGTCGTGCACCATGCGGCCGAACGCCCGCGGGAGCGCCACCGGGATGGCGAGGATCAGCAGGATCTCGAGCACGTTCGACCACGGCGTCGGGTTCTCGAACGGGTGCGCGGAGTTGGCGTTGAAGAAGCCGCCGCCGTTCGTGCCGAGGAGCTTGATGGCCTCCTGCGAGGCGACCGGCCCGCCCGGGATCGACTGTGTGCCGCCCGCGACCGTGCCGACGTCGACGAACCCGTTGACGTTCTGCACCACGCCCGCGATCACGAGCGCGATTGCCGACACGACGGCGAGCGGCAGCAGCAGGCGCGTGACACCGCGGGTGAGGTCGACCCAGAAGTTGCCGATCGTCGCGGACCCGCGCCGCGCGAAACCGCGCACGAGCGTGACGGCGACGGCGATTCCCACGGCCGCAGACACGAAGTTCTGCACCGCCAGCCCGGCCAGCTGCACGGTGTAGCCCATGGTCAGCTCGGGGGAGTACGACTGCCAGTTCGTGTTGGTCACGAACGACACCGCGGTGTTGAACGCGAGGCCCTCCGGTACGGCGGGCAGGCCCAGCGAATAGGGCAGCACGGCCTGGAAGCGCTGCAGCGCGTAGACGAGGAGCACGCCGACGGCGGAGAAGGCGAGCACGCCGCGCAGGTACGCCTGCCACGTCTGCTCCGACCGAGGGTCGACCCCGACGAGGCGGTACATGCCGCGCTCGACGCGCCAGTCCTTGCTGGCGGTGTAGACGCGGGCGATCCAGTCGCCGAGCGGTCGGTAGAGGAGCGCGAGGATCAGGACGACCGTCGCGATCTGGAGGACGCCGGTCCACACGGTGGCCGCGTCCATCAGAACTTCTCCGGCTTCACGAGGGCGACGACGAGGTAGACGATTGCGGCGAGGCCGAGGGCCGCGCCGACGAGCGAGAAGACGATCATCCCCACGCCTCCCCGCTCGTCGCTTCGCGCCGGGCGGAGCCTCGGGCGCGTGGGCCGAGCTTCTCCACCGCCTTGGCGACGAGTCCGACGAGCGCGAACAGCGCCAGCGTCAGTGCGAGGTAGATGACATCGAGCACAGGGTCTCCCGGTGGGTGCAGTTGCAGCGGTGCTCCGCGGTGCGGCGGGCCGGATTCGATGCAACTCCCGGGCGGATGCCGTGGCGGTCGTCCTCACGGAATCCGAACGTCGTTCGAGGCGACACTCACGGGTCCCTGACGCGGCGTTGACATGACACCACGGTGATGTCACTCTGACGTCATGCAGATCAGCACGCACGTCGACGAGCTCCAGCGTCAGCTTGCCGCGGCAGCCGGCCCCGACGCCTCGGAGGTCGCGGCGCGCCTCGCGGCAGCGCTCGAGCCCGCGGTGCGGCTCGCGATCCTCGAGGCGCTGTCCGAGGCGGCGGGCGAGATCACGCGCGAGCTCGCGCCGGGGTCCGTCGACCTGCGCCTGCGCGGGCGAGAAGTCGACTTCGTCGTCGCACGGCCTCAGCCCGAGCCCACGACAGAGGCAGCCGCCGGCTCGAGCGGTCCCGTCCTGTTCGCGGCCGCGGCATCCGATGATCCCGATGACGCCACCGCGCGCACCACCCTGCGCCTGCCCGACTCGCTGAAGGCACGCGCAGAGGCGGCTGCGACCGCCGAGGGGCTCTCGCTCAACACGTGGCTGGTGCGGGCCGTCGCGGCGGCCGTCGAGCCTGCACCCCCGGCGGCTCGCGGTTCGAGCTCGGCCTACACCGGCTGGGTGCGCTGATGCCGACGTTCCCCGTGTCAGGCCCGGCGGCCGTGCGCATCGAGCTGCAGATGGGCCGCATCGACGTCGTCGCAGAACGCCGTCGCGACCTCGCCGTCGACGTCGCGCCGGCCAACCCGCACCGCGCGGGCGACCGCAGCGCAGCCGAGGCGGTGCGCGTGACGCAGGCGGGGTCCGACCTCCGCATCGTCGGCCCGGTGCGGTTCAACCTGTTCGGCTCGGGCGACTCCGTCGACGTGTCCGTGCGCATCCCGACCGGTTCGGACGTCTCGCTCGCGCTCAAGTACGGCTCGATCCGCGTCGCCGGGGCGGTCGGCACCGCGCGGATCGCGCTGGATTACGGTGACGCGACCCTCGAGCGCACCGGCCGCGCCGACCTGGGCCTCGGGCACGGGGAGCTCCGCGTCGAGCACGTGCGCGGCGACGCGGACGTGGACATCAAATCCGGCCGTGCCCGCATCGGCATCGTCGACGGGGCGCTGAGGCTCAAAGGATCGGACGCCGGCATCGATGTCGGCTCGGTCTCGGGCGTGGCCGACATCGCGACGTCGAGCGGCGTCGTGCACCTGGGCGACCCGGGCCCCGCGCTCACGGTGCGGTCTGCCTACGGCCCGGTGCGCATCGGCGACCTCAACGGCGGCACCGCGCGGATCGAGGCGTCGTACGGCGCCGTGGACCTCGGCATCCGCTCGGGCACGGCGGCGTGGCTCGACGCGTCGAGCCAGCACGGCGTGGTGCGCAACGAGCTCTCCGCGGTTGCGGGTCCGGTCGAGGGCGAGGCGTCGGTCGAGCTCTACGCCCGTGCCGGGTACGGGGACATCACCGTGCACCGCACCCATCCCGTCGCCGGCGGCGACTAGGGGCGCCGAGGTCAGGCGCGGGCGGTCGCGTCCTCGAAGGCGACCCACGCGAGCATCGCGCACTTCACGCGCGCGGTGAACTTCGAGACGCCCGAGAGGGCCGCGGCGTCGCCGAACACCTCTTCGTCCAGCGGGATCTCGCCGCGCGAGCGCAGCGCTTCGCGGAAGCCTTCGACGAGAGCGGATGCCTCGGCCCGCGGCATCCGTTCCTCCTCCTCGATCAGCGCGGCGAGCATGGACGCCGAAGCCTGCGAGATGGAGCAGCCGGCGCCGTCCCACGTGACCTCGTCGACGGTCGTGCCGTCGTCCGACAGGCGCACGCGGAGGGTGATCTCGTCGCCGCAGATCGGGTTGCGCTGATACGACGTGGCGACCCGGCCCTCCTCGGCGCCGAGGCCCTTGCCGTGCGGGCGCTTGGAATGGTCGAGGATGAGCTCCTGATAGAGCGATTCGAGGCCGCTCATGCGCCGGCTCCGAAGAACGCCCTCACGCCCGACAGGGCGTCCAGGAACACGTCGACGTCGTCAGCCGTGTTGTAGAGCGCCGACGACGCCCGTACCGAGGCGGTGAGTCCGAAGCGGCGGTGCAGCGGCTGCGCGCAGTGGTGCCCGACGCGCACCGCCACCCCGCGGGCGTCGAGGAACTGACCCACGTCGTGCGCGTGCACGCCGTCGACGTCGAACGACCAGAGCCCCACGCGCTCGGCGCCCGCCGCGTCGCCGAGCAGCCGGATGCCGGGGATCGAGCGCAGGCCTTCACCCATGCGCGCTTCGAGGGCCTTCTCGTGCGCGTGCACCGCGGGCATGCCCACGGCGTCGAGATAGCGCACCGCGGCCGCGAGCCCGATCGCCTGCGACACCGGCTGGGTGCCGGCCTCGAAGCGCTGGGGCGGCGGCAGGTACGACGCCTCGTCGAGGGTGACGGTGGTGATCATCGACCCGCCGGTGAGGAACGGCGGCAGGGCCTCGAGCACCTCGGCGCGGCCGTAGAGGCCGCCGACGCCGTACGGCCCCAGCATCTTGTGGCCCGAGAAGACCGCGAAGTCGACGTCGAGAGCGGGGAAGTCGAGCGGCAGGTGCGGCGCGGACTGGCAGGCGTCCAGTACGGTCACCGCACCGACGGCCTGTGCGAGGGCGACGAGCTCGGCGACCGGGTTCACGATGCCCAGCACGTTCGACACGTGCGTGAACGCGACGATCCGCGTGCGTTCGCCGATGACGGTGGCGGCGGCATCCGTGTCCAGGGTCCCGTCATCACGGACGGGGATGTGGCGGAGCACCGCGCCGGTGCGGGCGGCCAGCTCCTGCCAGGGGATGAGGTTCGCGTGGTGCTCGGTCTCGGTGATGACGATCTCGTCACCGGGCTTCAGCGCGAAGCGCGCGCTGGCGGGGGCTCCGCGTCCGACGCTCGCGTTGCCGATCGCGTACGCGACGAGGTTGAGGCCGGCGGTCGCGCCGCTCGTCCACACCAGCTGCTCGGGGCGTGCGCCGACGAAGGCCGCGACCGTCGTGCGGGCGTCCTCGAAGAGCTCGGTGGCCTCCGCCGCGAGGGTGTGCGCACCGCGGTGGACAGCGGAGTTCGACCGCGTGAGGAAGTCGACCTCGGCGTCGATGACCGCCTGCGGCTTCTGGCTGGTCGCGCCCGAGTCGAGGTAGACGAGGCGTTCGCCGTTCACGCGCTCGCCGAGGAGCGGGAAGTCCGCGCGGAGCGCGTCGGCGTCAAGTGGCGCCGTCGGAGACGAGACGGATGCGGGAGAACTCACCCTTCAAGGCTACGCGGGATGCCGCGACCCGGCGCGGAGGCGCCCGTTCGGGCGCCGATCGTCAGGGCTTGGTCGTGACCGGGGGCTCGGAGGCGTCCGCCTTCTCGGGCGGTCCGGCCGGGCGCACCGCCCGGCGCCCGACGCGGTGCACCTGCGGCGCCGTGGCGCGTCCGGCGCGGTCGTCGCCCGGCAGCGCACGCGAGCGGCGGCCGTAGATCAGCTCGGACGAGTCCAGGAGCCAGGGCACGAGCGTGATCGACACGCCGTGCACGAGCATGAGCTGCTGCGCGATCCGGCGGGCGCGGCGGTTGTGCAGGATCGACTCCCACCAATGGCCGACGATGTACTGCGGCAGGTAGACGGTGACCACCGAGGAGCCGTGCTCCTCGCGGTACTTCTTGACGAAGTCGGCGATCGGGCTCGCGTACATGCGGTACGGCGATTCGATGATCTTGAGTGGGATCGGCATGCGGTGCTGGCGCCACTCCTCCTCCAGCGCCGCGGCATCCTCCTTCGTGACCGAGACGTGCACCGCGAAGGTCTTGTCGTGCTTCGCGGCCAGCGCGTAGTCGACCGCCTTCACGACGGGCTTCTGCAGCCGGTTGACGAGGATGAGAGCGACATCGCCCGTGGACCCGAAGTGCGTCTGGTCGTCCATCTCGATCTCGTGCTCGACGTCGCGGTAGTAGCGGTGCACGCCGACCATGAGGAACGACAGGATCGGGATAGCGAGGAACACGAGCCAGGCGCCGTGGGTGAACTTCGTGATGGTCACGATGACGAGCACGGACGCGGTCATCGTGGCGCCGAGCGAATTGATCACGAGACCCTTGCGCAGGCCGAAGAGCTCCGTGCGCGCCGAAGCAGCGCGGCGCTCATCGGCCGGGAGTTCGCGGATGCCGCGGATCCCCCGCATCCAATGCCGGATCATGCCGATCTGGCCGATCGTGAACGAGACGAACACGCCGATGATGTAGAGCTGGATCAGGTTCGTGAGATTGGCCTGGTAGACGACCAGTACGCCGATCGCGACCAGACCCAGGATGATCATGCCGTTCGAGTACACGAGGCGGTCGCCGCGCGTGTTGAGCGCCTTGGGCGCATAGCCGTCGCGCGCGAGCACCGACCCGAGCAGAGGGAAGCCGTTGAACGCGGTGTTCGCGGCGAGGAGCAGCACGACTGCGGTCGCCGCCTGGATGACGAAGAACGGGATGGAGTTCATTCCGAAGACGGCCGACGAGACCTGCGCCATGAGGCTCGGCTGCGGGTTGGAGCAGTCGAAGCCGATCAGGTCGCAGGGGTTCTCGGCGTAGTGCACGCCCGAGACGAGCGCGATCGCGGTGAGCCCGGCGAAGAGCAGGATCGCGATGCCGCCCATCATCGCGAGCGTGGTCTGGGCGTTGCGCACCTTGGGCTTGCGGAACGCCTGCACCCCGTTCGACACGGCCTCGACGCCGGTGAGGGCCGAGCAGCCGCTCGAGAACGCGCGCAGCACGAGCAGGATGACCGCGGCCTGCGTGAGGCTCTCGGTCTGCACCTCGTACTGGGCGCTCGACGCCACAGGTGGATTGCCGGTGACGATCTGGAAGAGCCCGACGAGGATCATGAGCCCGACCGAGCCGATGAAGACGTAGGTCGGGATCGCGAACGCCCGCGACGCTTCGCGCACGCCGCGCAGGTTCACGATGATGATCAGGATGACGAAGCCCACCGCCAGCTCGACGCGCCAGGGATTGAGGCCCGGGAGCGCGGAGATGATGTTGTCGACCCCTGATGCGACCGACACCGCGACCGTGAGGACGTAGTCGACGAGCAGCGCCGATGCCACGATCACGCCCGGCACCTCGCCGAGGTTCTTGCGTGCCACTTCGTAGTCGCCACCGCCGGAGGGGTACGCCTTGATCAACTGCCGGTAGCTGATCACGACGACGATCAGCAGCACGATGACCGCGGCGGCGATCCAGGGGGCGAACGCGAGGAACGCGAGGCCGCCGGTGAGGAGGATGAGGAGGAGTTCCTGCGGGGCGTACGCGACGGACGAGAGCGCGTCGGACGCGAAGATGGGCAACGCCATCTTCTTCGGGAGCAGGTGCTCGTCGGAGTCTGTGGACGCGAGCGGGTCCCCGAGGATGAGGCGCTTGGCGATCGGCGTCTCATCGACCGACTGCTCGCGGCTTTCGTTCGTCACGGCCCGTAAGGCTACTCGTGAGGAGAACGTGAGGATGCATCCAGACGTCCATCCTCACGAAATCCATACGGGTGCCTCTCTGGGACACTCGTAGCGTGGACGAGCAGATCATCCTCGGTGTGCTCGCGGTCACCCTCGGGGTGGTCGTGGGGGTGCTGCTCTTCGTCCCGTTCGTCGCGCTCAGCTACCGCCGCCGGGGCGGATTCGGCGTCGGCCGGTTCGTGCTCTGGGGCGCCGCCCTGGTCTACGTGATGGCGATCTGGACCTACACGCTCCTGCCCCTGCCGGACCCCGACACGATCGCGTGCGCGGGCGTGAACGTCGACGTGACGGCGATCGCCGCCGACCTGCGCGGGGCCATCGTGCGTCGAGGCAGCGGCTTCGCGACGGATCCCGCCGTGCTGCAGCTGCTGCTCAACGTCCTGCTCTTCGTGCCGCTCGGGTTCTTCCTCCGCGTGCTGGGCGGGCGCGGCGCGATCACGGCCCTCGTCGTCGGCGTCGGGCTGTCGGTCTTCGTCGAGGTCACCCAGCTCACCGGCGTCTGGGGCCTCTACCCCTGCGCCTACCGCGTGTTCGACGTGGACGACCTGCTCACGAACACCCTGGGCGCGGTGCTCGGCTCGCTGCTCGCGCTCGCCGTGCCGCGCCGCTACCGCGGCTCACCCCGCCTGCCCGACGCGGACCGGCCGCAGCCGGTCACGCGCGGCCGACGCCTCCTCGGCATGCTGTGCGACGGGCTCGCCGCCTGGGTGCTCAGCCTGACGGTGATCGTCGCGGTGCAGCTCGTGCTCTACCTCCTCGGTGCGGACGCGGCCGTGCGCGAGGGATCCGCGGCGAGCCTCATCGGCTCCGGGGTGTCGATCGTCGTGTGGCTCGTCGCGACGCTCGCGACCGGCGGCACGATCGGCGACCACGCCGTGCAGGTGCGCTTCACCGGCGGGCCGCTCCCGGTCGGGCTCGCGCGCTTCCTGCGCTTCGCCGCCGGCATCGGCGGCTACCTCGTGCTGAACGCGCTGCCGGGCGCGTGGACGTTCGTGGCCTCGGTGTTCGCGGCGGTGTCGATCCTGCTGGTCTTCACGACCGACGGGCATCGCGGCCTCCCCGGTCTCGCGTCGGGTCAGCGCCTCACCGACGCGCGGGAGCTGGAGGAACCGGATGCTGCGCCCCCCGGTTCCGCGACGGCTCCCGGCCTCTGAAACCGGGGCCGCGGCCGCGCAGGCCCTGGGACCACGCGCAGCCCGGGAGTAGAATCCCGCTGATCACCGCCTGGGGTCGTCGGAGTCGACGAGCTGCGGGGATCGGGGGTGCGATATGGCTGCCAAGCTGCCCTCCTCCGGAGCCATGCCGGAGGGGCAGGAACCCGGGTGCGACACGTCGGGCCTGATCCTGGTGCACAGGATCTTCCGCTGGCTGTATCGCGAGCTGCCGGAGCTCGTGCGCGGCGTGCCACCGGGCGACATCGACCGCGCGGCGATCGTGGGCCGGTACGCCCACCTGGACTTCTACGCGCTGCACATGCACCACGAGACCGAGGATGTCGCCCTGTGGGACAAGCTGGTCTCACGTGATCCGGGGTGCGCGCTGCACGTCGGCCAGATGCGCGCGCAGCACGCCGAGGTCGCCTCCCAGCTCGCCCGGATCGAGCCGCAGCTCGAGCCGTGGCTCCGGACGGCGGATGCCGCGCTGCGTGATGCGTTCGCCCGCGACATCGAGCACCTCCGCGACACACTCACCGCGCATCTCGGGCAGGAGGAGCACGACATCATGCCGGTGGCCGGCGCCGTGCTCTCCCAGCAGGAGTGGGACTGGATGGAGGAGCACACGCGCGCGGAGCTCATGGCGCACCGCAAGGAGCTCGGCAAGGACATCCTGTCCCTCCAGCTCGGACTGCTGGTGGCCAGCGTGCCCGAGGGAGAGCGGGACGAGTGGATGCGCGCGAACGTCCCCGCGCCGATCCGGCTGCTGTACCTCCTGCTGATGAAGCGGCAGTACGACAGGGCGATGCGGGAGCTCTACCCGGACCGCCCGGTTCCCGCGATGGTGTGACGGCCATGTGGAGACGCGTGACGCTGGACGTGCATCTCGACCACCCGCCCGCTCGCGTGTTCCCGTACCTCGCGGACCCCGGCACCTGGCACGACTGGGCGCCGGCGGTCGAACTCCGGCAGCGCGTCGGAGCCGGGCCGCCGAGTGCAGGCAGCCGCTGGAGCGCGGTCGACCACATCATCGGCCCGTTCCGTGTCCGGTTCGAAGACGTGCTCGAGGTCGTCGAACCGAACGAGCGGGTCGTGTGGCACTCCACGTCGCCGTGGAACTCGCGCGTCGAGTACGCCTGCTCCGCCGAGGACGTGGGCACGCGCGTGCACGCCGACTACGGGGGCGACGTCGCGGGGTGGCTGCGACTGGTCGCCCTGCTTCCGACGTTCGTCCTGTCGCGCATCCTCATGCGCGACTTCCGCGGCCTCCAGCGACTGCTCGATGCCGAAGACGCCCGCGCGGGAGCCGTCGCCGAACCCGCCTGACCCGCTCCGCGACGACGCCGGAAGGAACGGATGCCGCGGCCCGCAGCATCCTTCCACCGCCTACGCCGTCGGCGTCCCGAGGAACTCGCGCGCGGCGACCACGAGCGCGTCGACGCCGCGGCTCAGCGTGGGCTGGAGCACCGGGGCGAAGAAGGGCGAGTGGTTGGTCGGGATGTCGCGCTCGACCGTGCCGGCGGCGGTGGCTTCGGCGAACTTCGCCGGGTCGACCCCGCCCCAGAACCAGAAGACGAGCGGCACGCCGGCCTCACGGGCGAACCACGAGACGTCCTCGCTGCCGGTGAACATGCCCGGGTCGATCACGGTGCCCTCGCCGAACGCGGCGTCGAACGCCGCGCTGAGGCGGGCGGTGGACTCGGCGTCGTTGATGGTCGGGGGGAGCGTGTGGTCGGTGACGATGACCGGCGGCTCCTCGGCGCCCGAAGCCTGCGCCTCGGCGCGCACGATGCGCTCGACCTTCTCGAGCACGCGCGCGCGGGCCACGTCGTCGGGGTAGCGCAGGCTCAGCTCGAGCTTCGCCTCGGCGGGGATGATGTTGTTCTTCAAGCCGGCGTGGATCGACCCGACCGTCACGACCGCGACGTCGCGGGGGTCGACCTCGCGCGAGACGATCGTCTGCAGGCGCATCACCGTGGCCGCGGCCATGACGATCGGGTCGATGGTCGCCTGCGGGCGCGAGCCGTGGCCGCCGCGGCCCAGCAGGGTGACGGTGATGCCGTCGGATGCCGCCATCTGCGTGCCGCTGCGCACGCCGATGGTGCCGGCGGGCAGCGGCGTGACGTGCTGGCCGAGCACGATGTCGGGCTTCGGGAACTTCTCGAGCACGCCGTCGGCGATCATGGCCTGCGAACCGGCGCCGTACTCTTCGGCGGGCTGGAAGACGGCGACGACCGTGCCCGACCACTCGCCCTTCGTGGCGACCAGGCGCTCGAGGGCGCCGAGCAGCGCCGTCACGTGCATGTCGTGACCGCACGCGTGCATGACGGGCACGTCGTTGCCCGCCGGGTCGGTGCCGCGCGCCGTGCTGGCGTACTCGAGGCCCGTCTGCTCGGGCACGGGCAGGGCGTCCATGTCGGCGCGCAGCCACACGACAGGGCCTTCACCGTTGCGGATCACGCCGGTGACGCCGGTCTTGCCGATCCCCTCCTCGAACTCGACGCCGAGCGCGGTCAGATGCTGCGCGATCACCCCCGCCGTGCGGGTCTCCTGGAAGGACAGTTCCGGATGCCGGTGCAGATCGACGTAGATCGCTTCGAGGTCGAGGGTCATGCGGTCGAGCCTACGCGGCCACGCCGCCGCGCCCCTCCCGCTCCGCAGTCCGTCTCGGCGACCTCTCACCCCGCCGCGACCGCACGAAGCGACTGCGGAAGCGAAGACGTTCTGTGCTGCGCAGTCACGTTGTGCGGGTGCGGGCGGGGTGGACGCGCCGGAAGTGACTGCGGAGCGCGGAGGCATTC
>NZ_JYJA01000041.1 GCF_000956465.1 Microbacterium trichothecenolyticum
GGCTGGGTGGGCTGGTCCGCTGCCGGAGCGGGCGGAACCGGCGGGTACGAGCCCGGCTCGGGTGCGGGGTCCTGCGGGATGTTGTCGCTCACGGGGCGGCCTTTCTTCGATGTCTGGGACCAGAGTCCCAGCGCCGCAGCGGGGGTGTCAAACACGCCGGTCGATCGGGGCGCCGCCGGTAGGCTGGTGCGGATCCGCCACAACCCCGGGAGTGCCACCATGTCCACCGATCGCGTCGTCCTCGTCACCGGCGGAAACCGCGGCATCGGCCGCGCCATCGCGGAGCGCTTCGTCGCCGAGGGCTACAAGGTCGCCGTCACCGCGCGCTCCGGAGAGGGTCCCGAGGGCACCCTCACCGTGCGAGCGGATGTGACGGATGCCGCAGCCGTCGACGCCGCATTCACCGAGGTCGAGAACACGCTGGGCCCGGTCGAGATCGTCATCGCGAACGCCGGCATCACGAAGGACACCCTCCTGCTGCGCATGACCGAGGACGACTTCGACAGTGTCGTCTCGACCAACCTCGGCGGCGCGTTCCGCGTCGTCAAGCGCGCCTCCAAGGGGATGCTGCGCGCCCGCTGGGGTCGCGTCGTGCTGATCTCGAGCGTCGTCGGGCTGTACGGCTCGGCCGGTCAGATCAACTACGCCGCATCGAAGAGCGCGCTCGTCGGTTTCGCGCGCTCGCTCACCCGCGAGCTGGGAGCCCGCGGCATCACGGCGAACGTCGTGGCACCCGGCTTCATCGAGACCGACATGACGGCCGAGCTCTCTGACGACACGCAGGCCGAGTACAAGAAGAGCATCCCCGCGGGGCGCTTCGCGTCCCCCGACGAGGTGGCCGGCGTCGTGACGTGGATCGCGTCGGATGACGCGGCCTATATCTCCGGCGCCGTTATTCCGGTCGACGGCGGACTCGGCATGGGGCACTGACCGCCCACCGCTGCGTGCTTGGGCGGGCTCGGCGTGCTTAGGCGGGCTCAGCGACCGCGACCGGCCGCTGAGCCCGTCGGCGTTCTCAGGAGATCGCCTGCAGGATCGCCTCGGCGACCGCGCCGGGCCGCGAGAACTGCGGCCAATGGCCCGCCGGGTCTTCGGGGGCACCGAGCTCGATGATGTCGAGGTGCTCCAGAGCGGCCAGCTCGGCCGCCCAGGGCGGTGCCGCCGCGATGATCTCGCGGATCTGCGCCTCCGGAACGGTTCCGGTGATCATCGTCGCCGCAACGGCGCGCCGTCGCTCGTCGGTGAGCCGGATCGGATCGGTGGGGACCCGCTCGGGCACCGACTTCGCGCGCGCCGCGGCCTCCGTCCGCGTCTGGGGATCGAGGTCGACGATGTCGGCCTCGTCGAAGAAGTCCCAGCCTGGGAACGGGATCACACCGTCGACGACGGGGAACTCGGAGATGGAGCCGCCGTCGCCCGGCGGGAACGTGTCGAGGAACACGACCCGGGCGACCCGGTCGGGCCGCGCATCGACGGCGCCGTAGACGACGTTGCCGCCGCCGGAATGGCCGACGAGCACGACCGGCCCGTCCAGGCGATCGATCTGCGCCACGGTCGCGGCGATCCAGTCGGCGATGCCGATGCCCGCCGACTCCGTGGCGGAGGCGCCGACCCCCGGCATGGTGAGTGCGTGCGTGCGGTGGCCGGCGGCTTCGAGGGCGGGGTCGACGTCGCCCCACGACGACGCGTCGAGCCACAGCCCGGGAACGAGGATGATGTGCATGCTCCGACGCTACCGACGGCGCCCGACATCGGAACAGCCCGGGTGGGGGTCGCGAAATGCGCCTACGGCAGCAGCGGGATGACCTCCGCGAGGTCGACCGGACCGACGACGAGGTCGGCGCGTTCGCGCACCGCGGGCTTCGCGTTGAAGGCGACGCCGAGCCCGGCGACCGCCATCATCTCGAGATCGTTCGCGCCGTCGCCGATCGCGAGTGTGCGGGTGAGGGGCACGCCGTTCTCGTCGGCCCATTCGCGGAGGGCGGCGGCCTTGCCCGCAGCATCCACGATCGCGCCGTCGACGGTGCCGCTCAGCACGCCGTCGCGGGTCGCGAGGCGGTTGGCGCGCCACACGTCCACACCGAGGTTGGGGGCGACCGTGTCGAGGATCTCGTGGAATCCGCCCGACACCACACCCACGGCACCGCCGCGCTCATGCACGGCTGCGATCAGCTCGCGGACGCCGGGCGTCGGCTCGATGCGCGCGAGCACGCGCGCGAACGCCGCCACCGGCACCCCCTCGAGGGCCTCGACACGGGAGCGCAGGCTGGACGCGAAATCCACCTCGCCCCGCATCGCGGCCTCCGTCGCCGCCGCGACCTCCGCGCCGCGCCCTGCCTCGTCGGCGATCAGCTCGATGACCTCGTTGCGGATGAGCGTGGAGTCGGCGTCGAGCACGACGAGGAAGCGGGCGGGGGCGACAGGCATGCTCCCACGCTAGCGGGACCGGATGCCGCTTCCCGCCGTGTGTCAGCGCTCGACGCGGAACCCCTTGCCGACGACGGTGATGCCGCTGTCGGTGATCGTGAAGCCGCGCGCGAGGTCCTTCTCGCGGTCGACGCCGACGGTGGCGCCGTCGTCGAGGACCACGTTCTTGTCGAGGATCGCCCGGTGCACGCGTGCCCCGGCGCCCACCTGCACGTGGTCGAAGAGCACCGAGTCGGTGATCGTCGAGCCACCGCCGGCGAGCGTCCACGGGCCGACCACGCTGCGCTCGAGGTGCGTGCCCGACAGCACCGACCCGAGCGACACGATGGAGTCGATCGCGTTGCCGATGCGGCCGACCGAGTCGCGCACGAACTTCGCGGGCGGGGAGTTGACCGACTGGGAGTGGATCGGCCAATCCATGTTGTACAGGTTGAACACCGGCAGCGTCGAGATGAGGTCGCGGTGCGCGTCGAAGAACGAGTCGATGGTTCCCACGTCGCGCCAGTAGTAGCGGTCGCGATCGGTCGACCCCGGCACATCGTTGCGGTTCATGTCGTAGACGCCGGCCTCGCCGCGGCCCACGAAGTAGGGGATGATGTCGCCGCCCATGTCGTGGTTCGACGTCGGAAGCTCCCCGTCGGACTCGACGGCCTCGATGAGCGCGTCCGTGTCGAAGATGTAGTTGCCCATCGACGCGAGCACCTGATGGGGAGCGTCGGCCAGGCCGACCGCGTTCTGGGGCTTCTCGAGGAACTCGCGGATGCGCATCGGGTCCTCGGACTCGACGTCGATCACGCCGAACTGGTTCGCCAGCGAGATCGGCTGCCGGATGCCGGCGACCGTGGCCCGCGCGCCCGATTCGATGTGCGCGGCGAGCATCTGCCGGAAGTCCATGCGGTAGACGTGGTCGGCGCCGATCACGACCACGATGTCGGGCTGCTCGTCGTTGATGAGGTTGAGGCTCTGCAGGATGGCGTCCGCCGATCCCGAGAACCAGCGCTTGCCCAGACGCTGCTGCGCGGGCACCGAGGTCACGTAGGAGTCCAGGAGGGCCGACATCCGCCACGTCTGCGAGATGTGGCGGTCGAGGCTGTGGGACTTGTACTGCGTCAGCACCACGATCTGTCTCAGGCCCGAGTTGATCAGATTCGAGATCGCGAAGTCGATGAGCCGGTACTGCCCTCCGAACGGGACGGCCGGCTTGGCGCGGTCCGCGGTCAACGGCATCAGCCGCTTCCCTTCGCCGCCGGCGAGGATGATTCCGAAGACCTTGGGTGCAGCTGGCATGCGACCCACACTATGACGCGTTCCGGCCCGTGTACTAGCGTTCGACACATGCGAGTCGACATCGTCACCAAGGAGTACCCGCCGGAGATCTACGGCGGCGCCGGTGTGCACGTGACGGAGCTCGTCAAGGCGCTCCGCTCGAGCATCGACGTCCGGGTGCGCGCGTTCGGAGCCGCCCGCGACGAGGAGGGCACCACGTCGTACGGCGTGCCTTCGGAGCTCTCCGCCGCCAACGCCGCGGTGCAGACGCTCGGCACGGATCTCGAGATCGTGACGGATGTCGCAGGCGCCGACGTCGTGCACAGTCACACCTGGTACGCGAACTTCGCCGGGCACCTCGCGTCGCTGCTGCACGGCATCCCGCACATCGTCACCGCCCACAGTCTCGAGCCGCTGCGCCCCTGGAAGGCCGAGCAGCTCGGCGGCGGGTATGCCGTCTCGAGCTGGATCGAGAAGTCCGCGTACGAGAGCGCGGCGGCGATCGTCGCGGTGAGCAACGGCATGCGGGAGGACATCCTGCGCAGCTACCCGGTGCTGGATCCCGACCGCGTGCGCGTGATCTACAACGGCATCGACGTCGAGGCGTGGCATCCCGTCGAGGACCCCGCGCTGCTCGCGGAGCTCGGGATCGACCCGGCGAAGCCGTCCGTCGTCTTCGTCGGCCGCATCACGCGGCAGAAGGGCCTGCCGTACTTCCTCCGCGCCGCCGAGCGCCTGCCGGCCGACGTGCAGGTCATCCTGGCCGCCGGCGCACCCGACACCCCGCAGATCATGGCGGAGGTCGAGGGGCTTGTCCGCGGGCTGCAGGAGACCCGCGAGGGCGTCGTGTGGCTGGATCGGATGCTGTCGCGCCACGAGCTGTGCACGATCCTGAGCGCCGCGACCACCTTCGTCTGCCCGTCGGTCTATGAGCCGCTCGGCATCGTGAACCTGGAGGCGATGGCCTGCGGCGCCGCCGTCGTCGGGACGGCGACCGGCGGCATCCCCGAGGTCGTGCTGGACGGTGTCACCGGTCGCCTCGTACCCATCGAGCAGGTGCAGGACGGCACCGGAACCCCGACCGACCCCGAGCAGTACGTGTCGGATCTCGCCCGCGTGCTCACCGAGGTCGTGAGCGATCCGGAGCGCGCGCGAGAGTACGGGGCCGCCGGGCGCAGGCGCGCGACCGAGGACTTCAGCTGGCGGCGCATCGCCGACCAGACGGCCGCGCTGTACGCGGAGGTGGTCTCCGGCGGCCGATAGGCTGTCAGCATGCCCCAGGTGCTCGAGTTCTCCGACGTCGTCGTCCGCCGAAACGCCCGGAACATCGTCGATCACCTGGACTGGACCATCAACGACGACGAGCGCTGGGTGGTCCTCGGGCCGAACGGTGCCGGCAAGACCACCGTGCTCCAGATGGCCGACACGCTGCTGCATCCCACCTCGGGCGTCGTGACCATCCTCGGCGAGCGTCTCGGCCGCACCGACGTCTTCGAACTGCGGCCCCGGATCGGGTTCGCTTCCTCCGCGATGGCGCGTCGGGTGCCGCCGGAGGAGACCGTTCTCAACGTCGTCCTGACGGCGGCGTACTCCGTGCTCGGCCGCTGGCGCGAGGACTACGAGGACATCGACGAGCGCCGGGCGCTCCGCGTGCTCGCGGAATGGAAGCTCGACCACCTGGCCGACCGCACGTTCGGCACCCTCAGCGACGGCGAGCAGAAGCGCGTGCAGATCGCCCGTGCCGTCATGACCGACCCCGAGCTGCTCCTCCTGGACGAGCCGACCGCCAGCCTCGACCTCGGCGCGCGCGAAGAGCTGCTCATCCTGCTGGGCGGCTACGCGCAGGCGCCGACCACGCCGGCGATGGTCATGGTCACCCACCACGTCGAGGAGATCCCCATCGGCTTCACGCACGTGCTGCTGCTGCGCGACGGCCAGGCCGTGGCATCCGGTCCGATTCGCGAGACACTCACCGCCGAGGCGCTCACCGACACGTTCGGCGTGCCGATCCGCCTCAGCGAAGAGGGCGGCCGCTACGCGGCACGCGCCGCCCACTGAGCCCCGAGAGCGGCCGGTTCGGCGTCCGCCTCGGAGACTGGTAGAATCTCTCTTTGGTGCATTCGCACTCCAGACTTTGACCGCCCTGGCAAAATCCAGGGCACCATCCTCAAAGGACCATCATGAAGACTGACCTCCACCCGGACTACCAGGCCGTCGTGTTCCGTGACCTCGGCTCGGGCGAGACCTTCCTCACCCGTTCGACGGTGACCAGCGACAAGACGATCGAGCTCGACGGTGTCGAGTACCCCGTCATCGATGTCGAGATCTCGTCCGCCTCGCACCCGTTCTACACGGGCAAGCAGCGCATCATGGACTCGGCCGGTCGTGTCGAGAAGTTCAACCAGCGCTTCAAGAACTTCGGCGGCTCCAAGTAAGCAGTCACCCCGGAAGGCCCCGCTTCGGCGGGGTCTTCTGCGTTTCCCGGCCGGGTGGGCGACGCCTGTCAGCGGATCGGCCAGCGACCGTCGAGTCGGTCGTCGGGATCGATCCTCCCGATGCGGATGAAGTACTCGGTCAGGCTCTCCGCCTGGGCGCGGGCCCAGCCGATCTGGCGGGTGTGCAGCTCGTGAACGGTGTCGGGCAGCCACGGGGCGAATCGCTCCGCGAGCGCCTGCGCGACGCGGCCCGCAGCGACCGCGTCCGCCGATGCCTCGTGCGCGGAGTCCAGCCTCACGGCGTAGTGCGCCGCGACGACCTCCAGCGTGCGCTTGCCTTTGCGCCACCGGTCGTACGCCTTGTCGACCACGAGAGGATCGATCACGGGAGACGGATCCTCGATCGGTGCGACGCCGTGCCGCAGCGACTCGTACTTCAGCAGCGAGAAGTCGAACGGAGCGTTGTACGCGACGACGGGGATGCCGGCATCGAGCAGGGCGCGTACGGCGGCGACCACCTCCGCGACCACCTCGGCGGCCGGTCGGCCGTTGGCGCGTGCGTGCGCCGTGGAGATGCCGTGGATCGCGCTCGCGCCCTCGGGGATCTCGACGCCGGGATCGGCCAGCCAGTCGCGGGCACGGATGACGCGGCCCGAGGCGTCCAGCAGACCCACGTGGGCCGTCACGATGCGGTCGCCGGTGACGTCGATGCCGGTGGTCTCCAGGTCGAACACCCCGACCATGCGCACCCAGTCCGGCACATCCCACAGCGGCAGCTGTTCGGGATGCGGGCGGCTCATGCCGTTCACGGTATGCGTCGCCTCCGACATCCGTTGCAGGCGCTCCGCGCACAGCCTGGACCGGGGGAGTCCTCGTAGACTCGACGGGTGACCGCGCCGAACCCGTACGCCCCGCTCCTCGACGAGATCCCCGTCGAGCGGCACGAGGTCGCGGTGCTCGGCGGCACCACCGCGTACTGGGTGTACGGGCCCGCGGACGCGGAGACGACCATCGTCGCGGTGCACGGCTTCCGTGGCGAGCACCACGGGCTCGAGCCCGTCGTCGCGCACCTGCCGAGCGTGCGGGTGATCTCGCCCGACCTCCCCGGCTTCGGCGAGACGGCGCCTGTTCCCGGCCGCACCCACGACCTCGACCTCTACGCGAAGTGGCTCCGCGAGTTCGCCACGGCCGTCGCACCGGGCGCCGTGATCCTCGGGCACTCGTTCGGCTCGATCGTCGTCGCGGCGGCGGTGGCCGCCGGCCTCCAGACGTCGCGTGTGATCCTCGTGAACCCGATCGGCGCTCCGGCGCTGGAGGGACCGCGAGGCATCCTCACGAGACTGGCGGTCTTCTACTACTGGGCGGGTGCGAAGCTGCCCAGGCGCCTCGGCGAGGCCCTGCTGCGCAACGGGCTCATCGTGCGGGTGATGAGCGTCTCGATGGCGAAGACCAAGGACTCCGGCATCCGTCGATTCGTGCATGATCAGCACGACACGTACTTCTCACGCTTCGCCGACCGCGACGTGCTGCGTGACGCCTTCGTCGCGTCGGTGTCGAACGACGTGCGCGCGTTCGCGCCGCGCATCGCGCAGCCGACGCTGCTGGTCGCCGCGGTGAGGGACGACATCACGCCCATCGAGGCCGAGCGCAAGCTCAGGGCGATGTTCCCGCACGGCGAGCTGGTGGAGATCCCCGACGTCGGGCACCTGATCCACTACGAGACGCCGGCGGCCGCCGGCGACGCGATCACGCGGTTTCTCGCGCCTTCCGACGCCGGTACGCGTTGACGTTCATGCGGTTGCCGCAGTTTCCGGTGTCGCAGTAGCGCTTGGAGCCGTTCTTCGAGTAGTCGATGTAGACGGAGTCGCAGTCGTCCGCGGAGCAGATGCGCACGCGGTCGTACTCGTCGGAGCGGATGACGTCGACGAAGGCCATCGCCGCCTCGACGAGGATGCGGGTCGCCAGTGGCGCCTCGTCGCTGGTGGCGTGCACGTGCCAGTCGAAGCCGTCATGGCGCACGAGGCGGGGCAGTGCGCTGCCGTCCGCGAGCATCTCGTTGACGAGCGGGACGGCGCCGTCGCGGTCGACCTCCCACAGCTGCCGCAGACGCGGGCGGATAGCACGGATCGCAGCGAGCTCCTGCCCATCGCGCCGGATGAGCCCCGTGTAGGGGTTCACCATCAGGTACTCGTCGAACGCTTCGAGAGTGGTGAGCGTGTCCTCGTCGTCGTAGCCGGGCAACGTGTTGACCAGGTGGGCGGCCGCGCGGAGGCTCAGCTCCGTGTCACGGATGAAAACCATGTTGACTCCTGACATGCCGTTCGCTACTGTCACCAGTGTAAGCACACTTCACCCCTGACAGCCGGATGTCGCCCATGACCGTCTCGACCGCGTCCCTTCCCGTCATCGCCCCGAGCGCGTCCTTGCGCACGAAGGCGCGGATGCGCACCAGCGGGCTCGTGATGGGCGTCGCCTCGGCACTGGCGTTCTCCTCGAGCGGCCCCTTCGTGAAGCCCCTGCTCGAGGCCGGCTGGTCGCTGGGCGCGGCGCTGCTGGTTCGCATGGGAGTCGCGGGCCTCGTGCTCTCGCCGGCGCTGTTCCTGGCGATCATGCGGCAGCGGGGTTTCCTCAAGCGGCACTGGCGGCTCATCGTCGGCTTCGGCCTGATGCCGGTGCTCGGATGTCAGCTCTTCTTCTTCTCGGCGATGCAGCGGATGCCGGTCGCCGTGGCGCTGCTGATCCAGTACCTCGCCCCGGTCATGCTGGTCGTCGCGGTGTGGGTGCGCACGCGCACAGCGCCGTCGGCGCTCGTGCTGTGGGGCTCCGCGGTCGCGATGGTCGGTCTGGTGCTCGTCGTCGACATCTCGGGCGCCTCCTTCGACCTGATCGGGACGCTGCTCGCCCTCGCTGCAGCGGTGTGCGTGTGCGCCTATTTCGTGATCTCGGAGCGGGCCGGCGACGACCTGCCGCCGCTCGCGCTGGCCGCGAGCGGCCTGCTGACCGGTGCGGTCGTCATGGGTGCGCTGTGCCTCGCCGGCATCATGCCCTTCCAGGCGCCGCCGGTCGACGTGGTCCTCGCGGGCGTGGCGGTGCCGTGGTGGATACCGCTCGGCTGGGTCGCGGCGATCGCGACGACGCTGGGCTACGCGCTGGGCGTGATGGCGGTCCCGCGCATCGGCTCGCGGGTCGCGTCCTTCGTCGGGCTCTCGGAGGTGCTGTTCGCCCTCATGTTCGCGTGGATCTTCCTCGCCGAGGTGCCCGCGCCCATCCAGTTCATCGGCGGGGCGCTGATCCTCGTCGGCGTGGTTCTCGTGCGCGCCGACGCCTCCTCGACCGGAAACCCGAAAGGGCCGGCGGCTACGACTCCCGTCGTGCCAGCTCCATGAGGGGCGTCACGCGGTGGGCGATGACCTCGCCCATCACGAGGGACGTCTCTGTGCGCTCCACGCCCTCGATCGCGAGGATGCGGGCGTCGGTGTCGAAGAGGTGCTGGGTGTCGCGGCACGCGACCCGCACCAGCAGATCCACCTGACCGGACAGCCCGTGCGCCTGCACGACCTCCGGGACGCGGGCGAGTTCGACGGCGATGCGGGGCAGATCGGCCTGCCGCACGATGACGCTGATGAACGCCTCGATCGGGAACCCGAGCGAGGCGGACGAGATGGCTCGCTCGTACGACAGGAAGACCCCCGCCTTCTCCAGTCGCGACATGCGCGCCTGGACGGTGTTGCGCGAGAGGCCGAGCCGTTCGGCGAGTGCGACGACGGTCGCGCGCGGGTCGGCGGAGAGCGCTGCCAGCAGCTCCAGGTCGACGTGATCGAGGGCACTCATAGTGCGAAACGTTAGCACGCCTTTGGTGGGCTTGAGTTGTCAACATGCTCAAGAAGTCCTCGAATGCTTGAGCGAGGTGCGATGCGGACGTACCGTTGAAGCAGCCGGCGAAGTGGCCGGCGCACGCGAAGCGGCTCCTCACGAGGGGGCCCGCAACGAGGAGTGATGACGATGACGCACACCCTGACACCCACAGCGGATCTCGCCACCGACATCGAGGATGTCGCGCGCCTGCTGACCCCCGACGGCGAGCGCATCGCCGACCCCGAGCTCGATCGCTGGGTGGCCGACGTCGACGCCGCGACTCTGCGCGGCCTCTACCGCGACATGGTTCTCCTGCGGCGCATCGACACCGAAGGCGTCGCTCTGCAGCGGCAGGGTCAGCTGGGCCTGTGGCCGCCGTGCCAGGGCCAGGAGGCGACCCAGATCGGCACCGCCCGCGCCCTCCGCGCCGATGACTTCGCCTTCCCGAGCTACCGCGAGACCGGCGTCGTCTACGCCCGTGGCGGCAAGCCCGCGGACTTCGTGCTCGCCTGGCGCGGCGAGGAGCACTCGACCTACAACCCCTACGACATCAACACCGCCACGCAGCAGATCATCATCGGCGCGCAGGCGCTGCACGCGGTCGGCTACGCGATGGGCGTGCAGCGCGACGGCACAGACCAGGTGTCGGTCGCCTACTTCGGCGACGGCGCGTCGAGCCAGGGCGACGTCAACGAGGCGATGGTGTTCGCCTCCTCCTTCCGTGCGCCTGTGGTGTTCGTGTGCACCAACAACCAGTGGGCGATCTCGGAGCCCGTCACTGTGCAGGCGAAGTTCCCGATCGCCGGGCGTGCGCCGGGCTTCGGCATCCCCAGCATGCGCGTCGACGGCAACGACGTGCTGGCGTGCTTCGCTGCGATGCGCTGGGCGCTCGACAACGCGCGCCGCGGCAACGGCCCCGCGTTCATCGAGGCGGTCACCTACCGCATGGGCCCGCACACCACGTCGGACGACCCGACGCGGTACCGCGACAAGGAGGAGGTCGAGAAGTGGCGCCGCCGCGACCCGATCGCGCGCGTCGAGGCACTGCTGCGCTCGCGCGGCGAGTTCGACGAGGCGTTCGTGGCGAGCGTCGAGGCCGACGCCGATGCTCTCGCCGCGGCGGTGCGCGAGGCGGCGATGACCGCGAAGACCCGCGACCCGCTGACAGTGCTCGACAACGTCTACGCGGAGCCCCACTCGGGCCTCGCTGAGCAGCGCGAGCGGTTCAGTGCGTACCTCGACGGGTTCGCCCCGGCAGCCGAGGGGGTGTGACGGTGACGCAGTTGACGATGGCGAAGGCCATCAACGAGGGACTCCGTCGCTCGATGGCGGACGACGAGAAGGTTCTCGTCATGGGCGAGGACATCGGAAAGCTCGGCGGCGTCTTCCGCATCACCGACGGCCTCCTCGACCAGTTCGGGGCGCAGCGCGTGGTCGACACGCCGCTCGCCGAGGCCGGCATCATGGGCACCGCCGTCGGGCTCGCGTTCCGCGGCTACCGGCCCGTCGTCGAGATCCAGTTCGACGGCTTCGTGTACCCGGCGTTCGATCAGATCGTGTGCCAGGTCGCCAAGCTGCACTACCGCACGCGCGGCAACGTGAAGATGCCGATCACGATCCGCATCCCGTGGGCGGGTGGCGTCGGCGCCGCGGAGCACCACTCGGAGTCGCCCGAGGCGTACTTCGTGCACACGTCGGGCCTGCGTGTGATCGCGGTGTCGAACCCGCAGGACGCCTACGTCATGCTGCGACAGGCGATCGCGTCCGACGACCCGGTGGTCTACTTCGAGCCGAAGAGGCTGTACCACACCAAGGGAGAGGTCGACCTCGACGTCCAGCTCGCGGACGCTCCGCCGATGGGCCTCGCCCGTGTGGCGCGCGAAGGCAGCGACGTGACGCTGCTGACCTACGGCTCGCAGGTGCTCACGGCCCTGGACGCCGCGACCGCCGCTGAGGACGACGGCGTCTCGATCGAGGTCATCGATCTGCGCTCGATCTCGCCGGTGGACTACCGCACGGTCACCGCCTCCGTCCGCAAGACCGGGCGCGTCGTGGTCACCCACGAGGCCGCCCGCGAGGCGGGCGTCGGCGCCGAGCTGGTCGCCAGCGTCACCGAGCGCTGTTTCAACTACCTCGAGGCGGCGCCGCAGCGCGTCACCGGGCACGACATCCCGTACCCGCCCGCGAAGCTCGAGAAGCACCACCTGCCGGACCTCGACCGGATCCTCGACGCCGTAGATCGCGTCATGGACCGGCCGAACAGCCTCTCGGGGGTGCTCGACTCATGACGCAGGACTTCAGGCTCCCCGACCTCGGTGAGGGACTCCCCGAAGCCGAGCTCGTGCAGTGGCTGGTCGCCGTCGGCGACACGGTCACTCTCAACCAGACCATCGCCGAGGTCGAGACCGCGAAGGCCGTCGTCGAGCTGCCGTCCCCGTACGCCGGCACCATCACGGCCTTGCACGCCGAAGCGGGCGATGTCGTCGCGGTCGGCTCGGTGCTGATCTCCTTCGACCTCGGCGGAACGGTCCCCACGCCCCCTCCAGGCGTCGCGGGCGCGTCGCCCGGAGCCTCCGGGCGCGTGGGCCCAGCTGCACCGCCGGCGCCCGCCGCGGAGTCCCAGGCCTCCGCCCCGGAGGTTGCGGCGAGCGCGTCTGCCGTGGCGGCGAAATCCGAGCCCAACCTGGTGGGCTACGGCGCCACGCCCCAGGGGGCCGGGCGCCCGCAGCGCCGCACGCGTGTCGCGGGCTCGGTGGCCGCAGCATCCGACACCGCCGTCCTCGAGGCGGCTCCGCACGACGCGATCCAGTTCGCAGACGTCGTGGAGCGCCCCGTGGAGCGCCCGCGCTCGACACCGCCCGTGCGGCAGTTCGCGAAGCAGCTGGGCATCGACCTCGCGCTCGTCGAGGCGAGCGGTGCGTCCGGGGTCATCACGCGCGCCGACGTCGAGGCGTATGCGACGCGCGTGGGCGCCACGGCGACCGCGCCGGCTGCGGCCGAGCCCGTCGAGACCTTCGAGATGCCCCTGCCGGCCCCAGCGGGAGAGCGCACGACGCGCACGCCGATCCGCGGGGTGCGGCGCATGACCGCGGACGCCATGGTGCGCAGCGCCTTCACTGCGCCGCACGTCACGACGTTCCTGACGGTCGACGTGACGGCGACGAGCGAGCTCATCGCCTCACTGAAGGGCGACCGCGACCTGCAGGAGCACCGGATCGGGATCATGGCCGTGGCCGCGAAGGCCGTGTGCCTCGCGCTGGGCCGCCACCCCGGCCTCAACTCGAAGTGGGACGACGAGGCGGGGGAGATCGTCGAGCACCACTACGTGAACCTCGGGATCGCCGCGGCGACCGGGCGCGGGCTCGTGGTGCCGAACATCCGCGATGCGCAGGAGCTGACGCTGGTCGAACTGGCCGACGCGATCCGCGGGCTCGCGGAGACCGCACGTGCGGGCAAGTCGTCGCCGGCCGACATGATGGGCGGCACGTTCTCGATCACGAACGTCGGCGTGTTCGGCGTGGACGCCGGAACGCCGATCATCAACCCCGGGGAGGCGGGCATCCTCGCCCTCGGCGCGGTGCGGCGTCAGCCCTGGGAGCATCGCGGAGAGATCGCGCTGCGCGACGTCATGACGCTCGCCCTGTCGTTCGATCACCGGCTGGTCGACGGCGAGCAGGGATCGGGCTTCCTGGTGGACGTCGCGGACATCCTCCGGGAGCCCGGGCGCGCGATGCTGATGCGCTGACGAGGCCGCTGGCCGGCCGGCACCTTGGGGGCCGGCCGGTCAGTCCTCCTTCGGGTAGAAGAGTCCGAGGCCGTGCTTCTGCAGCACGTCGTACGCCTCGGCGTATGTCTCCGGCTCCGCGGAATCGGCCGCGGCGTACCGCGCCTGCAGCAGCCCCAGCAGGCCGCGTCCCGGCGGGCTGAGGGGCTTGTGCCTGTGGGGCCCGTCCCTGAGGTCGGCCGGCTGATCCTCGGCGGGGTTGGGAGGCACGTACATCGGGTGCACCACCGGCCAGCTCGCCGGGTCGCGGGGAGTGTCGAGGTTCACGATCGAGAACAGGTCGCGCGCCTCAGCGTCGCGCCTCGTCAGCGGACGCAGCCCGTGCAGTCGGGCCAGCGTGGCGACCACCGCCGCGTGATGCATCTCGTCGTGCACGATCGTGCCGGCCCGCGTGTAGGCCGACACCGCGATCGCCGGCACGCGCACCCCGAGACGGTCGAACGCGAACCCCATCTCGCCCGGGTCGTCGTCGGCGACAGGCGGGGTCGCCGACGGCGGGGGCACGTGATCGTACGTCCCCCCGTGCTCGTCGAACGTGATGAGCAGCAGCGTGTTCATCGCGTTCGATCCGCCCGGTGTCGCGCTCTGCTTGATCGCGTCGTACACGTCGGCCACCAGCTTCTCGCCCGCGCGCACGTCCGACACGGCCGAGTCCACCACCGCGGAGCCGTCGACGTCGCTCTCGCGGAGCGCGCCGAAGGGCGGGTGGAAGTCGTTGTGGTTGTACACCAGCCGCGGCTCGATGAACGCGTACGCGGGGAGCCTGCCCGCCTTCGCGTCGTCGAAGAACTCCGACATGTGCCCGAATCGGCCCGTTCGCCAGTACTTCTCCAGCACCGGCGCGTGCAGGATGCCGGTGAGAGAGACCAACTGCATCTCGTCGAAATACACCTTCCACGGGATCCCCGCGTCCTCGAGCCGGTTGAAGATCGTGGGCATCGGCGCCGCGTCGAGCCACTTGTCGTAGCCCCCGCCGTGCTTGTTCGTGACGAAGCCGTGCGATGTCGACGCATGGAAGAACGAGCGGTTGCAGTACGTCTGCGACGGCACGGCCGCGAACCACGCGTCGAAGACCGCGAAACCCTTCGCGAGCGTCGACAGCACCGGAAGCTGCTCGGGGGAGAAGCCGCCCATGATGTGCGACGCTTCCTCGATCGTGGGCTCCTTGCCATGTCTCAGCCGTGTCAGGTTGTTCCAGTAATCGTGGAGGAAGCCCTCCATCGTCGGCGCAGTGCCGGACGGTGGCGCATTGAACGGCGCGGCCATGTCGCCCACCTGGCGCGCGGCGTTGTCCAGCGGGTCGACGACGCCGAACAGCTGCGTGTTGACATGCGGGAACTCCTCGCCGGGATCCGGGTCGGGCCGCGCCATCACGTCGTCCGTGGGCCCCGAATACGCGTGGACGGCGACGCGCTCGCCGGAGGGGGCGGTGTTGGCGTAGTCGCCGAACGCCAGCCCATCGAAGGTGGCGCCTTCGGGAAGGTTCTCGGGCGTGTAGAGCCATCCCAGGAGGTTGTCGAACGACCGGTTCTCACCCATCAGCACGACGACGTGGTCGAAGCCGGGCTCGGATCGCGGCGGCACGGCGCCGAAATCGACCGACCCCTCGCGATACCCGATCGTGTGACCGAGGGAGGCACCGGCCGCGGCACCGACCGCGCCGCCCACGACCAGGCCCGCGGCGGCGACACCGCCGAGCTTCAGGAAATCCCGACGCGAGCTCGCGTCGCCCTGGCCGGGCGCACGGGGATCAGCGGACGTCTCGGTGCCGTCGACGTGCCCCGCCCCGGCGTCGTCGTGCCGTCCATGCCCCGTCATGGTCCGTCCAGACTAGGCCCTCGCCGACCTCAGGCGGTCAGGGAGGCGCGGGCCATCGTGCGAAGGATGCCGCGCACATCGCGCTCGCCGGGGCGCGACCGCGACGCCCGCACGGTGTGGGGCGTCGAGTTGATGAGGCCGAAGCAGGCGTGCGCGCGCACGCGGAGGTCGTCCTCGTCACGCTCCGGGTGGACGGTCGAGAGGATGCCGATCCACACCTCCACATACTCCCGCTGCAGACGCCGCACGGTGTGGCGGTCGTCGTCGCTGAGGCTCGCGAGATCGCGGTCCTGTACCCGGATGACGTCCGCATCGCGCAGGGCGAACTCGACGTGGAACGCGATGATCGCGTCCAGCTGGTCGGTCGCCTCGTGATGAGCCGAGATCACGGTGCGCCCGCCTGCCAGCAGCCGCTCGCTCACCTCGACGAGGATGGCGCCCAGCAGGGCCTGCTTGTTCGCGAAGTGGCGGTAGAGGGCGGGGCCGCTCACCCCGACCGCTCCGCCGATGTCTTCGAGGCTGACGCCGCTGAAGCCGCGTTCGGCGAAGAGGGCGGCCGCCTCGTGGAGGATCGCCGCGTGGCGGTCGGCCTTCGCGCGATCGCGATCGGTGACACCGTTCGTCATCTGCTGCTCCGCTTGTAAATCCAGTTAAGGCTCGCTAACCTGAACCTCAGTTAGTGAACACTAACCAATCCGATCGCGTCCCGACAACGGACGTGATCCGATCGTGACGTCGAGGAAGATGCGCGGGAGATCCGGATGAGCGTGCTGAGCACGGCCGCAGTGCACGACGAGAACTTCGCGCGCACGCGCGACGCCCAGCGGGACCTGGCCGAGAAGCTGCGCGAGCGGCTGGCCGCAGCATCCGTCGGCGGACCTGCAGCGTCGCGCGAGCGGCATGTCGCGCGCGGCAAGCTGCTGCCGCGGGACCGGGTCACCCGCCTGCTCGACGAGGGGAGCCCGTTCATCGAGGTCGCGCCGCTCGCCGCGGAGGGACTCTACGACGGCGACGCCCCTGCCGCCGGCGTGATCGCGGGGATCGGGCTCGTGCACGGCAGGCACGTGATGGTGGTGTGCAACGATGCGACGGTCAAGGGCGGAACGTACTACCCGATGACCGTCAAGAAGCACCTGCGGGCGCAGGAGATCGCGCTCGAGAACCGCCTGCCGTGCGTGTACCTCGTCGATTCGGGGGGAGCGTTCCTGCCGATGCAGGACGAGGTCTTCCCCGACCGCGACCACTTCGGCCGCATCTTCTTCAACCAGGCCCGGCTGTCGGCCGCGGGCATCCCGCAGATCGCCGCGGTGCTGGGCTCCTGCACCGCCGGCGGTGCCTACGTGCCCGCGATGAGCGATGAGACGGTCATCGTGCGCGGCCAGGGCACGATCTTCCTCGGCGGTCCGCCCCTGGTGAAGGCCGCGATCGGCGAGATCGTCACCGCCGAGGAGCTCGGCGGGGGAGAGCTGCACGCCCGCCGCTCCGGCGTCGTCGACCACCTCGCCGAGGACGACGAGCACGCGCTCGAGATCGTGCGCGACATCGTCGCGACCCTGCCGGCGCCGGCTGAGCCCGCATGGGACGTCATCCCGGCGGTCGAACCCGTGGCCCCGGCATCCGATCTGTACGGAGTCGTGCCGGTCGACGTGAACCAGCCCTACGACGTCCGCGAGGTGATCGCGCGGCTCGTCGACGGCAGTGAGCTGCACGAGTTCAAGCGCGAGTACGGCGACACGCTCGTCACCGGGTTCGCGCGCATCCACGGGCACCCTGTCGGGATCGTCGCCAACAACGGCGTGCTGTTCGGCGAGTCCGCCCAGAAGGGCGCCCACTTCATCGAGCTGTGCGATCAGCGGGGGGTGCCGCTGCTGTTCCTGCAGAACATCTCGGGCTTCATGGTGGGGCGCGACGCTGAGGCGGGCGGCATCGCGAAGGACGGGGCCAAGATGGTCACGGCCGTCGCGACCACGCGGGTGCCGAAGCTCACGGTCGTCATCGGCGGCTCGTTCGGCGCCGGCAACTACTCGATGTGCGGGCGCGCCTACTCGCCGCGATTCCTGTGGACGTGGCCGGCGAGTCGCATCTCGGTCATGGGCGGCAACCAGGCCGCCTCCGTGCTCTCGACCGTCAAGCGAGACCAGCTGGAGGCGCGCGGCGAGGAGTGGTCCACGACGGACCAGGCGCAGTTCGAAGCCCCGATCCGCGCCAGGTACGAGGAGCAGGGCGACCCGTACTATGCGACCGCCCGGCTGTGGGACGACGGTGTCGTCGACCCGCTCGACACCCGGGACCTCCTGGGCCTGGCGCTCGATGTCGTCTCGCGCACGCCGCTGCCTGAACCGCGCTTCGGCGTCTTCCGGATGTGAGAGGGAGAAGTGCGAACCATGCCCCCGGTCATCGAGCGAGCGAAGCGAGACGAAATGCCCCTGCCTGAGCCCGTAGAAGGGTTCGACACCGTCCTCGTCGCCAACCGCGGCGAGATCGCCCGCCGGGTGATCCGCACGCTTCGGCGTCTCGGCATCCGTTCGATCGCCGTCTACAGCGATGCCGACGCCGGCGCGCCCCATGTGCGCGAGGCCGACGACGCCGTTCGCATCGGGCCCGCTGCCGCCGCGCAGTCCTACCTCGACATCGACGCCGTGGTCGCCGCGGCCGTTGAGAGCGGCGCGCAGGCGGTGCACCCCGGCTACGGCTTCCTGTCGGAGAACGTCGCGTTCGCCCGCGCGTGCGCCGAGGCAGGCGTCGTCTTCATCGGTCCCGGCGAGCGCGCGCTCGAGGTGATGGGCGACAAGATCCGCGCGAAGGAGCACGTCGCGTCGCACGGCGTGCCGACGGTCCCCGGCTTCAGCGCGGCGGGAATGACGGATGCTGAGATCGCGGCGTCCGCCGAGCGTGCCGGCTTCCCCCTCCTGGTGAAGCCGTCGGCCGGCGGCGGCGGCAAGGGCATGCAGGTGGTGCGCTCGGCCGCAGAGCTGCCCGACGCCCTCGCGACTGCTCGCCGGGTCGCCGCAGCCGCGTTCGGCGACGACACCCTCCTGCTCGAACGCCTCATCGAGCGCCCGCGCCACATCGAGGTGCAGGTGCTGGCCGACGCGCACGGGAGCGTCGTCCACCTCGGCGAGCGCGAGTGCACGCTGCAGCGCCGCCACCAGAAGGTCATCGAGGAGGCGCCGTCGCCGGCAGTCGACGCCGACACCCGCGCGCGCCTGGGCGCGGCGGCCTGCGCGGCCGCGGCATCCGTGGACTACCGGGGTGCCGGCACGGTCGAATTCCTCGTCGCAGCCTCCCAGCCCGACGAGTTCTTCTTCATCGAGATGAACACGCGCCTCCAGGTCGAGCACCCCGTCACCGAGCTCGTGACCGGCTTCGACCTGGTCGAGCAGCAGCTGCGGATCGCCGCGGGGGAGCCGCTCGCGCTCGCGCAGGACGACGTGCGCCTCGACGGCCACGCGATCGAGGCCCGTGTGTACGCGGAGACGCCGGAGCGCGGCTTCCTCCCCGCCACCGGCGAGGTGCTGGTGTGGCGGCCCGCCGAGGGTGTCCGCACCGATTCGGCGGTCGAGAGCGCGAGCGCCGTGACGGCGGACTACGACCCGATGATCGCGAAGGTCATCGCACATGGCGCCGACCGAGCGGAGGCGCTCGCGCGTCTCGACGGCGCGCTCGCCGAGACGGTCGTGCTCGGGCTCGACACCAACATCGGCTTCCTCCGCGCCCTGCTCGCCGAGGACGGCGTCCAGACGGGCGACATGGACACCGGACTCATCGACCGGATGCCGCCGTACACGGCGGGCGCGCCGATCGCGGCAGCGCTGGATGTCGCAGCCGCCGCCCTCGATCCCACGGGTCCGGAACACCCCGGAGCAGAGCGGCGGGCGAGCGCGCTGTGGCGCGCGGGATCGGGCTGGCGCTCGGGTGGGACTCCGCCCGCCCGCGCGGTCTCGGTGGAGACCGCGGAGGGCGACGTGATCGCGGTGGCTGTCCCACCTGCGCCGGGCGCGTCCGGCGGTGCGATCGACGCCCGTGACGCCGACGGATGGGTCTGGGTGCATGCCGACGGCGTGACGCACCGTCTCCGCCCGCTCGGCCGCCGCGCCGCCATGCATCGACGCCTGGCGGCCCGCGAGCGTGCGGCCGCGGCATCCGATCCGCAACTGCGCGCCCCCATGCCGGGTGCGGTCGTCGCCGTGCATGTGACCGACGGCGCGACGGTCGCCACCGGCGACCGCATCGTCACGATCGAGGCGATGAAGATGGAGCACCCCGTCCTCGCCCCGCACGACGGGGTCGTGCGCGTCGACGTCGCGGTCGGCGAACAGGTGCGACGCGACCAGGTGCTCGCGCACGTCGCGCTGGTCGACGCGGCTGCGGCATCCGATTCTCCCGACGACTCCACCGCGGACGCCCACGAGGCGTCCGCGCCGACCTCCTGACACCCGAGGAGCAGCAATGGACAGCTACGACACCTACGACCTCAGCGAGGACGAGCGCGAGCTCGCCGCGCTGGTGCGGCAGTTCGCCGACGAGGTCGTCGCGCCCGTCTCGTACGAGGCCGACCGCACGCACACCCTGCCGATGGACGTCGTCGCGCAGATGGGGGAGCTGGGGCTGTTCGGCCTGCCGTTCCCCGAGGAGTACGGCGGTCAGGGCGGCGACTACTTCGCACTGTGCCTCGCGATCGAGGCGCTCGGCCGCGTCGATCAGTCGCTCGCGATCACGCTCGAGGCGGGTGTGAGCCTCGGGGCCATGCCGGTCTTCCGGTTCGGCACCGAGGAGCAGAAGCAGGACCTCCTGCCCGACCTGCTGGCCGGCCGCGCGCTCGCCGCGTTCGGCCTCACCGAGCCGGAGGCGGGCTCGGATGCCGGCGCCACCCGCACCACCGCGCGCCGAGACGGCGACGAGTGGGTCATCAACGGCTCTAAGCAGTTCATCACCAATTCGGGCACCGACATCACGCGGTTCGTCACGGTCACGGCGGTGACGGGCGAGACCGACGGCCGCAAGGAGATCTCGACCATCGTCGTGCCCCACGGCACGCCCGGGTTCACCGTCGAACCCGGTTACGACAAGGTCGGCTGGCGCGCGTCCGACACGCACCCGCTCACCTTCCAGGACGTGCGCGTTCCCGCGGCGAACCTGCTCGGCACCGAGGGGCGCGGCTTCGCGAACTTCCTCCACATCCTCGACGAGGGACGCATCGCGATCGCCGCGCTCGCCACCGGCGCGGCGGAGGGATGCCTCGACGCGGCCGTCGACTACGCCAGGAAGCGGACCGTGTTCGGCGACGCGCTCTCGACGCGGCAGGGGATCCAGTTCCTCCTCGCCCGCATGCAGCAGCGCGTGCATGTCGCGCGGCTCGCGTGGCACCACGCGGCGCGACTGCGGGATGCGGGCAAGCCCTTCAAGACGCAGGCGGCCATGGCGAAGCTCACCGCGAGCGACGCCGCCATGGACAACGCCCGCGACGCGACCCAGATCTTCGGCGGCAACGGCTTCATGAACGAGTACCCGGTCGCGCGGCACTACCGTGACTCCAAGATCCTCGAGATCGGCGAGGGCACGAACGAGGTGCAGCTCCTGGTGATCGCGCGGGCACTCGGCGTGGCGTGAGGGTAGCGTGACAGAGGTGATCCCCGACGCTCCCGACGACGCCCCGGCCGAGGCCGCGCGAGACATCGTGCAGCGCGGGCTCTACTACGACGAGCTCGAGGTCGGCGCACGGTACCTGCACCGCCCCGGTCGCACCGCGACCGAGGCCGACAACGTGGTGTTCTCGTCGATCACGATGAACACGCAGGCACTCCACCTGGATGCCGCGTTCTCCGAGACCCAGCCGTTCGGCCAGCGCCTCATGAACTCGATGTGGACGCTCGCCACGATGGTGGGGGCATCCGTCTCGCAGATCACGCAGGGCACGCTCGTCGCTCAGCTCGGCCTCACCGACGTGAGCTTTCCGGCGCCGCTGTTCCACGGTGACACGCTGTACACCGAGACCGAAGTGCTCGACAAGAGGCTCTCGGCGTCGCGACCGGGCCAGGGGATCGTGACGCTGCGTCACACCGGCCGCAACCAGCGGGGCGAAGTCGTCGCCCTCGCCAGCCGGACCGCGCTGATGTGGTGCGCACCCCAGACACCGGAGGAGACCCGATGAGCTTCGACCTCGGCCCCGCGCTGCTGTTCTGCCCGGCCGACCGCCCCGAGCGGTACGCCAAGGCGTTCGACCGCGCAGATGCGGTGATCCTCGACCTCGAGGACGCGGTCGCGCCCGCCGACAAGACCGCGGCGCGCGGGCACCTCATCGAATCCGAGCTCGACCCGGCGAGGGTCATCGTGCGCGTGAATCCGCCCGAGAGCGACGCGTTCGTCGCCGACCTGGCGACGCTGTCGCAGACGGATTACCGGCGCATCATGGTCGCGAAGTCCGAGTCGCCCAAGCGCATCGGGCGCATCGACGCACGCTTCGAGGTGGTCGCGCTGTGCGAGACGGCGAAGGGTGTCGCCCAGGCCGACCGCATCGCCGCACTCGAGAACGTCGTGGCCATGATGTGGGGCGCGGAGGACCTCGTCGCGAGCATCGGCGGCACCTCCAGTCGCAAGCCCAACGGCCGCTACCGAGACATCGCGCGCTATGCGCGGTCTCGCGTGCTGCTGGCAGCCGGCGCGCGCGGCAAGGCCGCGATCGACGCCGTGCACCTCGACATCGCGGACGCGAAGCGCCTCGCCATCGAGGCGGCGGATGCTGCGGCATCCGGTTTCCGCGCCACCGCCTGCATCCACCCCGGTCAGGTGGCCGTCATCCGTGCCGCCTACCGTCCCGACGAGAAGACCGTGACGTGGGCGCGCGCCGTCCTCGCCGCCGCAGACGGTGAGCGCGGTGTGTTCTCGTACGACGGGCGCATGGTCGACGAGCCGGTGCTGCGCCACGCGCGCGGCGTGCTGGCCCGCGCGGGCGCATGAGCGGAGTCCTGAGGGCGCTTCAGCCCGCCGCGGACTGACGGACGCGCTCGTCCGCGATCTCGCGCGCGACGCGACCGATGAGCTCGTACGGCACATCCTCGGAGTGCGGGAAGACCGCGGAGTCCTTCTCGGCGCGGTAGGGCGGCGCGATCGCCGACTCCAGCCGAGCCTAGGTCACCAGGCCCGCGTACGTCACGAGACGCAGGTGATCGCGCTCATAGACGAAATCGTGCGTGGCGCCGTTGGCGAGGCGCTCTCCCTCCAACGGCAGCGCGCCTGCCGTCGCGTGGCGCATCACCTCGCGGATGAGCGCGCCGTGGCTCACGACGATGAGCGAGGCCGCGGCGGGAGCGGTGGCGCGGCGGTGGTCCCGCACGACGCTCCCGAGCGCCGTGATGGCGCGGGTGCGCAGATCGGACCACGGCTCGGCGCCGGGCACCTCGGCCGTGTACCAGTCACCCCACCGGGTGCGGAACTCGTCGATGCCGACTCCCTCGGCCTCGCCGTACGCGCGCTCGCGCAGACCGGCGTACGTGCGCGGCGCCGCGAGGCCGAGCTCGGCGGCGATGATCTCCGCCGTCTCGCGAGCACGGGCGAGGTCACTCGACACGATGGTCACGGGAGCACCGCCGTCGAGGCGTTCGCTCAGCACCTGCGCGGTCGCGCGGGCCTGTGCGCGACCGGTGTCGTTGAGGGGGATGTCCGTCGACCCCTGGATGCGCCGGTCGCGGTTCCAATCGGTCTCGCCGTGGCGGATCAGGGTGAGCGCGGTCATGCTCTCGACCCTACCCGGGCCGCCTGGGCGTCAGCCGCTCAGCCGAGGGAGGGCAGCCCGTCGGCGAGCGCGCGCAGCACCTCGCTGGTGCCGGCGTCGATCTTCACCGTCGCCCGGGCGTCCGCGCGCGTGGCGCCGCGGTTCACGATGACGACGGGCAGGCGGCGGCGTCGCGCACGCTCGAGCAGCCGGATGCCGGAGTTCACGACGAGCGAGGACCCCGCCACGATGAGCGCCTCGCTGGTGTGCACGAGCTGCTCCGCCTCGCGGAACTTCTCGGCGGGGATGAACTCGCCGAAGAAGACGACATCGGGCTTCAGCATCCCGCCGCACACGCTGCATTCCGGGATGCGGAAGCCCTCGGTGCTCTCGGGGAGCACGTCGCCGTCGGGTCCGAGTGCGACGTTCTCGGGGACGCGGATCCACGGGTTGTCGTCTTCGACGCGGCGGGCGAGGTCACGCCGGTCGAAGACCTGGCCGCAGTGGGTGCAGAAGATGCGACGCATCGTGCCGTGCAGCTCGACGACGCGGCGGCTGCCGGCGCGGACGTGGAGCCCGTCGACGTTCTGCGTCACGACGCCGGTGGCGAGTCCTCGAGCTTCGAGGTCGGCGATCGCGCGGTGCCCGGGGTTCGGCTCGGCGGACGCGAACGCCCGCCACCCGAGGTGGCTGCCGACCCAGTAGCGTCGGCGCGACGCATCGCTCGAGAGGAACTGCTCGACTGTCATCGGGGTCCGCACCGGAGCGCCTGCCCCGCGGTAGTCCGGTATGCCGGAGTCCGTCGAGACGCCCGCCCCGGTCAGCACGGCGATCCGCCTGCCCGAGAGCGTGGCGATGGCCTGAGCCACGGCATCCGTCGTCCGGGCGTCCATTCCGGTCGAGATCGTCGTCACGGCGCACCCCCTTCGCGTCGAGTGTAGGCCCCGCGGTTTTCGGGGATGTTACGGAGCGGCAGTGCGTGCCAGGATGAGCGCGTGGGCAGCTTCGGGGGCGTGAGCGCCGAGGAGTACGCGCGTTTCATGGGCCGGTTCTCGACCCCGCTGGCGGTCGAATTCGCGACCGTCGGGCTGGAGGGCGTCGGCGCGGGCGCCCACGTGCTGGACGTGGGCTGCGGACCCGGGATGCTGACCCTCGAGCTGGTGAAGCGGCTCGGGCCTTCGGCGGTCAGCGCCGCGGATCCCGAACCGGCGTTCGTCGAAGCGACCGAGGAGCTGTGCCCCGGCGTGGACGTGCGCGTCGCAGAAGCCGAGCATCTGCCGTTCGCCGACGGAGAGTTCGCAGCGACGCTGGCTCAGCTCGTCGTCCACTTCATGTCGGACCCGGTGCGCGGTGTGACGCAGATGGGTCGCGTGACGGCGGCCGGCGGCCGCGTCTCGGCGTGCGTGTGGGATCACGCCGGCGACGGCGGACCGCTCTCGACGTTCTGGCGCGTGGCGCGCCGACTCGACGACGGGGTGCGCGGCGAGGCCGGCCTCAGCGGCGCCGCACCCGGGCAGCTGGTCGACATCTTCCGCCGCGCGGGACTGGCGCACGTCACGCAGACGGTGGTCGAGTGCGCCGTGTCGTTCAGGGACTTCGCGCACTGGTGGGACCCGTTCCTGCTCGGCGTCGGGCCGGCCGGCCGGTATGTCGCCACCCTCGATCGCGGGGACGTCGCGCGCCTGGAGGGGGCGCTGCGCGACGAGCTCGGCGACGGTGCGTTCACGGTGACGGCACGGGCCTGGACGGCGGTCGGCACTGCGGCCTGAGCTGCGTGCGACGATGGGACGCGATGCACGCGATCCAGATCACCGACGCCTCCGACGAGCGGCTCACCGACTACCGCGATCTCACCGACGTCGCGCTGAGGCGCGTGATCGAGCCGGAGGGCGGCCTGTACATCGCCGAGTCGGCGAAGGTGATCGGCCGCGCGATCGCGGCCGGCCACCGCCCCCGCTCGCTGCTCGTGCAGGAGAAATGGGTCCCCGACGTCGAGGAGCTGGTGACGGATGCCGCGACCCCGGTGTACGTCGTCGCCCCCGAGATCGCCGAGTCCCTGACCGGGTACGCCGTGCATCGCGGCGCGCTGGCGTCGATGCACCGGCCCGAGCTCCCATCGGTCGCCGAGGTCGTCGCGGACGCGCGACTCGTCGTCGTGCTCGAGGACATCGTCGACCACACCAACGTGGGCGCGATCTTCCGCGCGGCCGCCGGTCTCGGCGCCGACGCGGTGCTCGTGAGCCCGAGGTGCGCCGACCCGCTCTATCGGCGGAGCGTCCGGGTGAGCATGGGCACCGTCTTCCAGGTGCCGTGGACGCGGCTGCCCGAGTGGGATGAGGCCCGTGGGGTGCTGCACGATTCCGGCTTCGAGCTCGCAGCGCTCGCCCTGTCGGACGCCGCCGTCTCGCTCGACGCCTTCAGCGCGCGCCGCCCGGAACGGGTCGCCCTGATGCTCGGCGCCGAGGGCGACGGGCTGTCACGCCGGGCGCTCGAGGCGGCCGACACCGTCGTCACGATCCCGATGGCCGGGGGCGTCGACTCCCTCAACGTCGCCGCGGCGAGCGCCGTGGCGCTGTGGGAGCTGCGGGCGCGCTGACCCGCTCGCGGCCGCGCCGGCGCGGTCAGGCGCCCGGCCGGACCATCAGCTCGGTGAGGTCCGCGTCGCGGGGCAGGTCGAGAGCAGCGAGGATCGCCGTCGCGACGGAGGCCGGGTCGATCCACTGCGACGCGTCGTAGTCGGCGCCCTCCTGCTGGTGCACCTTCTCCTGCATGGGTGTCGCCGTGCGCCCCGGGTACACGGTGGTCACGCGGACACCGTTCGCGCGCTCCTCCTCCCGGAGGGCATCCGCGACGGCGCGCACTGCGAACTTGCTCGCGCCGTACGAACCCCACTCGGGGTTCACGCGCAGGCCGGCACCGGAGTTCACGAAGACGACGCGCCCGCGGGCCGTGCGGAGGGCGGGGAGCATGAGCCGGGTCAGCTCCGCCGGTGCCACGGCGTTGACGTTGAGCTGGTGCTGCCACGTCGCGACCGGCGTGTCGCCGATCGCTCCGAGCTCCACGACGCCGGCCACATGGATGAGCGCGTCGAGCTGCGGCGGCACGCTCTGGTGGCTGAACGCCCACGACAGCCGTGCCGGGTCGGCGAGGTCGCCGACGAGGGTCTGCGCGCCGGGGAAGCGCCGGCGCAGCTGCGCCGCGCGTCCGGCGTCCCGGGCGAGCAGCCAAAGGTCGTCGCCGCGGGCGGCGAGCCGCTCCGTCAGCGCCGCGCCGATGCCCGAACCGGCGCCGGTGACGAGGTGCGTCGCCACGTCAGGCCTCGTCGCCGCGCGGCGCCGCGGGCTCCGCGCCAGGGACGATCGTGATCACCGGCAGCGGGTCGGGTCGCTTCGCCGTGACCTGGTCGCCGGAAGACTGGTGGCGAAGGCGCCGCAGCACCCACGGCACGAGATACTCGCGGGCCCACATGACGTCGACCGCTCGCGCTTCGCGCCACGTGCGGATCGGCAGCGGATCGGGCTGCATCGGCTGGAGGTCGTTCGGCACGTTGAGGGCGCGCAGCACCATCCGTGCGACTTCGTGGTGGCCGAGAGCGTTGTAGTGCAGGCGGTCGTCGTCGAAGAAGCGCATGTCCTGCACCTCCTTGAGCGCCCACTGGTCGGCGACGATGCAGTCGTACTTGTCGGCGATCGCGCGGATGTTCTCGTTGTAGATCGCGACCTTGCCCCGGATGCCGCGGAACACCGGGGTGAATGCCGTGTCGATGCCGGTGAAGACCACGACGGTGGCACCGTCGCGCGACAGGCGCACGACGGCGTCCTCGAACAGCTGCGCGACGCGGTCGGGGTCGGCGTTGGGCCGGATGACGTCGTTGCCGCCGGCCGAGAACGTGACGAGGTCGGGCTTGAGGGCGATCGCCGGCGCCACCTGCTCGTCGACGATCTGGCCGATGAGACGTCCGCGGATCGCGAGGTTCGCGTAGGCGAAGTCGTCGACCTGCTCGGAGAGCACCTCGGCGACGCGGTCGGCCCACCCTCGATACCCGTTCGGCGCAGACGGCTCGGGGTCTCCGACGCCCTCGGTGAAAGAGTCGCCGAGCGCGACGTAGCGACGCCACGGGTGCGGCTGGAGGTTCGCGACGTACGGGCTTCGGGGATCTTCTCTCGGGGGCATCCGTCTTCCGTTCCTCGGCTTGTGACCGACAGCCAGGCTATCGCGGTGGGCGACCTTTGCGGATGCGGCAGCCCGGTGACGCCCCGGCCCGCGATGTCGTGCGCGTCGTCTATCGTGGTGACTCGTTGTCTACGGGGGAGGTGTGATCGGTGACGGACGAAACGACGATCGAATCGCCGCCGGCCCACCCAGAGAACCTCCTCACCGAATCCTCCGCCGAAGGCCGTCTCGCCACCGGTCCGCATGGCGCTGAGCCGCACATCGGCAGCTTCGCCGCGGAGCACCTGTCGCCGACGTACCCGCAGCGCGCCCCGTGGGGAACCGCGCAGCGGCTGCGCGCGTGGCAGGCCGAAGCGCTCGACCTCTATTTCGGACTGGACGGCCCCGACGGCCCGGGGGGCGGACCCCGCGACTTCCTCGCGGCGGCCACCCCGGGCGCAGGCAAGACCACGTTCGCCCTCCGCCTCGCGAGCGAGCTGCTGCGGCGCCGCATCGTCAGCCGCATCGTCGTCGTCGCTCCCACGGAGCACCTGAAGACGCAGTGGGCCGACGCAGCCGCGCGGGTGGGCATCCGCCTCGACCCCGCCTTCAGCAACCGACACTTCGCGCCCGCCCGCCAGTACCACGGCGTCGCCGTGACGTACGCGCAGGTCGCGGTCAAGGCATCCGTCCATCAGCGCCTGACGATGGACGCGAAGACGCTCGTGATCCTCGACGAGGTGCACCACGGCGGCGATGCGCTGAGCTGGGGCGACGCGCTGCGCGAGGCGTACGCGCGGGCGACCCGCCGGCTGCTGCTGAGCGGAACGCCGTTCCGCAGCGACACCGCGCCCATCCCGTTCGTCGAGTACCACCCCGACACCAAGGGCATCCGCGTCTCGCGCACCGACTACGCCTACGGCTACCGCCGAGCGCTCGAAGACGGCGTCGTGCGTCCCGTTCTCTTCATGGTCTACGCCGGCCAGATGCGCTGGCGCACCAAGACCGGCGAGGAGATGGAGGCGCAGCTCGGCCAGGACAACACCAAGGACATCACCTCGCAGGCGTGGCGCACCGCGCTCGACCCTGAAGGCGACTGGATCCCCGCTGTGCTGCGGTCCGCCGACCGCCGGCTCACCGAGGTGCGCGAGCACGTTCCCGATGCGGGCGGCCTCGTGATCGCGACGGATCAGACGGCCGCGCGGGCGTACGCCGCGATCCTGCAGGACATCAGCGGCGAGGCGCCCACCGTCGTGCTGTCGGACGAGGCTGAGGCTTCCAGCCGCATCGAGGAGTTCTCGAAGTCGACGAGCCGCTGGATGGTCGCGGTGCGCATGGTGTCGGAGGGCGTCGACGTGCCGCGCCTCGCCGTCGGCGTGTACGCGACGAGCGCATCGACGCCGCTTTTCTTCGCGCAGGCCATCGGGCGCTTCGTGCGGGCGCGCCGCCGCGGTGAGACCGCGAGCGTGTTCCTGCCGAACGTGCCGCAGCTGCTCGCCCTGGCGAACGAGATGGAGCGCCAGCGCGACCACGCGCTGGACCGCGACTCCGACGGCGAGGACGAGTGGAACGCCGAAGAAGACCTGATGAACGCCGCCGAGCGCGAGGACAAGGCGTCCGATGCGCTCGAGGAGGAGTTCTCCTATCAGGCGCTGGGTTCGCTCGCGCACTTCGACCGCGTGCTGTTCGACGGCCAGGAGTTCGGCCAGCTCGCCGTGCCCGGCACGCCCGAGGAGGAGGAGTTCCTGGGCATCCCGGGCCTGCTCGAACCCGACCAGGTGCACGACGTCCTGATGTCGCGGGTCTCGCGGCAGTCGCGACACCGCAGCGCGCGCGAGGCGCAGGAGGCGACCGCGCCCGAGGAGGAGCCCGCGCTTCCCCAGGCGCTGCACCGCACGCTCAAGGAGCAGCGTCAGCTGCTCAACAGCCTGGTCGGCCTCTACGCCCGCCAGACGGGCGAGGCCCACGGCCTCGTGCACGCCGAGCTGCGCCGGATCTGCGGCGGCCCTGCCGTGTCACACGCCACGGTGACCCAGCTGCAGTCCCGGATCGACGTGCTGCGCAAGCGCGTCCGCTCCTGACGCCTCGGACGCGGTCCGCGCGCCGCTCTCGGGGGCAGTGAGGTTCGGATCCCCGAAATGCTGGCAATCCTCGGTTTCGGGCCTGCGGGGCCTCTGGCGCTGGCTAGCGTTGACGAGTCCCGCACCCCTGACTGGAGGCCCGAGTGAGCGCGCCCGCCGCACCGACCGACCGCGATCGACGCCGCTGGGCGCGGTACCTCGTCAACGAGCGGGCGGAGGCGCACGTCTACCGCGAGCTCGCTGGTCGACGCACGGGGGAGGAGCGTGAGATCCTCCTGGCGCTCGCCGAGGCAGAGGGGCGGCACGAGGCGCACTGGCTGCAGCTGCTGGGCAGCGAGCCGGCACGACTGCCCCGCGCCGATGTACGCACCCGCCTGCTCGGCTGGATGGCCAAGCGTTTCGGTTCGATCTTCGTGCTGGCACTCGCCCAGAACGCCGAAGCTCGATCGCCCTACGACGACGAGCCGTTCGCTACGCCGACGATGGCGGCAGACGAGCGGATCCACCACGAGGTCGTGCGCGGGCTCGCCGCCCGCGGACGCCGCCGGCTGTCGGGCACGTTCCGTGCCGCGGTCTTCGGCGCGAACGACGGCCTCGTCTCGAACCTCGCGCTCGTCATGGGCATCGGGGCCACCGGGGTGTCGAGCCAGTTCGTGCTCTTCAGCGGCATCGCGGGCCTGCTCGCGGGCGCGCTGTCGATGGGCGCGGGGGAGTTCGTGTCGGTCCGTTCGCAGCGGGAGCTCCTCGCGGCCACGGAGCCGAGCGACTACGCCGACGGCGCCATCGCGCACCTCGACATCGACGCCAACGAGCTGGCGCTCGTCTACCGGACCCGCGGGATGCCGGAGGCCGAGGCGTCCGCGCGCGCCCGCCGCGTCGTCGAGGCCGCGCACGCGCTGGGTCAGGGACGCGCCGACACCGGCCCGATCTCGGTCGCCCCCCACGAAGAGGTCGTGGGAAGCGCCTGGGCCGCCGCGCTGTCGAGCTTCCTGTTCTTCGCGTCCGGCGCGATCATCCCGGTGCTGCCGTGGATCTTCGGCCTGTCCGGCCCCGCCGCCGTCGTCGTCGCGCTCGTGCTGGTCGGGATCGCGCTGATGTCGACCGGTGCCGCCGTGGGCCTGCTGTCGGGCGCACCGCCGCTCAAGCGCGCGCTCCGCCAGCTCGCGATCGGCTTCGGCGCCGCCGCGGTGACGTACCTCCTGGGCCTGCTGTTCGGCGTTTCGATGGGATGACGCGCCCGGGCGTCCGTCGATTCGTTGAACCTCCGGTGACGTGGTAATGTCATTCCTCGGTTGCGAAACCGAAAACCACCTGCGCGGGTGGCGGAATAGGTAGACGCGCTAGCTTGAGGTGCTAGTGCCCGTATAGGGCGTGGGGGTTCAAGTCCCCCCTCGCGCACAGTGAAGAAGGCCCCCGAAAGGGGGCCTTCTTTCGTCCCCGCGGGACCTTGAGTCCTTCGGTGTCGCGCGCTCCTCGCGGAAACGGACAGGAAACGAGTGACCGGTAGGTTTGAGCCCATGCCCTCATCCGATCTCGGACTTCCGGAGGTCGCCGCGCTCGCGCGGGATCTGATCCGCTTCGACACGACGAACCACGGCGGGGGCCGCGCCGCCGGCGAGCGGGAGGCCGCGGAGTACGTCGGCGCGTACCTGGAGACGCTGGGCCTGAAGCCCGAGTTCTACGAGCCCCTTCCGCGCCGCACCAACGTGATGGCGAGGGTTCCCGGCCGCAACCGCGACAAGCCCGCGCTCGTGCTGCACGGCCACCTCGACGTGGTCCCGGCGATCGCCGAAGACTGGAGCGTCGACCCGTTCGCGGGCGTCGTGAAGGACGGGATGCTGTGGGGTCGCGGCGCCGTCGACATGAAGGACATGGACGCCATGATCCTGACCTCGGTCGCCGACATCCTCCGCGCCGGCGAGCAGCCCGAGCGCGACCTCGTCCTGGCGTTCTTCGCCGACGAGGAGAACGGGGGCGTCGAGGGATCCGCGCTCGTGGTCGAGGACCGCCCCGAGTGGTTCGACGGCGCCACCGAGGCGATCAGCGAGGTCGGCGGCTACTCCATCCCGATCGGCGACAGCCACGCCTACCTGCTGCAGGTGGGGGAGAAGGCGCTCATCTGGATCCGCCTCGTCGCGCGCGGCCGCGCCGCGCACGGGTCCAAGCTGCACGACGAGAACGCCGTGACGAGGCTCGCCGAGGCCGTCGCGGCGCTCGGGCGCACCGCGTGGCCCGTGACGCTCACCGACACCTCGCGCGAGATGAGCGAGCGGCTCGCCGAGCTCACCGGCCAGCCCGCGGGCGACCCCGACGCCGTCGCGGCAGCCACCGGCGCAGCATCCGGATTCCTCCGCTCGACGCTGCGCACCACCACCAACCCGACCGGTCTCGTGGCCGGCTACAAGCACAACGTGATCCCCGACCGGGCCGAGGCGCTCATCGACGTCCGGACCCTTCCCGGCACCGAGGACTCGACTCTCGCCGACATCCGCCGCATCGTCGGCGACGGCGTGGAGGTCGAGATCGTCCACCAGGACATCGGCCTCGAGGTCCCGTTCTCGGGCGACCTCGTCGACGCCATGGTCGCGGCGCTCGGCCGCCACGATCCCGGCGCGCCCGTCGTGCCGTACCTGATGGGCGGCGGCACCGACAACAAGGCGCTGGCGACGCTCGGCATCGCCGGCTACGGGTTCGCGCCGCTGCGCCTTCCCGCAGACCTCGACTTCACGGGCATGTTCCACGGCGTGGACGAGCGCGTGCCGATCGACGCGCTGGTCTTCGGCCAGGCCGTCCTCACCGATCTGCTCCGCACCTACTGATTCATCGACGGATGCCTCGTCCCCCGGCATCCGTCACCGCACGGCTGAAAGGCGCCCATGCTTCTCGAAGCGATCATCCTCGGCTTCGTCCAGGGACTGACCGAGTTCCTGCCGATCTCGTCTAGCGCGCACCTGCGCATCCTCGGCGAGTTCCTGCCGTCGGCACAGGATCCGGGCGCGGCGTTCACCGCGATCACCCAGATCGGCACCGAGGCGGCCGTGGTGGTCTTCTTCTGGCGCGACATCGTGCGGATCATCGGGCACTGGTTCCGGGCGCTGTTCGGCCGCATCCCGCGCAACGACCCCGATGCGAAGCTCGGCTGGCTCATCATCGTCGGCTCGATCCCGATCGTGGTGCTCGGCCTGCTGTTCCAGGACCAGATCGAGACGGTGCTGCGATCGCTCTGGATCACCGCCGGCATGCTGATCTTCTTCGGCGTGCTGCTCGGCATCGCCGACCACGTCGGCGCCAAGAAGCGCAAGCTTCAGGACATCACGATCGGCCACGGCGTGATCTACGGCTTCGCGCAGTCGCTCGCACTGATCCCGGGTGTGTCGCGCTCGGGCGGAACGATCACGGCCGGCCTCTTCATGGGCTACGAGCGCGCCGCCGCCGCGCGCTACGCGTTCCTGCTCGCGATCCCGGCCGTCTTCGGCAGCGGCTTCTTCCAGCTGTTCAAGAGCCTCGACGAGCCCGGGTTGTTCACCCTCGGCGAGACCGCAGTGGCGACGGCGGTCGCGTTCATCGTCGCGCTCGGCGTGATCGCGTTCTTCATGAACTGGATCTCCAAGCACAGCTTCCTGCCGTTCGTGGTCTACCGCGTGGCGGTCGGCTCACTCCTGCTGGTGCTGCTGAGCATGGGCGTCATCAACCCCTGACGCGGGGGACGGATGCCGCTCAGCGGCGCGGGTCGTCGCGGCCCGGCTTGCTCGGCCCGTCGCCCGGCTTGCCGTCGGTGCGGCGCAGGTACCGCTCGAACTCCTGCGCGATCGCGTCGCCCGAGGCCTCGGGCGAGTCCCACGTGTCGCGCGTGCGCTCGAGCTGGTGGATGTACTCGGTCATCTCCTCGTCGTCGGCCGCGGCCGCGTCGATGGAGGCCTCCCATGCCGCGGCCTCCGTGGCGAGGTCGCCACGGGGGACAGGCGCGCCGGTCAGGTCCTCGAGCCGGTCCAGGAGCGCCAGGGTCGCCTTCGGGGAGGGCGTGTGCCCGGCGACGTAGTGCGGCACGCTCGCCCACAGGCTCGCCGTGGGGATCCCGGCGCGCTCGGCGGCGTCGCCGAGGACGCTGAGGATGCCGACCGGGCCCTCGTAGGTGCTGCGCTCGAGCTCGAGCGCCGTGCGCAGGTTCTCGTTGTCGCTGCCGGAGAAGACCGAGATCGGCCGGGTGTGAGGCACATCCGACATCATCGAGCCGATCGCGACGAACCCGGTGATGTCCTCGCGAAGGGCGATGTCGATGAACTCGGACGAGAACGCCTGCCACGCGCGTGCGGGCTCAACGCCGGTGAGCAGCCACAGCTGGGTGCCGCGCGTCGCCTGCGCGGGGCGCAGGAGCGTGGCCTCGGGCCAGCGGAGCGTGCGTCGTCCGTCGCCGTCAGCGGCGATGTGCGGACGCGTGTACTGGTAGTCGAAATAGAGCTCGGGATCGACCGAGAACACCGTCTCGTAGGAGCCGCCCTCGCGCAGCTGCGTGATCGCGGACGACGCGGCTTCGCCCGCGTCGTTCCAGCCGTCGAACGCTGCGACGAGAACACGACGACCCAGTCCGTCCACGAGACCCCCTTCACCCGCACCCGCTGCGGGTTCCCTCCAGGATATGCCCCTGCCCCCGCGGAGGGCCGGAGACCCCTCGGTAGGATTGCACGGTGAATGCGCCCAGACTCTCGGCCGTCCTGTGGGATATGGACGGCACCCTCGTCGACACCGAGCCCTACTGGATGGCGGCGGAGACGCCCCTCATCGAGAGCTTCGGCGGGACGTGGTCCCACGAGCAGGCGCTCGGACTGGTCGGCCTCGGGCTCGAGGACTCCGCCCGCATCCTGCAGGGCACCGGCGTGCGCATGAGCACCGACGCGATCATCGACCACCTCACCGAGGACGTCATGCGTCAGCTGTCCGCCACCGGCGTCCCGTTCCGGCCGGGCGCGCGCGAGCTGCTGGCCAGCCTGCGCGAGGCCGGCGTCAAGACCGGACTCGTGACGATGTCGATGCGCCGCATGGCGCAGACGGTCGTCGACCTCATCGACTTCGACGCGTTCGACGTCGTGGTCGCCGGCGACGATGCGACGCGGCCGAAGCCCTTCCCCGACCCCTATCTGCAGGCGTGCGAGGCGCTCGGCGTCACGCCCGACGAGGTCGTCGCCATCGAGGACTCGCCCAACGGGCTGCGCTCCGCCGTGGCCTCGGGCGCGTCCGTCATCGGCGTGCCGCTCATGGTCTCGCTCACCGGTGCCGGCGCCCACACGCTCTGGGACAGCCTCGAAGGTCGTACGGCCGCTGACGTCGCCGAGTTCCACGCGGCGCATCGCGCCCGCGTCCACACCCCGAACCCCGCCGAGGAGACCGCCCGATGACCGACGACCAGGAACTCGCCGGCGGGCGCCCGAGCGGCCCCTTCCGCCTCGGCGACCGCGTGCAGCTCACCGGACCCAAGGGCCGTCTGCACACCATCACGTTGCGCGAGGGGGGTGAGCTGCACACCCACCACGGCGTGCTGCGGCACGCGCAGCTCGTGGGCCAGCCCGATGGGTCCGTCGTCGCGAACAGCGGCGGACACGAGTACCTGGCGCTGCGTCCGCTGCTCCGCGACTTCGTGATGTCGATGCCGCGCGGCGCGGCCATCGTGTACCCGAAGGATGCCGCGCAGATCCTCGCCGAGGCCGACATCTTCCCCGGTGCCACGGTCGTCGAGGCCGGCGTGGGCTCGGGAGCACTGTCGCTCTGGCTCCTCCGCGCGATCGGCGACGAAGGACGGCTCGTCTCCTTCGAGCGCCGCGACGACTTCGCCGCGGTCGCGCGGGCGAACGTCGAGACATTCACCGGGCACGTGCCGGCGAACTGGGACGTGGTCGTGGGCGACCTCGCCGAGGAGCTGAACGACACGGTGGCCGAGGCATCCGTCGATCGTGTCGTGCTCGACATGCTCGCGCCCTGGGAGTGCATCGACGCCGTGGCCGAGGCGCTCACGCCGGGCGGCGTCGTGGTCTGCTACGTCGCGACGGCGACCCAGCTCAGCCGCGTCGCGGAGTACATCCGCGGAACCGGGCTGTTCACCGAGCCCGACGCGAACGAGACCATGGTGCGCGGTTGGCACGTCGAGGGCCTCGCTGTGCGCCCCGACCACCGCATGGTCGCGCACACCGGCTTCCTCGTGTGGGCGCGACGGCTCGCTCCCGGGGCGATCCCACCCGAGGTGAAGCGCCGCGCGTCGAAGTCGAGCTATGGCGACGAGGATGTGGAGCTGTGGACGCCCGGCGCCGTCGGCGACCGCCAGATCACCGACAAGAACCTGCGCAAGCGCGTCCGCGAAGCGGAGCGCGCGGCCGAGGGCGCCCGCCAGGCGTCCGGACGGTCCGACGCGCCCGACGAGTCCGCCTAAACTAGCCCGGTGCGCAAGATCCCCGTTGCCCTGGTTGTCCTGGGACTCGTGACCGTCGGCCTGGCCGGATGCTCGCTGCCCGGCTCGTCCGCATCCGACTGCTCGCGTCCCGAGGTCTCGAACCCCGACGTGATGGACCTCATCACCGTCACCGGCGACACCCAGGACGAGCCTGAGGTCGATCTGTACACGCCCGTGAAGGCTGCGGAGCTCGCCTACGAGGACGTGGTGACCGGTGACGGCACCGCCATCACCTCGGTGAACCAGCCGCTGGTGATCGATGTCGCGCTGTTCAGCGGTACGAACGGAGAGATGCTCGCCGCGACCCCGTACGACGGCGACATGTCGCGGGTGGGCTCGGTCGCGCAGTTCGCCAACTTCCCCGGCTTCGAGGACGCCCTGCACTGCGCCACCGAGGGATCCCGCGTGGCCGTCGCGCTGTCATCCGATGACCTCGCCGAGGGCGTCGCGGATCAGGCCGGGCTGGACGACGGAGACGCCCTCGTCGCCGTCATCGACCTCCGCAAGGTGTACCTCGCGGCCGCCGACGGCCAGAACCAGTTCAACAGCGGCTTCGGGCTGCCCAGCGTCGTGCGTGCGCCCGACGGCCGCCCGGGCCTCATCATCCCCGACGGTGCGGCACCGAGCGACCTGACGATCCAGACGCTCAAGAAGGGCGACGGCGAGAAGGTCACCGGCGACCAGCCGGTGCGCGTGCACTACACCGGCGTGGTCTGGGGCGAGAACGAGCCGTTCGACACGACCTGGGACGGCGAGCCGGCATCGCTCACGCTCGACGGCGTGGTGCCCGGATTCGCGAAGGCGCTCGAGGGGCAGACCGTAGGGTCGCAGGTCATGGTCGTCGTACCGCCCGACCAGGGCTACGGCGACCAGGCGCAGGGCGGCATCCCGGCCGGCTCGACCCTGGTCTTCGTGATCGACATCCTCGGCCTCGACGCGGTGCCGGCGCAGTAGCCGGGGGTTCGACGACGCCGACGCGGGCGGCCATAGGATAGGCGAGTGCCTGCCATTGCCGCCGCGAAGATCCCGCCCGAGGAGCGTCTGGTGAACCTCGTGGTGGCTCTCATCGCGACCGATCAGGGTCTCACGAAGGACACCATCCTGACCTCGGTCGCGGGCTACCGCGAGCAGAGCGAGGCGGGCGCGTCGAAGGACGCGCTCGAGAAGATGTTCGAGCGCGACAAGGAGTCGCTGCGGGGACTCGGCGTTCCGATCGAGACGATCGGCGACTGGGCAGACCCCGACGATCTCCGCGAGGCGCGCTACCGCGTGCCGAGCGCCGAGTACGAGCTGCCGGAGGACATCGAGTTCACTCCGGCAGAGCTGGCGCTGCTGACCCTCGCCGGCGGGGTCTGGAGCGAGAGCTCGCTGTCGGACGACGCTCGCAGCGGCCTGCGCAAGATCCGCGCCCTCGGAGACCTGGTCGACGAGCCCATCATCGGCTTCTCGCCGCGGCTGAGTCTGCGCGACCCCGCATTCCCGGCCCTCCAGCAGGCGATCGAGTCCAGCCGCGTCGTCACCTTCCCCTATCTCAAGCCGGGGGAGGCCGCACCGCGAACTCGGCGGGTGCAGCCGCTGGCCCTCGTCGAGTACGAGGGTCGATGGCACGTGTTCGGCATCGACCTCGACGTCCGCGACGACCGCACGTTCCTTCTCGCCCGCATCGTCGGCCCCGTCGCCCTCACCCGCGCGTCCTTCGACCCGGCGCTGCGCGAGGGCGCAGGTGACCGGGCGCTCGCAGGTCTCGACGAGGTCGCCGCGCGCAACTCGGCGCTGCTGGAGGTCAACCCCGGCACCGAAGCCTCGCTGCGCCTTGCGCGCCGCGCTCAGCCGGCAGAGCAGGGGATCCGCGTCCCGTACGTCGACGTGCACATCTTCGCCGACGAGCTCGCCTCCTACGGCCCCGAAGTGCGGGTCGTCGAGCCCGCGGATCTGCGGGATCGCGTCATCGACCGGCTCGCGGCGACCCGCGACCTCCACGGGGGGACCTGATGAGCGTCCGGCGCCAGCTCGTCGCGACCGATCGCGCGGCCCTCATGCTGCAGCTCGTGCCGTACCTGATCGGCAAGGGTGAGGTCTCCCTCGCCGAGGCGGCTGACGAGTTCGACGTCTCGCCCGAGCAGATGCGCTCGATGGTCGAGAAGCTCACCGTGATCGGCCTTCCGGGCGATCGCGGGTACTGGCAGATGGCGAACGACCTCTTCGACATCGACTGGGACCTGCTCGACGAGCGCGACCTCATCGTCATCACGAACTCCGTCGGGCTCGAACGCGCGCCGAAGCTGACGGCGCGCGAGGCGGCCGCCCTCCTCGCGGGTCTCCAGCTGGCGCGGTCGATCCCCGGAGTGGGCGACACCGCGCTCTACGCCGGGCTGCTCGCCAAGCTCGCGCGCGGGGCCTCGGGGATCCCGGCCGAGGTGATCCTCGCGACGGAGCCCGTCGATGCGGTGCGCGACCTCGTGTCCGATGCGCTGCGGCGCGGAGTGGCGGTCTCCTTCACCTACAAGGCGCCCGACGCGGCACCCACGACCCGCACCGTCGACCCGGTGAAGGTGCACATCGCGAGCGGGCAGTGGTACCTGCAGGGCTGGTGCCACCTCCGCGAGGCGATGCGCACGTTCCACCTGGACCGCGTCAGCGACCTCGAGCTCACCGGCATCCCGAGCACGCACGCGGGCGAACAGGCCCCTGACTGGTTCGACACCGACGCAGGCGACGTGGTCGCGCGCATCCGCTTCGCGGAAGACGTCGCGCCGCTGCTCGGCGACTACCTCGACCGCGCGGCACTCGAGACCGCCGAAGGCGTCACGGTCGCGACCATGCGCGTCGCCGACGAGCTCAGCCTCCGGCGCCTGGCGGCACGCCGTGGCGGACTCGTGGAGGTGTTCGAGCCCGCGGCCGCACGCCGCGCCGTCGCCGACTGGGCCGAAGCGGGCTTGGCGCAATACCGGTGAGGGCCGTCATGACCCCTCGCCGTCGGGTTACACTGGACGCACATCCGCACCGACAAGGAGATTCCGCATGGGCGCATTCGGATGGCCGCACCTTCTGATCATCCTCGCGGTGATCCTGCTCCTGTTCGGGGCTGCGAAGCTGCCGGCTCTGGCCAAGAGCCTCGGTCAGTCCGCCCGGGTCTTCAAGGGCGAGATGAAGGCGATGAAGGAGGACGACTCCGCGGCGAAGCCGAAGGCCGAGAACGTGGCGTCGGAGACTCCCAAGGCCGACACCCCCGCGAGCTCGAGCAGCACCGCAGACCCGTCATCCTGACCCACCGTGGTCACCACGGATCCACCGCGTATCGAGGAGCCTGAGCAGCCTCGGCGCGACAAGCGCATGTCCCTCGGAGGGCACCTGCGCGAGCTGCGTCGGCGATTCTTCATCGCCGCGGCCGGCCTCGTCGTCGGCATGGTCGTCGCTTTCCTCATCAGCGGCTGGGTCATCGACCTGCTGTCGCAGCCGATCGTGCAGATCGCGGGCGAGCGGGGCGACCAGTACATCGCGCTCAACTTCACGACCGTCTCGAGCGGTTTCGACCTGCACATGCGGATCGCGTTCGCGATCGGTCTGCTGATCTCCGCGCCCATCTGGCTCTGGCAGATCTGGGCGTTCATCATGCCCGGCCTCACGCGCAAAGAGATCAGCTACACGGTCGGCTTCCTGGCGGCCGCGATCCCGCTCTTCGTCGCGGGGCTCTACGTCGGTTGGCTGATCATGCCGCACATGGTCGTGCTCATGGCCAATTTCGTGCCGAACGACCAGGGCATCGCGCAGTTCTACGACTACGCCACGTACTACGACTTCGTCTTCAAGCTGCTCCTGGTGATCGGTGTCTCGTTCGTGACGCCGGTGTTCCTGGTAGCGCTGAACCTGGCGGGCGTGGTGTCGGGGCGCGGCATCCTCAAGGGCTGGCGCGTCGCCATCATCGTGATCACCGTCTTCGCCGCCGCCGCGACGCCTGCCGCCGACGTCACCTCCATGCTGCTGCTCGCGGGCATCCTGTGCGTGCTCTACTTCGCCGCGGTGGGGCTGTCGATGCTGTTCGACCGTCGCAAGGCCAAGCGCGAGCGCGCAGCCGGCCTGCTGCCTCCCGAGGTCTCGTGAGCGACGCCGCTCCCGCCGACCGCTACGCACGAGCGAGCGCGTCGGCACGCCTCGATCGGACGCATCCGATCACGGCCGCCTTCGCCGCCTCCCAGCGGTTCACGCTCGACCCCTTCCAGATCGAAGGATGCCGCGCCCTCGAAGAAGGCCGCAGCGTCCTGGTGGCCGCGCCCACCGGCGCCGGCAAGACGATCGTCGGCGAGTTCGCGGTGCACCTGGCGATGCGCGAGCCCGGCGACAAGGCGTTCTACACGACGCCGATGAAGGCGCTGTCGAATCAGAAGTTCCGCGAGCTCCAGGAGGTCTACGGACCCGACGAGGTGGGCCTGCTCACCGGCGACACCAACATCAACGGCAATGCGCGCATCGTGGTGATGACGACCGAGGTGCTGCGCAACATGCTCTACGCCGACTCACCGGCGCTGCGTGGACTCCGCTATGTGGTCATGGACGAGGTGCACTACCTCGCCGATCGCTTCCGCGGCGCGGTGTGGGAGGAGGTCATCATCCACCTGGCACCTGACGTGCGGCTGATCTCGCTGTCGGCCACCGTCTCGAACGCCGAGGAGTTCGGCGACTGGCTCGACACCGTGCGCGGCGACACCGAAGTCATCGTCTCCGAAACGCGCCCGGTACCCCTCGAGCAGCACGTGCTCGTGCGCGGCGACCTGCTGCCGCTCTTCGATGACCGCGCCGGCATCGCGACGGCCCAGGTCAACCAGGAGCTCATGCGCATCCGCTCTTTCAAGGGCCAGAACTTCGAGCGCAATCATCGGGTGCAGGCGTCGAACAGCGCGCGGCAGGCAGGGTACGAGGCATCCCGTCGCCGTCCGAACCGCGGCGGCAAGCGGCCCGTGCGGTCCGCGAACGTGCAGCGGATCGAGCGCCTCGACCGCCCGGAGGTCGTCGACCTGCTCGCGCGCGCCAACCTGCTGCCGGCCATCTTCTTCATCTTCAGCAGAGCCGGCTGCGATGCCGCGGTGCAGCAGGTGCGCCGCGCCGGTGTGCGGCTGACCTCTCAGGAGGAGCGTCGCGAGATCCGCGCGGTGATCGAGGAGCGCACGCGCACCCTCCTCGAGGAGGATCTCGCCGTGCTGGGGTTCTGGGAATGGCGCGACAACCTCGAGCGTGGTGTGGCCTCTCACCACGCCGGACTCCTGCCGGCGTTCAAGGAGGTCGTCGAGGAGCTCTTCCAGCGCAAGCTCGTGAAGGTCGTCTTCGCCACCGAGACGCTCGCGCTCGGCATCAACATGCCCGCACGGACCGTGGTGCTCGAGAAGCTCGAGAAGTTCAACGGCGAAGCCCGTGTCGCCATCACGTCGGGGGAGTACACCCAGCTCACCGGTCGTGCCGGTCGCCGCGGCATCGACGTCGAGGGCCACGCGGTCATCCAGTGGACCGAAGGCCTCGACCCGCAGGCCGTGGCCGCGCTGGCCTCCCGTCGCACCTACCCGCTCAACTCGAGCTTCCGGCCGACGTACAACATGGCCGTCAACCTCATCGACCAGTTCGGCCGGGCCAAGGCGCGTGAGATCCTCGAGTCGTCGTTCGCCCAGTTCCAGGCCGACCGTGCCGTCGTCGGGCTCGCCCGGCAGGTCAAGGAGCAGGAGGAGTCGCTCGCCGGGTACGCGAAGGCGATGACGTGCGATCGCGGCGACTTCGCCGAGTACTCGCGGATCCGCCGTGAGCTGAGCGACGTCGAGAAGCTCAACCGCAAGGACGCCAACGCGTCGCGGCGCACCCGCGACGAGCGGCTGCGCCGCATCGAGACTCTGCGCAGGCAGATGCAGCGGCATCCGTGCCATCAGTGCCCCGAGCGCGAGCACCATGCGCGGTGGGCCGAGCGGTACTGGAAGCTCAAGCGCGAGATCGACAAGCTTCGACGCCAGATCGAGACGCGCACCGGCACCGTCGCGCGCATCTTCGACCGTGTCGTCGACGTGCTCGGCGCGCTCGAGTACGTATCGATCGCCGAGGACGGCGCGACGACGCTGACCCCCGCCGGCCGCACGATGCGTCGCATCTACGGCGAGCGGGACCTGCTCGTCGCCGAATCGCTGCGGCGTGGCATCTGGAAGGACCTGGATGCCGCATCCCTGGCCGCGCTGGCTTGCTCGCTCGTGTACGAGCCGAGGCGCGACGACGGCGGCCCGGGGGAGCGAGGGCTGCCGCGCGGTGCATTCCGTCCGGCGTTCGAGGCGACGCTGTCGCTGTGGCAGGAGCTCGACGACCTCGAGCAGGAGCACAGGCTGCCCGGCACCGAGCCGGTCTCAGCCGGTCTCGCACAGGCCATGCACACGTGGGCCCGCGGCGGCATGCTCGATCGCGTGCTGATCGAGGCGGACATGGCGGCCGGCGACTTCGTGCGCTGGTCCAAGCAGACCATCGACCTGCTCGATCAGCTGTCGATCGTCGCCGATCAGCCGATCGCGGGCACGGCCCGCAAGGCTTTGGATGCCGTGCGCCGCGGCATCGTCGCGTACTCCGGCGTCTAGCGACGCCGACGCGGCGAAGGATGGCCGTTCCGCTCGCTTAGGCTGATCCCGTGCCACCTCGCCCGATCTTCCCGCTGTGGGCGGCGGTCCCCCTCTCGGTGCTGGCCGGAGTGCTGTTCGACCTGGCCTTCCCCTCGGTCGCGTGGTGGCCGATGGCCTTCGTGTCGGTCGCGCTGGCGCTCCTGACGCTCATCGGGCGGCGGGCGGGGGGAGCGTTCCTGACGGGGCTCGCGTACGGTCTCGCGTTCTATCTGCTCAACGTCGACTTCACCGCCGAGTGGGTGGGGCCGCTTCCGTGGCTCGCGCTCTCGGTCCTCGAAGCTCTGTTCGTCGCGGGCGGAGCGGTGCTCATCTCGCTGGCCTATCGCTGGGTGCCGCAGGTCGTTCCCCGCCGCGGGCGGATTCTGCTGACTGCGGTGCTCGTCGCGGGGCTGTGGACCGCGAAAGAAGCGGTGATCGGCGGCTTCCCGTATGGAGGATTCCCCTGGGGGCGCGTCGGCACCTCCCAGGTGAACGGCCCGTTCGCCGAGGTGGTCTCGTGGACCGGCACCGCCGGGCTCACCTTCCTCATCGTCGCGCTCGTCGCCGCCGCGGTGGAACTCGTCAGATCTCCGCGGCGGGCGCGGGGTGGCGGCATCCGTCCCTTCCTCCCGGTCGGGGTGCTCGCCCTCGTCGCGACCGCGCTCGTGGTCGTCCCCGCGTGGGCGACGACTCCCGCGGGCTCGATGCGCGTCGCGAGCGTGCAGGGGAACGGCCCCGCCGGCTACTTCGACGAGCGCGAGGCCGGAGACATCCTGGCCTCGCAGTACGACGCGACGACGCCGCTGTTCGGCGCTGACGACGTCGACGTCGTGCTCTGGCCGGAGGGGAGCGTGGATGTCGACCCCGCCGGGGCGCCCGTCGTCGCAGCCGCCCTCGACCGCGTGGTCAGGCAGGTGGGCGCGCCGCTGATCGCCAACCGCATCGACAAGCGCGGCGACGAGTACTTCAACATGTCGTTCCTCTGGCGCGAGGGCACCGGCATCGAGCAGACCTACGACAAGCGCAATCCGGTGCCGTTCGGCGAATACGTGCCGGACCGGGAGTTCTACGCGTCCATCGCCCCCGATCTCATCGGGATGATCGGCCGCGACTACACGCCCGGTACGACGCCTCCGGTGTTCGACGTCGACGGCACCCTCGTCGGGCTCGCCATCTGCTTCGACGTCATCTACGACGCGCTCGTCTGGGAGGGTGCTCGCGACGGTGCGCGCGTCTACCTCTTCCAGACGAACAACGCCGACTTCCGGGGCACCGACGAGAACCTGCAGCAGCTCGCGGTCGCGCGGCTGCGCGCGATCGAGACGGGCCGCTCCGTCGTCAACCTGTCGACGGTGGGCACGAGTCAGGTGATCGCGCCCGACGGATCCACGATCGACGGACTCCCGGCCGATGAACCGGGACACATGCTCACCGACGTGCCCCTGCGGACGGGTCTCACGCCTGCCGTCCTCATCGGGTCGTCGCTGAACGCGCTGCTGTCATGGGGCAGCGTGATCGTGCTCGCAGGGCTCGGCATCATCGTGCGGCGGCGCTCCCGCGGGCACGCGAAAACGCCGGCCCCGTAGGGCCGGCGTCGCGCGAAGCGCGGGTCAGGCGCTGAGCTTGTCCACCGTCACGGCCTCGCCGGCGCCGCGGCGGGCGCGGACGTAAGCGAGGCGCTCCTCGAGCAGCTCTTCCAGCTCGGGGATGGTGCGGCGCTCCAGGAGCATGTCCCAGTGGCTGCGAGGCGTCTTGTCGCCGGAGTGGTCGACGGTCGCGGTGCCGTCGCCGACCCGCAGCAGCGCCTCGGCACCGCACGTGCGGCACTCCCAGGCGGGCGGAACCTCGGCGTCGGCCGCGAAGGTCAAAGTCGTGTCACGTCCACACGACGTGCACGAGTAGATGTGCTGTGCGCGCTCATGGAACACGACGCCCTCTTCGCTCTGTAGGCTCTGGGCGCCGAGTCGGATGCCGCGCAGGCTGCGGTCTGCCATTTTGTGGTCCTCTCGTCGCTGTACAGGTATAACGAAGTGACCTGAGCGGATCATCCGAAGGGGCCCTGTTCATCGACCTTTCACAGTCGATGCACAGGGGGAGATGCGGACCGTTACCACCCCATGTTAGGCGAGGGCGGCGAGCGCGACGTCCGCGCGGTCGGTGACGATGCCGTCGACGCCCATCTCGACCAGCCTGACCATGTCGTCGGGGGCGTTCACGGTCCACACGTGCACCTCGACGTCGTGCCGGTGCGCCGCCGCGACGAGCCGAGGTTTGACGATGCGCAGGCGGCCTTGTCGCTCGGGGACCTGGAGCGCGTCGATGCCGGCCAGAGCCCGCGCGACCAGCCGATCCGAGCGCGCCGACACGGCGGCCAGCACGCGTCCGATGGTGCCGCGGCCACCGGAGGTGGCGGGACGGATGCTGCGCCCCGACGCCTCGCCCACGGCCCGCGCCGCGCCCAGCGCGGCGCGGCGCCGTTCGTCCGAGAAGCTCGTCACGAGCACCCGGTCGGCGAACGGCGCGATCGCGGTGCCGACGGCGGTCGCGGCATCCGTCGCCTTCACGTCGAGGTTGAACCTCACGGTCGGGAAGGCGTTCAGGGCCTGCGCCAGCGTGATGAGCCCACCCCGCGCTGCCATCAGGTGCTCGAGCTCGCGCACCGTCACATCGGAGATCCGCCGCGGGTCGCCGGTCACGCGCGACAGGTCGTCATCGTGGAACAGGACGACGACACCGTCCGCGGTACGGTGGCAGTCCGACTCGACGTAGTGCGCCCCGGCCGAGTGCGCCGCGGCGACCGCCGCGAAGGAATTCTCGACGATGCCGGCGCGGGCGGCATCGGGCGTCACTAGGCCTCGGTGGGCGAGGACGCGCGGCGTCGCGACGCCCTCGAACCAGGGGTGGGTCACGGGGTGGGCGGGGTGACAGCGGGCGGCGGTCCGCCGGGCGCGGGTCCTCCTGCGGCAGACGCGCGACCCTTGGCCGCGGCATCCGTCATCACGCCCGCGAAGGAGCCCGTCAGGCCCTTGAGCGCCTCGGTGAACTCGCTCGGGATGATCCAGAGCTTGCTCGATGCGCTGTCGGCGATCTTCGGGAGCGTCTGCAGGTACTGGTACGCCAGCAGCTTGTCGTCGGGGTTGCCGGAGTGGATGGCGTCGAACACGGTCTGGATCGCTTCGGCCTCACCCTGGGCGCGGAGGACAGCGGCCTGCTTGTCGCCCTCTGCCTTGAGGATCTCGGCCTGCCTTCGGCCCTCGGCTTCGAGGATCTGGGACTGCTTGGAGCCCTCCGCGGTGAGGATCGTGGCGCGACGCTCGCGCTCGGCGCGCATCTGCTTCTCCATCGAGTCCTGGATCGAGTGCGGCGGATCGATGGCCTTGAGCTCGACGCGGGAGACGCGGATGCCCCATTTGCCGGTGGCCTCGTCGAGGACCACGCGCAGCTGGCCGTTGATGTTGTCGCGGCTCGTCAGCGCTTCCTCGAGGTTCAGCCCGCCGACGACGTTGCGGAGCGTGGTCGTCGTCAACTGCTCGACGGCGCCCAGGTAGTTCGCGATCTCGTACGTCGCTGCGCGGGCGTCGGTCACCTGGAAGTAGACAACCGTGTCGATCGAGACGACGAGGTTGTCCTCGGTGATCACCGGCTGCGGCGGGAACGACACGACCTGCTCGCGCATGTCGAGCAGTGGTCGCAGGCGGTCGATGAAAGGGACGAGCAGGTTCAGCCCGGGGGTGAGCGTCTTGTGGTACCGGCCCAGGCGCTCGACGACGCCGGCGCTGGCCTGCGGGATGATCCGGATGGACCGGAAGATGACGACGAGCACGAAGATGAAGACGGCGATCGCGAGGATCCACCCGATCGCCGTGGGGATGGCCGAGGTGAAGTCGTTCATGCGAGCGGGTCCTCCGGTGCGGGGGTGAGCGGGTCGGGGGAGTCGGAGCGGACGATCGCGGTCGCGCCGTCGATGCGGCTGACGCGCACCCGGGCTCCGGGCTCGAGGTCGCCGGCCTCGGAGCGCGCGGTCCAGACGTCGCCGTTGGCGAGTTTGACCTGACCGCCATGCGCGCCGACCGACGAGACGACCGTGCCGCCCAGGCCGATGAGGGCGTCGACGTTCGACGGCGTCGGATCCTCTCCGCGGCGCAATCGTCGCAGCAGAGGCGGACGCAGCAGGAGAACGAGGGCGGCGGCGACGCCGGCGGCGATGATCACCTGGAGCCAGATCGGAGCGCCGAGCAGGTCGGTGACCAGGCCCGCGAGTCCGCCGATGCTGAGCATCAGGAATGTGAAGTCGAGCGTCAGCATCTCGATCACGAGGAAGACCAGGATCAGCACGAGCCAGCCGATCCATGCCCACTGTTCGACGACCTCGATGAGCTCCACGGTGCGCCTCCTCAGCTCGAACCTAGCAGGTAGGGTCTACACGTGACTCAGACTCTGACCCCGCTTCCCGAGAGCTCGCTGAGCGGCAAGACCGCCCTCGTGACGGGTTCGTCCCGCGGCATCGGCGCCGACACGGCCCGCTACCTCGCACAGGCCGGAGCGAACGTCGTCATCAACTACCGCAACAAGGCTCCGCGCGCCGAGAAGCTCGCCGGCGAGCTGCGCGAGCTGGGCGTCCAGGTGCTCGTGGTCGGTGCCGACCTCACCGATCCCGCCTCGGTCCAGGCGATGTTCGACGAGGTCGCGAGCACGTTCGGCTCGCTCGAGATCCTCGTGCTCAACGCGTCGGGCGGCATGGAGTCGGGCATGGCCGAGGATTACGCGCTCCTGCTTAACCGCGACGCGCAGGTGAACGTGCTCGAGACCGCGCTGCCCCTGCTCGGCGACGGCTCGCGCGTCGTGTTCGTCACGAGCCACCAGGCCCACTTCATCCGCACGACCCCGACGATGCCGGAGTATGAGCCGGTCGCGCTGTCCAAGCGCGCCGGCGAGGACGCCCTGCGCGAGCGCATCCCCGCTCTCACCGAGCGCGGTGTCGAGTTCGTCGTCGTCTCCGGCGACATGATCGAGGGCACCATCACGGCGACGCTGCTCGAGCGGGCCAACCCGGGCGCGATCGCCGCCCGCCGTGAGGACGCGGGCAAGCTCTACAACGTGTCGGAGTTCGCCGCCGAGGTCGCGCAGGCGGCGCTGGACCCGGTGCCGGCCGACAACACCCGACTCGTCGGCGACGTCTCGTCGTTCGGGACGGAGTGAGCCGATGAAGGCGAACGACATCGAGACCCTCGTCTCGGTCGGGCGTCCCGAGATCGCCGCCGACGGCTCGTTCGCCGTCTTCGCGACCTCGCGCCCGGACATCGCTGCCAACCGCAACGTCGGCCAGGTGTGGCGCGTCGATCTGCCCGACGGCACGCCGCGCCGTCTCACGCGCGGCACCGCCGACGGCGCCCCGAAGCTCTCGCCCGACGCGACGCGCATCGCGTTCGTGCGCGGCGACGCCAAGGGCAAGCCGCAGGTGCACGTGGTCGCCGCGGCCGGCGGCGAGCCGGTGCAGGCGACCGACGCGGTGCTGGGCGTCGAGGACTTCGCCTGGTCGCCCGACGGCGCGAGCATCGCATTCGTCGCGCGCGTGCCCGAGAAGGGCCGCTACGGCAGCGTGGAGGGATTGGATGCCGCGGCCGAGGCGCCGCGGCACATCACCGGCGTGCGCTGGCACGCGAACGGCCTCGGCTACATCGGCGACCGCCCCGCCCACGTCTTCGTGATCGCCGCTCCCGCAGTGGACGCCGAGCCGTTCTACGAGCCCGCATCCGCGGTGCGCCCCGATGACGAGACGCCGCCCAAGAAGACGCTGGTCGCCGCCGAGGCGCGCCAGCTGACGGAGGGCGCGGCATCCCACGGCGGGGTCGTCTTCACCGCCGACGGACGCGAGATCCTCACCGTCCCCGACGAGATCGAGTCGGACCGTCGTGATCTGCGCGACCGCATCATCGCCCTCGCGGTGGACGGTTCCGGGCAGCGCGAGGTGCTCGGAACCGATGCGGGCATCGCGATCTACGAAGCGGTCGTCTCGCCGGACGGCACGATCGCCCTCCTCGCGCACGAGGTCGGCGACGGCGTGGACTTCATCGCCCCCGGCGTCGGACTGTGGCTCGTCGGGCACAGCGGCGCCAGGCGCGTCACCGACGCCGATGCGCTGAACCTCGGCGAGGGGCACCTTCGGGTGGACGGCGAGGGCTTCCTCGTGCAGGATGCCGCACGCGGTCGCGTGCGACTCCTGCGGGTCACGCGTGACGGCGGGGTCACAGAGCTCCTCGGCGGAGACGTCGAGGTCGGCGGTCACGCCACCGGTGGCGGCCGCATCGTGGCAGCGGTGTCCCAGCCCGACTCGTTCGGCGAACTCGTGCTCATCGAGGACGGTGCCGCGCGGACGCTGACCGCGTTCGGGGCTCGGGCCGTAGCATCCGGCATCGCCCTTCCGCGGGAGCTGACGGTCACCGGTCGCGACGGCTACCCGGTGCACGGGTGGGTCGCGACGCCGGAGGGCGAGGGTCCGTTCCCGGTCATCCTGCAGATCCACGGCGGACCCTTCGCCTCGTACGGGGTGCACCTGTTCGACGAGACGCAGGTGCTGGTCGATGCGGGCTACGCAGTCGTCTACTCCAATCCCCGCGGATCCGCGGGCTACGGGCGGGCGCATGGGCGCAGCATCCGTCAGCAGATGGGCACCGTCGACTTCGCCGACGTCATCGACTTCCTCGAGGGGGCGATCGCGGACGACACGCGCCTGGACGGAGAACGGGTCGGCGTGCAGGGCGGCTCGTACGGCGGATACCTCACCGCGTGGGTCATCGCGCACGACCACCGGTTCGCCGGGGCGATCGTGGAGCGCGGCTTCCTCGAGCCGCTCTCGTTCCAGGGAACGAGCGACATCGGCTCGTTCTTCGGCGACGAGTACGTCGGCGTCTCGGTGGAGGACATCGCGCGGCAGAGCCCCATGGCCGTTGTCGGCCAGGTCACGACCCCGACCCTGGTCATGCACTCCGAGCTCGATTTCCGCTGCCCGCTGGAGCAGGCGACGCGTTACTACTCGGCGCTCAAGCGCCAGGGGACCGAGGCCGAACTGCTGGTGTTCCCCGGAGAGAACCACGAGCTCACGCGCGCCGGTCAGCCGCGGCACCGCGTCCAGCGCTTCGACGCGGTGTTGGACTGGTGGAACCGGCACCTGCCCGTCGGCTGATCCGATCACAGGCACGAGTCGGCCCCGGGAGCTTCCGCTCCCGGGGCCGATGACGTTTCCGTCGCGGATCAGATGTCGCCCTTGAAGGTGAAGGCGCGGACGACGTTGATCACACCGAGCACGACCAGCGAGATGCCGAGGATCCACCAGAGGATCGCGACACCCCAGACCGGCGCGAAGAGCACGACGATACCGGCGATGATGCTCAGGATGGCGAAGAAGATCGACCAGCCCTTCGACGACGCGTCTCCGAGCGTCGACAGCGCCACGATGCCTTCGACGATCCACATGATTCCGATGAGGATGCCGAGGAACAGCGCGAGCCACGCGGTGGTCTGACCGAGGTTGAAGAGGGCGACGACACCGGCGATGATGAACAGGATGCCGAGCGCGATGTGGCCGACGCGAGCCCAGCCGCCCTTGGTCTTCGAGAAGATCCCGAGACCGGCGTAGACCAGGCCGGCGGCGATCGCGTAGATCGCGATGATCGCGGTGATGACCGCGGCGGTCTTGCCCGGCCAGACCAGGATCAGGATGCCGACGATGATGGCGAGGACGCCGCCGACGCCGAGCGCCGTGCGGATTCCGTTGACGGCCGACTTCTCGGCTTCGGATGCAGTGGACATGAGGGGCCTTTCTGAGAGTTCCCTGTACGTGGTGCGGCTAAAGCTTAGACCCCACATCGAACTTGCAAGCGACCGTGAAACGTGTGTTGCCCGATGCCCATCGCCTTCGCGGCCCGCAGCGCGCTAGCGTGAGCGTGCGTGACCGTGAGCGTGCGCGCCCGGTGTGGCGTGCAGGAGGAGGGTTTCGATGGCCGTCGTGTCGAGAGGATTCGGAGCGCGTCGCCGCGAGAGCGATCCGCGACTGCCGCCCGGGCAGTACCTGACGGAGGACTTCCCGGTGCTGTCGGCCGGGCCGACGCCGCGGATAGAGCAGGACGACTGGCGCTTCGGCATCCGCACCGAGGGTGGCGACGCGGTCTCGTGGACGTGGGACGAGTTCATGGCCCTGCCGATCGAGGACGTCGACACCGACATCCACTGCGTGACGCGATGGTCGAAGCTCGGCACGTCCTGGCGCGGCGTGTCGCTGGACACTCTGCTCGACACGGTCGAGACCGACGCCGAGTACGCGATGGCGCACTCCTACGGCGGCTACACGACCAACGTGCCGATGGAGGACCTGCTCGGCGGCAAGGCGTGGGTCGCGTTCGAGTTCGAGGGCGAGCCGCTCGACCCCGAGCACGGCGGGCCGGCACGGCTGCTTGTACCGCACCTGTACTTCTGGAAGAGCGCCAAGTGGGTGCGCGGGCTCACGCTCATGCAGGACGACGAGCCCGGATTCTGGGAGCAGAACGGCTACAACATGCACGGCGATCCGTGGACCGAGGAGCGGTATTGGTGACGGTCGGCGGCTGGCGGCCCGGCCGCGTCGTCGAGGCGCTGCCCGCGACACCCTCGGCGCGCATCCTGCGCCTTCAGGTCCCGGGGTGGCCGGGCAACACGGCGGGCCAGCACGTCGACATCCGGCTCACCGCGGAGGACGGCTACCAGGCGGTGCGGTCGTATTCGCTCGGCTCGTACGGCCCTGCCGAGACGATCGAGCTGGCGGTCGACGAGATCCCCGACGGTGAGGTGTCGCCGTATCTCGTGGAGGACGTGCTGCCCGGAGACGAACTCGAGGTCAAGGGACCCCTCGGGGGCTACTTCGTGTGGCGACCCGGGGGAGAGGCGCCCGTGCAGCTCATCGCCGGCGGGTCGGGCATCGTGCCGCTGATGGCGATGGTGCGGGCTGCGACGGATGCCGGAGCTGCAGCATCCGTCCGCCTGCTCTACTCCGTCCGCACCGCGGCAGACGCGATATATCGCGATGAGCTCGATGGGCTCGCCGGAAACGGGGGAGTGGGGGTCACGTGGCGGTACACCCGCGCGGCGCCCGACGGGTGGACGGATCCGGTCGGGCGGCTGGACGACGACGCACTGCGCGCCGCGACCTGGGAGCCGGGGCGGGAGCCGATCGTGTACGTGTGCGGACCCACGGGGTTCGTCGAGCACGTCGCCGACGCGCTCGTCGGGTTGGGCCATCCGGCCGCCCGGATCAGGACCGAACGCTTCGGAGGTGCATGATGCGTGCCGAGAACGCCGCGAGCGTCGTCGACGGCAATGCCGCGGCGGGGATGCTGTGGGACGTGTTCGACGCGGACGTCACCGCGCTGGTGGGCGTGTGCGGCGGCTGCGGCGATGCCTCACCGGTCGCCGCGGCCGTCGTGGAACTCGACGAGACGGCGGCGATCGTCCGCTGCCGAGCCTGCACCCACACGCTCTTCACGGTGCTGCGCGACGGGGACGGGACGCGGCTCGTGCTGGGCATGCTGCACGAGATCGTGCGTCCGTAGCCCGGCGAGGCGGATCAGCCGAGCAGCAGCGTGACCAGGATCAGCACCGGAACGCAGCCGATCGTCGTGAGGAACACGGTGTCGCGCGAGATCGTCTCTCCGACGTCGTACCGCTGCGAGTAGTTGAACACGTTCTGCGCTGTCGGGAGCGCGGCGAGCACCGTCACGATGAGCACGTCGTGCGCCGAGAGGCCGAACACGAACTCGGCGACCGCCCAGGCGATCACCGGCATCGCGATGAGCTTGAGGGTCGTCGCGAGGACGATGTCGCGTCGGCGCCCGGACGCGCCGAGCACGCGCTGCCCGTGCAGCGAGATGCCGTAGGCGATCAGGAGGATCGGCACGCACGCGTTCGCGATGAGCATCGCCGGCTCCATCACGACCGGCGGCAGTTCGATCCCCAGCACCGAGACGAGTGTGCCCAGCACCGAGCCCACCACGATCGGGTTGGTCGCCACCCGGACCACGGCCCGCCAGAGGGATGCGCGCGCGGTGGTGACGGCATCCAGGATCGCCATCGTGATCGGGGTGAACACAAGCAGCTGCATGAGGATCACCGGCGCGGGATACGCTGCGCTGCCGAGGAGATACAGCGACAGCGGGATGCCGATGTTGTTCGAGTTGACCTGACCCGCGCTGAGGGCGCCGATCACGGTGTCGCCGGCGGAGCGCCGCCAGATGAGACGGGCGACGACCGCGTAGACGAGGATGACCGCCACGGCCGCGATCGCCGACACCGGGAGGAGCGCCGAGAACAGCGTGTGGACGTCGGCCTGCGCCAGCACCACGAACAGCAGGAACGGCGAGAGCACGAAGAAGGTCAGGCGCGCGAGCACGGGACGTGCGTGCTCGCCGAGCAGGTCGATGCGACCGAGGATCCACCCCACGAGGATCGCCACGCCCACCACGACGAACCCGGTGAGCGACTCCAGCATGCTTCGAGCCTAGGAAATCGTTCTCTGGGGAGCGAATCGCGCGTCACCGTCTGACAGACTGACTCCCGCCGAAATCAAGGGAGCAACGGATGCCTGAACCCCGTGACCGCGTCACCCGCAAGGCCGATCTGCTCACGGCGCTGACTGCTCCGGCGGCTGACGTCTGGGTGGCGACGGCATCTCCCGGGGCGGCACCGCATCTCGTGCCGCTGTCGCTGGCGTGGATCGGGGACCGGGCCGTCATCGCACTGGAGGGCCGCTCGGTGACGGCGCGCAACCTCGGGGCGTCCGGGGTCGCGCGCCTCGCGGTCGGCCCGACGCGCGATGTCGCGATGATCGACGTCGTGCTCGAGCGGTCGACGGGAGTGGACGACGACGCATCGCTCGGCGAGGCCTATGCGGCGCAGGCCGACTGGGACCCGCGCGGGCTGCCCGGGTACGTCTTCCTCGTGCTGCGACCGACGCGGATACAGGCCTGGCGCGAGTCGAACGAGCTGGCCGGCCGCGTGCTCATGCGGGACGGCGACTGGGTCGTCTGATCCACACCGCTCAGCGGGTTGCGGTGGGCGTGTGGCGAAACTACAGCGGTGTAACACGGTCAGGGAGAGTCATCCGGTTGACTCTGTGGCTTCGCGCGGCGGTCGAGCGCGCGACGCGGAACGTGTGGGGCGAACCTCTGTGAAGGACCCCTTCCGGGAACCCCTTCTGGAACGAGGGTCCGGAAGGGGTTCCTTCTGCGCTGCTTCCTGATCGCGCCGATAATGCACATTATGTCAACTCGCCCGGAGACCGCGGGACGCGGGAATCTCACGGGCTCCCCTGAATACCTATTGAGCCGGGACTGTGAGATCAACTTCGTCGGCGTTCAGCTTGCGGTGTCGTGTGCACGCGTTGGATGCGGACGACACAGCGAGTGTCACGGGCGCCGTCGTCCCCACATGCTGGAAGCACGCGACGCGACGCAGAGTCTCTCCGGCCGGCCTGTTCGGCGCGACCGTGTGCCGCATCTTCGATCGAAGATCACGTTGGGGCTATGCAGAATCGAAGATAAGTACTAAACTCGATTCGTGGAAGCCCTCTCGCCGACCGTTGGCCATGTGGGCCATGCGTTCGTGCTCAGGGAGTTGTTCGGGGACGCGGAGTCAGCGCAGTTCGAGATGAACCGGCGTGCGGCGCGGCAGAGCGAGCATCTCGCCGAGGTACTCGACTTCGCGCGCGCACATCCTGAGCTGTACGTGAACGTGGACTTCGATCCGCGCCTGGCCGGAGGGTTTCCATCGCTCGGCGGCGATGCCACGCTGGCGGAGCGGTGCGCAGCTCTCGAGGCGTCGTCGCGGCTGCGCCTCACGGAGGGCGAAGTGCGGTCGTCGGCGGCCGTGGCGCAGCGGGCGCTCGCGCAACTCCCCCGCGTTTGGCAGGCCGCGCGCGATGGGCTGATATCGATCGCGCATGTGAAGGCCGTACTCGCCCAGATGCCGCTGATCGAGAGCGTGCCCGATGCGAGCGGCGGGTTCGATGAGCTGATGCGCGATATCGCCGTGTCGTCCACGGTCAGCGGCACCCGCCGGCAGGCTCGCCTGGTCGCCGACCGGTTGACGGCGTGCACCCGCACGCAGCGGCACGCAGCCGCCTTCGCTCGACGCGCGGTGTACGTCGAGGACATCGCTGACGGCATGTCGTGGGTATATGCGATGGTCACAACAGATCGTGCACACGCTTTCGACCGCGAACTCTCGCTGACGGCGAAGCAGATGCCTGCGGTCCAGCTCGACGGTCGCACGACAGGGCAGGTCCGTGCGGATCTGTTCGCTGACATGTTGATCGGCGGCGACGTCACTCGAGTGAAGTCGAAGGTGCTCGTGACCGTTCCTCTCGACCGGCTCGTTCCCGCGGCGAGGGCGAGCGTGCGCGTCCCGGCGACCTCCACCGAGGTGGCGGGTCTGGATCTGAACAGTGACTGCCTGATCCCCGGAATCGGAACGATCGACGATGCCACCGCACGGCAGATGCTGCTCGACGCCGGCGCATTCACAAGGGTGATCACCGAGCCGGTCACCGGTGTCATCCTCGATATGGACCGCCGATCCCGCAAGGCCACCCGTGCGCAACGAGAGTGGCTGGCTCTGGTGCATGGCACGTGCGCTCGCGACGGCTGCGACCGCCTCGCGATCGACGGAGACATCGATCACCACTGCGCCTATCACGGTCGTGGTCGCGGCGTAACCGACATTGCGAACCTCGATCCGCTGTGCGACCCCGACCACGCGCTGAAAGACACCACGCTGCTCCGGCATCAGAGGCGGGAGGACGGCAGCATCGAGGTTGATTTTCCCAGCGGGCATCACACCACGAACCCGTTCGCGGGTCTGCGAGAACGCGTCCGCGCGTTGCTCGAGCGGATCGCAGAACCGCCGGAGAACCCGCCCTTCTGACGTCCGGTGCGGCACGATCGAATCGAACCGCGATAGTCGGGCGCCTCCGTGCGCGCCCGACGAGGCTGGTGTGGAAGGAGGAACCGTGATCGCGATTCTCAACCGGGTGATCGAGGTCGCCGAAGCCGACTTGTCGGACGACGTCGACCTCGCCGGGCTCGCCGCGAGCCTCGGCACCACCGAGTACCACGTGCGTCGCACGTTCTCGTCGCTGGCGGGCATGCCGCTTTCGGAGTACATCCGGCGTCGGCGAATGACGGTCGCTGCTGCCGATGTGCTCGGCGACGGCGAGATGCTCGACATCGCGGTGCGCCATGGCTACGGCTCCACCGAGGCGTTCGGTCGTGCGTTCCGGGCGGTGCACGGTGCGAGCCCCGCTGATGTGCGCCGCGACGGCGGTCCCCTTCGATCGCAACCGCAGCTCAGGTTCCGCCTGACCGTAGAAGGGAACACACCCATGGACACCCGTATCGCCGACCGACCGGCCTTCCTGCTGATCGGTCATGCCGCACGCGTGCCTCTCATCCACGAAGGCGTCAATCCGCACATCCAGGCCCACATCGTCTCTCTGCCCGTCACCGAGCACGCCCGGCTCAAGGAGCTGAGCAGCACCGAGCCGGCTGGGCTGCTGCAGGTGAGCGCCGACGTGGACGCCGACTACACCGAGGGAAGCGAATTGATCTACCTCCACGGCGTCGCGGTCGGTGAGGACGTCTCCCCGCCCGATGATCTCGATGTGATCGAGGTTCCGGCCGGCGCGTGGGCGGTCTTCCGCACGGAAGGCCCATACCCCGCCGCACTTCAATCGACCTGGGCCGCAACGGCGAGCGAATGGTTCCCTTCCAACCCCTGGCGACTGCGCCCGGGCCCGTCCATCGTGGCGGTGCTCGACCGCTCCCCCGACTTCAGTACCGCGACGTGCGAGCTCTGGCTTCCGGTCGAGCGCGAGTAGGGCCGGGTCGAACTCCGGCTGGGTTCAGAGAGAGGCTGCGAGGATCGACTCGACGACTTCTCGCACCGCTTCGTGATCCGGAAGGGCGCTTGATGCCCCCGCGGACAGGAGATAGGCGCTGCCTGCGAGCGCCAACGCCAGAACGGGAACGTCGGCGTCCTCCCGGATCCAGCCGACCTCGCGCCCCGCGGCGAGGACGTCGGCGACAGCCGTCGTCGCATCGCCCAGGAGCGGAATGCCGGGCGAGCCATCCCCGACGCGCCGCCGCACGCTGGCGCGGCCGATGACGAGGCTCACGAGCCCGAGCATCGTCGAGGTGAAGGTCTGCTCGATCACATCCGTCGTCGCCGCCGCGGCGGAGTCCGCCACACGCGGCTCGATCGCCTGGATGCGAACGGCCTCGTCCGCGACCAATGCCGCGACGTACGCATCGAAGTCTTCGAAGTGGCGGTGCAGGACACCCTTCGCGACGCCGGACTTCTCCGTCATCGACCTGCTGGTGAGCGCGGCAGCGCCGTGCGTCGCGAGAACATCTCGTCCTGCGTCCAGCAAGACTCCGCGGGCGTCTTGAAGCGCATGACCGGTCGGCATTCCACTCCTAATGGGCAATCGCCCATTGATAATGGGCGCATGGTCACTCTACCTCCTGATTCAGCCGTCTGGCAGACTTCCGGGATGCCGCACACCGACGCGCTCGCCCGGCTCTGGCCCGCCTCGGCGGTGTCGGTGCGCGCGGGCGACCTCGAGCTCCGCTGGATCGACGACGCACTCCTCGTGCAGCTCGCGGAACTGGCGGGTCGAGGCATCCATGATCCTGAGATGATGCCGTTCGAGCACCCGTGGTCGCGAGGCGCAGCCGACGATGTGGCGCGGAGCGTGCTGTCGTTCCAATGGGGCATCCGAGGCCGCGTCTCCCCCGATGCGTTCGTGCTCGAGCTCGCGGTCCTGCACGACGGCATCCCCGCCGGCGTTCAGGGTCTGACGGCGAATGAGTGGCCGGTGCTGCGCCGTGTCACGACAGGATCGTGGCTGGGGCGCGCTCACCAGGGGCGCGGGATCGGCACCCGTATGCGCATGCTCGCCCTGCATCTCGCTTTCGAGGGCCTCGGGGCGCGCGAGGCGACGTCGGGCGCCTTCGTCGACAACGGTCCGTCCAACGCCGTGTCACGGCGTGTGGGCTACGAGTCAGACGGCGCCTTGAATGTGGCTCGCGAAGGCGTCGCCGTGCTGCACAACCGCTTCGTGATGTCGCGCGAGCGCTGGGAGTCTCTTCGCGGCGATCATGCCGCGACCCTCGGCGCGCCCATCGAGACGCGTGGCGTCGAAGCGTTCCGAGCGTCGATACAGGCGACCGCCGACCCTGACGATCAGCACGCCTCGCCCTGAAACGATTCCGGCCGCGGGCGCCGCAGCGCCCGCGGCCGGAGAGCCGTTGTTCAGAGTCCGGCGGCGTCGTCCGTCGTGCTCGTGCTCCGGCGTGTGACCTGCTCGTTGACGGTGGGGTCGACGGCGGTCCGTGTGACGGTCTCCGTGCGGCGGCGACGGGCCATCAGCACGATGCCGACCAGGAAGATGACGGCTCCGGCACCCATGAGGATGTAGCCGATCATGTCGAGATTCACCCACTCGACCTCCACGTTCACCGCGAACGCGAGGATCGCTCCGATGGCGAAGAGGGCGATGCCTGCTCCGATACTCATGCGAGGTGTCCTTTCCGGGGCGCGGCGAGGGCCCTCCCCTGTATCGGGACGAATGGTCCCGCGCTTACGCTCCCGCATCCCCAGCTGAATCAGGGAGGGGGTTGACAGGAGACGGATGCTGCCGCAAAGGCGCTGCTCGGCTCCCCCGCCGGACGGCCCGGTGAATGGGCGGGCGCGAGCGGCAGCATCCGTCGCGGTGACTACTGTGGAAGGGTGCACAGTCTGTCCCGCCCTCGCGCGACGGGGCCGGGAGCATATGCCTGGGTGATCTGGACCGTCGGCGTCGCCGCGTACGTCCTCGCGATCACGAACCGCTCGTCGCTGAGCGCCGTGGGCGTGGACGCCGCGGCGCGCTTCGACGCGGACGCTGCGACGCTGTCGATGTTCGCGGTGGTGCAGCTCGCGGTGTACGGCGGGATGCAGATCCCGATCGGCGTCCTTCTCGACCGATATGGCGCGCGGCCGATCATGACGGTCGGGATGCTGCTGATGGCGGTGGGACAGCTGACCATGGCGATCTCCCCCAGCGTCGGTGTGGCGATCCTCGCGCGCATGCTGCTGGGCGCCGGAGATGCGGCGGTCTTCCCTGGTGTGCTGCGACTCATCGCGACGTGGTTTCCCGCGCAGCGCGGCCCGATCATGGTGCAGCTCACGGGCATCGTGGGCCAGGCGGGACAGCTGGTTGCGCTGATCCCGCTCGCGGCGCTGCTGCACGCCACCAGCTGGACCATCACGTTCGGCAGCATCGCCGGGCTCGGCGTGCTGTTCGCGATCCTCGTCTTCCTGCTCATCCGCAACCACCCGCCCGACCGCGACGAGGACGTGTCGGTGGACACCGACACCGGCGCGATCCGGGTCGTGACGTCGTCGGTCGACACCGGGGTCGGCATCCGTGCGGCCTGGGCGCACCCGGGTACCCGCTTGGCGTTCTGGTCGCACTTCACGACGCCGTTCGCGGGTACCGCGTTCGTGCTGCTGTGGGGCATGCCCTTCCTCACTGCGGGCGAGGGGCGCACGACGGCCGAGGCCGCGTCGATCATGTCGCTGTACGTCGTGGTGGGCATGGCGCTCGGGCCGATCATGGGCGAGCTGTCGCGCCGCATCCCCCACCTGCGCTCGCGGGCGCTCGTGCTGCCCACCGTCGCCGTGCAGGCGATCGCCTGGCTCGTCGTGATCGCCTACCCGGGGCCAGCGCCGCTGTGGCTCCTGCTCGCACTCGCTGTCGCCCTGGCGACCGGCGGACCCGCGTCGATGATCGCGTTCGACCACGCCCGCACGCACAATCCGTCGCACCGCCTCAGCACCGCGACCGGGGTGACGAACGCGGGCGGTTTCCTCGCGGCGCTCCTCGCGATCCTCCTCATCGGCCTCGCGCTCGACCTCCAGGGTGCGGGAACGCCCGCGACCTATAACCTCGATGCCTTCCGTCTCGCGTTCCTCATGCAGGTGCCGCTCTGGGCGCTCGGCAGCGTCTTCATCGTCATCGAGCGCAAGCGCACGCGCATCCGCCTCGGAATGGATCCGCCCCGCGCGCGGCGCCGCCCGCGCGGCTGACCCCGGGGGTCGCGGCATCCGCTCGATACTGTGTCCTTGTCCGGCTCGGACGAACTGCCTGGATCGAAAGGGTGCCCGTGTCCGATCCCCTTGTCATCGCTCGGGAGGTGCGCGACGCCGTCGCCTCGGGCGATCCCGTGCTCGCGCTCGAGTCCACGATCTTCACGCACGGCCTGCCGCGGCCGCGCAATCTGACGGTCGCCCTCGAAGCCGAGGCCCGCGTCCGCGCACTCGGCGTCGTGCCGGCGACGATCGGCCTCGTCGACGGACGCCCCACCGTGGGCCTGTCGCCCGACGAGATCGAGCGCCTCTCGACCGCCGACGGCGTCGTGAAGGCGAGCGTGCGCGACGTTCCCGTCGCCGTGGTCAAGGGGCTCAGCGCGGGCACGACCGTCGCCGCGACCGCGCACCTCGCGGCGCGGGCGGGCGTGCGCGTGTTCTCGACCGGCGGCCTCGGCGGAGTGCACCGGGGTGCCGCGCAGACCTTCGACGAGTCCGCCGACCTGCCGACCCTCGCCGGGCTTCCGCTCGTGGTCGTGAGTGCGGGCGTCAAGTCGATCCTCGACATCGCGCTGACCCTCGAACGGCTCGAGACGCTGAACCTCGCCGTGGTCGGCTACCGCACCACCGACTACCCCGGCTTCTACGTCGGCGACTCGGGCTACGACGTGGAGTACTCGGTGGACTCCCCCGCCGAGATCGCCGCGATCGCGCGCACCCGTGACGCGCTGGGCATCTCGTCGACACTGCTGGTCGCGAACCCCGTCGCCGCCGATCGCCAGCTCGACCCGGCGTTGCACGACGACGTACTGACGCGGGCGCTCGCCGCGGCCGCCGCGGAGGGCGTGTCGGGCCACGACACCACACCGTTCCTGCTCGATTTCTTCCAGCGCGAGACGGCAGGGCGCAGCCTTGAGGTGAACGTCGCGGTGTACCGCGGCAACGTCGACCTCGGCGCCCGTATCGCGCGGGCGCTCGCCGGCGACGCCTGATGCTCGTCGTCATCGGCGACCTCGTCGCCGACCTCATCGTCCTCGGCGGCGCGACGCTCGAGCGCGGCACCGACAACCCCGCCGAAGTGCGTCTCACGCGGGGCGGAAGCGCCGCGAACGTCGCGGTCGCGGCGGCGACGCAGCATCCGTCCCGCTTCATCGGCCGTGTCGGCGACGACACGCTGGCCGTCGCGCTCGTCGCCGCGCTCGAAGCCGCCGGCGTCGACGTCCAGGTGCAGCGGCACGGCCGCACGGGCTCGATCGTGGTGCTCGTCGACGCCGTGGGCGAGCGCACCATGATCACCGACCGTGGCGCGGCAGCCGAGCTCGATCGCATCGATCCGTCGTGGACCGCCGACGCCGACTGGGTGCACCTGCCGCTTTACGGCTTCGCGTCGCCCCTCTCCGCGCGGGCGGTGACGGATGCTGCGACCCGCGCGGCTGCCGGGGGCGCCCGCGTGAGTCTCGACCTGTCGAGTGTCGCGATGATGCGCACGCTGGGCGGCGAGCGGCTGCGTCGCCTGCTGGCGGAGCTCGAGCCCGATGTCGTCTTCGCGAACGCCGACGAGGCGGCCGCAGCGGACGAGCTCGGGGTCGCGCCGGCCGGCGTGTACGTGGTCAAGCGCGGCGCGGAGCCCGTGCTCGTCTCCGCGGACGGCGAGACGACCGCGGTGCCCGTCGACAGAGTCGACGACGTGGTCGACTCGACGGGCGCAGGCGACGCCTTCGCCGCGGGCTACATCGTGGCGGCGCTGGCCGGCGCCGACTCACGCGAGAGCGCCCGGGCGGGCAGCGTGCTCGCGATGAGCGCGCTGCGCCGCCCGGGCGCGCTGTGACGGCGTTCAGGCGCTCTGGAGGCTCTCCAGCACGCGCTCGATGTCGTCGATGAATGAGTTGTACCCGGCGATCGTCGCGGCGACCTGCTCGTCGGAGAAGTCGCTTCGGTCCTGGCGGATGGTGAGCACGGTGCCTTCGCCGGCCTCTTCCAGGTCGAAGAGCACGGGCAGCCCCGCGTCGTCGCCGGGCTGGTCGGTGAGCGTCATCGCGAGGTGCGAGGGCGGCTCGACGACCTTGTACTCCCCGGCCCAGTCGATCCGGTTGCCGTCGGGCAGCAGCATCACGGCGCGGAAGGCGCCGCCGGGACGCACGTCCATCGTGAGGCTGTCCTGAGGCACCTCGACGGCCGCGGTGCCGAACCACACGGCGAAGTGCTCGGGCTTGGTCAGGGTCTCGAAGACCAGCTCCCGGGGAGCCTGCAGGGTGCGGGTGACGGTGAAGTACTCAGTCATGGTCGTTCTCCTTCTCAGTGGGTGCGGCGGGGCCGCCGGTCGGTGTCGTGCGGGGAGCGCCCAGCTGCTGCAGGGCGTTGAGGTACTGCTCGAGGGCGCCGAGGCTGTCCTCCCAGAACTGCGCATAGCCCCCGATCCAGACGGATGCTGCCGCCAGGGGTCGCGCGTCGAGCCGGGCCGGTCGGTACTGGGCGTTTCGGCCACGGGTCACGAGCCCCGCTCCCTCGAGGACGCGGAGGTGCTTCGACACGGCGGCGAACGTCATGTCGAACGGCTCGGCGAGCTCCCCCACCGTCGCCTCGCCCTGGCTCAGCCGCGCGAGCATCGCGCGACGAGTGGGGTCGGCGAGTGCCGCGAAGGTGCGGCTCAGTGCGTCGGTCATCTCGCCTCCTGTATTCAACTATTCGGTACTGTACTACTCGGTTGAATATGTCGTAAAGCCTTTGTCCGAGATGCGCGCTACGGTGACCGCATGCCTCGCGTCGTCTTCTACACCGCCACCACGCTCAACGGCTTCCTCGCCGACGAGCACGACTCATTGGAGTGGCTCTTCGCCGCACCGGGCGGCGAGGGTGGCGACGACGACTTCCAGCGGTTCCTGGCGGGCATCGGCGTGCTGGTGCAGGGTTCGTCGACCTACCGGTGGGTGCTCGAGCACGAGGACCTCGTCGCGCACCCCGAGAAGTGGCCGTCCTACTACGGCGACCGCCCCACCTGGGTGTTCACGAGCAAGCAGCAGCCCGTGGTCGCGGGCGTCGACATCCGGTTCGTCTCCGGCGACGTCCGCGAGGCGTGGCCGCAGATCCGCGATTCGGCGGGCGATGGCGATGTGTGGATCGTCGGCGGCGGCGACCTCGCCGGCCAGTTCGCCGACGCGGGCCTCCTCGACGAGATCCGCGTCTCGATCGCGCCCGCCACGCTGCCGTCGGGCAAGCCGCTCCTCCCCCGCAGCATCGGTGCCGACCGGCTGCGGCTCACCGCGGTGCGGCAGGCAGGTGCCTTCGCCGAACTCACCTACGCGGTGACCGGTGGCGCCGAATGAGCGCCTACCAGCCGGCCGGGGCGATCTCGGTCCACTGACCGAATTTCGGTTCGCGGCCGTCGCCGGATGACGTCCCCGTCAGCCGCCGCCGCACCCACGGGCCGACGTGCTCGCGGTAGTAGGCCGCGCCACGGGGTCCCATCGGGGGCAGTGGCGGCTGTGACCACCACTCCGGCACCGGCTCGACACCGAGCGAGCTCAGCACGCGCGCGGCGACGCGATGGTGTCCGCGTGCGTTCATGTGCAGGCGGTCCTCGGACCAGTAGGGCGGCGTGGCCAGCTCCTCGTCGAACCAGTTGTACGCCTGCACGACGTCGGTGCGCGCGGCGAGGCGTGCCTCGACGGCGTACGACAGAAGGTCGCCGCGTCGCTGGATCACGCGCTTCAGCGGCAGCTGGGCCGTCGGATTCGCCCCCGAGAGCACGATGAGCTGGACACCCTCCTCGTCGCAGCGGCGCAGCACCGTCTCGAAGGCCGCGAGTACCTGAGCGACGCTGGTGCGCGGACGCAGCATGTCGTTGCCGCCGCCGTTGAACGACAGGTGCGTCGGCTTGAGCGCGAGCGCCGGCTCGAGCTGCTGCTCGACGATCGGCCAGACGAGCTTGCCGCGGATCGCGAGGTTCGCGTACTCGACCGGCTGATCGGTGGCGTTCGCCCAGCCCTGCGCCACGAGGTCGGCCCAGCCGCGCACGTGTCCGTCGGGGAGCTCGTCGCCCACACCCTCGGTGAAGGAGTCGCCGATCGCGACGTATCGAACGGATGCCACGGGCTCAAGCCTACGTCCGGCTCGACGTGCGACCGGCCGGCGTCACCGGTCGTCGAGCGCGACGCCGCGCCGATCCACGAGTCCCCAGGCCGCCGCCGCTGCCACCGCGAAGAAGACCGCGAACACCACGAACAGCACGGGTGCGCCGCCGGCGAAGAGCAGCGGAGGTACGACCAGCGGCGCCACGATCGACGCGATCCGCCCGACGCCGGCCGCCCAGCCCGAGCCTGTCGCGCGCAGCGACGTCGGGTACATCTCTGGGGTCACCGCATACAGTGCACCCCACGCGCCGAGGTTGAAGAACGACAGCGCCATACCGGCCGCGATGACGGCGCCTGCTCCGGTGGCGGTGCCGAAGAAGATCGCCGACACCGCCGAACCCACGAGGAAGACCGAGAGCGTCGCCCGGCGCCCCCACACCTCGATCAGCCACGCCGCCACCGCGTAGCCGGGCAGCTGTGCGAGCGTGATGATCAGGGTGAAGCCGAACGACCGCACGAGGTCGTACCCCTGCGCCACGAGGATCGACGGGATCCAGATGAACGCGCCGTAGTACGAGAAGTTGACGCAGAACCACACCAGCCACAGGCAGGCCGTGCGGACGCGGAACTCGGCCGACCACAGACTGCCAAGTCGCTGCCCTAGCGACGTCGCGGCGGCAGGAGGAACCGCCGGCCGCCCCGACGCGGGTGCCGCTGCGGCGCCGGCGGCAGCCTCGAACGTGCGCACGACCGACTCCGCCTGACTGAAGCGCCCGCGCCGCTCGAGCCAGCGCGCCGACTCGGGAAGGCCCCAGCGCACGATGAGCGCGTACGCCGCGGGTATCGCGCCGAGCGCGAACGCCCAGCGCCAGCCGTTCTCCGATGCGGGGATCACGAAGTAGCCGACGAGCGCGGCCAGGGTCCACCCCACGGCCCAGAAGGCCTCGAGGATCACGATCAGGCGCCCCCGCATGCGCGCGGGAGCGAACTCGCTCACATAGGTGCTCGCGACCGGCAGCTCGGCGCCCAGCCCCAGCCCCACGAGGAACCGCAGCACCAGGAGTGCGGCGAGGCCGCCCACGAGCGCGCTCGCACCCGTTGCGACCCCGTACACGAGGAGGGTCAGCGCGAACACCTGGCGGCGCCCGAACCGATCCGCGAGGAGTCCGCCCACGCTCGCACCGATCGCCATGCCCACGAACCCGACCGAGGCGATCCAGCTCGCCTCGATCGGCGTCAGACTCCACTGCGCTGCGAGCGCCGCGATGATGAAGGAGATGAGCCCGACGTCCATCGCGTCCAGCGCCCACCCGATCCCCGATCCGGTGAGCACGCGCAGGTGCGTGCGGGTGAACGGCAGGCGGTCGAGACGCTGCGAGAGCGTCGACGACGCGCGGGTTGCGGCATCCGTCATAGCGTCATGCTACGGATGCCGGAACCCGCGCGGGGCTCACGACAGCATGTCGCGCACGCGAGGGGCGACCTCGGTGCCGAACAGCTCGATCGAGCGCATCATCTTCTCGTGCGACAGCGTGCCGGTCGAGAACTTCATGTCGAATCGGGATGCGCCGAGAGTCCGCACAGTGTCGGCGATCTTGCGGGCGACGGTCTCGGGCGAGCCCACGTACAGCGCGCCCTCGGGCCCGACGTCGTGCTGGAAGCGAAGACGGTTGTACGTCGGCCAGCCGCGTTCGCGGCCGATCGAGTTGTTCATCGCCTCGAAGCCCTCGTACGCCTCGTCCCACGCCTGCTGATCCGTCTCGGCGACGTGGCCCGGCGAGTGCACCCCGACCGGCAGCTGCGGCTGCTCGAAAGTCTCGAGCGACCGGCGGTACAGCTCCGCGAAAGGCGCGAAGCGCCCTGCAGGACCGCCGATGATCGCGAGCATGAGGCCGTACCCGTAGCGTGCGGCCCGCACCGCCGACTCCGGGGTGCCGCCCACGCCGACCCACGCGCGCAGGCCGGCCTCGGTCTTGGGGAACACGTCGGCGGCGTCGAGGGATGCCCGCAGCGTCCCGTTCCACGTGACGGGCTTCTCGGTCAGCAGGTGCGAGAAGAGGTCGAGCTTCTCGTCGAACAGCGTCTCGTAGTCGCGCAGGTCGTAGCCGAACAGCGGGAACGACTCGATGAACGACCCGCGGCCGAGGATGACTTCGGCGCGACCGTTCGAGATCGCGTCCAGGGTCGCGAACCGCTCGAAGACGCGCACCGGGTCATCGCTCGAGAGCACGGTGACAGCGGTTCCCAGGTGGATGCGCTCCGTGCGCGCCGCCGCGGCGGCGAGCACGATCTCGGGGCTGGACACTGCGAACTCGCGGCGGTGGTGCTCCCCCACGCCGAAGAACGACAGTCCGACGCGATCGGCCAGCACGGCCTGCTCGACGACATTGCGGATCGTCTGCGCGCCGCTGATCAGCTCCCCGGAGGGGTCGCGGGTCACGTCGCCGAAGGTGTCGAGTCCGAGCTCGATCGTGGCGGGATCGATAGAGGTCATGTGTGCTTCTCCTTCTATGCGCTTGCATGAACCGGCGGAGCGGGCCGGGCATTCCCGAGACGTCCGGACCCCGCGAGCGTAGCGTGGAGGCATGATCCCCTTCGCGGATCGCCGGTCCGCCGGGCGCGAGCTCGCCGCAGAGCTCGAACGATGGCGGGGTACGGATGCCGTGGTCCTCGGCATCCCCCGGGGCGGCGTCGTGGTCGCCGCGGCGGTCGCCGACGCGCTCGCACTCGAGCTCGACGCGGTCGTCGTGCGCAAGCTCGGCGCCTCGGGCCACGAGGAATACGCCGTGGGCGCGATCGCGGACGGGGTGCGTATCGTCACGCCCGGCGCGATGCGGTGGGCGGGCATGTCCTCGCGCGATCTCGAGCGCGTCGAGGCCGTGGAGCGCGACGAGCTGGCACGGCGGACGGATGCCTTCGGCTCGGCGTCCGTGGAGCTGTCGGGGCGGACCGCGATCGTCGTGGACGACGGCGTGGCCACCGGCGCGACCGCCATCGCGGCGTGCCGCGCTCTTCGTGCCCGCGACCCGGAGCAGATCGTGCTGGCAGTTCCTGTCGCGCCGGAGCAGTGGGAGCCGCCGGCCGACGCCGTCGATGTGTTCGTGTGCCCGTATCGCGAAGCCGACTTCTGGGCGGTGGGCCAGTACTACGACGACTTCCGCCAGACGACGGACGCCGAGGTCGTGGCGCTGCTGCGCCACGACCCCGGCGCCTGATCAGCGCGAGAGCGCGGAGCGCAGCGTGTCGAGTCCGACACCGCCGAGGTCGAGCGCGCGCTTGTGGAACTGCTTGATCGAGAAGGCGTCGCCCTCGCGCTCGGCGACCTCGTCGCGCAGCTGCTCCCAGATGCGCTGGCCGACCTTGTACGACGGCGCCTGACCCGGCCAGCCGAGGTAGCGGTTGACCTCGAACTTCACGAACTCGTCCGGCATGTTGACGTTGCGCAGCATGAACTCGAGCGCGAAGTCGGCGTCCCACGGACCCTGCCCGTCGGGACGCGGCTTCTCGAGGTGCACGCCGATGTCGAGCACGACGCGGGCGGCGCGCATGCGCTGACCGTCGAGCATGCCGAGGCGGTCGGCGGGATCGGACAGGTAGCCGAGCTGCTCCATCAGGCGCTCCGCGTAGAGCGCCCAGCCTTCGGCGTGGCCCGACGTGCCACCGAGAAGGCGGCGGTAGGTGTTCAGCTGCGCGCGGTTGTAGACCGCCTGGGCGATCTGGAGGTGGTGGCCCGGGACGCCCTCGTGGTACACCGTCGTGAGCTCGCGCCACGTGTCGAAGTCCTCGACGCCCTCGGGCACCGACCACCACATACGGCCGGGACGCGAGAAGTCGTCCGTCGGGCCGGTGTAGTAGATCCCGCCTTCCTTGGTGGGTGCGATCATGCACTCGAGCTTTCGGATCGGCTCGGCGATGTCGAAGTGGGTCTTGCCGAGCTCGGCGACGGCGCGGTCGCTGGTCTCCTGCATCCACTTCTGCAGCGCCTCGGTGCCGTAGAGCTTGCGGCTCGTGTCCTGCTCGAGGAACGCGACGGCCTCCTCGACCGATGCGCCGGCCTTGATCTCGTTCGCGATCGACTCCTGCTCGGCGACCATGCGCGCGAGCTCCTCGACGCCCCACTCGTAGGTCTCGTCGAGGTCGATCGTGGCGCCGAGGAAGCGGCGCGAGTGCAGCGCGTACAGCTCGCGCCCGACGGCGTCCTTCTCGGACGCGGCAGGGGCGAGCTCGCTCGTGAGGAATGCGGCCAGCTCGTCATACGCGACGCGAGCGGCGTTGGCGTTGTCGGCGAGGTCGCGTGCGAGGGAGGCGGGCAGCTGTCCCTCCTCAGGTGCGGCGTCGGCGGCGAAGCTTGCGAAGAAGCCGCTGTCGGCGGTGTAGCGGGCGACCTGCGTCGCCACCTCGGTGACCTGCCGGCGAGCCGGCACCACACCCTGCGCGATGCCCTCGCGGAGGGTCTCGATGTAACCGCCGACCGCCCCCGAGACGGCGCCGAGACGCTTCGCGATGACCGACCAGTCGTCGGCGGTCGCGGTGGGCATCAGGTCGAACGCGGAGCGGATGTTCTGCGCGTGGGAGGCGATCACGTTGAGGTCGCGGAGGTGCCACTTGGCGTCGTGCAGGTCGAGCTCCAGCTGGATCTCGCGAGAGAGGTCCTCCTTCGTCACGACGTCGACGTCGTCGTCGGCGGTCGCGGCATCGAGCGCGGCGAGGGTCTTGCGGCCCTCCTCGACAAGCCGTTCCTGGCCGGCCGGGCTGTAGTCGCCGAACCGGTCGTTGTACTCGGAACGACCGATGTAGGTCGCGAGCGTCGGCTCGAGTTCGGCGAGGGTGTCGACCCACGCATCAGCGATCTTGTCGATCTGCGTGGGCGTGCGGGTTTCGTCTGTCATAGCACCGAGCCTAGGCATGGGACGCGGTGCCGACAAACGAGAATCCCGGTGCCGTGAGCCCGCCGACGAGGATCGACGGATCAGTGACCGGCGACGTCCCAGTCGTCTCCGCGACCGATCTGCACGTCGAGCGGCACCGACAGCTGCGCGGCGTCGCCCATACGGGTGCGCACGATCTGCTCGGCGGCATCCCACTCCCCCGGGGCCACCTCGATCACGAGCTCGTCGTGGATCTGCAGCAGCACGCGCGAGCCGAGCCCCTGCGCCGCGAAGTCGTCGTGGATGTGGAAGAGCGCGATCTTCATGATGTCGGCGGCGCTGCCCTGGATCGGCGCGTTGAGCGCGGCGCGCTCGGCGTTCTCTCGCAGCACGCGGTTGGGGCTCGCGAGGTCGGGGAACGGTCGGCGGCGGCCGAAGATCGTCTCGGTGTAGCCGTCGATACGCGCCTGCTCGACCGACGAGCGCAGGTAGTCGCGCACCGCGCCGAAGCGCGCGAAGTACTCCATCATGAGCTGCTTCGCCTCGGACTGCTCGATGCGCAGCTGCTTCGACAGCCCGAACGCCGACAGCCCGTACACGAGGCCGTACGACATCGCCTTGACCTTCGTGCGCATCGCGGGTGTCACGTCTTCGGGTGCGACGCCGAACACGCGCGAGCCGACGAAACGGTGCGTGTCTTCTCCGGAGTTGAAGGCCTCGATGAGGCCGGGGTCCTCCGAGAGGTGCGCCATGATGCGCATCTCGATCTGCGAGTAATCCGCCGTGAGCAGCGTCTCGTACCCGTCGCCGACCGTGAACGCCGAGCGGATGCGGCGGCTCTCCTCGGTGCGGATGGGGATGTTCTGCAGGTTCGGATCTGTGCTCGACAGGCGGCCGGTCTGGCTGCCCGTCTGCACGTAGGTCGTGTGGATGCGGCCGTCGGCTCCGCTCGTGCGGTCGCCGCCGATCGCGCTGTCCAGCGACTCGATGATCTGCCGCAGCTTCGTCGCTTCACGGTGCTGGAGCAGCAGGTCGAGGAACGGATGCGGGTTGGTCTCCTGCAGATCAGCGAGGACCGCGGCATCCGTCGAATAGCCGGTCTTGGTCTTGCGTGTCTTCGGCAGCTGCAGCTCTTCGAAGAGCACCTCCTGCAGCTGCTTCGGCGAGCCGAGGTTCACCTCGCGGCCGATCGCCGCGTACGCCTCCTGCGCGAGCGCGTCGGCGCGGGTGCCGAGCTCGCCGGAGAACTGCGACAGGGTGGCGTGCGACACGGCGACGCCCGCGAGCTCCATGTCGGCGAGCGTGTGCAGGGTCGGCAGCTCGATGTCGGTGAGGACGGCTGCCACGCTCTCGGGCAGCTCCGCGCGCACCGCCGCCGCCACGCGCATCAGGTACCAGGACAGCTGGCCGGTCGTCGCGCCCTCGGTCTCGGGCACGAGCTGCGTCGGGTCGGACTCGGGCAGCTTCTCGTCGAGGTAGCGGTCGACGAGATCGGCGAGCGTCTTGTCGGGAAAGCTCGGGCGCAGCAGCCAGCCGGCGAGGATCACATCGAGAGCGAGCCCGCCGAGGCGCAGGCCCGCACGCCGCAGCGCCTTCACCTGCGGCTTCGCATCGGCGAAGACCTTGGGGGCATCGGAGGTGAGCCACGGTGCGAGGGCCGCCGCGAGCTCGGGGGTCCACGACGCCTCGGCTGCGGCATCCTTCGTCGCGACGCCGACGCGTGCCGGGAGCCCGCCCTCGACCGCGATCGTCACACCCAGTTCACCGGTCGCGCTCTCGAGCCAGGCCGCGAAGTCGGCGGGGGCGAGCTCCTGCGCGACGGGCGCGAGCTCGGCAGCCGCCGACGTGACCGCGGCCATCTGCTGCTCGATGCCCGCGAGCTCGGCCACACGCGGGATGAGGGTCTTGAACTCGAGGCGAGAGAAGATGTCGCGCACCGCCTGCGCATCCATCGGCTGCACCTCGAGATCGTCGGGGCCCAGGGGCAGGTCGACGTCTGTCAGGAGCCGGTTGAGGCGACGGTTGCGGCGGACGTCCTCGATGTGCTCGCGCAGGTTGCCGCCGACGACGCCCTTGATGGAGTCGGCGCCCTCGAGCAGCGCGTCGAGGGAGCCGAACTGGGTGAGCCACTTCACGGCGGTCTTCTCGCCGACCTTGGGCACCCCGGGCAGGTTGTCGCTCGTCTCGCCCACCAGCGCGGCGATGTCGGGATACTGCTCGGGCGGCACGCCGTAGCGCTCGATGACCGCGTCGCGGTCGTAGCGCTTGAGCTGGGAGACACCCTGCACGTTCGGATAGAGGAGCGTCACGTCGTCGTTCACGAGCTGGATCGTGTCGCGGTCGCCCGAGCACACCAGCACCTGGAACCCCTTCTCGGCGCCCTGCGTCGCGAGGGTCGCGAGGATATCGTCGGCCTCGATGTCCTCCTGCTGGAGCACCTGGATGCTCATCGCCGCGAGGCAGTCCTGCAGGAGCGGGATCTGCCCCTTGAACTCGGACGGCGTCTCGGAGCGGTTCGCCTTGTACTCGGTGTACTCGCGGGTGCGGAAGGACTGCCGGGAGGTGTCGAAGGCCACGGCCAGGTGGGTCGGCTTCTCCGCCTTGATCAGGTTGATCAGCATCGCGAGGAACCCGTAGATCCCGTTCGTGTGCTGGCCGTCCTTCGTCGAGAAGTTGTCGACCGGGAGGGCGTAGAACGCCCGATATGCCAGCGAATGGCCGTCGACGACGAGAAGGGTAGGCTTTGCGGAGTCCGTCACCCTGCAAGCCTAGTCAGGGCCGGCGACACCCGATCTCCCGCCCCAGCACCCGAAGGCGACGCATGCCCGAGCACTCCCCCTCCCCTGTCGACGGCCTCGCGTGGGCCGCGAATCGCGGCATGGGCGCGCTCGCCGAGAAGATGGGGATCGTCTTCACCGAGTTCTCCGTCGAGCGCGCGGTGGCCACGATGCCGGTGGAGGGGAACACCCAGCCGGTCGGCCTCCTGCACGGCGGCGCCTACGTGGTTCTGGGTGAATCGCTCGGCTCGATGGCCGCGAATCTTTACGCGGGTCCGGGCAAGCTCGCGGTCGGCGTCGACATCAACGCGACCCACACGCGCTCGGCGACGTCGGGCATCGTGACCGGCGTCTGCACGCCGATCCACCTCGGTCGCACGCTCGCCGTCCACGAGATCGTCGTCACCGACGAGGCCGGGCGCCGCTGCTCGACCGTGCGCATCACGAACCACATCAAGGAACTGCCGCCTGTCTGAACCCGCACCGGGACGGAAGAAGCGGATGCCTCGTCACGAGGCATCCGCTTCTCTTGAAGTCGTGAGGGTCAGCCCTTCTTGGGCGCCAGCTGCTCGATGATCGCCTTCGCGACGTCCTGCATGGTCAGGCGGCGGTCCATCGACGCCTTCTGGATCCAGCGGAACGCCTCGGGCTCCGACAGGCCCATCTTCTCGTTGAGAAGGCCCTTGGCGCGGTCGACCAGCTTGCGGGTCTCGAAGCGCTCGACCATGTCGGCGACCTCGGCCTCGAGGGTGATGATCTGCTCGTAGCGGGCCAGGGCGATCTCGATCGCCGGCAGCAGGTCGTTCGGCGTGAAGGGCTTGACGACGTACGCGAGGGCGCCTGCCTCGCTCGCGCGCTCGACGAGCTCCTTCTGGCTGAACGCGGTGAGCAGCACGACCGGGGCGATGTGGTTCTTGCTGAGCTTCTCGGCGGCGGAGATGCCGTCGAGCTGCGGCATCTTCACGTCCATGATCACCAGGTCGGGACGCAGCTCGGTGGCGAGGGCCACCGCCGTCTCGCCGTCGCCGGCCTCGCCCACGACGTCGTATCCGTTGTCGCGGAGGATCTCGACGATGTCGAGTCGGATGAGCGACTCGTCTTCGGCGACCACGACGCGGCGGGGGGTGGATGCCGTCGATGCGGCGGTCTGCTCCTGCTCAGTCACCATTGAATCCTACGGTATGGTCAATCCCGGACGCGCGGCATGGCGCGCGGGCCGGTGTGGCGGAATGGCAGACGCGACCGACTCAAACTCGGTTGCCCGCAAGGGCGTGTGGGTTCGACTCCCACCACCGGCACCCCCGGACTCTCGCAGCAGGTCCAGGACGCGACCGCTGAGTAGAGCGGATGCTCACCCGCGAGGTGGGGAGCATCCGCTCTTCTCATCTCACTCCTCGTCGAGAGTCTTGATCACCGAGGTGTTCGGGTCGGGCAGCGTCTCGACCTGCCCGGGCGAGCGCAGATCGATGTCGGCAGGAGCCTTCTTGTCGAGCTCGGGAGGCACCTCGAGCGGGCGGCGCGAGTAGTACACCTTCGCCTTGCGGTAGAACAGGGCCAGCGGCACGATGCCCAGCACGATGAGCCCGATGCCGAGCCAGTTCACGATCGGGTCGTTGCTCGGGATCGACGCGAAGAACGCCCAGCCCATGAACGCCGCACCGGCGGCGGGCCACAGTCCGATCAGCAGGAAGTTCTTCACGGAGTGCAAGAGCACCCTCCGATACGCCACGACGACGGCGACGCCGGCGAGCGTGTAGTAGAACGCGATCTGGAGGCCGATCGACAGGATGGCGTTCTCCATGATGTCGCCCACGCTGCCGAGGAAGTTCGAGCCGACGAACAGCAGCAGCGAGACGACGAGGATGACGATCGTCGCGTAGGTCGGAGTCTTCCATCGCGGGTGCACGCGACCGAACGCGCGCGGGATCGTGTGGTCACGGCCCATCGCGAACAGCGACCGGGTCACCTGGATGAGCGTGGTCTCGAGCGTCGCGATCGTCGAGAGGGCCACCGCGATGATCAGGATCTTGCCCCCGAGGCCCGGCCAGATGACGTCGCCGAGCACCGAGAGGATGTTGGCGCTGTTCGCCTCGATCTGCTCCTGCGACAGCATGATGAGCGTCGCGATCGTGAAGATCTCGAACAGCACGAAGACGATGCCCACACCGATGAGTCCTGCCGCGCCGGCCGACTTGTGGCCGTTGGTGGTCTCCTCATTGAGGTTCGAGCTGACGTCCCAGCCCCAGTAGTAGAAGGCCGCGATCAGCGCGGCACCGACGAAGATGCCGGGTCCGGTGAGGTGCGAGAAGCCGAGCCAGTCCCAGGAGAAGTTCGGTCCGTCGTGGCTCGTCGTGGCGGCGCGGAAGAGCGCGAGCCCGGCGAACACCACAAGGATGCCGACCTCGATCGTCGACATGATCCACTGGGCGCGCGCGGTGATGTTCACGCCGAAGTAGACGCAGGCCGCCATGATGACGAACCAGATCGCGCCGACGCCGGTGATGAGCGGCACGTTCTCGGCCTGGGACGGGTCGAACAGCGAGACGGTCATCGCGCCGGCGGGAAGCGCGCCGGCGACCATGAAGATCGTCGCCGAGATCACCAGCGCCCACCCGGAGAGGAATCCGAGCGCCGGATGCAGCGCCCTCGCCACCCAGGAGTACGCCGCACCGGCGTTGACATCGGCTCTGCCGAGGTACAGGAACGCCCAGGCGATGCCGAGCATCGGGATGCCGCACCACAGCAGTGCGGCGGGGGCGCCGAGCCCGGCGACGCCGACGAGGGTGGCCGTGGTCGCGGCGATCGAGTAGGCCGGAGCGCTTCCGGCGACGGCCATCACGATCGAGCCGGCAGCGCTGACGCCGCCCGCCTGCAGATCGTGACGCTCAGGGGTGCTCTGGTCGTCGGGTGCGACCGGTGAGCTGGATCGGGTCATCGAAGGTCCTTTGCTGCCGCCTCCATTGGCGACGGATGGACATTACACCTCTGCCCGAGATTTCTTTGCTATTCGGTGTTGCTAAGTACTGGTACTTAGTGTTACCGTCTACCAGTAGTCAGCAAGACTGAGTAGTCAGACAGAAGGAGGTGCGCCATGGGCAAGCAGGAGACCGAGATGCTCAAGGGCACGCTCGAGGGCATCGTGCTCGCGATCCTCTCCGGACGCCCCGCCTACGGGTACGAGATCACCTCGTGGCTGCGGGACCAGGGCTTCTCCGACATCGCCGAAGGCACGGTGTACGCCCTGCTGGTCAGGGTCGAGCAGCGCGGCCTCGTCGACGTCGAGAAGGTCCCGTCGGAGAAGGGACCGCCGCGCAAGGTGTACTCCCTCAACGCGCAGGGCCGCGAGCAGCTCGCGGAGTTCTGGAGGACCTGGAGCTTCCTCGCAGAACGCATCGAACAGCTCCACCGCGAACACGCCGACACCCACAACCCCCAGGAAGAGGACTGATCATGGCCGCCAAGTGGTACGAAGTCGTCACCGGCTCGCTCGAGCAGAAGAAGCAGTACCGTCAGTACAAGGCGCGCATCGAGGCGCTGCCCGAGCCCTACCGCGGCGCCGCCAAGGCGCTGGACAGGTACTTCATGACCGTCGGCGGGATGACCGACGGCGTCACGATGATGCAGATGCTCGGCGACTCGGCCGACCTCTGGGAGCGCGCGGCCGCCGACGGCACCCCCGTGCGCGACATCGTCGGCGAGGACGCCTCGGCGTTCGCCGAGGAGTTCACCGCCGCCTACTCCGGCAAGCAATGGATCGACAAGGAGCGCGCACGCCTCAACAAGGCGATCGACGACGCAGAACGAGGAGATGAGAAATGACCACCGACACCGCCATCCGGGTCCAGGGGCTCGAGAAGTCCTACAAGGACCTGCACGTGCTGCGCGGCGTCGACTTCGAGGTGGCGCGCGGCAGCATCTTCGCGCTGCTCGGCTCGAACGGTGCGGGAAAGACCACGGTCGTCCGCATCCTGTCGACGCTGCTCAAGGCCGATGCCGGCACCGCCGCCATCGCCGGATTCGACGTCGCCGCCCAGGCTCAGAAGGTGCGCGAGACGATCAGCCTCACCGGGCAGTTCGCCGCCGTCGACGAGGTGCTGAGCGGCCGCGAGAACCTCGTGCTCATCGCGCAGCTCCGCCACCTCCCCGACCCCGGCGCGATCGCGGACGGCCTGCTCGCCCGCTTCTCGCTGACGGATGCCGGCTCCCGCAAGGTGTCGACGTACTCCGGCGGCATGCGGCGCCGGCTCGACATCGCGATGAGCCTGATCGGGGACCCGCCGGTGATCTTCCTCGACGAGCCCACGACCGGTCTCGACCCCGCAGCGCGCCTCGAGGTCTGGGATGCGGTGCGGGAGCTGGCGCGGGGCGGCACGACCGTGCTGCTGACCACGCAGTACCTCGAAGAGGCCGAGCAGCTCGCGGACCGCATCTCGATCCTCCACAAGGGCCGCATCATCGTCGACGGCACGCTCGCGGAGCTCAAGCAGCTCCTGCCGCCGGCCGAGGTCGAGTACGTCGAGAAGCAGCCGAGCCTCGAGGACGTCTTCTTCGCCCTCACCGGCGAAGAGGAGACCGCAGAACCCGGCGACGCCGCGAACGCCGCCACGACACGAAAGGAAGGACGATGACCGCGCACATCATCGGCGACACCGCCGTTCTCACCAGCCGGTCGCTGCGGCACATCCTGCGCAGCCCCGACACCATCATCACCACCGCGGTCACCCCGATCGCGCTGATGCTCCTGTTCGTCTACGTCTTCAGCGGGGCGATCGACACCGGCGGCGCAAAGGGGTCGTACATCGACTACATGCTCCCCGGCATCCTGCTCATCACGATCGCCTCGGGCATCGCCTACACGGCCTACCGGCTGTTCCTGGACATGCAGAGCGGCATCTTCGAGCGGTTCCAGTCCCTGCCGATCGCACGGTCGGGAGTCCTGTGGGCGCACGTGCTGACATCGCTCGTCTCGATCCTCGTCTCGCTCGCCCTCGTCATCGGCGTCGCGCTGCTGATGGGGTTCCGCACGGGCGCGAGCTTCGGCGCGTGGATGGGCGTGATCGGCATGCTGGTGCTGTTCACGCTGGCGCTCACGTGGCTCGCGGTGATCCCGGGCCTGACGGCGAAGACGGTGGACGGCGCGAGTGCGTTCTCGTACCCGCTCATCTTCCTCCCGTTCATCAGCTCGGCGTTCGTCCCGACCGAGAGCATGCCGGGTCCGGTGCAGTGGTTCGCCGAGAACCAGCCGGTCACCTCGATCGTCGACTCGATGCGGGCGCTGTTCGCCGGCGAGCCGGTCGGCACCGACATCTGGGTGGCGATGGCCTGGCTGGTCGGCATCCTCGTCGTCGCGTACATCGCGTCGATGGCGATCTACCGCAAGAAGATCAGCTGACGCCGGCAGGCCGGCACAAACGGAAGAGCGGATGCCTCGAATCCGAGGCATCCGCTCTTCTGCTGTTCTCAGGGGTCAAGCGCCGAAGTACTGGTTGCCGAGCGCCTTGCTCTTCAGGGCGTCGAACTCGCCCTGCGAGATCGCGCCGGCGTCGAGGAGCGCCTTCGCCTGCGCGATGTCCTCTGCGGGACTCGATGAGGCGGAGGGACGGTAGTCGTCGGACTCGGCCACCACTCCCCCGCGCGCGGACTGCGCACGCGCGGCCATGCCCTTGCCGCGGGCGATGATGTAGATCAGCGCGGTGAGGAACGGCACGAAGACGAGGGCGATGATCCACAGCGCCTTGAGCCAGCCGTTGAGCGCATCGTCACGGAACAGGTCCGTGATGATCACGATCACCACGTACAGATACGCGATGAAGTAGAAGCTCCACAGCAGGAACCACCAGAAATCACCGAACCACATCGGCGTCACCTCTCTCGAAAAACCGGACGGCTGCGACCACAGTAGTGGTCGCAGCCGTCCGGTTGAGGGACGTGTCAGTCCCGTGTCTTGTAGATCGGCGCCTTGCCGTGCACCGCGTCGCCCACCTTGTGGATGCGGATGTCGTTCGTCGAGCCGATGATTCCGGGAGGGGATCCCGAGATCACGACGACCTTGTCGCCGACCTTCGCGAGGTCGTTCGACAGCAGGTAGTCGTCGACCTGGATGAACATCAGGTCGGTGTGCGCGACGTGCTCGACGAGCGTCGACTGCACACCCCACGTCAGCGCCATCCGACGGCGGATCGCCGGTTCGGGCGCGAAACCGATCATGGGGATGCGGGGACGCAGGCGCGACATGCGGCGCGCGGTGTCGCCCGACTCCGTGAAGATGCAGAGGAACTTCGCGTCGACGAACTCGGCGACCTCCATCGCGGCCAGCGTGATCGCGCCGCCCTGCGTGCGGGGCTTGGTCGTGAGCGGCTGGATGCGGTCCAGGCCGTGCTCCTCTGTCGACTCCACGATGCGCGCCATGGTCTCGACGACCACCACCGGGTACTTGCCGACGCTGGTCTCGCCCGAGAGCATGACCGCGTCCGCGCCGTCGAGGACCGCGTTGGCGACGTCGCTCGTCTCGGCGCGCGTGGGCACCGGGTTCTCGATCATCGACTCGAGCATCTGCGTCGCGACGATGACGGGCTTGGCCATACGACGGCAGAGCTCGACCGCGCGCTTCTGCACGATCGGCACCGCCTCGAGGGGCAGCTCGACGCCGAGGTCGCCGCGGGCGACCATGATGCCGTCGAATGCGTCGATGATCTCCTCGAGGTTGTCGACGGCCTGCGGCTTCTCGATCTTGGCGATGACAGGCACGTGGCGCCCCTCCTCGGCCATGATGACGTGGACGCGCTGCACGTCCTTCGCGTCGCGCACGAACGACAGGGCGATGATGTCGGCGCCGGCGCGCAGACCCCAGCGGAGGTCGGCCTCGTCCTTCTCGGACAGCGCGGGGACGTTGACTGCGACGCCGGGCAGGTTGATGCCCTTGTTGTTCGAGACGGGGCCTGCGACGATCACCTTGGTGGTGACGACCGTGCCGTCGGTCTCGACGACCTCGACGCGGACCTTGCCGTCGTCGATGAGGAGGAAATCGCCCGGCTTGACGTCGTTCGGCAGGCCCTTGAACGTCGTGCCGACGATCTCCTTGGTGCCGAGGATGTCCTCCGTGGTGATCTTGAAGATGTCGCCGACCGCCAGCTCGTGCGGTCCGTTCTCGAACTTGCCGAGGCGGATCTTCGGACCCTGCAGGTCGACGAGGATCGCGACCGCCCGTCCGGCGTCGTCGGCGGCCTTGCGTACGTTGGCGAAGTTGTTGTCGTGGACCGAGTAGTCCCCGTGGCTCAGATTGAAGCGGGCGACGTCGACGCCGGCATCGATGATCGCGCGGACCATCTCATACGACGACGTGGCGGGCCCCAGGGTGGCGACGATCTTGGCGCGTCTCATCCGTGGTTTTCTCCGGGTGGGTTGAAGGTGGCGAGTGCCTCGGCCAGCCTACGCGGGCTGCAGGCCGATGGCGACATCGGTCGGGCGGACCGGAGCAGGTAGCTCCGTCTCGCCCATGAGGAAGCGGTCGACGCTGGCTGCGGCGGCGCGTCCCTCGGCGATCGCCCACACGATGAGCGACTGGCCGCGGCCGGCGTCGCCGGCCACGAACACGCCCGGGGCGGTCGTCTGGTAGTCGTCCTCGCGGCGCACGTTGCCCCGCTCGGTGAAGCGGGCGCCGAGCTGGTCCTCGAGGAGGGCGCGCTCGGGGCCGGTGAAGCCCATCGCGATCAGTACGAGGTCGGCGGGGATCTCACGCTCGGTGCCGCTCTTGGGCACGCGGCGGCCGTCGACGAACTCGGTCTCGGCGACGCGCAGCGCGCGCACCTCGCCGGCGTCGTTCGCCAGGAACTCGACGGTCGAGGCGAGGAAGGCACGCTCGCCGCCCTCTTCGTGCGCGGACTGCACCTCGAACACGAGCGGGTCCATCGGCCACGGCTGGTGCTCGGGACGCTCGCCCGGGGGGCGGCGGCCGATCGCGAGGTTCGTCACGCTCAGCGCGCCGTGACGGTGTGCCGTGCCGATGCAGTCGGCTCCGGTGTCGCCGCCGCCGATGACCACGACGTGCTTGCCCTCGGCCGTGATCTGATTGGCGACCGCGTCACCTGCGACGGCCTTGTTCGACTCGACGAGGTACTCCATCGCGAAATGCACGCCGGCCAGGTCGCGTCCGGGGATCGCGAGTTCGCGCGGCACGGTCGCGCCCGTGGCGATGACGACCGCGTCGTAACGGGCGCGGAGGTCGGCCCAGGAGATGTCCTTGCCGATCTCGACGCCCGCGCGGAACCGCGTGCCCTCGTCCTGCATCTGGCGAAGACGCGACTCGAGGTGCTTCTTCTCCATCTTGAAGTCGGGGATGCCGTAGCGCAGGAGGCCGCCGATGCGGTCGTCGCGCTCGAACACGGCGACGGTGTGGCCCGCGCGCGTCAGCTGCTGCGCGGCCGCGAGACCGGCAGGACCCGAGCCGACGACGGCGACGGTCTTCCCGGTGAGGCGCCCCGGGGGCTCCGGCTCGATCCAGCCGTTCGCGAACGCCTCGTCGGCGATCGAGACCTCTACCTGCTTGATGGTCACCGCCGGCTGGTTGATGCCGAGCACGCAGGAGCTCTCGCAGGGAGCGGGGCACAGCCGCCCGGTGAACTCCGGGAAGTTGTTCGTCGCGTGCAGACGCTCGCTGGCGGCGCGGCCTTCGCCGCGCCACGTCAGGTCGTTCCACTCCGGGATGAGGTTGCCGAGCGGGCAGCCCTTGTGGCAGAACGGCACGCCGCAGTCCATGCAGCGCCCGGCCTGCCGGCGCAGCACCGCCGCGTCGCCCGGCTCATAGACCTCTTTCCAGTCCATGATGCGCACCGGCACCGGCCGCCGCGTGGGCAGCTCGCGCTCGGTGACCTTCAGAAAGCCCTTCGGGTCAGCCACCCGTCACCTCCAGGATGCGGTTCCAGACGACGTCGCCGTCGGGGTCGAGCCCCTCGGCCACCGCCTCCTGGCGGGTCTGCAGCACAGCGGCGTAGTCGCGTGGCAGGACCCGGACGAAGTTCGCCAGCTCGGCCTCGAAGTCGTCGAGGAGAGCCTTGGCGAGGGTCGATTCGGTCTCGGCGACGTGCTGCTCGAGCAGGTCGCGAAGGATCTCGGCGTCGCCGGAGCCCAGCTCGCCGAGCTCGAGCTCGCCGGAGGCCAGCGCCTCGCGGTTCACGAGCTTGCGGTCGAGCTTGTACACGTACGCGGTGCCACCGGACATGCCGGCACCGAGGTTGCGTCCGGTCGCGCCGAGGATGACCGCGAGACCGCCGGTCATGTACTCGAGCGCGTGATCGCCCACGCCCTCGACCACCGCGGTGGCACCGGAGTTGCGCACGAAGAAGCGCTCGCCCACGACGCCGCGCAGGAACATCGTCCCGAGCGTCGCGCCGTAGCCGATCACGTTGCCGGCGATGACGTTCTTGGACGCGTCGAACGTGGCTCCGCGTGGCGGACGGACGACGATCTGACCGCCCGAGAGCCCCTTCCCGACGTAGTCGTTGGAGTCGCCCTCGAGGCGCAGGGTGATGCCCGCGGGCATGAACGCGCCGAACGACTGGCCCGCCGACCCCGTGAGGTTGACGACGATGCTCCCCGAGCGCAGCCCGTTCTCACCGCGCGCCTTGGTCACGTGGTGACCCAGCAGCGTGCCGACGGCGCGCTCGGTGTTGCGGATCGGCAGGTCGATCGTGATCTCGCCGCCGTTCGCGATGACGTCCTGCGCGCGCTCGATGAGACCGACGTCGAAGTGCTCGTCGAGTTCGTGCAGCTGCGCGGTCGTGTTACGGCGCGGCTCGTCCTCGGCGAAGACCGGCCCGTCGAGCACGGGGCCGAGATCCAGGCCGTTCGCCTTCCAGTGGTTCACCGCGCCGTCGATGTCCAGCAGGTCGCTGCGGCCGATCGCCTCGTCGAGAGAGCGGAGGCCGAGGGACGCGAGGTACTCGCGCACCTCTTCGGCGATGAACTCCATGAAGTTCACGACGAACTCCGGCTTGCCGTTGAAGCGCTCGCGCAGCACGGGGTTCTGCGTCGCGACGCCCACGGGGCAGGTGTCGAGGTGGCAGACGCGCATCATGATGCAACCCGACACCACGAGCGGCGCCGTGGCGAAGCCGAACTCCTCCGCGCCCAGCAGCGCGCCGATGATGACGTCGCGGCCGGTCTTGAGCTGGCCGTCGACCTGCACGACGACGCGGTCGCGCATGCCGTTGAGCATGAGCGTCTGCTGCGTCTCGGCGAGACCGAGCTCCCACGGGGTGCCGGCGTGCTTCAGCGAGTTCAGCGGGCTCGCGCCGGTGCCGCCGTCGTGGCCCGACACCAGGATGACGTCGGCCAGCGCCTTGGCGGTGCCGGCGGCGACCGCGCCGATGCCCGACTGGCTCACCAGCTTCACGTGGACCCGCGCACCGGGGTTGGCGCGCTTCAGGTCGAAGATCAGCTGCTTGAGGTCCTCGATCGAATAGATGTCGTGGTGCGGCGGCGGCGAGATGAGACCCACGCCGGCGGTCGCGTGACGCGTCCGGGCGACCCACGGGTACACCTTGGTCGGCGGCAGCTGTCCACCCTCGCCGGGCTTGGCGCCCTGCGCGAGCTTGATCTGGATGTCGTCGGCCTCTGTCAGGTACAGGCTCGTGACGCCGAAGCGGCCCGACGCGACCTGCTTGATGGAGCTGCGACGCTCGGGGTCGAGGAGGCGGTCCACGTCCTCGCCGCCCTCGCCGGTGTTCGACTTGCCGCCGATGCGGTTCATCGCGATCGCGAGCGTCTCGTGGGCTTCGCGCGAGATGGAGCCGTAGCTCATCGCACCCGTCGAGAAGCGCTTGACGATCGACGCCACCGACTCGACCTCGTCGATCGGCACGGGCGTGCGACCCTCGGTCTTGAGCGCGAACAGGCCGCGCAGGGTCTTCAGCTCGTTCGCCTGGTCGTCGACGAGCTTCGTGTACTCGCGGAAGATGTCGTACCGGCGCGTGCGTGTCGAGTGCTGCAGGCGGAACACCGTGTCGGGGTTGAACAGGTGGGGCGACCCGTCGCGGCGCCACTGGTACTCGCCACCCGTCCAGAGCCGCTCGTGCGCCCGGACCGCAGCATCCTGCGGGTAGGCATACGCGTGCCGGGCGGCGTTCTCGGCGGCGATGACGTCGAGCCCGACGCCGCCGAGCTTGGACTCGGTGCCGGTGAAGTACGTGTCGACGAAGTCCTGCGACAGGCCGACGGCCTCGAACACCTGGGCGCCGGCGTAAGACGACACGGTCGAGATGCCCATCTTCGACATGATCTTGAGCACGCCCTTGCCGAGGGCGTAGATCAGGTTCTTGACGGCCTTCTCGGGCGCGATGCCGGTGATGAAGCCGGCCCGCACCAGGTACTCGACGGTCTCCATCGCGAGGTACGGGTTGACAGCGGATGCCCCGTACCCGATGAGCGTCGCGATGTGGTGCACCTCGCGCACGTCGCCCGCCTCCACCACGAGACCGCACTTCATGCGGGTCTGCTTGCGGATGAGGTGGTGGTGCACGGCCGCCAGCATGAGCAGCGACGGGATGGGCGCCAGGTCCTTGTTGGAGTCGCGGTCCGACAGCACGATGAACTCGGCGCCGTCCTCGATGGCCTGGTCGACCTCCTGGCACATCTGCTCGAGGCGCTTCTTCATGCCCTTGTGGCCGGCCTCGACGCGGTACAGGCCGCGGATCGTGACCGACGTGCGGCCGGGAAGGGCCGTGTCGATGTGCTGGATCTTGGCGAGCTCGTCGTTGTCGATCACCGGGAAGTCGAGCGTCACGACGCGCGTGTGCTCGGGCCCCCACTCGAGGAGGTTGCGCTCGGGGCCGAGGCCCAGGCCCAGCGACGTGACGACCTCTTCGCGGATGGAGTCCAGCGGCGGGTTGGTGACCTGCGCGAACTGCTGCGTGAAGTAGTCGAACAGCAGGCGCGGGCGCTCGCTCAGGACCGCGACCGGCGTGTCGGAGCCCATGGCACCGAGCGGCTCGGCGCCGTTCTGACCCATCGGCGTGAGGAGGATCTTGACCTCTTCCTCGGTGTAGCCGAAGGTGCGCTGGCGCCGCGTGATCGAGGCGATGGGGTGCACGATGTGCTCGCGCTCGGGGAGATCGGCGAGGCGGACGCGGCCGGCGTCGAGCCACTCCTGCCACGGCTCCTGGTCGGCGAGCTGCGCCTTGATCTCGTCGTCCTCGATGATGCGGCGCTGGGCGGTGTCGACGAGGAACATGCGTCCGGGGCGCAGGCGGCCGCGACGCTTGATCCGCTCGGGCTCGAAGTCGAGCACACCGGTCTCGCTGCCGATCACGATGAGGCCGTCGGTCGTCTCGGTCCAGCGGCCGGGGCGCAGGCCGTTGCGGTCCAGCGTTGCGCCGACGAGCGTGCCGTCGGTGAAGATCAGTGCGGCCGGGCCGTCCCACGGCTCCATCTGCATGGAGTGGAACTCGTAGAACGCCCGCAGCTTCGGGTCGATGTCGGCCTGCTTCTCGTAGGCCTCGGGCACCATCATCATGATGGCGTGCGGGAGGCTCCGGCCCGTCAGCGTGAGGAGTTCGAGCACCTCGTCGAACGACGCCGAGTCGCTCGCGCCGGTGGTGCAGATGGGCAGCAGCGGCTGGATGTCGCCGAGCAGCTCGGACTCGAGCTGCGACTGGCGGGCGCGCATCCAGTTGCGGTTGCCGTTGACGGTGTTGATCTCGCCGTTGTGCGCGAGCATGCGCAGCGGCTGCGCGAGCGGCCACGACGGGAAGGTGTTGGTCGAGTAGCGCGAGTGCACCACCGCGAGCTCTGAGGCGAAGCGCTCGTCCTGGAGGTCGGGATAGAACGGCTCGAGCTGGAGCGTCGTGACCATGCCCTTGTAGCCGAGCGTGCGCGAGGACAGCGACACGAAGTACGCGTCGAGCTCGGTGCGTGCACGGGCGCGCAGGCGGTACGCGCGACGGTCGAGCGCGATGCCCGAAAGAGCCGCGGCGTCACCGGTCGCGGGACGTGAGATGAAGAGCTGCTCGAAGACCGGGCGCGCCTCGAAGGCCAGCTTGCCCAGGTTCTCGTCGGCGGTCGGGACGTCGCGCCAGCCGAGCACGGTCAGACCCTCGGATGCGGCGATCCGCTCGATCCCGCTCTTCTGCGTCGCGCGCGCCTCGGCGTCGCGCGGCAGGAACACCAGGCCTGCGGCGTACTCGCCGACCGGCGGCAGGTCGAACCCGGCCACCGCTCGCAGGAACGCGTCCGGCATCTGCGTCAGGATGCCCGCGCCGTCGCCGGTGCCGGCATCGGAGCCGATCGCGCCTCGGTGCTCGAGGTTGCGCAAGGCGGTCAGGGCCAGATCGATGATGTCGTGGCCGGCCTCACCGCGGAGCGTGGCCACCATGGCCAGGCCGCAGGCGTCCTTCTCGAAGGCAGGGTTGTACATCCCCTGCTTCTGCGGGAACCCGGCACGGCCGGACGCAGCGGGGAAGTTCGCCTCCGCAGAGGCGACGGAACGGGGGCTCGAAGCCATACCTACCGTCCTCACGTTGATAGTCAAGATGGGACGACGTCGGCCCTGGGCGCGCTCTTCGGGGAGAGAGCTGCGTTACTTGTTGGCAGGAGTGCTTGTGGCGCTGACCCCTTCGGCTTCGGACGTCGGGGGTTCGCTGACGTCGACGAAGTCGTCGGTCTCCGAAGATTGTACAGCCTGTCCGGCCTTCCACTCGCGGCCGGACACATAGGGCGACGGCTCCAGGCCGGGGTGGCGGCGCTTCTGCAGGAAGAAGATCACGAGCCCGATCACTACGCCGAGGATGGCTGCCCAGACGTTGGTGCGAAGGCCCAGGAAGATGTCGCTCGGGTCGATCCGGATCGACTCCCACACGATGCGGCCGGCGCTGTACCACACGAGGTACAGGCCGAAGAGGCGTCCCCACTGGAGCGTGAAGCGGCGACCCACCCATACGAGGAAGAGCACGCCGAGCGTGTTCCAGAGGACCTCGTAGAGGAAGGTCGGGTGGAAGAGCGTGCCCTCGGGCAGGCCGATCGGCCACGCCGGGTTCGGGTAGTCGATCTCGAGGCCCCACGGCAGGTCCGTGGGCAGGCCGAAGAGCTCCTGGTTGAACCAGTTGCCGAAACGGCCGATGGCCTGGGCGAGGAGGAGTCCGGGGGCGAGCGCGTCCGCGAAGGTCCAGAAGCGGATGCCGGTCCAGCGGCAGCCGAGCCAGGCACCGACGGCGCCGCCGATGAGCGCGCCGTAGATGGCGATGCCGCCCTCCCAGATGAAGAGGGCCGACCAGGGGTTCGCGCCCTCGCCGAAGTAGAAGTTCCAGTGCGTGAGCACGTGGTAGATGCGAGCCGTGATGATCGCGAGCGGGACGGCGAGCAGGGCGATGTCGATGACGACCCACGGCTCCGCGCCGCGCTTCGTGAGGCGGGCGTTGGTCCACAGCACCGCGACGATGATGCCCGTGATGATGCACAGCGCGTAGATGTGGATCCGCAGGGGGCCGATGTCGAAGTAGCTGATCGACGGGCTCGGGATGCTGGCGACGACGCTCGCGGCGGCGTTGATCATGGGAGAACCGTGTCCTTGCTGGATCCGTGCTGGGGGCGTCGGCGGTGGCCGCCGACGTCAGAAGTCTAGTTCGCGCCGCGGGCGGTGCCTGCGGCGAGGCTCTGCGCGGTCTCGGCGAGGCCCTCCAGGCCCCGCTCGCGCAGTGCGCGCACGAGCGCCGTGCCGACGATCGCGCCGTCGGCGTACTCGAGCACGCCGGCGACCTGCTCGGCGTTCGAGATGCCGATGCCGACGCACGCGTGCTCGACCCCGTGCTCGCGCAGGCGCGCGACGAGGGTGCGGGCCGCAGCATCCAACTGCGCGCGCTCCCCCGTGATGCCCATGGTCGAGACGGTGTAGACGAAGCCGGTGGAGTTCTGCGCGATGAGCTCGAGGCGCTCGTCCGTCGAGGTCGGCGCGGCGAGGAACACCCGGTCGAGGCCGGTGCGCTCGCTGGCGGCGATCCACTCCGGCGCCGCCTCTGGCGTGATGTCGGGCGTGATGAGGCCCGCTCCGCCGGCGGCGAGCAGGTCGTCGGCGTAGCGGTCGACGCCGTACTGCAGCACCGGGTTCCAGTAGGTCATGACGAGCACCGGCACGTCGACGCGGCGCGTGATCTCGCGCACCGCCGTGAACGTGTCGCGCAGGCGGAACCCGCCCGCGAGGGCGGTCTGGGTCGCCTCCTGGATGACCGTGCCGTCCATCACGGGGTCGGAGTAGGGCGGCCCGAGCTCGAGGATGTCGGCGCCGTTCTCGGCCAGTGCGACCGCGGCGTCGATGCTCGTCTGGAGGTCGGGGAAGCCGAGCGGCAGGTAGCCGACGAACGCGCCGCGCCCCTCGGCACGGGCGGCGTCGATCGCCGCGGCGACGCGTGAGGTCACAGCTTCTCCCCCTCGCCGTGTGCGGCGTCGTCGTGCGGCGCGGATGCGGCGGTCGAGGCATCCGCTGCCTCGTCGTACAGCTGGAAGTACCGCGCCGCGGTGTCCATGTCCTTGTCGCCGCGCCCGGAGAGGCACACGGCGAGGATCGCGTCGGGGCCGAGCTCGCGGCCGATGCGGAGCGCCCCCGCGAGGGCGTGGGCGGATTCGATCGCGGGGATGATGCCCTCCGTCTCGGAGAGCAGACGCAGTGCCTGCATCGCCTCGTCGTCGGTCGCCGGGATGTACTCGGCGCGGCCGATCGAGGCGAGCCACGCGTGCTCCGGGCCGACGCCCGGGTAGTCGAGACCCGCAGAGATCGAGTGCGACTCGATCGTCTGGCCGTCTTCGTCCTGCAGCACGAAGGTCTTCGCGCCGTGCAGCACACCCGGGCGGCCGCGCTCGATCGACGCGGCGTGCCGCGGCGTGTCGACGCCGTCACCGGCGGCCTCGACGCCGTAGAGCTTGACGCCCGCGTCGTCGAGGAACGCGTCGAACATGCCGATCGCGTTCGAGCCGCCGCCGACGCACGCGAGGACGGCATCGGGCAGCCGCCCCGCCTCCTCGAGGAGCTGAGCGCGCGCCTCCTCCGAGATGACCTTCTGGAAGTCGCGGACCATCGCGGGGAACGGGTGCGGCCCGGCGGCCGTGCCGAAGATGTAGTTGGTCGTCTCGACGCTCGCGACCCAGTCGCGGTAGGCGTCGTTGATCGCGTCCTTGAGGGTGCGCGAGCCGGTCTTGACGGGGATCACCTCGGCGCCGAGCAGGCGCATGCGGGCGACGTTGAGCGCCTGCCGCTCGGTGTCGACCTCGCCCATGTAGATCGTGCACTCGAAGCCGAAGAGCGCTGCGGCCGTCGCGGTCGCGACGCCGTGCTGGCCCGCGCCGGTCTCGGCGATGACGCGCGTCTTGCCGAGGCGCTTCGTGAGCAGCGCCTGGCCGAGCACGTTGTTGATCTTGTGCGAGCCGGTGTGGTTGAGGTCCTCGCGCTTGAGGAACACGCGGGCGCCGCCGGCGTGCTCGGCGAACCGGGCGACCTCGGTGATCGGCGACGGGCGGCCGGCGTACGAGTGCAGCAGCCGCACGAACTCGGCCTGGAACGCGGGATCGGCCTTCGCCGCCTCGTACTCGGCTGTCAGCTCGTCGATGGCGGCGATGAGGGACTCGGGCATGTACCGCCCGCCGAACTCGCCGAACAGCGGCCCGGGAGCCTCACGAAGACTCATGCGCCTGCCTCCAGGAATGCACGCAGGGTGGATACGGGATCGTTCGTGACGAGCGCCTCGCCCACGAGCACCACGTCTGCGCCGTCGCGGCGGTAGTGGGCGACGTCGGCAGGCGCCAGCACGGCGGACTCGGCGATCTTGATCGCCCCCGCCGGGATGCGCTCGGCGAGGCGACCGAAGAGGTCGCGGTCGAGCTGGAAGGTGGACAGGTCGCGCGCGTTGACGCCGATGAGCTGCGCCCCGAGGTCCACGGCGCGGTCGACCTCGTCGGCCGAGTGCGTCTCGACGAGCGCCGTCATTCCCAGCTCACGCGTGAATGCGTAGAGGCGAGCGAGCACGTCCTGGTCGAGCGCGGCGACGATGAGCAGGACCAGGTCGGCGCCGGATGCGCGGGCCTCCAGCACCTGGTACTCGGTCGCGATGAAGTCCTTGCGCAGGACCGGCAGCGTGACCGCGGCCTTCACCGCCTCGAGGTCGGCGAGGCTGCCCTTGAACTTCCGCCCCTCGGTGAGGACGGAGATCGCCGACGCGCCGCCCTCTTCGTAGCGACGGGCCTGGAGCGCCGGGTCCGGGATGGCGGCGAGGTCGCCGCGCGACGGGCTCGCACGCTTGACCTCGGCGATGATCTTGACGCGGTCGGAAGGGGCGAGCGCGGCGAGGACGTCGAGAGCGGGACGCTGCGCGAGGGCTGCGGACTCGACCTCTGCCAGGGGACGCACCGAGGCGCGTCCCTCCGCATCCTCCACCGCGCCGGCCGTGAGGTCGGCGAGCATGCTCAGTGCTCTTTCGCCGCGACCTTGGAGCCGCCCACGCCGTAGCCGGCGCGCTTCATGATCCAGCCCACGAGGAGTCCGATGACCAGGAGGCCGGCCGACGCCCAGACGAAGATCGGCATGTCGAGGAAGAAGAAGAAGGTGCCGATCGAGACCGCGATGAGCATGATCACGACGGCAGTCCAGGCTGCGGGCGAGTGTCCGTGGCCGGGGTCGCCGATGTTGTTGCTCATGCGTGTCTCCTCGTGGAACCTGGGCGGGATGCCGCCAGTCTAGCGGTCAGGCGGTCGGATCCTCGCCACGCGACAGGTCGTCCCAGTTGTCGATGGCGCGCGATCCGGCAGCGTCGTGGGGGCGCGGGCCGTCGCCGGCGCGCGCGGGGGAACCGGCGGCCGGGGCGGCCTTCGCGGCCTCGTCCGTGCGGTAGCGGCGACCGGTGCGCGACCAGGCGTGCGCTGTCGCGAGCACGAAGACACCGGCCGCGATCAGCACCACCCAGACGACCAGGGTCACCACCGGCCACGCGGTCGCATCGATGGACGCGACGAGCTTCGCGACGGAGGCCTCCCCCGCGATGCCGGTGGATTCGGTGACGACCGAGGCGACGGCGGAGACCGGGTGCTCGAACACGACGCGGGCAGTGAGCCAGGCGAGGACGGCGCCGATGAAGAACGCCAGTGCGCCGAAGACGTAGCGCAGCACCAGCCCGACGATCGACAGTGCGGCACCGAGGGCGAGCACAGCGAGGCTGAGAGGCGCCAGCACCGGCACCGCGGAGGCGCCGGGCACCTCGAGCGTGTGGTGGGCGGCGTCCTGGAGCTCGACCGTCAGCCATGTCTGGGTCGACGAGATCACGCCCAGCGCCCCGCACAGCACCGCCACGACGACGGAGAGCAGTCGCGCCCTGCGGTTCACGCGTCCGGCTCCGGGCCACGCACGGCGCCGAGGTCGCGGCCGTCGAAGCACGTGCGGGTGCCGGTGTGGCATGCGGCGCCGATCTGCTCGACCTCGACGAGGATCGTGTCGCCGTCGCAGTCGAGGCTCGCTCCGCGGACCAGCTGGATGTGGCCGGACGTATCGCCCTTGCGCCAGTACTCCTGGCGCGAGCGCGACCAGAAGGTGACGCGGCCCTCGGTGAGCGTGCGACGCAGGGCCTCGGCATCCATCCATCCGAGCATGAGCACCTCGCGGGTGTCCCACTGCTGGATGACCGCGGCGACCAGGCCGTCGGCGTTGAAGGTCACGCGCGCGATGCGTTCGTCGAGCGTCCCGGTCATGCGGCCACCTCCCGGACGGCGATCCCTTCGGCGCGCATGGCGGCCTTCACGTCGCCGACGGTGAGCTGGCCGGAGTGGAAGACGGATGCTGCGAGCACGGCGTCCGCGCCGGCCTCGATGGCAGGGCCGAAGTCCTCTGCGCGGCCGGCGCCACCCGACGCGATGACGGGGACGCTCGCCACCTCGCGCATCAGGGAGACGAGTTCGAGATCGAAACCCTGCTTGGTGCCGTCGGCGTCGATCGAGTTCACCAGGAGCTCCCCCGCACCGCGTTCGATCGCCTCGCGCGCCCACTCGAGCGCGTCGAGGGTCGTCTCGGTGCGGCCGCCGTGCGTGGTGACGACGAAGCCGGACGGGATGCGCTCGCTGAGCTGCGACGAAGCCCGCTTGACGTCGAGCGAGAGCACGAGCACCTGAGCGCCGAAGCGGTCGGCGATCTCGTCCAGGAGCGCCGGGCGGGCGATCGCCGCCGAGTTGACGCCGATCTTGTCGGCGCCGACCGACAGCAGGCGGGCGACGTCGTCGGCCGAGCGGACTCCCCCGCCCACGGTGAGCGGGATGAAGACCTCTTCGGCGGTGCGCCGGACGACGTCGTAGGTCGTCGAGCGCTCATCGACCGTCGCCGTGACGTCGAGGAAGGTGATCTCGTCGGCGCCCTGGCGGAAGTACTCGCGTGCCAGTTCGACCGGGTCTCCCATGTCGCGCAGGTTCTGGAAGTTCACGCCCTTGACGACGCGCCCTGCGGCGACGTCGAGGCACGGGATGACGCGGCAGACCAGGCTCATCAGAGTCTCGCGTTGTGGATCGCGGTGACCAGGATCGCGCGGGCGCCGATCGCATACAGCGCGTCCATGACCTGGTTCACGCCCTTGCGGGCCACCATCACGCGCACGGCCACCCACGCAGGGTCGCGCAGCGGCGCGATCGTCGGCGACTCGATGCCCGGGGCGATCTTGACCGCGTCGTCGACGAGGTCGGCCGGCAGGTCGTAGTCGACCATGACGTAGCGGCGGGCGACCATGACGCCCCGCAGGCGCCGCAGCAACGTGTCGGTTCCCTCCGCCTGTGTCGGCGAGGTGATCAGCACCGCCTCGGACTGCAGCAGCACCGGGCCGAAGATCTCGAGGCCGGCCTGGCGCAGCGTGGTGCCGGTCGACACGACGTCGGCGACGGCGTCCGCCACCCCGAGGCGCACGGCGGACTCGACCGCTCCGTCCAGCGGCACCAGGTCGACGGCCACGCCGTGCTCGTCGAGGAAGGCGTCGACGAGGCCGGGGTAGGCGGTCGCGACCCGCGCGCCCTGGAGGTCCTGGACGGACGTGAAGCGTCCGGGAGGACCCGCGAAGCGGAACGTCGAGTCGCCGAAGCCGAGAGCCTCGATCTCGCGGGCGCCCGGCATGCGGGCGTCGAGCAGCAGGTCGCGTCCGGTGATGCCGACGTCCAGTGCGCCGGATCCGACGTACGTGGCGATGTCTTTCGGACGGAGGTAGAAGAACTCGACCTCGTTCTGAGGGTCGATGACGTGGAGGTCCTTGGGGTCGCGGCGACCGATGTAGCCCGCCTCGTGAAGCATCTCAGAGGCGGTCTCGGCGAGCGAGCCCTTGTTCGGCACGGCGATTCGCAGCATGGCAGCGGGGCTTTCGGGTTCGAGGACGGGTGGGGACTCGCGCTCAGAGATGTCGGTAGACGTCCTCGAGGCTCAGCCCCTTCGCGAGCATCAGCACCTGCAGGTGGTACAGCAGCTGCGAGATCTCCTCGGCTGCGGCATCCGTCGATTCGTACTCGGCCGCCATCCAGACCTCGGCCGCCTCCTCCACGATCTTCTTGCCGATCGCGTGGACGCCCGCGTCCAGCTGTGCCACGGTTCCCGATCCCTCGGGGCGCTCAGCCGCTTTCGCGGCGAGCTCGGCGTACAGCGTGTCGAACGTCTTCACCATGCCAGGGTATCGAACCGAGCGGATGCCTCGGCGCCGCGTGACGCGACGGTCAGTGGATGTGGTGCTCGGCGGCGGACGCGCGAAGGCCCGCGATGGCGTTCGACGGGTCGCCCGCACCGAACACGGCCGAGCCCGCGACGAACGTGTCGGCGCCCGCCTCGGCGGCCTGCGCGATCGTCGACTCGCCGATGCCGCCGTCGACCTGGAGCCACACCGACGACCCGCGCCTGCGGGCCTCGTCGGTCAGGCGACGCAGCTTCGGCATGGTCTCGGGCATGAACGACTGGCCGCCGAAGCCCGGCTCGACCGTCATCACGAGGATCTGGTCGAAGTCGTCGAGGAGGTCGAACAGGCCCTCCACAGGGGTCGCGGGCTTGACCGCGACGCCGGCGCGTGCGCCGATGTCGCGCAGCCGTCGGGCGAGCGCGACCGGCTCGGTCGCCGCCTCGAGGTGGAATGTTACGGATGCCGCCCCGAGCTCGGCGTAGCCGGGTGCCCAGCGGTCGGGGTCGGAGATCATGAGGTGCACGTCGAGGGGCACGGGGCTCGTCGCCTGGATCCGCTCGACCATCTGCGGGCCGAACGTGAGGTTGGGCACGAAGTGGTTGTCCATGACGTCCACATGGACGAAGTCGGCCGTCGCGATGCGGGCGAGTTCGGCCTGCATGTTCACGAAGTCGGCGGCCAGGATGCTGGGATTGATGCGGATGCCCCTCTGGCGGGCGGCGTCGTCGATCGGTGGCACGCGTCCATTATGGTCGAGCCGTGGATCCGATCACGGCGCTGCTGCACGACGTCCTCGAAGACATCCGACCCCATGACGACGGCGCCCCGGCGGGCTACATCCCCGAGCTCGCCGCCGCCGATCCCGACCGGCTCGCGCTCGCGGTCGTCGGCCCGCGCGGCCGGGTCCGCGCCGTCGGCGATGTCACGCACGAGTTCACGATCCAGTCGATCTCGAAGCCGTTCGTGCTCGCGCTCGCCCTCGCCGATCGCGGCCGCGACGCGGTGCTGCGCAAGGTCGGCGCGGAGCCGAGCGGCGAGCCGTTCAACGCGATCAGCCTCGAGCCCGGCACCGGGCGGCCGGCGAATCCCATGGTCAACGCCGGGGCGATCGCGACGTCCGCCCTCATCCCCGGCGACGGCGTCGACGACCGGATGACCCGCATCGTCGAAGGACTCTCCGCGTTCGCCGGGCGGTCGCTGTGGGTCGACGAGCAGGTCTACGCCTCGGAGTCGGCGACCGGCGACCGCAACCGCGCCCTGGCGCACCTGCTGCGCTCGCACGGGATCATCGAGGGCTCGGTCGAGATCGCCGTCGAGACCTATTTCCGGCAGTGCTCGCTGCTGGTGACCGTGCGGGACCTCGCAGTGATGTCCGCGACGCTCGCGTTCGGCGGCCTCAACCCCGTCACCGGCGAGCGGGTCGTCTCCGAGGCCGTGGCCCGCGACGTGCTGTCGATCATGGCGAGCTGCGGCATGTACGACTACTCCGGCGAGTGGCTGCTGCGCGTCGGTCTGCCGGCGAAGAGCGGCGTCAGCGGAGGCCTGCTGGCCGTCGCCCCGTCGCAGTTCGGCGTCGCGGCGTTCAGCCCCCGGCTGGACGAGCACGGCAACTCGGTGCGCGCCATCGCGCTCCTCGAGACGCTCGGCGAGCGGTTCGGCATGCACCTGCTCGAGCCGCACGAGAGCGTCGCCGTCCCCGCGTTCACCGTCGAGGACACCGACCAGGGACGCGTGCTGCGCCTGTCGGGCGAGCTCGGCCTGGCCGGCACCGAGCGGGTCGTCGCCGTGCTCCGCGAGATCGCCGAAGCGCTCCCCGAGGCCGCCGAGGTGATCGTCGACGCGCGGGACCTCGCCCGCGCCCACAGCGCCGCGCTGGTCGCCCTGCGGGTCGAGTTCGAGCAGATGCCCAGCGGCATCCGCCTGCGGGAATGAACTCGCGAGCGGGGACGGATGCCGCGGCTCAGACCCGGCCCGACGGCTCAGACCCGCCGCAGCAGCGAGATCGACATCGCGTCGGTGTTGTGACGGTGCGGCCACAGCTGTGCGCGCCCGCTGCCGTCGGACTGCGGTGGCAGGCCCGGGTCGGCGTCGGACAGTGACGTGATCACGTCACGGGCGGAGATCTCCTCGAGCGCGGCGCCCCACTCGCGGCGGATGTCGGCGACGACGCCGGACGTCTCGGCGAGGTGCGGCGAGCACGTCACGTAGGCGACGACGCCGCCAGGCTTGAGCGCACCGACCGCGGTGCTGAGCAGCTCCCGCTGCAGCTCGGTCAGCGCCGGGACGTCGCTCGGCGCCTTGCGCCAGCGCGCCTCGGGACGTCGGCGCAGCGCACCCAGCCCCGTGCACGGCGCGTCGACGAGGATGCGGTCGTAGGTGTCGGGCGCGTTCGCCGCGCGGCTGCGGCCATCCTCCTCCGACACGGGCACCTCCACCGGGACGCCCGCGAGAGCCTGCCGGACGAGGCCGGCGCGCGCCGGTGAGATCTCGTTGGCCTCGAGCACGGCGCCGCCGACACGGGCCTCGGCGGCGAGGACGGCGGTCTTGCCACCGGGACCCGCGCACAGATCGAGCCAGCGCTCCCCCTCCGTGATGGGCAGGGCGCGCGTCAGCGCCAGCGCGGCGAGCTGGGAGCCCTCGTCCTGCACGCGGATGCGACCGCGCGAGGAGCGCACGAGCGAGTCGGGATCGCCGCCGCCGAGGCGGAACCCGATCGGCGAGAACGGCGTGCGCCGGGCATCGTCGGGAACACCGGCGAGGTCGGGCAGCGCCGCCATCGTGACGCGCGGCGAGGCGTTGTCGGCGGTGAGGAGCGCCTCGAGCTCTTCGGCGCGGCCCTCCGCGGCCAGCGCGCGCCGGAAGGCGCGCACGACCCACACCGGGTGCGAGAACAGCAGGCCGAGCTGCTCGTCGTCGGAGCGGGCGCTCGCGGCGACATGCGTCATCCAGTCGCCCGGCGTGTCGCGCGAGATCCGGCGCAGCACGGCGTTCGCGAACCCGGCGGCACCGCGGCCGCCCGCACCCCGGGCGAGCTCCACGGATTCGTTCACCGCGGCGTGGGAGGCGACACGGGTGGAAAGGAGCTGGTGCACGCCGAGACGCAGCGCGTCGAGCACGGCCGGGTCGATGTCGGAGACCGGGCGATCGGCGGCGATCGCGATCACCGCGTCGTACGTGCCCTGGCGCCGCAGCGTGCCGTAGGTGAGTTCGGTCGCGAGCGCGGCGTCGGCCGTCGAGAGGCCGGCGCGCGAGATCGCCGTCGGCAGCAGAAGGTTGGCGTACGCGTCCGACTCGTGGACGGCTCGCAGCGTCTCGTAGGCGACGCGGCGGGCCGCGACCGTGCGGCTCACGATCCCGCCACCGGGGTCGCTCCGTGCAGCCCTCGCCACCAGTCGGCGGCGCGCATCGCGCCCTTGCCGGCAGGCTGCACCGTCTCGAGCACGATCGGCGCGGATGCGGTCCCGGCGATCACCTGCTTGCCGTGCAGGGCGAGCGCGCCCGGTTCGAGTGGCAGAGCGTCGCCGGGAGCCGGCGCGACAGCGAGAACCTTGAACCGGGCGCCGTCGATCGTGGTGTGCGCACCGGGTTCGGGCGTCACCCCGCGGATGCGGCCGAGCACTGCGCTCGCGGGCTCGTCCCAGCGGATGCGGCCGTCGTCGTCGCCGAGCTTCGACGCGTACGTGGTGTCGCCCTCCTGCGGGCGGGCGACGGCGGCGCCGGAGGCGATCGCGTCGACCACGTCCGAGAGCAGCCCGGCTCCGTCGTCGGCCAGCGAGGCGAGGAGGTCGCCGGCGGTCGCGTTCGGCGGGACGTCGACGGCGAGCTCGCCGAACACGTCTCCGGCGTCGAGCTCGGGCACGAGCTGGAACACGCTGGCCCCCGTGCGTGCGTCACCGGCGATGAGGGCGTGCTGCACCGGTGCGGCGCCGCGCCAGCGCGGCAGCAGCGAGAAGTGCAGGTTGATCCACCCGTGCGCCGGGGTCGACAGCAGCGGCTCGCGCACGAGCCCGCCGTAGGCCACGATCACACCGAGGTCGGGTTCGAGAGCCGCGATCTCGGCGGTGGCGGCCGCATCGAGGCGGTCGGCCCGGATCACGGGCAGCCCGAGTTCCTCGGCGGCCGTGGCGACGGGTGACGGCGTCAGGACCCGCTTGCGCCCCAGCGGGGCGTCCTGGCGGGTGATGACCGCGGCGATGTCGTGAGCGGATGCCGCGAGCCGGCGCAGCGCCGGCACAGCCGGCGCCGGTGTGCCGGCGAAGACGAGACGCATGACGTTCCTGGAAGTCGAGGGTCAGAGATCGAGATCGGGTACGTCGACCCGAACCTTCAGTGTATGGGCGGCCCCGGGCGTGCGACCCTTCGCGGCGCGGCGCCCCTTCATCGCGTGGCTCACCACGGACGCGCGCAGACTCTCGGTCACGCTGGCGCCGAGGCCGTAGTCGAACCGCACCAGAGCGCGCACCGACTCATCGTGCGCGATCGGACCGAGCACGGCCTCTCCGTCGAGCTCCGGGACGGCGGCGCGCAACGCGGCGATGGCGGTGTCCACCGCGCGATGCGGTCCGTCGACGGAGGCCACCCGGACGGTCGGGGGCATTCGCAGCGGGGCACGGTCGGCGAGCTCGGAGCGGGCGTACGCGGCCTGCGTCCAGGTCGCCAGCGCGCGAGCGACCTCGCCGCCCACGCCGACCAGATGAACCGGCGACCCGGGGGCGGCCAGGGCCGCCGCGTTCGACCACCACCGCAGACACGACTCGCCGATGCGCAGATCGTCGGCCATCAGCATCCGATCCCCATCCAGCAGGATCACGGCACGATACCCGCCGGCCGCGCGCGGCTCGGCGCCGCGGGTCGCCACCACCAGAGCGGGACGGGCGTCGACCTCGGTCACGGGGTGGTCGCCGTCGGCGACGATCACACGCGTGCCCGGAAAGGCGCGACCGAGTTCGTCGGCGGTGCGCTCGCTGCCGGACGAGGCCATGCGAAGGAGCGTCGACCGGCACTCGGGGCAGGCCCACGCGTGGGCGGCGCGTCCGCACCACGTGCATGTCGGGACGGCGCCCTGCCGCGCGGCGTGGAGCGGACCGCCGCAGTGCGCGCAGCGCGCAGGATGGCGGCATTTCGCGCACACGAGAACGGGTGCATAGCCCGGACGCGCCACTTGAACGAGCACCGGGCCCTCGGTGAGCGCTTCACGCGCGGCGGCGAACGCCGACGACGGCACGCGCGCCGCGCGGGACTCCCCTTCGCGGTTCGCGCTCAGCACGACACGAGGGCTCACCCGCCGTGCCGCGGGGAGGTCGCGCACCCAGCCGACGGCGACCAGGCGCTCGACGTCGGTGGTGCGGGTGTGGCCCGCGAAGACGAGAGCTCCGCCGTGCAGCTCCTGACGCAGCAGCGCCGCGTCGCGGGCGTGGACGCCGGGGCTGAGCGGCTCCCCCAGCAGCGGGTCCCCGTCGTCCCAGAGCGCGGCCAGCCCGAGCGCGGACACCGGCGCGTACACGGTGGAGCGGTTGCCGATCACGACGCACGGCGCGTCGGCGAGGGTCCGCAGGAACGCGGCGTACCGGGTGGGACCGCTCTGCTTCGCATCGTCGCGGACCAGGGCGTCGGCGGGGATGCGGGCCGCCAGCGCGGCTTCGAGCTGGGCGCGGTCACGGTGATCCGGCACGGCGATCACGGTGCTGCGCCCGGAGGCGAGGGTGTGCGTCGCTGCCGCGGCGAGCAGGATCGCCCAGGATCCGACGACCGTGCCGTCGCCGAGCGTCGACGGCACGGGCGGCGCATCCACCGCGAGGCGCTCGTCGTCGTCGAGCGCTTCGGCGAGCCCCGGGTACGCGCCCAGCACCCCGTCGGCCCACGCGCGATCCGCCTCGTCGATCACCGGTCGCGACGGCGGGTCGGCTGCGAGCCATGCCTTCTCGGCGCGCACCATGCGCTTGGGGATCGCGAGGCGGAGGATGTCGCCGGCTGATCCTGCCGCCCTGTCGGCGGCGCGTCGGGCGAGCGCGTAGAGCGCCGGCGTCAGCACCGGCACCGGCGACACGACGGCCTCGAGCTGCGACAGGGGGCGGTCCGAGGCATCCGGCTCCCCCACCTCGACGAGGAGCGCGTCGACCACTCGCCCGGCGCTGCGCAAGGGCACGCGCACCCGGACGCCAGGCACGGCGTCCGCGACGAGCTCGGCGGGGATCTCGTAGTCGAAGAGGCGGTCGAGCTGCGGCAGCGGCGAGTCGATCAGCACACGCGCGACGCGGCGCGGGCGCCGCGGTCGATCGGCGGAGTCGGGCTCGTCGTCGTGCACCGCGGTCACGCGGCCGGCGTCAGAGCCCGGCTGCGGCGCGCAGCGCGTCCGCGCGGTCGGTGCGCTCCCACGTGAAGTCGGGCAGCTCGCGGCCGAAGTGGCCGTACGCCGCGGTCTGCGCGTAGATCGGCCGCAGCAGATCGAGCTGGTCGATGATCGCCTTCGGGCGCAGATCGAACACGTCGAGGATGGCCTGGGTGATCACGTCGTCCGCCACCCGCCCGGTGCCGAACGTCTCGACATAGAGCCCGACGGGCTTCGCCTTGCCGATGGCGTACGCGACCTGCACCTCGAGGCGGTCTGCGAGTCCGGCGGCGACGGCGTTCTTCGCGACCCAGCGCATCGCGTAGGCGGCTGAGCGGTCGACCTTCGACGGGTCCTTGCCGCTGAACGCGCCACCGCCGTGGCGCGACGCCCCGCCGTACGTGTCGATGATGATCTTGCGGCCGGTGAGGCCGGCGTCGCCCTTCGGACCGCCGATGACGAACGGCCCCGCCGGGTTGATGTAGTACTTCACGTCGGGCAGCTCGAGCCCGGTCGCCTCGAGCACCGGGTCGATGACCTCGGCCCGGACGGCGGCGCGCAGCGCCTTCTGCGAGATGTCGGGGTGGTGCTGCGTCGACAGCACGACGGACTCGACCGTCTTCGGCGTGTGGCCGTCGTAGCCGAGAGTGACCTGGGTCTTGCCGTCGGGGCGCAGGAACGGCAGCTCGCCCGACCGGCGCACATCGGCGAGGCGCTCGGCCATGCGGTGCGCCGTCCATGCGGCCATCGGCATGAGCTGCGGCGTCTCGGTCGTCGCGTAGCCGAACATGATGCCCTGGTCGCCCGCGCCCTGCAGGTCATGGGGGTCTTGCGAGCCGTCCTCGCGGCGCTCGAACGCCTTGTCGACGCCGGCGGCGATGTCGGAGGACTGCGCCCCGATCGAGACGCTCACGCCGCACGAGTCGCCGTCGAATCCGGTGTCGCTCGAGGTGTAGCCGATGCGGTTGACGACGCCGCGCACGATGGCCGGGATCTCGACGTATGCGGAGGTCGACACCTCACCGGCGACGTGGACGAGTCCGGTGGTGACGAGGGTCTCGACGGCGACACGCCCGTTCGGGTCGGCGTCCAGGATCGCGTCGAGGATGGAGTCCGAGATCTGGTCGCAGATCTTGTCGGGGTGGCCCTCGGTGACGGATTCGGACGTGAACAGACGCAGGTCGGTCATCGGTACTCCAGTTGTCGTGGCTCCGGTCGTCGTGGCGTCCGGGCGCGAGGGGGCGGACACCAGTATGCCCCCGGCGACGGACAGGGGCCGTCGTCGGGGGCATCGAGGATATGACGGATTACTCCGCGCGGCGCAGGCGCAGCTTGTCCTCGTGGATCTCGTGCATCGCGATGGTGAGCGGCTTGTCCTCGACGGTCGAGTCGACGAGCGGGCCCACGTTGTCGAACAGGTTGCCCTCGTGGAGGTCGGAGTAGTAGTCGTTGATCTGGCGCGCGCGCTTGGACGCGAAGATCACGAGCTGGTACTTCGAGTCCACCTTCTCGAGCAGGCTGTCGATGGGGGGCTCAATGATGCCCTGGTTCGTTCCGGCCATGGCGAAACCTCCTGGATCGGATGTCGGAATGGGAGTCGATGGAGCCTCGGGGTGCCGAGGCATCCCACCATTCTACGTGACGGGATGCTCTCAGCGCGCGAGGCGGGCGACCTCGTCGGCTGCATGGGCGACGTCGTCGTTCACGACGCGGTAGTCGAACTCGCCCTGAGAGGCCAGTTCGGTCTTGGCAGTGCGCAGGCGCCGGGCGCGTTCGGCGGCGTCCTCGGTGCCGCGGCCGACGAGGCGCTGTACGAGCTCGTCCCAGCTCGGCGGCAGCAGGAACACGAGTGTGGCCGACGGATCGGCCTCGCGCACCTGGCGGGCCCCCTGCAGGTCGATCTCGAGGAGCACGGTGCGTCCCTCGGCGAGGGCCTTCTCGATGGGGGCGCGCGGCGTGCCGTAGCGGTAGGCGTTGTGCACGGTGGCGTGCTCGAGCAGCTCGCCGTCGGCGATCATGCGGTCGAACTCCGCGTCATCGACGAAGAAGTAGTGCTCGCCGTCGACCTCGCCCGGGCGCGGTGCCCGCGTCGTCGCCGACACCGACAGCAGGATCTCGGGGTGGTGGTCCTTGATGTGCGCAGCCACGGTGCCCTTTCCCACGGCAGTGGGACCGGCGAGCACGACGAGGCGGCTGCGGCCGGCGCGGGGCTCGGCCTCGGGCCACCGGCTGTCGAGGAAGTGGCGCAGGTCCTCGCGCTGGCGCGAGCCGAGGCCGCCCAGACGCTTGACCGGCGAGATCTCCAGGTCCTGAAGGATACGGTCGCGCTTGCCTTCGCCGATCGCCGGGATCGCGGTCAGGAACTCGGGCACGCGCATCGCGCCGGCGGGAGACGTGGGCTCGGCGAGGGCTCGCCGCAGGAGCTCCTGCGGCGTGATCACCCGCATCGCGACGTCCTTCTTGAGGGCGGCGCGTTCGCGGCGGGCGGCGACGGCACGGCGCGACGCGGCGACGCGGTCGACCTCGGGAGGCCGCCCCTGCGCGCCAGGGATGCGGGGCGGGGCCTCATCAGGGGTTTCCTGATAAAGGATGCGGGAATCGGACATATCAATCACCACGGTAGAGAAGGGCGCGCTCGGATATGCGCGCGGCGAGCCGGTCGGGTCCGGCAGCCAGGATGCTGCGGCTCTCAGACGCTACCACCGCTTCCTGCAGGAAGCCGAAGCGCTCACCGAGATGACGTGGTTCGGCGCCCTGATGACCGAAGCCCGGGCCGAGGATCGGCGCGACCGGCGCGAACGGCCGGAGGCCGGCATCCGTCCAGTCCACGGTGCCGCCGATGACGAATCCCAGACTCCCCCACTCGCCGTCGGGCGCGGTGCGGGCGTTGCGTTCGGAGACCTCGCGGACGATGCCGGCCGAGACCGTGTCGCCGTCCTCATGACGCGCGCGCTGCAGTCCGAGCGCCTCGGGGTTGCTCGTCGCGGCGAGCACGAACACGCCCTTGCCGTGGTGCAGGGCGAGGTCGAACGTGCCGTCCAGTGCGCCCACGCCGAGGAACGGGCTCACGGTGAGCGCGTCGGCCTCGAGCGGCGAGCCGGGCGTGAGCCATGCCTGGGCGTACGCGTCCATCGTGGTGCCGATGTCGCCGCGCTTGGCGTCCGCGATCACGAGAAGTCCGGCGTCACGAGCCGCCGCGAGCACGTCCTCGAGCGCAGCGAAGCCCGCCGAGCCGTGGACCTCGAAGAACGAGACCTGCGGTTTGACGACCGCGACCCGGCCCGCAGCGGCCTCGACCACCCGCAGGCCGAACTCGCGCACACCGGCGGCGGAGGCATCCAATCCCCACTCCGCGAGGAGGTGGGCGTGCGGATCGATGCCGACGCACAGCTGCCCGTGCGTCGCCATCCCCGCGCGGATGCGCTCACCGAATGAGGTCATGCGCCCGCCCGATCGGCCGCGTACTCCTGCAGGCTCTTGACCTTGAAGCCCTCGCGCAGCACCGGCAGCGCGCTGACGGCGGCGCCGAGCACGGCCATCGTGGTGAACAGCGCCTTGTCGCCCGCGACGGCGGCCGCGCGGATCTCGTAGCCGTCGGCGCGGGCGGCGCCGCCGGACGGGGTGTTCACGACGATGTCGATCTCGCCGGCGTTGATCAGGTCGACGATGTTGGTCTCGCCCGAGTCCTGCGTCTCGGAGTACTTGCCCACCACGCGCACGTCGATGCCGTTGCGCGAGAGGATCTCGGCCGTGCCCTCGGTCGCGACGAGATCGAAGCCGAGCTCCTGCAGGCGATGGGCGGGAAGGATCACGGCGCGCTTGTCGGCATCGGCGACCGAGATGAACACGGTGCCCGACTGCGGCATGCCGCCGTACGCGGCCTCCTGCGACTTCGCGAACGCCGTCGGGAAGTCGCGGTCGATGCCCATGACCTCACCCGTCGAGCGCATCTCGGGGCCGAGCACCGAGTCGACGGTCTGGCCGTCGCGCGTGCGGAACCGCTTGAAGGGCAGCACGGCCTCCTTGACCGCGACGGGGGCGTCCAGCGGCACCCGCGAGCCGTCCTGCTCGGGAAGCAGCCCCTCTGCCTTCAGCTCGGCGATGGTGGCGCCCGCCATGATGCGAGACGCCGCCTTCGCGAGCGGGATGCCGAGGGCCTTGGAGACGAAGGGCACCGTGCGGCTCGCGCGGGGGTTGGCCTCGATCACGTACAGGACTCCGGCCGAGATCGCGAACTGCACGTTCAGGAGTCCGCGCACCCCGACGCCCTCGGCGATCGCGTGCGTGGCGATGCGGACGCGGTCGATGTCGGTGCGCCCGAGGCTCACCGGCGGCAGCGTGCACGACGAGTCGCCGGAGTGGATGCCGGCCTCCTCGAGGTGCTCCATGACGCCGCCGATGTACAGCTCGTCGCCGTCGTACAGCGCGTCCACGTCGAGCTCGATCGCGTCGTCGAGGAAGCGGTCCACCAGCAGCGGCAGACCGGGGCCGATGATCGCCTCGCCTGCGACGCGGACGAAGTAGTCGCGCAGCGCCTCGGTCGAGTACACGATCTCCATGCCGCGGCCGCCGAGCACGAAGCTCGGGCGCACCAGCACCGGGTAGCCGATCTCCTCGGCCACCGCGACGGCGCCGTCGACGTCGATCGCCGTGCCGTTGCGCGGTGCGACGAGTCCGGCGTCATCGAGCAGGCGCGAGAAGAGCTCGCGCTCCTCGGCGAGGTCGATCGCAGCGGGCTTGGTGCCGAGGATCGTGTAGCCGGCCTCCTCGATGCCCTTGGCGAGTCCGAGCGGAGTCTGGCCGCCGAGCTGGCAGATGACGCCGAGGATCTTCCCCGACTGCGCCTCGGCGTGCAGCACCTCGAGGACGTCCTCGAGCGTGAGCGGCTCGAAGTACAGGCGGTCGGAGGTGTCGTAGTCCGTCGACACGGTCTCGGGGTTGCAGTTGACCATGACCGTCTCGTAGCCCGCGTCCGACAGGGCGAACGATGCGTGCACGCACGAGTAGTCGAATTCGACGCCCTGGCCGATGCGGTTCGGGCCCGAGCCGATGATGACGACCTTGGTCCGCTCGGACGGGGTGACCTCGGTCTCGAAGTCGTAGCTCGAGTAGTGGTAGGGCGTCAGCGCCGGGAACTCCCCCGCGCACGTGTCGACGGTCTTGTACACGGGACGGATGCCGAGGCCGTGACGGATGCCGCGCACCTGGGTCTCGCTGTCGCCGCGGAGCTGTGCGACCTGGGCGTCGCTGAAGCCGTGCTCCTTCGCGACCCGCAGGGTGGCGGCATCCAGCTCCCCCGCCTTCGCCACGAACTCGGCGACCTCGTTGATGAGGACGATCTGGTCGAGGAACCACGGGTCGATCTTGGTGGCCTCGAACGCCTGCTCGACCGTGGCGCCCTTGCGGAGGGCCTGCTGAAGGACGACGATGCGGCCGTCGGTGGGGGTCTTCGCGATCTCGAGCAGCTCGTCCGCCGAGCGGGGCTCGTCGCCCCAGTGGAAGCTGGAGCCGCGCTTCTCGAGCGAGCGCAGCGCCTTCTGCAGCGCGGTCGCGTAGTTGCGGCCGATCGCCATCGCCTCGCCCACCGACTTCATGGTCGTGGTGAGGGTCGTGTCGGCGGCCGGGAACTTCTCGAAGTTGAAGCGCGGCACCTTCACGACGATGTAGTCGAGCGTCGGCTCGAAGCTCGCCGGCGTCACCTTCGTGATGTCGTTCGGGATCTCGTCGAGGCGGTAGCCGATGGCGAGCTTCGCGGCGATCTTCGCGATGGGGAAGCCGGTGGCCTTGGACGCCAGCGCGGACGAGCGCGACACGCGCGGGTTCATCTCGATGACGATGATGCGGCCCGACTTCGGGTCGACCGCGAACTGGATGTTGCAGCCGCCGGTGTCGACGCCCACCGCGCGGATGATGTCGATGCCGATGTCGCGGAGCTTCTGGTACTCGCGGTCGGTGAGCGTCAGCGCCGGGGCGACCGTGATCGAGTCGCCGGTGTGCACGCCGACAGGGTCGACGTTCTCGATCGAGCAGACGACCACCGTGTTGTCCGCGGTGTCGCGCATCAGCTCGAGCTCGTACTCCTTCCACCCGAGGATCGACTCCTCGAGCAGCACCTCGTTCGTCGGCGAGTCGTGCAGGCCCGCACCGCCGATGCGGCGGAGATCCTCCTCGTCGTACGCGAAGCCCGAGCCGAGGCCGCCCATCGTGAAGGACGGGCGCACGACGAGCGGGTAGCCGAGCTTCTCGGCGCCGGCGAGCAGCTCGTCCATCGTGTGGCAGATCACCGAGTCTGCGACGTCGGCGCCGGCGTCGAGCACCAGCTGCTTGAAGATCTGGCGGTCCTCGCCCTTGTTGATCGCCTCGAAGTCGGCCCCGATGAGCTCGACGTCGTACTTGTCGAGGATGCCGTGCTTGTGCAGGTCGATCGCGGCGTTGAGCGCCGTCTGACCGCCGAGGGTCGGCAGGATCGCGTCAGGCTTCTCCTTCGCGATGATCGTCTCGATCACACGCCAGTTGATCGGCTCGATGTAGGTCGCGTCGGCGAAGTCCGGGTCGGTCATGATCGTCGCCGGGTTGGAGTTCACGAGGATGACGCGGACGCCTTCGTCGCGCAGCACGCGGCAGGCCTGCGTGCCGGAGTAGTCGAACTCGCACGCCTGACCGATGACGATCGGGCCGGAGCCGATGACGAGGACGGAGTTGATGTCGTCGCGCTTGGGCATTACTTCGCGGCCTTCTTCTCGAGGTTCGCGACGACGAGGTCGCGGAAGCGGTCGAACAGGTAGTTGGCGTCGTGCGGGCCGGCGGCCGCCTCGGGGTGGTACTGCACCGAGAAGGCCGGGATGTCGAGCGCCCGCAGGCCCTCGACCACCCGGTCGTTGAGGCCGACGTGGCTGACCTCGACCTTCCCGTAGCCGTTCGGGCTGTCGAAAGATCCTTCGATGGGCGCGTCGACCGCGAAGCCGTGGTTGTGCGCCGTGATCTCGACGCGGCCCGTGGCCTTGTCGAGCACAGGCTGGTTGATGCCGCGGTGGCCGAAGGGCAGCTTGTACGTGCCGAGGCCCAGCGCGCGACCGAGCAGCTGGTTGCCGAAGCAGATGCCGAAGAACGGCAGGCCGTCGTCGAGCACGCCGCGCAGCAGGTCGACATGGTCGCCCGATGCCGCAGGGTCGCCGGGGCCGTTCGAGTAGAACACCGCGACCGGGTCTATCGCGCGGATGCCGTCGATCGTGACGTCCTGCGGGAGCACGTGCACCTCGAAGCCGCGGGCGGCGAGGTTGTCGATCGTCGCCTGCTTCACGCCCAGGTCGAGCACGGCGAGGTTGCCGATGCGCTCGCCCTTCGCCGGCGTGATCTCGGCCGCGGCCACCGAGACCTGCGCCGAGAGGTTCCGGCCGGCCATCTCGGGGGCCTCGCGCACCAGGCGCAGTTGCTCGTCAGGGTCGATCGTCGAGGCCTCCCCCGAGAAGATCGCGCCGCGCATGCTGCCGGCAGAGCGGATGTGACGCGTGATCGCGCGCGTGTCGATGCCGCTGATGCCGATCACGCCGTCGTTCACGAGCGCGTCGTCGAGGGACTCGTCGGCACGCCAGTTCGACACGACGCGGGAGGGGTCGCGGACGATGTAGCCCGATACCCAGATGCGGCGCGACTCGGGGTCCTCGTCGTTCATGCCGGTGTTGCCGATGTGGGGTGCGGTCTGGAGCACGATCTGGCCCGCGTACGAGGGATCGGTGAGGGTCTCCTGGTAGCCGGTCATGCCGGTGGCGAAGACCACTTCGCCGATGGTCGTGCCGAGGGCGCCGTAGGCGCGTCCGACGTGGCGGGTCCCGTCCTCGAGCACGAGGACGGCCGGATCGGTCTGGAACAGGGAGGTCATGCGTCGGTTCCCGTCTGGGTCGTGGGAAGGATGCCGGCCACCGCGTCCGCGAGGGCGCGGGCCGAGGCATCCTGGGGTCGGAGATAGGAGTCGACGACGGTGCCGTCGTCGAGGCGCCACGCGAGGCGCACGAGGCCTTCGGGCTCGACCACGCGGTCGATCGCGACCGTCGCCTGCGCGACGAGCTCGATGCGGTCGGCCGCGACGAACACGCGGGGCTTGCCGGTGAGATCGAGGGCGACGCCGGCATCGGTGACCGTCACGTCGGAGCGGGACCGGAAGGCGAGGCCTCCGATGGCGAGGCGCTCGAGCGGCTCGTCGTGACGCGTCGTCGCGACGTAGAGGGTGGGGAACGCCGAGAGCGTCGCGGCCCCCGCGGGGATCTCGCCCACGGGCGCGACCAGCGCGGCGTCGCGCCGCGTTCGTCGCCACCAGGCCCACACCAGCACGCCGAGCAGCGCGATGGTGACCGCGACCATGACGCCGAGAGCGGCCTCGCGGGTCATGCGCGGACCCCCGGCGTGTCGAGGAGAACGCCGTCGGCGACCGTGACGGTGCCCTGGTGCACGGTCCAGCGGACGTCACCCGGGAGCTCACGGCCGAGGTACGGCGAGTTCACACTCCGGCCGCGCAGGTCTTCGGTCGTGAAGGTGCGCCGCGGCGACGGGTCGTAGAACGCCAGTGAGGCGGGCTGGCCCTCGGTGAGCGGGGTGCCGTGGCCGGTGAGCCGACCGATGCGGGCGGGCTCGCGCGACATGACGCGCGCGACGTCTCCCCACGTGATGAGGCCGGTGTCGACCATCGACTGCTGCACGACGCGCAGCGCGCTCTCGAGGCCGACCATGCCGTTCGCCGCCGCGTGCCACTCGCATGCCTTGGCCTCGGTGGGATGAGGCGCGTGGTCGGTCGCCACGATGTCGATCGTGCCGTCGGCGAGGCCCTCGCGCACGGCGAGCACGTCCTCCTCGCGGCGCAGCGGCGGGTTGACCTTGAAACGGGCGTCGTAGTCGCGCACCAGCTCGTCGGTGAGGAGCAGGTGGTGGGGGGTGACCTCGGCCGTGACGTTCACGCCGCGGCGCTTCGCCCACCGGATGATCTCGACGGAGCCCGCGGTGGAGAGGTGGCACACGTGCAGGCGTGAGCCGACGTGCTCGGCGAGGAGCACGTCGCGCGCGATGATCGACTCCTCGGCGACCGCCGGCCAGCCGGCGAGGCCGAGTTCGGCCGACACGGCGCCCTCGTTCATCTGCGCGCCCTCGGTGAGGCGGGGGTCCTGGGCGTGCTGCGCGATGACGCCGTCGAACGCCTTCACGTACTCCAGCGCTCGCCGCATGATCAGCGGGTCCCACACGCAGAAGCCGTCGTCGCTGAAGACGCGGACGCGGGCGCGCGAGTCGGCCATGGCGCCGAGCTCGGCGAGCCGCTCGCCCTTCTGGCCCACGGTGACCGCGCCGATCGGCTGCACGGTGACGAACCCGGCGGCCTCGCCCAGGGCGAGCTCCTGCTCGACGACGCCCGCCGTGTCGGCCACCGGGGAGGTGTTGGGCATGGCGAACACTGCCGTGTACCCGCCGGCCGCGGCGGCGCGCGAACCGGTGAGGATGGTCTCGGATGCCTCGTAGCCGGGTTCGCGCAGGTGCGTGTGGAGGTCGACCAGGCCGGGCAGCAGGACCAGGCCGTCGACGTCGATCTCGGTGGCGCCGGCGTGGCCGACCGCGCTGCCGATGGCGGTGATGACGCCGTCCTCGACGAGGACGTCGGCCGCGGTCGATCCTTCGACCAGCGCTCCGCGGAAGAGAAGGGTCTCGCTCATCGGGTGTTCTCCTTCTCTGTGCCGTCCGGGGCTGCGGCATCCGCCGTGGACGTGGTCTCGGCCGGGGTGCGCTCCGCGCCCGCCAGCAGCAGGTACAGCGCGGCCATGCGCACCGAGACGCCGTTGGCGACCTGCTCGAGCACGGTCGAGCGCGGCGAGTCAGCGGCTTCTGCGGAGATCTCCAGGCCCCGGTTCATGGGTCCGGGGTGCATGACAATGCTATCCGCTCCCAGTTCCTGCAGTCGGCGCGCGTCGAGGCCCCAGCGGCGTGAATACTCCCGTTCAGTGGGGAAATACGCAGCGTTCATGCGCTCCAGCTGGATGCGCAGCATCATGAGCGCGTCGGGGCCGGCCGCGATCGCCTCGTCGAGGTCGTACAGCACCTGAACCGGCCAGTTCGACATGTCCTGGGGCACGAGCGTCGGCGGCGACACCAGGGTGACGCTCGCGCCGAGCGTGTCCAGCAGCCAGACGTTCGAGCGCGCGACCCGCGAGTGCAGCACGTCGCCGACGATCGTGACCTTGACACCGGCGAGGTCTCGCCCGCGGCTGTCGTCGCCGAAGCGGCGCTTGCGGATGGTGAAAGCGTCGAGCAGGGCCTGCGTCGGGTGCTCGTGCGTCCCGTCACCGGCGTTGACGACCCCCGCGCTGATCCAGCCGCTGGTGGCGAGGGTGCGCGGCGCCCCGGACGCGCCGTGGCGGATGACGACGGCATCCGCGCCCATCGCCTGCAGCGTCTGCGCGGTGTCCTGGAGGGACTCGCCCTTCGAGACGCTCGAGCCCTTCGCGGAGAAGTTGATGACGTCGGCCGACAGCCGCTTCGCGGCCGCCTCGAACGAGATGCGCGTACGCGTGGAGTCCTCGAAGAACAGGTTGACCACGGTCTTGCCGCGCAGCGTCGGGAGCTTCTTGACCTCGCGCTGCTGCGTGTCGGCCATGTCTTCGGCGACGTCGAGGATGCGCAGTGCGTCCTGTCGGGAGAGGGTCTGGGTGTCGAGCAGGTGCCTCATGACTCGATCGTCACCTCCTCGACGCCGTCCGTCTCGGCGAGGCGCACGTTCACGCGCTCGTCGCGCGAGCTCGGCAGGTTCTTGCCGACGAAGTCCGGCCGGATGGGCAGCTCGCGGTGCCCGCGGTCGACCAGCGTCGCCAGCCGCACGGCGGCGGGGCGGCCGATGTCCTGCAGGGCGTCGAGAGCGGCACGGATGCTGCGACCCGAGAAGAGCACGTCGTCCACGAGGACGACGACCTTGCCGTCGATGCCGCCGGCAGGGATCTGCGTCGGCTGCGGCGCGCGGGTCGGATTGCGGTGCAGGTCGTCGCGGTACATCGTGACGTCGAGCGATCCGACCGGGACAGGGGCGCCGCCGAACTCGGCGACGAGCGCGCCGACGCGGTGGGCGAGGGTGACGCCCCGAGTGGGGATGCCGAGGAGCACCAGTCCCTCGGGGCCTTTGTTGGACTCGAGGATCTCGTGCGAGATCCGAGTCAGGGCCCGGGCGATGTCGGCCTCGTGCAGCACGGTGCGCGTGCTCATCCGCCGCTCCCTTCTCCGCCTCACGGGACGGTGTTAAAGGTTGCTGTGATCGCCGTCCAGTCTACGACACAGCGAAGGCCGGACCCGAACCGGGGCCGGCCTTCGCCGAGTCGCGCGCCCGGGTCAGCGGGGCGCGGGTCCGCGCAGCACGCGGGAGGCCACGACGAGCGCGGCAGCGATCAGCACGACGTTCTTGAAGATGTACTGGCCGGTGAGGGTCGGGCCGACCGGACCGAAGACCTCCGCGGGCAGCAGCACGATCGGCGACAGGATGCCCACGAACGCGAGCGCGAGCACCACGAGGCCGACGCGGGCGAAGACGCCGCCGGCGATGAGGAGCGCACCCGCGGCGACCTCGATGACCGCCGTGGCGACGAGAGCGGCCTGCCCGCTCACCAGGCCGAACGTGAGCTTCTCCCACGTGCGGCTGACGAGGGCCTCTACCGGGCTCACTCCGGGGAAGAACTTCAGGGCCCCGAAGACCAGGAACACCGCGCCGAGGGCGACGCGCAGGGCCGGGATGCTCCAGCGCTGCAGCGAGGCCTTCACTGCGGCTTCGGCGCGGGCCTCCCACGCGAGGAGGGCGCTGAGCGGGTTCGGGCGGGCGGTGGATGCGGGGACGACGCCGCCGGCGCCGTGGATGGGAACGGTGGTCATGGCGTGATTCCTTCGGGTTCTGATCGCCCGCGATCGCGGGCACGGTGATCAGGACCCGCTGGAGCCACCGGGTGATACTCGCCGGCGCAGATCAGCGCCGACCCCACACAAGACCCGTCAGCAGAACGCCGGTTCGTTGTGGAGGATCCACAACGAACCGGCGTTGCGGATTCGTCAGGCCGCGGGGGTCGTGGCCGCGCGATACAGGTCGTCCTCGACCTGGGACGCCCGGATCGGGTGCCCCTGGCTCGTCAGGCACTTCCCGCTGGTGAGGTCCCACTTCCAGTCGTGCAGTGAGCACGTGAGCACGCCGTCTTCGATCTTCCCCGTCTTCGTGAGGTCGGCGCGCAGGTGCGGGCAGCGGCGCTGCACGATCCAGTCGCCGAGCTGGGCGTCCTCGGTCTGGTCCGTCTGCTCCGCGTACCAGTTCTCGACGTACTCGATGCGGTCACGCGAGAGGCATTTGAGGAAGGTGGTGAGGAACTCGTTGAACTTGCCGCTGCGGCCCACGGAGAACTGCATCGACAGGAAGATCGAGTTGGACCAGTCGATCTCGTGGTCGGCGATGTTGGTCGAGACCAGGTCTGCGGGGATCGTGTACCAGTAGATGCACTCGTCGCCGTCGGCGTACTCGCGCACCTTGGCCTTCGGGAAGTCCACCACCATGTCGAGCTCCCCGATGCGGAAGCGCACCACACCGCCCACGCCGTTGCGGATCGTGCGGGCGCGGCGCAGCAGCGGCTCCCACCACTCCTTGATCGCGGCGAGCATCTCGTCCGGCGGGAGCACGGCGGCGCGGGTCGCCTCCTCCGCGCGAACCTCGTCCTGGCGCGCGTCGCGCTGCTCGGCGAGGTATGCCCACTTGTCATCGAAGATGCGGTCGATCTCGGCCTGCGTGTAGAGCGTCTGCGTGACCGAGATCTCGCCGTCGTTCAGCTCCACGACCGTGCCGGGCACGAACTCGTAGCCCTTCTGCTCGGGACGCAGCTGCGCCATGTGCGCGAGGAACTGGCGCTGGTCGGTGAAGATCGAGTCGTCCTCGATGCCGTAGCCGTTGTATTTGAACAGCTCCTCGCGGAGGAACATCGGCGGCCCCGCCATCGGGAAGACATGCTCGGCGTCGACCTTCTCGATGTAGTACATCGCGCGCTTGTTCTGGGCGTCGCGCTTGAGTTTGGCGAAGTTCTGCTTGGCGTCCTGAGGGAGGTCGTAGACCATCGGCCACCAGATCGCGCCCGACACCTGCGTGAAGTAGGCCTCCGGCTTCGAGAACGACATCAGCTTCTCGAGGTCGAGCGGGTGCGAGTCGTTCTGGTTCAGGATACTGGCGGTGCCGTCGTCGACCGATAGCGACGAGTCGCCGATCGGGCCGTCGCTGGGTGCCCGCAGCGGCGTCACCATGACCTTGAGGTCGCCGAACTCGAGGGGAACGCCCGCCTGCGTGTAAACGATGTTGTCGTACCCGAGCCGGCGAAGATCCTGCTCGAGGTCGTCCGTCGGATAGTCCGGCAGGAGGACCTTGATGCTCTTCGGCACGTGCTTGTGCATCAGCGCCGGGTCGAAGTGGTCGCGGTGGCGGTGCGAGATGTACAGGAAATCGGCCTTGCCGTATGTCTCCCAGTCGAGTGCCCGGTTGTCGGGGAACGGGAACCACGACCCGAAGAAGGTCGGCCCGATCACCGGGTCGCAGAGGATGCTTCCTCCCGCCGTCTCGATGAACATTCCGGCGTGGCCGAGGCCCGTGATGCGCATGGGGTTGCCCTCCTGTCGAACCAGACGATTCTAGGTGAGGCTCGCGGGGCGCACCGGATCGCCCGCCGTGCAAAACCGGATCCGGCCGTCGAGGATGCTGGGGATCAGTCTTCGAAGAGACCGCGGATGTCATCGGCGGTGAGCGCCTGCCCGAACAGCGCGTCGTCGTCCATCACCGACCGGAACAGCCGCGCCTTGCGCCGCTGCAGCGCCATCACCTTCTCCTCGATCGTGCCGTTCGCGATCAGCCGGTAGACCATCACGCTGCGGTGCTGGCCGATGCGGTGCGCTCGGTCGACGGCCTGCGCCTCGGCGGCGGGGTTCCACCACGGGTCGAGCAGGAACACGTAGTCCGCCTCGGTGAGCGTCAGGCCGAACCCGCCGGCCTTGAGGCTGATGAGGAACACGGGCGCCTCTCCCCCACGGAAGGCGGCGACGGCGGCATCGCGGTCGCGCGTCGATCCGTCGAGATACGCGTACGGGATGCCGCGTGCCTCGAGCTCCTTCGCCACCAGCCCGAGGAACGACGTGAACTGGCTGAACACGAGTGCCCGGTGCCCCTCGGCGAGGGCCTCGTCGAGCTGTTCGAAGAGCGCGGCGAGCTTGCTCGGCGCGATGCCCGCGTGCGCGGGGTCGACGAGCTCGGGAGCCAGGCTCAGCATGCGCAGGAGCGTGAGGGACCGGAAGACGATGAACCGGTTGCGGTCGAGATCGTCGAGGAGTCCGAGCACCTTCTGACGCTCGCGCTGCAGCACCGTGTCGTACAGCGCGCGATGGGCGGCGCCCAGTTCGATGCGCACCTCCTGCTCCTGCTTGGCGGGGAGGTCCGCGGCGACGAGATCCTTGGTCCGGCGCAGCACGAGCGGACGGATGCGGCGCCGCAGCCGCGCGAGGCGGCCGGCGCGATACGCTCCGCCCTCCTGATTCTCGGGAACCTTGCCCTTCTCGATGGGCCCGACGTACTCCTCGCGGAACCGCCGGCTCGAGGCGAACAGCCCCGGTGCCGTCAGCGAGAGCAGCGCCCAGAGCTCGGTGAGGCTGTTCTCGAGGGGTGTGCCCGTGACGGCGAAGACGACGTCGGCCGACAGATCTCGCGCGGCGCGATAGGCCTTGGTCCGGCTGTTCTTCACGAACTGCGCCTCGTCGAGGATGAGGCCCGCCCATGGAACCGCGGCGAACTCGCGCTCGTCGAGCCGGAGCAGGGTATACGAGGTGATGATGATGTCGGCCGAGGTCGCGGCATCCATCACCGTCGTTCCGCGCTTCGCGCGCGTCGCGTCGACGACGGCGACCCGCAGATCGGGCGTGAAGCGGGCCGCTTCGCTCTGCCACGTCGAGAGCACCGACGTCGGCGCCACGACGAGGAACGGCCGCGTCTCGCCATCCTCCCGGGCGCGGGAGATGAGCGCGAGCAGCTGGAGCGTCTTGCCGAGGCCCATGTCGTCGGCGAGGATGCCGCCGAGGCGGTGCTCCCAGAGGAAGGCGAGCCAGTCGTACCCCACGCGCTGGTAGGGTCGCAGCTCGGCGTGGAGCGCCGACGGCAGAGGGCTTGCGGGCACGCCGTCGGCGTCGCGCAGTGCTTCGACGGTCTCCCGCCACGACACCGCAGGCTGCGCCTCGTCGGCGAGGTCTTCGAAGTCCGCCCAGAGAGCGGTCTGGTAGCGGCTGATGCGAGGCCCCGTCTCCCACTCCTCGAGCTCTCCGGCTTCGTCGATCAGGTCGCGCAGGCGCTGCAGCGACGGATGCGACAGGGAGAAGTACGCGCCGTCGCTGAGCAGGATCTTCTTGCGCCCGCGCGACAGCGCCGTGAACAGCGTGCCGAACGGGATGCGGCGGCCGTCGATCGTCACCACGACACCGAGGTCGAACCAGTCCGGATCGTTCGTCTCCACGGTCGTGATGTCGATCCGTGGATCGCCGGCGAGCTCCCGGTACTGCGGCCGCTCCCCCGAGATCTCGACGGTGACGTCGGGGTCGGCTTCGAGCAGCGGCAACAGGCGCGACGCGAACTCCGCCGCGTCGAGGCCCGTCAGGGTGTCGGCCGAGGCGAAGTCGACGGGCGGGTGGCTCTCCCACAGCGACTCGATGCGGCTGCGGATCGCCGTCTCGGCAGCGGCGTCACGATCCTCTCCCGTCGAGTCGAGTCCGAGGAGGTCGCCGTCGCCGTAGCGCCACGAGAGCGTGTAGACGAGCCGGTGGTTCGGCTCGAAATGCACGCGCGCGGCGAGCTGCGGCCGCGGCGGCGGCGCGATGTCGAGGCCGGGTGCCTCGATATCGACGCGGCGCGCGATCCGCGGCAGATGGTCGCGGACGAACTCCTCGGCCTCCGGCCCCGGTACGACGACGGCCTGGCGCGCCGTGAGGAGCGCGGGTACCGGGTCGGGCAGCTCCACGGCGGCGAGGACGAGGGCGATGCGCTCGCGCTCGACAGCGAACCGGTACACCCCGGTACGCCCGACCGGGCGCAGGGCGGAGGCATCCGTGCGCTCGCCGTCGATCGTCACCGAGGGCACGATCTCGAGCCCCCGGCCGGTGCGCTGGGCCTGCACGGCCACCGTCGCCGCCGTGGCGAGGGCGACCGCCGCGGTCCGCTTGGTGGGAACGAGCGGGATGCCGCGATCCGCCGCGGCAGACAGGTGCGGCCAGAGCAGGCTCGACTCGATGTCGTCGAGGGTGAGCCACTCCGAGACGTCGGAGAACGCTCCGAACGAGCGGACGTCGCGGCCGATGCTGTGCAGCTCCGCGAACCAGCGCGCCTGCGCGGGGTCGTAGGCGGTGGTGGGCCGGCGCAGAGCGTCCCACGAGACGCCGCCCTTGATCCACGAGTCGGAACGGGCCGAGCGCTCGAGCGGGCGCAGGCCCACCAGCACGTCGGCGCCATGCTGGTGCAGGCTCCTCGGCGTCGCCGACTCGACACGTGCCGGCGCCCAGGTGGACGCTCCGCGCCGGATGCGCTGCCGGAGCTCGACCCCCAGGGCGAGCGCGGTGCGGGCGCGCTCCGCCGGTGCGGCGGGTGTGAGGACGTCGCGCCACGACCCGCCTCCGGCGGCCGCGGCCGCGGGCGCGGCGGCCGCGAGCCGGTTGCTCGCGAGAAGCGCAGCGACGGTGTGCTTGCAGTCGAACTGCACCGGGCACGTGCAGGACGTCGCCGCGATGGGGTGGTCGACCCGGTGCGGGTCGAGCCGCACCCGGCAGCGGTACGTCCGGCCGCCGCTGCCGGCCACCACCGCTTCGATGACCGACGTGAGCGGATCCCACTCGACGCGCTCGACGGCGCCGTCGGCGAAGTAGCCGACGCCGCGCTCGTACGTGCCGCTGTCGACGAACCGGCGGACGTGTCCGGGATCGACGAACGGAGGGGGGCCGACAGGCGGCGGGGTCACGGCATCCATCCTGCCCGCTCCCGCCGACACCCGGACGGGTGTGCGCTCGTCGTCAGCTCGCGCGTGCGATGCGGGCGAGGACGCCGTGCACGAAGGGGCCCGACTCGTCGGAGGAGAACTCCTTCACCAGCTCGACCGCCTCGTCGATCGCGACGGCGGTGGGAACCTCGTCGTTGTAGAGGATCTCCCAGGCGCCGATGCGCAGCACGGCACGGTCGACCGCGGGCATGCGGGCGAGCGTCCAGTCCTTCGCGAACGTCGTGATCTGCTCGTCGATGGCGTCCTGGTTGTCGATCACGCCGTCGACGATCTCGCGCGCGTAGAGCCACGAAGCCTGACGGGCCGGCTCGCCCGCCGCACGCTTCGCCTCGGCTGCGAGCACCGTCGCGGGCTCGTCGCCGCGCACGTCCGCCTGGAACAGGATGTCGAGCGCGCGCTTGCGCGCCTTCGTACGGGCACTCATCTGTCAGCGACCGCCGACGTCAGTTGACGCGGCCGAGGTAGTCGCCCGTGCGGGTGTCGACCTTGACCTTGGTGCCGGTCTCGACGAACAGCGGAACCTGGATCTCGTAGCCGGTCTCGACGGTGGCGGCCTTGGTGCCGGCCGACGAGCGGTCGCCCTGCAGACCAGGCTCGGTATACGTGATCTCCAGGACGACGGATGCCGGGAGCTCGACGTACAGCGGGTTGCCGTTGTTGAGGGCGATCTGCACCTGCTGGTTCTCGAGCAGGAAGTGGGCCGCGTCGCCGACCGTCGCCGCGCCGACGTTGATCTGGTCGTAGTCCTCCACGTCCATGAACACGAAGTTGTCGCCGTCGTTGTAGAGGTAGGTGAAGTCGCGGCGGTCGACGTTCTCGATGTCGATCTTCGCGCCCGCGTTGTAGGTGCGGTCGACGACCTTGCCCGAGACGACGTTCTTGAGCTTCGTCCGGACGAAGGCACCGCCCTTGCCCGGCTTGACGTGCTGGAACTCGATGACGTTCCAGAGCTGTCCGTCGATCGAGAGGACGACGCCGTTCTTGATGTCTGCGGTGGAAGCCATGAGGGTACGAATCCGTTTCGTTGAAGTGCGTGGAGGCGATCGCTGCCCCGTGAACGTGCTCAGGGGTCGGAAATGCCGACGTTCGATTCTACGGGATGCCTGGTCCTCGGCCGATTCGTCAGCCCTCGGCCTGCCCGGTGACGATGTCGATGAGGCGTGCGACCGCCGTCGCGTAGCCGGGCACGCCCTCTCCGATCACGTGGACCACGGCGACGTCGGCGACGTACGAGTGGTGGCGGAACTCCTCGCGCGCCATCACGTCCGAGATGTGCACCTCGGCCACCGGCAGGGCGACGCCCGAGAGGGCGTCGCGCAGCACGACGGAGGTATGGGTCAGGCCGCCCGGGTTGATGACGATGCCGGCGCAGTCCTGTCGCGCGTCGTGGATCGCGTCGAGGAGAACCCCCTCGTGGTTGCTCTGCACCGCCCGCACCTCGAAGCCGCGCCGGGCCGCGGCATCCGTCGCCAGACGCACGACGTCGGCCAGCGTCTCGGTGCCGTAGATCTGGGGCTCCCTGGTGCCCAGCAGGTTCAGGTTGGGGCCGTTGACGAGCAGGAGGCGACGAGGGGCGGTCATGCTCGCACGATATCAGCGCGCGCGGAGCCGGCCCCCTGTGCGGAGAGCCGGACGGGCGCGTTGCCGGCGCCGTATCCGTCGTAGCGGCCGCGGCGCTCGACGAACTCGCAGAACAGGTCGCCGACCGTCGCAGTGTAGAAGTGCAGGTACTCGCCCTGCGCGTCGCGATCGAAGACGAGGTCGAGCTCGCGGAGCATCGCGAGGAAGCCGTCGTCGAGGTCGAACCGCGCCGCGAGATCCTCGTAGTAGTTGCGTGGGATCGGCAGCGGCCGCAGCCCCCTGGCCCTCGCCGCGCGCGCGAGCGCCACGATGTCGTCGCAGGCGAAGGCGACGTGCTGCGGCATGGCGGCCGGGCGGCCCGACAGGATCGGCGGCGACACGTTGAGCGGGATGCGGATGGAGCCGTCCGGGGACTGGATGACGCGGCTCTGCACGAGGCCCTGCGGGCTCGCCACCTCCGTCGAGCTCGCCGTGGGGAGTTCGAGCACCGAGGAGAAGAACAGGATCGCCTCGTCGACGACCTGCCAGGGCTGACCGAGGCTCACGTGGTCGACGGCGATGATGGGGCTGTCGCGCAGGGGTTCGCCGTGTTCGAACTCTGCGGCCCACGTCGGTTCGCTCTCGGTGCCGCGCGACGACCAGAAGATCTCGGTGCCGTCCGGCGCCGTGCCGCCGTCGAGCAGCTGCTCCCCCGCATACGTGCGCCGGTAGGCGAACGGCGTGCCCAGTTCGGCGGCCCGCGCGGTGAGAGCGGCGGCATCCGGGACGTCGAACCCGACTGCCGCGATGTGCGGGTCGAGGTCGCGGGCATGCTGCTCGTTGAGGACGACGCGCGCGTCGCCTGACGTCCACAGCGTGACGGGCTTCGTCCGGTGCTTGCCGCGCGGGGTGAACCCGACCGTTTCCAGCAGCTCCTCGATGCTCGAGGTGTCCTCGGCCTTGATCTCGACGAAATCGAAGCCCACGGGCGTTCCGCCGTCGGCGAGCGTCGCGAAATCGGCGGGCGCGGCGCTCCCGAGCTCCCGCGCGACGGCGTCCTCGAGCCAGCGCAGCGACCGGCGCGCGTGCACAGCGGTCCCTCGCACGTCGACCTGCCGGAACGTGTCGTTGAAGACCTCGAGGGACACCGGGCCGTCGTAGCCGGCGCGCAGGACGTGGGTGAGGAAGCGCGTCAGATCGAAGCTCCCCTCGCCCGGGAAGAGGCGATGGTGACGGCTCCACGACAAGACGTCCATGGAGAGCGCGGGCGCATCGGCGAGCTGAAGGAAGAAGATGCGCTCGCCCGGGATGTCTTCAATCGCCTGCGGGTCGTGGCCGCGCGACAGGATGTGGAACGAGTCCAGGCAGATGCCGACCGCCGGGTGGTCCGCGAGCTGCACGATCCGCCACGCACGGCGGTAGTCGTCGACGTATCTGCCCCAGGCCAGCGCTTCGAAGGCGATGCGGACGCCGTACTCCTGCGCGAGATCGCCGAGCCGGCGAAGCTGGGATGCCGACACAGCGTCGTCGTCGACCGTCGCGGTCGACACGTTGCTGCAGCACAGCACCACCTCGATCCCCATCCGCCGCATGAGGGAGAACTTCGCCCGCGCGCGCCGCAGCACGTCCTGGAACGCCGGTTCGTCGACTCCTTCGACGTCGCGCATCGGCTGGTACAGGTCCAGCGTCAGCCCGAGGCGCTCCGCGAGAGCGCGGACCTCCTCGGGGCTCTCCGGCGCCGAGATGAGGTCGGGCTCGAAGATCTCGACGCCGCCGAAGCCCGCTGCGGCCGCGGCGTGCAGCTTCTCGACGAGCGTCCCGCTCATGCACACCGTCGCGATGGAGGTCCTCATGGCGTCACAATGTACCAGTCGGTACATTGTGACGCACCCCCTCCCTCGCGGGCGCCGCGTGCGGCGCCCACTATCCTGGCGGTCGTGCCCCCCGTTACGCGTGATGCCGAGCGGACGCGAGCAGAGCTCCTCGCGGTCGCGACCGAGGTGTTCGCCGAGGAGGGGTACTCCGGAGCCCGCGTAGACGACATCGCCGAGCGCACGCGCACGACGAAGCGGATGATCTACTACTACTTCGGCGGCAAGGAGCAGCTCTATCTGGCGGTGCTCGAGAACGCCTACCAGGGCATCCGCAAGGCCGAGCAGGCGATCGACGTGGACCACACGGATCCCGTCGCCGCGATCCGCCAGCTCGCCGAGCTCACGTTCGACCACCATGTGACGCACGACGCCTTCATCCGGCTGGTGGCCATCGAGAACATCCATCGCGGCGAGTTCATCCGGCGGATCGAGTCGCTTCGCACACTCGCCCAGCCGGCGAAGACGCTCCTCGACGAGATCCTCGAACTCGGCCGCGCGGCAGGTGTCTTCCGGGAGGATGTCGACGCGATCGACGTCCATCTCGTCATCAGCGCCTACTGCGTGTTCCAGATCGCCAACCAGTACACCTTCGGCTACCTCTTCGACGTGTCGTTCACCGACCCGGAGCGCCGGAGCCACCTGCGCTCGCTCATCGGCGACGTCGTCGTCGGCTGGCTCACGAACGCCCCGCGATAGTCCGGCGCACCCGCCGTCGCACCACTCGGCGCAGCGGCGCCTCACGTTCCCCGCCGAACTCGTGACTCCATTCGCTCTTGACATCGACGATCCGTCGTGGTTTTCTCTGAACGTACCAGTTAGTACATAGACGTGCCGGTCCGACGAAGGAGTGCCATGAGCCAGACACCGCCGTATCTCGTGGGGCTGGTCGGAACGGGCGTGACCCCCTCCCTCACGCCGGCGATGCACATGGCCGAGGCTCGCGCCCTCGGCCTCGACTACGTGTACCGCACCATCGACCTCACGACACTGGGCCTCGCCCCCGACCAGCTGCCCGACATCCTCGCGTGGGCGCGTCGCCTCGGTTTCGACGCCCTCAATGTCACCCATCCCTGCAAGCGCCTCGTGCTCGAGTACCTCGACCGCATCGACCCGCTCGCCCAGGCGCTCGGCTCGGTCAACACCGTGCTCTTCACCGACCAGGGGCTCGTCGGTCACAACACCGACACGACCGGGTTCGAGACGGCGTTCCGCACCGGCCTTCCGCGCGCGGCGGTCGTCGACGTGACGCTGCTCGGGGCGGGCGGTGCGGGCTCCGCCGTCGCGGATGCCCTGCTCCGCGTCGGGACCCGCCGGCTCACCGTCGTCGACATCGACGCCGAACGGGCCGAGGAGCTCGCGACCGACCTGGCGCGTCGTCATGTCGTCGAGGTGGCCCACGCCACGACGGACGCTCTCCCGAACCTCCTCGCGTCGGCGTCGGGGCTGGTGCACTGCACGCCGACCGGCATGAAGGAGCACCCGGGAATGCCGTTCTCCCCCGACCTGCTGCGGCCCGAGCTGTGGGTCGCCGACATCGTCTACCGGCCGCTCGACACCGCGCTCCTGCGCGCGGCCCGCGACGCCGGCTGCGCCACGCTCGACGGCGGAAGGATGGCGGTCCACCAGGCCGTCGACGCGTTCCGCCTCATCACGGGCCACCAGCCCGACTCCGATCGCATGATCCGCCACTTCCACGACCTCGTTGCGCCGCACCCCGTGCCGGCGTGACACTCACCAGAGAAGGACGACCGATGACCACCACCGCAACGACGCGGAAGACCCCCGTGAAGGCGGCTGTCGCCAGCTTCATGGGCAGCGCCGTGGAGTACTACGACTTCTTCCTGTTCGGCTCCGCCGCAGCGCTCATCTTCCCCACCGTCTTCTTCCCCTCCGACAACCAGGCCGCGCTCGTCATGTCGTTCGCGACATTCGGCTTCGCCTACATCGCGCGTCCCGTCGGCGCCGTCATCCTCGGCCACTTCGGCGACCGCATCGGCCGGCAGAAAGTGCTCATGTTCACCCTGCTGCTCATGGGCATCTCGACCTTCACGATCGGCTGTCTACCGGGCTACGAGCAGATCGGCTGGGCCGCCCCCGCGCTGCTGGTGCTGTGCCGGCTCATGCAGGGCCTGTCCGCGGCCGGCGAGCAGGCGGGCGCGTCGTCGCTCACGCTGGAGCACGCGCCCGACGACCGCCGGTCGTTCTTCACGTCGTGGACCCTCACCGGCACCCAGGGCGGCCAGATCCTCGCCGCGCTGATCTTCATCCCGGTCGTCGCGCTCCCCGACGAGATCAAGTACACGTGGGGCTGGCGCGTGCCGTTCTGGCTGAGCGCGGTCGTGGTGCTCGTCGCCTTCTTCATCCGGCGGACGCTGCACGAGACGCCCGAGTTCGAGCAGGCGAAGGCGGAGGGACGGATCGCACGGATGCCGCTCATCCCGCTCCTGCGCGACCACTGGCGCGACGTGCTCCGCGTCATCTGCTGCGCGTTCATCGCCGCCGTCTCGACGGTGTTCGGCAACCTCGCCATCGCGTACGGCGTGGAGGTCGGGCTCAACGCCGCCATCACGCTCTGGCTCGTCGTCGTCGCCAACCTCGTCGCGATCGGGACCCAGCCCCTGTTCGGCGCACTGGCCGACCGCATCGGTCGCAAGCCGGTGTTCATCTACGGCGCGCTCTCGTCCGCGGTCTTCATGCCCTTCTACATGCTGTCGATGGGGGCGGGGAACGAGTTCGTGACGTTCCTGCTCGCGGTGCTCACCTTCTCGTTCGGGTACGCCGCCGCAAACGCCGTGTGGCCCTCGTTCTACGGCGAGATGTTCAGCACGCGCGTGCGGTTCTCGGGCATGGCGATCGGCACGCAGCTCGGGTTCCTCATGGCGGGCTTCGCCCCGTCGATCGTCACGGCGCTGGGCGGCGTTCAGGAGGGCGGCTGGCTCGTCATCAGCGTCTTCACCGCGGTGATCTCCCTCATCGCGACCGTCAGCGCCCTCACGGCACGCGAGTCGAAGAGCATCCCCACGGCTGAACTCGGTCTCCGCTCCGAGCAGCGCGAGGAACTCGTGCCTGCCGTCTGAGCACCGCAGCCGTCACAGGCCCCGTCCCGCGATGCGGGGCGGGGCCTTCGAGGTCATGGCAGCGGGCGCGCCATCACGATCTCCGGACCGATGACGCTCGTGAACGTCTCGCCCGTGGGGACGAACCCCGCCCGACGATACGCGCCCTGGGCGCGGGGATTGTCCCGGTGCACGTCGAGGCTGAGCCGGGTGAGCCCGAGGGAGCTCACCCACTCCGCGGCGGCGGCGAGCAGGAGGTCGATCGCTCCCGTACCGCGATGAGCCGGGTTGACGTAGACCCCGACGACATCCGCCCGACGGTCGTCGACGAAGCGGCCCAGGTGATCGGTCTGCCCCGTCGCGCGGATGAGCACGGAAAGGCTGCCCACCCACACGTCGTCGATCACCGCCACGAACTGCGCGGCGGTCTCGCTCAGGGCGGCGAGCTCGGCGCGCTCGCGCCAGAACTGCTCCGAGCGGGCGGCGACCTGTTCCGGCGTCTCGAGGAAGGCGATGTCCGCGTCGGGATCGCTGGTCGACTCGAGCCGCAGCTCGCGCACCGCCTGCCACTCGTCGGAGCGGACGCGACGCACGGCCACGCTGCTCACCCCGCGACCTCCTGGTACGCGGCGAAGAGCAGCGACTCGTCGGGCGCCTGCAGCACGGTGGGCTTGGCGATGTCGTCGAGCACGATGAAGCGCAGCATCCCGCCGCGGCTCTTCTTGTCGCGCTGCATGGTCGACAGCAGCTGCGGCCACGCGCCGGGGCGATAGCCCGTCGGCAGGCCGAGGGACTCGAGGATGTCGCGGTGGCGCTGGGCGGCGGCATCCGGAAGCCGGCCCGCGAGGCGCGACAGCTCGGCGGCGAAGACCATGCCCACCGAGATCGCGGCGCCGTGGCGCCAGCGGTACCGCTCGGCGTGCTCGATGGCGTGGCCGAGGGTGTGCCCGTAGTTGAGGATCTCGCGAAGGCCCGCCTCGCGGAGGTCCTCCCCCACGACGCGCGCCTTCATCCCGATGGCGAGCTCGATGGTGCGGCGGAACGCCGCGCTCTGCGGGTCCACGGCGTTCTCGGGGTCCGCCTCGATGAGATCGAGGATCTCGGGCGCCCAGATGAAGCCGGCTTTGACGACCTCGGCATACCCCGCGACCCGCTCGTTGCGTGACAGCGTGCCGAGCAGGTCGAGGTCGCAGATCACGGCGCGCGGCGCCCAGAACGCACCGACGAGGTTCTTGCCCTCGGCGGTGTTGACACCCGTCTTGCCGCCGACGGCGGCGTCGACCATCCCCAGCACCGTGGTCGGCACCTGCACGACCTCGACGCCGCGCAGCCACGTCGCCGCAACGAACCCGGCCAGGTCGGTCACCGCTCCCCCGCCGAAGCCGACGACGGCGTCGGTGCGGGTGAAGTCCGCCTTGCCCATGACCTGCCAGCAGAATGCGGCCACTTCGATGCGCTTGCCCGCCTCGGCGTCGGGGATCTCCGCGAGGAGAACCTCGCGGTCAGCCATGAGCTGTGCGCGCAGGCGCTCCGCCTCGGCGGCGAGGGTCGGCGGGTGGATCACGAGCACCTTGCGCGCGGCGGGTGGCAGCGCCTCGCCGACGGATGACAGGATGCCGTGTCCCACGGTGATGTCGTAGCTCGCGTCTCCGCTCACGGTGATGGTCGTGGCATCCGTCATGCGGTCTGCTCCTTGTGCTGGTCGCCGGTGGGGGCCGACGGGTCGGTGGTGCCGCGCACCCACGCGACCAGGGCGTCGACGACGTCCTGCAGCGGACCGGTGGAGGTGTCGAGGATGATGTCGGCGAGTTCCTCGTAGACGGGGCGACGCTCTTCGAATATCGCCGTCCAGCGCTCGATCGCATCGTCGCCGCCCTGCAGCAGCGGGCGGTTCGAGTCGCGGACTCGGCCCGCCACGACGCGGGGAGAGACCGTGAGCAGGACGACGCGGTGCCGGGCGAGGTCGGCGCGCGTCTCGGGGTCCAGCACGGCTCCGCCGCCCAGCGAGACCACCCCGCCCGTCGCGAGCCCCTCGACCACGGCGGCGCGCTCGGCGGCGCGGAACTGCGCCTCACCGCGCTCGACGAACAGCTGGTCGATCGGTCCGTGGTCGCGGACGACCGCGGCGTCGGTGTCGAAGAACGGAAGGCTCAGCGCCCGCGCGACCTTCTTGCCGATGCTCGTCTTGCCGGCCCCCATGGGACCGATGAGCACGACGGTGTCAGAGTGCGAGGTCATGGTCGGCGAGGCCGGCGTCGCTCGCTGCCGCGCTGCGCAGCGCGTCGGGGATCGCCGCGAGGTAGCCCTCGATGTTGCGGCGCGTCTCGGCGACGCTGTCGCCCCCGAACTTCTCGAGCACGACGTCCGCCAGCACGACCGCGACCATCGCCTCGGCGACGACGCCCGCGGCGGGCACGGCACACACGTCCGAGCGCTGGTGGTGGGCCGAGGCGGCGTCGCCGGTGGCGACGTCGACCGTGCGCAGCGCCTTCGGGACCGTGGCGATCGGCTTCATGCCTGCGCGCACGCGCAGCACGGTGCCGGTCGACATGCCGCCCTCGGTGCCGCCTGCCTTGTCGCTCGAGCGGGTGATGCCGTCGCCGGCGACGAACAGTTCGTCGTGCGCGGCGGAGCCGCGGCGGCGAGTGGTCTCGAAGCCGTCGCCGACCTCGACGCCCTTGATGGCCTGGATGCTCATGAGCGCCTGAGCGAGCTTCGCGTCGAGGCGGCGGTCCCAGTGCACGTGCGAGCCGAGCCCCGGAGGCAGGCCGTAGGCGAGCACCTCGACGATGCCGCCCAGTGTGTCGCCGTCCTTGCGGGCGTCGTCGACCTCGGCGACCATGGCCGCGCTCGTCGCGGCGTCGAAGCAGCGCAGCGGGTCTGCGTCGAGCGTGTCGACGTCGTCGGGAGTCGGCAGCGCCGAGCCTTCGGGGACCTGCACCGGACCGATCGAGAGGGTGTGGCTGACGAGACGGATGCCGAGCTCGGCCAGGAACGCGCGTGCGAGGGCGCCGAGGGCGACCCGGGCGGCGGTCTCGCGGGCGCTCGCGCGCTCGAGGATCGGGCGGGCCTCGTCGAAGCCGTACTTCTGCATGCCGACGAGGTCGGCGTGGCCCGGGCGGGGACGCGTGAGCGCCGCCCCTCGTCCGCGCGACTTCTCGGTGAGCTCCACGGGCTCGGCGCTCATGACCTCGACCCACTTCGGCCATTCGGTGTTGCCGATGCGCACGGCGATGGGACTGCCGAGGGTCGTGCCGTGCACGACGCCGGAGGAGATCGTGAGCTCGTCCTCCTCGAACTTCATGCGCGAGCCACGGCCGTAGCCGAGCTTGCGGCGCGCGAGATCCGCCTGGATCGCGGCGCGGGAGATGGGGACGCCCGCAGGCAGGCCCTCCATGACGGCGACGAGTTCGGGGCCGTGCGATTCGCCGGCCGTGAGCACGCGGAGCATTGGTCCAGTCTCCCACGCCCCGGGAGGCCGTTACGCCGCGGTGGGCTCCCCGAGCGCCTGGCGCATCGCCTGCAGCGCCTCCGCCTCGCGGTCGAGGGGCGTGCCGGGGTCGCCGTCCCGGAAGATCCGGATCTGCAGCAGAGCCTGATGCAGCAGCATCCCGAGTCCTGATCGGGCGGTGCCGCCCGCGCGATCCCACGCGGCCGACAGCGCCGTCGGCCAGTGCCCGTACACGACATCGAGCAGGTGGCCGCCCGAGCGGGCGAGGGCGTCGGCCGCGGCATCCGGAAGCGTTGCGTCGCCCGGCAGCGTCGCGATCGTGAGCGGCACGGCGGCGTGATCGGATGCTGCGAACGGCGTGGTCGTCACGGCGATTCCGATGCGGCGGCCGAGGTCGGCGAGCGGCGCGACCGCTTCCGGGCGGCGTGCGATCACATCCACCTCGCGCGCGCCGACCTCTCCGAGAGCGACCAGGGCGGAGGTCGCGGTCGCGCCGGCGCCCACGATGCGCGCCCGCGCCACCGTCGTGATGCCGTCGTCGGCGAGGGTGCGGACGATGCCCCCGACGTCGGTGTTGAAGCCGCGGGCACCGTCGGCGTCGAGCAGCAGCGTGTTGACCGCGCCGGTCAGTTCGGCGCGTCGGTCGAGCACCGCCGCGGCCGCGAACGCGACACCCTTGAGCGGCATCGTGAGCGAGAGGCCCCGCCACGCGTCGTCGAGCCCGGCGAGGTCGCCGGCGAAGGATGTCTCGTCGACTCTTCGGCGTCCGTAGGTCCAGTCGAGGCCGAGAACGTCGTACGCTGCGGCGTGCAGCTGCGGCGAGCGGCTGTGCGCGATCGGGTCGCCCCAGACCTCCAGACGCGACGCCTGGGGGCTCAGCACCCCTGGTCCGGGTTGTCGCGGCACCACTGCTGCCACTGCTCGACGTACTTCAGATGCTCGCTGTAGGTCGAGCTGAACTGCGTCTCGCCGGTGAGAAGGTTCACCGTCACGAAGTAGAGCCAGGGGCCGTCGGCCGGGTGCATCGCCGCGTCGATCGCAACGTCTCCCGGGTTGGCGATCGGGCCGACGGGCAATCCCGTGTGGACGTAGGTGTTCCACGGGTTGGGATCGTTGAGGGCCTCCTCAGACGAACTGACCGTTCCGTCGTGCATCTCTCCGTAGCCGTACTGCGCCGTGGAGTCCATCTGGAGCTTGCCGAATGTCTCCTGGTTGTTCGCGTCCAGCCGGTTGAGGATGACGCGCGCCACCTTCTGCATATCAGCCCCGGAGCTGGCCTCACGCTGAACGACTGAGGCGGTCGTGAGGATCTCCTGGCGCCGCTCGACAGGCACACCGGCGGCGTCGAGCGACTGGATCGTACGGTTGACGAGCGTCTGGATTGCCGACTGCGCGGTGACAGTCGGGTCGAAGGTGTAGGTCGCCGGGAAGAGCCAGCCTTCCAGCGGCTGCCCGCCTGCCGCGACGACGTCCGGGTCTGCGGGCACGCCGTACACCGACGAGTCGGCAGCCGCCGCGGTGAGCTCTTCGAGCGGGATGCCGGTGCCCTCCGAGATCCGTGCGAGTGTCTGCTCGAGGGCGTAGCCCTCCGGGATCTGGGCGGTGAACTCCTGCTTGTTGGCGGGATCCATGATCGCGGCGAGGGCTGCTTCGCTCGTCATCTGCTTCTGGAGCTTGTAGACCCCCGGCTGAAAAGTGGGATTCTGCCCGCTCTTGATGAGGTAGTCGTAGAAGGCGTCGGGCGTCTTGGTCACGCCCGCGTCGTACAGCGACTGCGAGATCGGCGACCCGGTGTCGCCCTGGGCGATCGTGACGAACGTCTCGCCGTTGGCCAGTCCGGCCTCGTATTCCTTGGGCTCTTCCCAGCCCATGACCTCGCGGATCTTGTCCTCGTAGGTGTTCCACACGTACAGGCCGCCGGCGGCGATGCCGCCGAGGATCAGCAGCACGACGCCGAGGGCGATCCACCCGCCGATGCGCCGGCGCTTCCTGTCCGGCGGCGGGGCGTGCCCGATGTCGTGGGTCGACGCCGATCCGCTGAAGAGGTCCTCGAGGGAGCCGGAGGGTGCGGACGGCGCGTCGGTCTCATCGCGAGCGGGCGGGGTGGCGCGAGCGGCCGACGGGGAAGCCACCCCGGCCGCGGGAGCAGCAGCAGGCGCGGCGCCCCCACGGCTGTAGGGCATCGCAGGGCTCCCGCCGGCCGTGGCGAAGAGCCAGGGGTCGTCATCGACGGTCGCCTCGACGTCGATCGGCTGCGTCGTGGGACGAGGGGTGCGCAGCGGCACCGGCTGGAAGCCGCTGCCCGGCACGGGCTCGTCCACCGGGACGGCGGGGGTCGACGGCGGCGTGGGAGCGGTCCCGACGACAGGCGTGGAGCCGGTGATGAGCGATTCCCACGTGGCCGCGTGGGCGGCGGGAGCAGCCTCCGGCGCCGAGGGCGCAGGTGCGGCCGGCATCGTCGGCGTCTGCCCCGTCGTCGCCCGGCGCGCGGCGGCCTCGCGGGCGGCGCGGCGCGACGGGGGAACGGCTTCGCCGGCGGGCGATGAGTCGGGCATCAGGCGGGCTCCTGGGGGACGGGGGTTCCGGGAGGTCGTCCGGTGCTCTTCTCGACGTCGAGCGCTTGCTGGAGCAGGACGACCGCGGCGACCTGGTCCACGATGTTACGCGACGAACGCTGGGTTCTGCCCGAACTGCGCAGTGCCGCGTGTGCCGAGACGGTGGAAAGCCGTTCGTCGACGAGGCGCACGGGGAGCCCGGATGCCACCGCCAGCGCGGCGGCGAAGTCCCGGGCGTCCTGGGTCGAGGCCGTGTCCTCGCCGCGCATGTTCAGAGGCAGGCCGACGTAGAGCTCGACCGCCGAGAACTCGTCGGAGAGCGCCACGATGCGGGTCACCGATGCGTCGTCGCGCGGCACCGTCTCGACCGGAGTCGCGAGCAGGCCGTCGGGGTCGCACTTCGCTACCCCGACCCGGGCCTTGCCCACATCGATGCCGAGCCGCGTGCCGCGCCGGAAGCCGCTCACGCGCCGAGGGCGTCCTTCACCGAGACCAGTGCCGCAGGCAGGGCCGCAGCATCCGTTCCACCGCCCTGGGCGACGTCGTCGCGTCCGCCGCCGCCGCCGCCGAGCACGCCGGCGGCGCCCTTCGCGAGGACGCCCGCCTTGGCGCCCGATGCGCGGGCCGCGTCGTTGGTGGCGACGATCACGACCGGACGGTCGTTCACGACCGCGCCGAGCGCGACGACCGCGGCCTCGGAGCCGAGACGCTCGCGCACCTGCAGCGCCAGCGAGCGGACGTCGTCGGCGGATGCGGCGTTGCCGAGCGACTCCGCAACCACGACGGTGTCCCCGACCCGCGTCGCGGCGGCCGCGAGGGCCGGGAGCCGGTCGCCGAGGGCCTTGGCTTCGAATGCCGCGATCTTCTTCTCGGCGGCCTTGAGGCTCGCCTGCAGCTCGGCGATGCGAGCGGGCAGCTGCTCGCGCGGTGCCTTGAGCGAGGTCGTGAGCTGCGACACGAGGGCGCGCTCGGCCGCGAGTGAGCGGAAGGCGTCGAGACCGACGAGCGCCTCGACACGGCGGTTCGACGCGCCCACCGACGACTCGCCGACGAGGTTGATGAGCCCGATCTCGGCACTCGTCGACACGTGCGTGCCGGCGCAGAGCTCGCGCGACCACGGGCCGCCGATGTCGACCATGCGCACCGTGTCGCCGTACTTCTCGCCGAACAGCGCCATCGCGCCGAGCGAGCGCGCCTCGTCCAGCGGGAGGACGCGCGTGGTCACCTCGAGGTTGTCGCGCACCGCGTTGTTGGCGATCTCCTCGATCTCTGTCTTCGTCTCGTCCGACAGCGACTGGCCCCACGAGAAGTCGAAGCGCATGTAGCCGGCGCGGTTGAGCGATCCGGCCTGCGTCGCCGTCTTGCCGAGCGTGTCGCGGAGCGCGGCGTGCACCAGGTGCGTCGCGGAGTGCGCCTGACGGGCGGCGCGGCGGTTCGCAGCATCCACCACCGTCGTCGCCGCCTGACCGACGCCGACCTCTCCCGTCGACACCTCGACCGTGTGGCTGATGAGTCCCGGCACCGGCTTCTGCACGTCGAGCACCTCGAGCTCGTAGCCCGGGCCGACGATGACGCCCTTGTCGGCGACCTGGCCGCCCGACTCCGCGTACAGCGCGGTCTCGGCGAGGATCACCTCGGCGATCTGGCCGGCACTCGCGCGGTCGACCGAGACGCCGTCGACGAGGATGCCGAGCACCTGCGACTCGGCCTCGAGGTCGGTGTAGCCGGTGAAGACGGTCTCACCCTGCGCCCGCAGGTCGCGGTAGACGCTGGTGTCGGCGAGCTGACGCTTGCGCGCCCGAGCGTCGGCTTTGGCTCGTGCGCGCTGCTCCTGCATCAGGCCGTCGAACGCGGCGCGGTCGACGCTGAGACCCGCCTCCTCGGCGATCTCGAGCGTCAGGTCGATCGGGAAGCCATATGTGTCGTGCAGCAGGAACGCCTCGGCGCCGGTGAGGGTCGTGCCCCCCGCAGCCTTCGTATCGGAGAGCGACTCGTCGAGGATCGACTCCCCCGCCGCCAGCGTGCGCAGGAACGTCGCCTCCTCGGCGAGGGCGTACTGGGAGATGCGCGCCCAGTCGGTCTCGACGACCGGGTAGGCGTCCTTCATGGCGTCGCGCGATGCCGAGAACAGCACCTCGAACGTCGGCCCGTCGACGCCCAGCAGGCGCATCGAGCGGATCACGCGGCGCATGAGACGGCGCAGGATGTAGCCGCGGCCGTCGTTGGACGGCGTGACGCCGTCCGACATGAGCATGAGCGACGAGCGGACGTGGTCGGCGACCACACGGAAGCGCACGTCGTCGTCGTGGTTCGCGCCGTATGTGCGGCCCGCGAGCTCGACCGCCTTGTCGAGCACCGGACGCACCTGGTCGGTCTCGTACATGTTGTCGACACCCTGCTTGATGAACGCGATGCGCTCCAGGCCCATGCCGGTGTCGATGTTCTTGTTCGGCAGCTCGCCGACGATGTCGAAGTCGTACTTCGAGCGAACGTTCGTGATCTCGTACTGCATGAACACGAGGTTCCAGATCTCGACGTAGCGGTCGTCGTCGGTCGCGGGGCCGCCGTCGATGCCGTACTCCGGGCCGCGGTCGAAGAAGATCTCCGAGCAGGGCCCGGCAGGGCCCGGAAGACCGGTGCTCCAGTAGTTCGTGTCCTTGCCGAGCCGCTGGATGCGCTCCTCCGGCAGGTCCGTGAGCTTCAGCCAGAGGTCGTGCGCCTCGTCGTCCTCTTCGTAGACGGTGACCCACAGGTCCTTCTGGTCGAAGCCGAGCCCGCCGTCGGCCTCGGGCGAGGTCAGCAGATCCCACGCGTAGCGGATCGCGCCCTCCTTGAAGTAGTCGCCGAACGACCAGTTGCCGAGCATCTGGAAGAACGTGCCGTGGCGCGGCGTCTTGCCGACCTCTTCGATGTCGTTGGTGCGGATGCACTTCTGGTTGTCGGCCGCGCGCGGGTACGGCGCGGGCACGTCACCCGAGAGATACGGGATGAAGGGCACCATTCCGGCCACCGTGAACAGCAGCGCCGGGTCGTCCGTCACCAGCGATGCCGAGGGGACGATGGTGTGGCCGTTCTTCTCGAAGTAATCGAGGAAGCGCTGTGCGATCTCGGCGGTCTTCATGCGGGTCCTTGCGTGTGCGTGCGAATGCGTGCGTGTTCGGGGAGTCTGACGAGGTTCATGCGGGGCGGCGCCGAGGCGGCGCCGGTGCGACTCAGTCGGCGATCTTGCGGGCGGCGTCGTCGACGGCGTCGGCGACATTCCCGACGGCGTCGGATGCGGCGGCCCGCGCGCTCGACGCGGCGTCGGCGGCGGCATCCCTCACGTCGTCGACGAGGCCGGCGAAGCGGGCCTCCTGTTCGCGGTACGCGTCGCCCATGCGGTCGGTGAACTCCGTGATGCGGGCGTCGACGTCGGCGAGGATCTCGTGGCCGCGCGGGTCCTTGTTGACCAGGTGGGCGAGAACGAAACCGCCGGCGATGCCGAGCAGGAACCACAGGAGGCTCTTCATGTCACCACTTCCTCGCGAGCCGCCGGGGCGCGGCATCCCCCCATCGTATGCGGAAACGATGAAGGGCGTCGGGTCTCCCCGACGCCCTTCGCGTGTTCGCAGAATTATCGAGCTGCGTAGTACTCGACGACGAGCTGGACGTCGCAGACCACGGGGACCTCGGCGCGCTTGGGGCGACGCACGAGACGGGCCTGGAGCTTGTCGAGCTCGACCTCGAGGTAGCCCGGAACGGGCGGCAGGACCTCGGCGTGACCGCCGAGCGCTGCGACCTGGAAGGGCTCGATGCCCTCGCTCTTGGCCTTGACGTGGATGAGCTGACCCGGCTTCACGCGGAAGGACGGGCGGTCGACGAGCTGGCCGTCCACGAGGATGTGGCGGTGCACGACGAGCTGGCGAGCCTGCGCGGTGGTGCGGGCGAAGCCGGCGCGCAGCACGAGGGCGTCGAGACGCATCTCGAGCTGCTCGACGAGGTTCTCACCCGTCAGGCCCTGGGTGCGGCGGGCCTCGTTGAACTGGATGCGCAGCTGCTTCTCGCGGATGCCGTACTGCTCGCGCAGACGCTGCTTCTCGCGGAGACGGACGGCGTAGTCGCTGTCCTGCTTGCGCTTGGTGCGGCCGTGCTCGCCCGGCGCGTAAGGGCGCTTCTCGAGGTACTTGGCTGCCTTGGGGGTCAGCGCGACGCCGAGGGCGCGGGAGAGACGGACCTTGCGGCGGTCCTGGGACTTCGTTGCCACGAAGTGTTCCTTTCGATGACGCGGCCGTGTCTTTCACGGCCCGCGGACGTATCGCCCCGTCTTCGCCCTGTCCGGACTGCACGCCGGGGCATGCCGGAAGGTAGGTCAGGAAGAGAGGGGATGCCCGAAAACTGCGTTTCGAGCCGCTCAAGTCTACCAGACGCGCCGTCGGGCCTTCATGAGAGGGCGACGACCAGCGTCGACGCGGCGAGCACCGCGCACACAGGCGTCATCGTGAGGCGCTCGGCGCGACTGCGGGAGAGGGCGTTCATGACGATGCCGACGGCGAAGTAGGCGAAGAGCACCCAGGTCAGGGTGCGCACGGCGATGCTGTGGCCGCCCGGCAGGATGCCGGCGCGACTGAGCAGCACCGCGGCGATTCCGCCGTAGAGGAGGACGGATGCCGCGCTGGCGATGCGCAGCCGCCGCGGCAGCACGCGATGCGCTCCGCCCCACACGAACCGTCCCCACGGTGCCCCCGCCGCGACGCAGATCTGCAGGGCGGCGAGGCTGCTCAGCAGGAGGCACGCGACGGCCACGGCGACCGTCTCCGGGATCACGGGAGTCGTCCGTTCATGCCTGCTCCCCCACGTCGTCGATCCACTCGCGCATCACGGCATGCGAGCGCAGTCCGTACTCGAGCGTCGCGCGCTGGAACGCGAAGATCCTGCGCGACGCGTCATCGAGTCCGGCAGCCTTCGCGTCCACCTCGGTCGCCAGGGCTTCCAGTGCCTCGCGGGACCCGTCGACGTGCTCACGGATGCCGCGGAGGACGTCCGCCCGATCCTCCGGGGCCTCGAGCAGGCCGAGCAGGTAGACCCTCGCGAGGACGACGGTCTCGGCATCCGTTCCTCCGGAGATCGGCGCCCGCATCCACGCGCGCCACCGCTCGCGCCCCTCGTCGGTGATCCGGTGGACCTTGCGGCCGCGCCGGCTGCCGTCAGCCTCGGCGACCACCACGGCGCCGTCGTCCACGAGGTGCTGCAGAGCGCGCTGGATGCTGCCGGAGCTGGCGCTGTAGAAGAGCGAGATGCCGGCGGCGAACCGTTTCTGGAGGTCGTAGAGCGACAGAGGCCCGCTCAGGAGCAGGCCGAGGATGACGAACTGCACGCGACACCTCCCGGCACGGGGGACGAATATCCCTCTGAGGGATATCAATCTACCTCTGAGGGATATCGCAGGTCAACGAGGCGGCGGTCAGCCGCCGTCGAGGATGCGACGGATCTTCTCGAGACGAGCCTGGACATCGCGCTCGGCGCCGAGCGCCTTCGGCTCGTAGTAGCGCCGACCGCGCAGTTCGTCGGGCAGGTACTGCTGCGCCGCGATGCCGATCTCGGCGTCGTGCGGATACACGTAGCCCTTGCCATGGCCGAGGCGCTTCGCGCCCGGGTAGTGGGCGTCGCGCAAGTGGATCGGCACACGGCCGAAGCCGCCCGAGCGCACGTCGGCGATCGCCGCGTCGATCGCGAGGTAGGCGGCGTTCGACTTCGCAGTGGTCGCGAGATACGCCGTCGCTTCGGCGAGCGGGATGCGGCCCTCGGGCATGCCGATGAACTGCACCGCGTCGGCGGCGGCCACGGCGATCGGCAGCGCCTGGGGGTCGGCGAGCCCGATGTCCTCCGCCGCCGAGATGATGAGGCGCCGGGCGATGAACCGCGGATCCTCCCCCGCCTCGATCATGCGGGCGAGGTAGTGGATCGCGGCGTCCACGTCCGATCCGCGGATCGACTTGATGAATGCGCTGATGACGTCGTAGTGCTCGTCGCCCTGGCGGTCGTAGCGCAGGAGCGCGCGATCCACCGCCTGCGCGACGTTGTCGGCCGAGATCTCGGGTGCGGCGGCCTCGTCCTGGTCGTCCTCATCGGGGACGGCGAGGGAAGCTGCGGCCTCGAGTGCTGTGAGAGCCCGCCGTGCGTCGCCGGAGGCGAGCCGCACGAGCGCGGCGCGCGCTTCGTCGCCGAGCACGACCGCGCCGGACAGCCCGCGGGCATCGGCCACCGCGCGGTCGAGGAGCATGCCGAGGTCCTCGTCGGTGAGCGGCTTGAGCGTCAGCAGCAGTGACCGTGACAGGAGAGGCGAGATCACTGAGAACGACGGGTTCTCGGTCGTCGCCGCGATGAGCACCACCCAGCCGTTCTCGACGCCGGGCAGAAGGGCGTCCTGCTGCGCCTTGGTGAAGCGGTGGATCTCGTCGAGGAAGAGGATCGTGGACTGGCCGTACAGATCGCGCTGGGTCAATGCCTCCTGCATCACCTCGCGCACGTCGCGCACGCCGGCCGTCACCGCCGAGAGCTCGACGAACCGGCGTCCCGAGGAACGGGCGATCGCCTGTGCCAGCGTCGTCTTCCCCGTGCCTGGCGGGCCCCACAGGATGACCGACGTCGCCGCGCGGGCCGCGGCATCCGGGTTCGCGAGGGTCACCAGCGGGGACCCCCCCCGCAGGAGATGCGCCTGGCCCGCGACCTCTTCCAGCGAGGTCGGGCGCATACGCACCGCGAGAGGCGTCAGTCCCTGGAAGAGCGCAGTCGGTGAGCCCACGCCCACGGAGGCTCCGCGTGACCCGCCGGCGGCGCGCGGAGAAGAGGTGGGGACGGTCACCTCACCAGGCTATCCCGCGCTCACGACACGGGATCTGCCAGGTTTGGCCGCCGCGGTGCGGGCCCGTAGGATCAAGCCGCCCGGGCGCTGCCTGGCACGAGGCGCATGCGCGCCACACGAACGGAACGAGGAGGTCACGTGGCGACCGGTGGCAAGGACCGTGACGCACGGGCTGCGCGGGAGCGCACGCGGCTGTACGAGGCGCGACGTCGGTTCCACGACGATCAGGCGCGCCGTCGCACGCGCGACAACCTGATCGCGGGCATCGTCGGCGGCGTGCTCGTGCTCGGCCTGATCGGCGCCCAGACGCTGTACTTCGTCGCCGGACCCGGCGCCCCCGAACCATCGCCCTCGTCGACGCCGACGCCGACCGCGACGACGCCGGAACCGACCCCGTCGGTGACGGCGACGCCGGAACCGACCGCGACGCCGACGCCCACGCCCTGACATCTCGGGTCGCGCGCCGCAACCGCACCTCAGGCCGGGCATCCGCCGTACTAGGCTGTGAGCCGTCCTACTCCCTACAGACGGCGCGAGCCGCGATGAGGTGCAACCCGTGACTGCCGCAGCAGACTTCCAGCCCGAGACCGACGCCCCCGAGACCACCGGGGCCGACGAAGACCAGACCCCGGCCGTCGATGACGATGCCGCCACCGCGACGGATGTCACGGCTGACGCGGATGCCGCGGTCACCCAGGAATCCGATTCCGTCGACGAAGCTCCGGCCGGCGACGCTCCGGACGGCGACGCTCCGGACGGCGACGCCGCCGAGACCGAGCAGCCGTCGGACGACACCCCGGCGGAAGAGTCCGCTTCTGCGGACGTCGAGATCGTCGAGGTCGACGTGGTGGAGGTCGTCGAAGACGGCGAGGTCGTCGCGGTCGAGGTGATCGAGGTGGCTGAGGTCGTCGAGGACGGCGAGGTCGTCGCCGTCGAGGTCGCGGACGTCGCCGTCGAGGCCGCGCCCTCCGCCGACGAGCCGTGGGGCCGCGTCGACGAGGACGGCACCGTCTCGGTCCGCGAGGCCGACGGCTGGCGGGTCGTCGGGCAGTACCCCGACGGGTCGGCCGAAGAGGCGCTGGCCTACTTCGAGCGCAAGTACACAGACCTCGCGAGCGAGGTGACGCTCCTGGAGGTGCGCCACCGCCGCGGCGGCGCCTCCGCCTCCGACCTGCGCTCGACCGCGCGCACGATCAACGGCAAGCTCGACGGGGCCGCCGCAGTCGGCGATCTCGCGAGCCTCGTCGCCCGCGTCGCCGCCCTGACCGAGACGCTCGCGGCCGAGTCCGCGACGGAGGCCGTCGCGGCACGCGAAGCCGTCGACGACGCCGTCAAGGCGCGCACCGAGCTGGTCGAGAAGGCCGAGGCCCTTGCCGCCCGCGACCCGCGCACTGTGCAGTGGAAGCAGGCCACGGGCGAGCTCAACTCCCTCTTCGACCAGTGGCAGTCGCAGCAGCAGAACGGCCCGCGTCTGCCGAAGTCGACGGCGCAGCAGCTCTGGAAGCGTTTCCGGGATGCGCGCGCCACGGTCGACAAGCACCGCCGTGCGTTCTACGCCGAGCTGGATGAGGCGCACAAGGGCGTCCGCGACCGAAAGACGCGCCTCGTCGAGAAGGCGGAGTCCCTCGCGCCCAAGGGCGAGGACGGGATCCCCGCCTACCGTGAGCTCCTCGACCAGTGGAAGACCGCGGGTCGCGCCGGCAAGAAGGTCGACGACGCCCTGTGGGCCCGTTTCAAGGCCGCGGGCGACGCGCTGTACGGCGCTCGCATCGAGCGCGAGGCGGCGGACGCCGAAGCCTCCCGCGAGAAGATCGACCTCAAGCGTGCCCTGCTCGACGAGGCGAAGGCGGTCGGCGACGAACGCGACATCGCGAAGGCCCGCTCGATCCTCACCGGGATCCAGCGACGGTGGGACGAGATCGGCCGCATCTTCCCGCGCGACACCGAGCGTTCGCTCGATGATGAGCTGCGTCGCGTCGAGAACGCGCTCCGCACCCGCGAGGACGCCGACTGGAAGCGCAACGACCCGGAGCAGAAGGCCCGCGCCAACGACATGACGCGCCAGCTCACCGACGCGATCCAGAAGCTCGAGGACGAGCTCGAGGCCGCCAAGAAGTCGGGCGACAAGAAGGCGATCGCCAACGCGACCGACGCGCTCGAGGCCCGTCGCACGTGGCTCAAGGCGCTCGGCGGCTGATCAGCCCCGCCTGAGCCGAATCGAACCCGGTCGTCGCGTGAGCGGCGGCCGGGTTCTCCACAATCGGCCGGCCGCGGCATCCGTGGATCATCCGCGGTGCGGCAGACTGCCTCCGTGCGATCGCCCTTCCTCTACTTCGCCGACGAGCGGCTCTCGCGCGCCGAGCTGACGGCTGCGTGCCTCGACGGCGACCTCGTCGCGCTCGGCGACGCGTACATCCCCGCCGACGCCGTCGAGACGGCGGCGCTGCGTGCGGGCTCGCTCGCCGAGACCCTGGGCGACACGCTCGCGGCCACCCACCTGTCGGCGGCCTGGGTGCACGGCGGCCTGCCGCTGCCGCCGTCGCGCCACACCCTCCAGCGTGCGGTGCCGCGCCGCCTGCACGTGCGCCCGGACCGCCGAGTGGTCTACCGCGATCTGCAGGTCCCCGGAGAGGACCTCCAACTGATCGGCGGCGTGCTCGTCACGACGCCGGAGCGCACTCTCGCCGACCTCGCGCGCGTGGGCGACGACGAGCACACCGAAGCCGCCCGACTTCTCGCGGAGATCGATACGGATGCCGCATACCGGGCGATCGCACGCCTGGAGGCGGGCGCGCTCCCCCACAAGCGCGCGGCGCTCGCGTGCCTCCGGGCGATCGTCGCCGAAGGTCAGGACGACGTGACGCGGTACACGTCGTAGACCGCGTCGATCCGGCGCACGGCGTTGAGCACACGGTCGAGGTGGACGATGTCGCCCATCTCGAAGACGAAGCGGCTCAGAGCCAGCCGGTCGTTGGACGTCGAGACCGTCGCGGACAGGATGTTGACGTGGTGTTCGCTGAGCACGCGCGTGACGTCGCTCAGAAGCCCCGAGCGGTCGAGCGCCTCGACCTGGATCTGCACCAGGAAGACGCTCTTCGTCGTGGGGGCCCACTCGACCTCGATGAGGCGCTCCGGATCCTCCATGAGCGACTTGACATTGGTGCAGTCGGCGCGGTGCACCGAGACGCCGCTGCCGCGCGTGACGAACCCGACGATCTGATCACCCGGCACCGGGGTGCAGCACTTCGCGAGCTTGACGAGGATGTCGGGTGCGCCGCGCACCAGGATGCCGGAATCGCCGTTGCGGGGAGCGCGGGCTCTGCCGACGACGGGCAGGTCGATCGGACCGGTGGTGGTGTCGTTCGCCGCGACGAGCGCCGTGACCTTCTCGAGGACCGACTGCGTCGAGACGTGTCCTTCGCCGACCGCGGCGTACAGCGCGGAGACGTCCTCGTAGCGCAGCTGATGGGCGACCTCGGTGAACGAGTCCTGGCTCATCAGCCGCTGCAGAGGCAGGTTCTGCCGCCGCATCGCGCGGGCGATCGACTCCTTGCCCTGCTCGATCGCCTCCTCGCGGCGTTCCTTCGTGAACCAGCCGCGGATCTTGTTGCGGGCGCGAGTGCTGCGCACGAATCCGAGCCAGTCCTGGCTGGGGCCGGCGTCGGGGTTCTTCGACGTGAACACCTCGACGACGTCGCCGCTCTTGAGCTCGGATTCGAGCGGCACGAGGCGGCCGTTGACCTTCGCCCCCATCGTGCGGTGGCCGACCTCGGTGTGCACCGCGTACGCGAAGTCGACGGGCGTCGCGCCGGAGGGCAGGCCGATGACGCGCCCCTTCGGCGTGAAGACGTAGACCTCTTTGGCGCCGATCTCGAAGCGGAGCGAATCGAGGAACTCACCGGGATCCGCGGTCTCGGCCTGCCAGTCGGAGATGTGGGCCAGCCAGGCCATATCGGTGTCGACCGACTTGGAGTCCGGCTTGCCGCCGTTCATCTGCTCTTTGTACTTCCAGTGCGCGGCCACGCCGTACTCCGCCTGCTGGTGCATCTCGTGCGTGCGGATCTGGATCTCGACGGTGCGGCCGCCGGGGCCGATCACGGTCGTATGCAGCGACTGGTAGAGGTTGAATTTCGGGGTCGCGATGTAATCCTTGAAGCGCCCGGGCAGCGGGGTCCATCTTGCGTGGATCGCGCCGAGGACGGCGTAGCAGTCGCGGACGCTCCCGACCAGCACGCGGATGCCGATGAGGTCGTAGATGTCATCGAACTCGCGGCCGCGGACGACCATCTTCTGGTAGACGGAGTACAGCTGCTTGGGGCGGCCCATGACACGGCCGCGGATGCGGAGCTCCCGCAGGTCGCTGTCGACGGCGTCGATGACGTTCTGCACGTACTGCTCGCGCTGGGGCGTGCGCTGTTTCACGAGGCTTTCGATCTCGGCGTACAGCTTCGGGTGCAGAACCGCGAACGACAGGTCCTCGAGTTCGGACTTGATCGCCTGGATGCCGAGCCGGTGCGCGAGCGGCGCGTAGATCTCGAGCGTCTCGGTGGCCTTCTTGCGCGACTTCTCGGGCGGGACGAAACCCCATGTGCGTGCGTTGTGCAGTCGGTCTGCGAGCTTGATCAGCAGTACCCGGATGTCGCGGGACATCGCGACGATCATCTTGCGGACCGTCTCGGCCTGCGCGCTCTCGCCGTACTTGACCTTGTCGAGCTTCGTCACGCCGTCCACGAGCATGGCGACTTCGTCGCCGAACTCGCTCGTGAGCATCTCCAGCGAGTACTCGGTGTCCTCGACGGTGTCGTGCAGGAGCGCCGCCGCGATCGCACGCGGCCCGAGACCCAGATCCGCCAGGATCTGTGCCACTGCGAGCGGGTGCGTGATGTACGGCTCGCCGCTCTGGCGGAGCTGACCCGTGTGTGCGGTCTCGGCCACCGAGTAGGCGCGCTCGACGATCGACAGGTCGCCCTTGGGGTGGTGCGTGCGCACCGTCCGCAGGAGCTGCTCGACGTCGTCGCGGCGGGCTGACCTCGAGAAGATCCGGGGGACGAGTCGCCGCAGCGAGGAGGATTGGGCGGGGGGGACGGTCTCGGTCACTCGATCCCCTCCCCTCCGCCGGACCTCACAATCCTACGCCCGCGCGGCGGACCCTCAGGCCGGGGTGCCCGCCAGCTCGCGGGCCGCCACGACACGCGCGTCGCGGGCCTTGATGGCCGGCTCGTTCTCGCGCAGGAGCGAGTACAGCGGCGCCGCGACGAAGATCGTCGAATAGGCGGCCACGATCGTTCCCACGAAGATCGACAGCGACAGGTCGGTGAGCGTCTGCGCGCCTGCCCAGATGACGCCGATGAACAGGATGGCGCCGGTCGGGAGGATCGCCACGACGGTCGTGTTGATCGAGCGCACGAGAGTCTGATTCACCGCGAGGTTGACCGACTCGCCGAACGTGCGCCCGGACACCTCGCCGTCCTCGCTCGTGTTCTCCCTGATCTTGTCGAAGACGACGGTGGTGTCGTACAGCGCGTAGGAGAGGATCGTCAGGAATCCGATCACGGCGGCGGGCGAGATCTCGAAGCCGAACAGCGCGTAGACGCCGATCGTGATGATGAGGACGTCCACGAGGCCGATGATCGCGGAGAGCGACATCTTCCACGTCCGGAAGTACAGCGCCAGGATGATCGCTGTCAGTGCGAGGAAGATCGCGAGACCCCACAGCGACTGGCGCGTGACGTCGGCTCCCCAGCTGGGGCCGATGAAGGCGTAGCTGACTTCGCTCTCGGGCACGTTGTACGTCTCGGCGAGGGCCGCAGAGATCTCGCGGCTCTGGGCATCCGTCACCTGGTCGGTCTGCACGCGCACCGCGTCGTCGCCGATCGTGACGACCTTCGTGGTCGCGTCCGGGACGACCGAGTGGACGGCGTCGGTGGCGAGCGACTGGTCGATGGGTGCCGCGACGCCGCTCACCGTGAACTGCGATCCGCCCGTGAACTCGATCGAGAACTGGATGGGGCGCAGCAGCGGCACCAGGGCCGAGCCGAGGACCAGGATCGCCGCGATGAGGAACCACAGGCGGCGGCGGCCGACGAAGGGGAACGACGTCTTGCCGGTGTAGAGGTCGTTGCCGAACTGGCTCATGGAGCGCATCAGTCGTCTCCCTCCTTGACGTTCGAGCCGGGTTTCGCGCTGTCGGCGGCGGCCAGCTCGGCCTGTTTGCGCTCGGCGATGGTCTGGCGACGTGCGGCTTCACCGCGGGACTTGGCGTTGCGACGGCCGGCGGCGCCGGTGGCCAGCACCGGCTCGCGGAACTGCGCGCGGCCGCGATAGACGGCGCCGAGCGCGGTCGGGTCGAGTCCGGACAGCGGATGCCCCGACCCGAAGAAACGGGTGCGGGCCAGCAGCTGCAGCACCGGGTGGGTGAACAGGATGAAGATCAGGACGTCGATCGCGGTCGTGAGACCGAGGGTGAAGGCGAAGCCCTTCACCGTGGAGTCCGCGAGGATGTACAGCACCACGGCGGCGAGGATGTTGATCGACTTCGAGATGTAGATCGTGCGCTTCGCGCGGCCCCAGCCGTCCTCGACGGCACCCGTGATCGACTTGCCGTCGCGCAGCTCGTCGCGGATGCGTTCGAAGTAGACGATGAACGAGTCCGCTGTGAAGCCGATCGTCACGATCAGACCCGCGACACCGGCGAGCGAGAGGCGGAAGCCCATCCGCCACGCGAGGATGCACAGCGTGACGTAGGTGAGCACCGCCATCACCGCGAGCGAGGCGATGATGATGAAGCCCAGCGCGCGATAGACGATGAGCGAGTAGATCGCCACGAGCAGCAGACCGATCAGACCCGCGATGAGGCCGATCTGCAGCTGCTGCGAGCCGAGCGTCGCGGAGATCGAGTTCGAGCTCTCGACCGTGAAGCTGAGCGGCAGGGCGCCGTACTTCAGCTGGTCGGCCAGCACCTTCGCGGTCTCCTGCGTGAAGCTGCCCGTGATGCTCGGCTTGCCGTCGAGGATCACGCCGTTCATCGACGGAGCCGACAGGACATAGCCGTCGAGCACGAACGCGAACTGGTTCAGCGGAGCCTTTGCGCCGTAGAGGCGCTGGCTGATCTCGCCGAAGGTCTGGGTGCCCTCGGCGTCGAACGAGAGGTTGACCGCCCACAGGCCGTTGTTCTGCTGCAGGCCGAAGGTGGCGTCGTCGATCGACGAGCCGTCGAGCTCGACCGGGCCGAGGATGTACTTGACCGTGCCGTCGGCGTCACAGGTGATGAGCGGCTCGTCGGCCGGCGCATTCGCGGGATCGTTCGCGGGATCGGCGCAGTCGTATGCCTGGAACTCCGCCTGGAGGGCGGGCGTGATCCATGCCAGGTCGCTGCCGTTCGTCGGCGAGGTGGTCGGCGTCGCCTGCAGCGACGGGTCGGGCGTCGGGTAGGGCGTCTCCTTCCCGTCATCACCCACGAACGTGTTCGCCGGCGCGCCCGTGTACAGCACCGCGCGCAGCTGCAGCTGCGCCGATGCCTCGATGCGGTTGCGGGTCTCCTCGTCGGCCTGCCCGGGGATCTGCACGACGATCTGGTTGCCACCCTGGGTGGTGACATCGGCCTCGCCGACACCCGAGGCGTCGACGCGCTGGCGGATGATCGTGACCGCCTGCTGCATCTGCTCTTCGGACGGAGCAGCGCCGTCCTCGGTCTGCGCCTCGAGGACGATCTGCGTGCCGCCCTGGAGGTCGAGCGCGAGCGCGGGCGTCCAGGAGCTCTGTCCGAACACGTACACGCCGAGCGCGTTGATGCCGAACAGGAGCGCCGTGATCGCGAGGAGTCCGGTCAGTGCGCGCCATGCATGCCGGACGGGGGTGGATGTCGCCACGTCTTTGCTTTCTTGAGAGCCCGAACGGGCGAACGGAGGGGCGTCAGCCCTGCGACTTGGTGCCGGTCTCGGCGTCGGGGTCGGTCTTCTCCTTGCCCGCCGCCGAGCTCTGGTCGTCGCTGATCGAGGTGATGTCGCCGTTGGCGACGCCCTCGGCGTACTCGGCGTGGCTCTCCTCGGCGGCGAGGTACTCGTCCTCGGTGACCGCGTGCTCGCCCGGGTTGACGACCCGGAGGATCGCCTGGCTGTGCACCTTGATCTCGACACCGGGGGCGAGTTCGACGATCGCCGGCTGGTCGAGGTTGTCGGCGTCGTACGAGACGATCGTGCCGTAGAGGCCGCCCTGCAGCAGGACCTCGGAGCCGGGGACCGTCTGACGGGCCTTCTCCTCCTGCTCGGCCTTCTGCTTCTGCATGCGGCGACGGGAGCTCCAGAACATGAAGACGAGGAGCACGACCAGCAGGATGATGAGGCCGTAGTTGCTCAGGAAGGAAGCGAAGTCCATGGAGCTGGAAGCACCTTTCGGGTCAGGCAGGCGCCAGGGCGGCGCTGCCTTGCAGGGAGGAGTTGGGTGTAAACCTCCAGCGATTATAGGTCATCGAATCCGAGCACCGAGTCGGCCGCCGGCACACCCAGGTGTGCGTAGGCCTCGGGCATCGCGATGCGTCCGCGCGGGGTGCGCCCCATGAAGCCGATGCGCACGAGGTAGGGCTCGACAACCGACTCGATGGTGTCGGGCTCCTCGCCGACCGCTACGGCGAGCGTGCTGAGGCCCACCGGGCCCCCGCGGAACCGGCGCACCAGGGCATCGAGCACGGCGCGGTCGAGCCGGTCGAGTCCGATCCGGTCGACATCGTAGAGGTCGAGCGCCGCATCGACGGCCGCGATGTCGGCGCCCGTGCGCCCGTGGACGACGAGGTAGTCGCGCACGCGCCGCAGGAGGCGGTTCGCGATGCGGGGCGTGCCGCGTGAGCGTCGTGCGATCTCGGCGCGGGCGGCGGGGGGCACGGAGACCCCGAGCATGACCGCGGAGCGCTCGATGACCCGCTCGAGCTCTTCGGGCTCGTAGTACTCGAGGTGCGCGGTGAACCCGAAGCGGTCGCGCAGCGGGTTGGGCAGCAGGCCCGACCGCGTCGTCGCGCCGACGAGGGTGAACGGCGACAGGTCGAGCGGAATGCTCGTGGCGCCCGCACCCTTGCCCACCATGATGTCGATGCGGAAGTCCTCCATCGCGAGGTACAGCATCTCTTCGGCGGAGCGCGCCATGCGGTGCACCTCGTCGATGAAGAGAACCTCGCCGGGCGTGAGGCTGGACAGCAGTGCAGCGAGGTCGCCGGCGTGCTGGATCGCGGGGCCGCTGGACAGCCGCAGCGGGCGCCCGCTCTCGTACGCGACGATCATCGCGAGCGTGGTCTTGCCGAGCCCGGGGGGCCCGGAGAGCAGGATGTGATCGGCAGGTCGCTGCTGGATGCGGGCCGCATCGAGCAGCAGCTGCATCTGGCCGCGCACCTTCTGCTGGCCGACGAACTCGGCCAGCGACATCGGGCGCAGCGCGCCCTCGATCGCGAGCTCGGACTCGTCGACCGGCTCTTCGGCTTCGCGCACGTCAGCCACTCACCGTCTCCTTCCGGGCGGGACCCAGCGTCGTGAGCGTGCGGCGCAGCAGTGCCGGCACCGACGATCGATCCGACTCGGGCGCGTCGGCGGCGACGTTCTCGACGGCTTCGATGGCCACGCGCTCGGACCAGCCCAGACCGATGAGGGCCTGCACGACCTGCGCCGGGATGGCGGCGGAGCCCGCGGCATCCGTCCCTGCGGACCCCGCGGGGCGGGTCACCGCGATCTTGCCGGCCAGCTGCAGCACGATGAGCTTCGCCGTCTTCGGGCCGATGCCCGAGACGCGGCGGAACGGGGCATCGTCGTCGGCGGACACCGCGTCGGCGATCTGCGGGACCGTGAGCGTCGCCAGCACGCCTAGTGCCGACTTCGGGCCCACGCCCGTGACGCCGAGCAGCTGGCCGAAGACGACGAGCTCTTCGCGGGACTCGAAGCCGAACAGCGACAGCGCGTCTTCGCGGACGATGAGCGAGGTGTGGAGTGTGACGGTGTCACCCAGGTGCGTGGTGCGCGCGACTTGCGGGGTCACGGCGACGTGGAGGCCGACTCCTCCGACCTCGACGACGACCGCATCCGCATCGACGTGCACGGCGGTGCCGCGGAGTGAGGAGATCATGCGTCGAGCCTACGGGGCGGTTCGGACGTTTGTTCGAGCGACACGCACGGCGACGCGCAGGATCACCGTCGGGCGAGGCGCTCCGCGTCCGCCCAGGCGCGCTGTGCGGGGGTGAGCGGACCGGATGCCGCCGCCTGCGCCGGCGCGCCGCGCCAGGCGTGGCAGAGGGCGAGCGCGAGGGCATCCGCGGCGTCGGCGGGCTTGGGCAGCTCCTCCAGCCGCAGGACGCGCGCCACCATGGTCTGGACCTGGCGTTTGTCGGCGTTGCCGTAACCCGTGATGGCGGCCTTCACCTCGGACGGGGTGTGCGTGGCCGCGGCGAGGCCCCGCTCTCCTGCGACGAGCAGCGCGATGCCGCTGGCCTGGGCGGTCCCCATCACCGTCGCGCGGTTGTGCTGGGCGAACACCCGCTCCACCGCGACGACATCCGGCTCGTGCGCGTCCACGACGGCCCGCAGGCCCCGCGCGATGATCGCGAGCCGCTCCTCGATCGGAGCGTCGGGATCGGACCGCACGACGCCGACGTGGACGAGGACGGCGGAACGGTCGGGGGCGACATCGACGACGCCGACACCGCAGCGCGTCAGGCCCGGATCGATTCCGAGCACGCGCAGTCGACCGCGGGAGGATGCCACTCCCCCACGCTAGGCGAGGAAGACGGATGCTGCGGCCAGGCGCGCCCGGCCGCAGCATCCGCTCGTTCTGCGAGGAATCAGTCCTCGTCGTTCTCGAGCTCGGCCTGCACCTCGGCGGTGAGGTCGAAGTTGCTGTAGACGTTCTGGACGTCGTCGCTGTCCTCGAGGGCGTCGATCAGGCGGAAGACCTTGCGCGCGGTGTCGGCGTCGACCTCGACCTTGAGGTTCGGCACGAACTCGACGTCGGCCGACTCGTACTCGATGCCGGCGTCCTGCAGGGCGGAGCGCACGGTCACGAGGTCGGTGGCCTCGGTGATGACCTCGAAGCCCTGCGCGTGCGGCTCGACCTCTTCGGCACCGGCCTCGAGCACGGCGAGCATGACGTCGTCCTCGCTGGTGCCCTCGCCGCCCACGACGATGACCCCCTTGCGGGTGAAGTTGTACGCGACGCTGCCGGGGTCGGCCAGCGTGCCGCCGTTGCGGGTGAGTGCGGTGCGCACCTCGGCCGCGGCGCGGTTCTTGTTGTCGGTCAGACACTCGATCATGAGGGCGACGCCGTTGGGGCCGTACCCCTCGTACATGATCGACGAGTACTCGACGGACTCGCCGCCGATGCCGGCGCCGCGCTTGATCGCGCGGTCGATGTTGTCCTTCGGGACCGACGTCTTCTTCGCCTTGAGCACGGCGTCGAACAGGGTCGGGTTGCCCTGAAGGTCGGGTCCGCCGAGCTTGGCCGCAACCTCGATGTTCTTGATGAGCTTCGCCCACGACTTGGCACGGCGACTGTCGATGACCGCCTTCTTGTGCTTGGTCGTGGCCCACTTGGAATGCCCGGACATGGTCCTCCTGAATTCACGCTCGTCGGGTGCGGGCGTGTGAACGCCTCGCCCGACGGACTAGTTTATCCCCGCTCTAAAGGGCGAACTCGAAGCCGAACCGCGACGACAGGAGCGCGACGAGGTCGCGCGGGACCTTCGTGAGGTACGCCGGGGCGGGGGCGAGCGTCCCGGCCGAGCCGATGAAGGGGAAGTAGACGGGGCCTTCGGTGAGCCCCTCCACCCGGTTGCGCACCGTGACGATCTCGTTGCCGACGCGGCGGAGGCTCGGCAGGGTGATCGGCGAGGCGAGACGCAGGGTGTCGCTGATGGGCATGCGCCAGTGCGGCAGGTCGTCGCCGTGGCGATCGCGGGTCTCCTCCCCCAACGGGCCGAGCACGCGACCCCATGCGGCGATGCCGGGCACCGGCAGCGTACGGTCCCAGACGAACAGGGTGTCGCCGGGCTCAGTGAAGCCGACGAGCTCGTGCGACCACTCGAACCGGCGATCATCCGCGGCCTTCGGCGCCGAAAGGGCATCGCCGACGAGGCCGCGGGAGGGGGCGATCATCCAGTAGCGCTCCTCGGGGTGCTCGCGCCACCAGTCGTTGATCGTCATGATTGCGAATCTACTCCGACGCGTCGCGTGCGCCCCGTGATCAGGCCCGCTCGCGGACCATGTCGAGGAAGAGCGCGTGGAAGCGGTGCTCCCCCATCACCTCGGGGTGGAACGAGGTTCCGAGGAGCGAGCCCTGCCGCACCGCGACGACGCGCCCGTCGTCGAGGGCGGCGAGGCGCTCCACACGCTCGCCCGCCTGCTCGACGAGCGGCGCGCGGATGAACACGGCGTGGGCGGGCGGCTCACCCAGAGCCGGAATGTCGAGGTCCACCTCGAAGGAGTCGACCTGGCTGCCGAAAGCATTGCGGCGCACCGTGACGTCGAGACCGCCGAACGTCTGCTGGCCCTCGATGCCGTCGGTGATGCGGTCGGCGAGGAGGATGAGGCCGGCGCACGTCCCGTACACCGGCATCCCCGCGGCGATCGCCTCGCGCACGGGCTCGCGCATGCCGAACGCGCGGGAGAGCTTGTCGATGACACTCGACTCGCCGCCCGGGAGCACGAGCCCGTCCACTCCGGCGAGCTCCTCGGGGCGGCGGACCTTCCTCACCTGGGCGCCGAGGTCCGTGAGCACGCGCACGTGCTCACGGACGTCGCCTTGCAGTGCGAGGACGCCGACGCGGGGCGTCGTCACCAGCCGCGCTCGGCGAGCCGGTGCGGCGCGGGAAGGTCGGCGACGTTGATGCCGACCATGGCCTCGCCGAGCCCGCGCGACACGTCCGCGATCACCTTGGGGTCGTCGTAGAACGTGGTGGCCTTCACGATGGCCGCGGCGCGCTCGGCAGGGTTGCCCGACTTGAAGATGCCCGAGCCGACGAACACGCCGTCGGCGCCCATCTGCATCATCATCGCGGCGTCGGCGGGAGTGGCGACACCCCCGGCGACGAAGAGCACGACCGGGAGCTTGCCGGTCTCCGCGATCTCGGCGACGAGGTCGTACGGGGCCTGCAGCTCCTTCGCTGCGACGTACAGCTCGTCCTTGGTCATCGAGCGCAGCACGTTGATCTCGCTCGTGATCTTGCGGATGTGCTTGGTGGCCTCCGACACGTCGCCGGTGCCCGCCTCGCCCTTGGAGCGGATCATCGCGGCGCCCTCGTTGATGCGGCGGAGCGCCTCGCCCAGGTTGGTGGCGCCGCAGACGAACGGCACGGTGAAGTTCCACTTGTCGATGTGGTTCACGTAGTCGGCGGGCGAGAGCACCTCGGACTCGTCGATGTAGTCGACGCCGAGCTCCTGCAGCACCTGCGCCTCGACGAAGTGACCGATGCGGGCCTTGGCCATCACCGGGATCGAGACGGCCTCGATGATGCCGTCGATCATGTCGGGGTCGCTCATGCGCGAGACGCCGCCCTGCGCACGGATGTCGGCGGGCACGCGCTCGAGGGCCATGACCGCCACGGCCCCGGCGTCCTCGGCGATCTTCGCCTGGTCTGGGGTGACGACGTCCATGATGACGCCGCCCTTGAGCATCTCGGCGAGGCCGCGCTTGACGCGGTCGGTTCCCGTGTCGGCAGTGGTCACGAGGTTTCCCTTCGATCGGAGCGCGGGACGCGCAACGGGTGAGGACAATGCGGGTATTGGCCTAGGCCAAAAGATAGCATGAGCTGCGTCCTGCAATCGGCGGGGCGGCGACCAGCACAGGGCGGGACATGAACCTCGACATCAGCGGCCGATCGGCATCCGAGATCGCGGAGAGCCTGCGTGCGCGCATCGAACAGGGCGACCTGCACCCGGGCGACGTCCTCCCGCCCGTCCGGACTCTGGCCGACGAGCTCGGCGTCAACCGCAACACGGTCGTCGCGGCCTACCGGCAGCTCGCCCAGGCGGGCGTCATCGTCACCCGTGGGCGCGGCGGAACGCATGTCGCCGACCTCTCCCCCGTCGCCCAGGAGGGCTTCGCCGCCGGCAGCGTCCTGCGCGACGTCGGCACCGGCAACCCCGATCCCGAACTCATCCCCGACCTGTCGCGCGCCCTCGCGAGGATGGCGGGTCGCCCCGTCCTCTACGGCGAGCCGGTCATCGATCCGGGTCTGGAGCAGTGGGCGAGCGAGTGGATGCGGGGCGACCTGCCCGCATCGGCCGAGCTGCGTCTCACCATCACCAGCGGGGCGGCCGACGCCGTCGAGCGACTGCTCGCCCAGGCGCTCACGCGCGACGACGCCGTGGCACTCGAGGACCCGTGCTTCCTCACCAGCATCCACACGGTGCGCATCGGCGGCTATCGCCCGGTGCCGGTGCCGGTCGACGACGAGGGCATGACTGTCGCCGGCCTGCGCGCGGCGCTCGAGCAGGGCGTTCGAGCCGTGGTCCACACCCCGCGTGCCCAGAACCCGACGGGCGCGAGCCTGTCTGCCCGCCGCGCGGAAGAGCTCCGCGCCGTGCTCCGCGACCACCCCTATGTCCTCGTCATCGAGGACGACCACTTCTCCCTCCTGTCGCAGCAGCCGTTCCAGTCGCTGATCGCCGACGGCCATCGGCGCTGGGCGCTGGTGCGGTCGGTGTCGAAGTTCCTCGGACCCGACATGTGCCTGGCCGTCACGGCATCCGATCCCGAGACGGCCGAGCGGCTCGCGATGCGCCTCACCCCCGGCACGACGTGGGTGAGTCACCTGCTGCAGCGCCTCACCCATGCTCTCGTGACGGATGCCGACACCATGGCCGCGATCCGTCACGCCGGCGCGTGCTACGCGGCGCGCAACGCCGCGTTCGTCGAGCGCCTCACCGCCGAGGGGCTCCCGGCCGACGCCGGCGATGGGCTGAACCTATGGATCCCGCTGCCGGTGCCCGCCCGAGCCGTGTCGGAGCAGCTGATGCGCCGAGGCTGGCTGGCGCGTCCGGGCGACGAGTTCGTGATCGGCGAGGACGGCCCGTCGCACCGGCTCCGTCTCACCGTCCACGATCTCGACGACGCCGATGCCGAACGGCTCGCCGTCGACGTCGCCGCCGCCGTGCGCGCCGCCGGTGGCCGGCTCGTCGCACGCGAAGTGGCATGATCGAGCGGTGAAGATCCTCTCGATCCAGTCAGCCGTCGCCTACGGTCATGTCGGCAACTCGGCCGCCGTCTTCCCGCTGCAGCGCATCGGCGTCGAGGTCATGCCGGTGTACACGGTGAACTTCTCGAACCACACCGGCTACGGCGCGTGGCGAGGCCCCCTCATCGGCCCCGACGACGTGCGCGACGTCATCGCCGGCATCGAGGAGCGCGGCGTGTTCCCGCAGGTCGACGTGATCCTCTCGGGCTACCAGGGCGGCGAGGGCATCGCCGACGTCATCCTCGACACCGTCGCCCGCGTCAAGCAGGCCAACCCCGAGGCGATCTACGCGTGCGACCCGGTGATGGGCAACGCCAAGTCGGGCTGCTTCGTCGCCCCGGCGATCCCCGTGCTGCTGCGCGACCGCGTCGTGCCCGCCGCAGACATCATCACGCCGAACCAGTTCGAGCTCGGCTTCCTGACCGAGACCGACCCGGCCGACCTCGAGACCACGCTCGCCTCCGCCGACCTCGCGCGCGCGACAGGCCCGAGCACGGTCCTCGTCACGAGCGTCGAGCGCCCGGACCGGCCCGAGGGGACGATCGAGATGCTCGCGGTCACCGACGACGGCGCCTGGATCGTGCAGACCCCGCACATCCCGATGAAGGCCAACGGCTCGGGCGACGTCACTGCGGCGCTCTTCACGGCGCACTACCGCCGCACCGGCGACGCGGCCGACGCCCTCGCGCGCACGACGTCGAGCGTCTACGACCTGCTGGAGCGCACGCACGCGTCCGGCGAGCGCGAGCTGCAGCTCGTCGAGTCGCAGGAGGCATACGCGAACCCGCGCCTGCAGTTCGAGGTCACCCAGGTCCGCTGACGGCCGCAGGAGACGGATGCCGCGGTCCACGGCATCCGTCCCCTCCGTCAGGCGTTCCAGGCGTCGAAGACCACGCGGCGGACGTCGCCGAGGAGCTGCGGCAGCGCCTTCGTCTTCGCGATGATCGGGAAGAAGTTCGCGTCGGATCCCCAGCGCGGCACGATGTGCTGGTGCAGGTGCTCGTCGACTCCGGCGCCGGCCACGTGGCCCTGGTTCATGCCGATGTTGAAGCCGTCGCAGCGCGACACCTGACGAAGCACCCGCATGCCCTGCTGGGTGAGCTCGCCGATCTCGGCGACCTCCTCATCGGTCGCCTGGTCGTACGTGGCGATGTGACGATAAGGGCAGACCAGCAGGTGGCCCGAGTTGTACGGGAACAGGTTCAGCAGGGCGTACGACGTGCGCCCGCGGAAGACGATGAGCCCGTCCTCGTCGGACTTGCGCGGCGCCTCGCAGAACGGGCACTCCTTGCGCAGCACCTCAGGTCCGGCCTGGATGTACGCCATGCGGTGCGGCGTCCAGAGCCGCTGGAACTCGTCGGGGACCCCGGGAAGCGTCGCGGCGTCGACGAGCGCCGAGTCGGCGGCATCCGCATCCGGAGCGCCGCCGATCCCGGGCTCGTCGACAGGAGTCACGCGAAGTCCTCCGCCGTGTTGACCAGCGCGTGGGAGGCGATCGCCTCGCGGACCCGGCGGACGGCGTCGGCGATCGGCACGCCGTTCTCCTGCGAGCCGTCGCGGAAGCGGAACGACACGGTGCCGCCGGCCTGGTCCTGCGCACCCGCGATGAGCTGGAGCGGCACCTTCTGCGTGGTGTGCGTGCGGATCTTCTTCTGCATGCGGTCGTCGGAGTGATCGAGCTCCGCGCGGACGCCCTCCGCCTTCAGCTGGTCGATGACCTCGCCGAGGTAGTCCGCGAAGTCCTCTGCGACGGGGATGCCGACGACCTGGACGGGCGACAGCCACACCGGGAAGGCGCCGGCGTAGTGCTCGAGCAGGATCGCGAAGAACCGCTCGATCGAGCCGAAGAGCGCACGGTGGATCATGATGGGCCGCTTCTTCTGGCCGTCGCGGTCCGTGTACTCGAGTTCGAACCGCTCGGGCAGGTTCGGGTCGACCTGCACGGTCGACAGCTGCCACGTGCGGCCGATCGCGTCGCGCGTCTTGAGGTCGATCTTGGGGCCGTAGAACGCGGCCTCGCCGGGCACCTCGGTGAGCTTGAGACCGCTCGCGACCGCGACGTTGCGCAGCGCATTGGTCGAGTAGTCCCAGAACTCCTCCGAGCCGATCCACTTGTCCTTCTCGTCGTCGCGCATCGACAGCTCGAGCTCGAAGTCGTCGAGGCCGAAGTCGCGCAGCATCGAGATGACGAACTCGAGGACTCGGGTCGCCTCCTCCTCCAGCTGCTCGGGGGTGACGAACAGGTGCGAGTCGTCCTGCGTGAAGCCGCGCACGCGGGTGAGGCCGTGCAGCGCGCCCGACAGCTCGTTGCGGTACACCGTGCCGTTCTCGGCGAGACGCATCGGCAGGTCGCGGTAGCTGCGCGCGCGCTCCTTGTAGATCAGGATGTGCATCGGGCAGTTCATCGGCTTCAGGTAGTAGTCCTGGCCGTGCTTGGTGATCTCGCCGTGCTCGTCGCGCTCCTCGTCCATCACGATGGGCGGGAACATGCCCTCCTTGTACGTGACGAGGTGGTTCGAGGTGAGGAACAGGTCCTCCTTCGAGATGTGCGGGGTGTACACGTACGTGTAGCCGCCTGCGATGTGGCGACGGCGCGCGTGCTGTTCCATCTCCCCGCGGACGACCCCGCCGCGAGGGTGCCACACCGACAGGCCGGAGCCGATCTCGTCAGGGAACGAGAAGAGGTCGAGGTCCTTGCCGAGCTTGCGGTGGTCGCGCTTGGCGGCCTCCTCGAGGCGGCTCTGGTAGGCGCGCAGCTCATCCTTGGTCGGCCACGCGGTGCCGTAGATGCGCTGGAGCTGGGGGTTCTTCTCGCTGCCGCGCCAGTACGCGCCGGCGATGCGCTGCAGCGCCCAGCCGTTGCCGATCATGCGGGTGTTCGGCAGGTGCGGCCCGCGGCACAGGTCCTTCCAGACCGTCTGGCCGTCGCGGTCGACGTTGTCGTAGATCGTGAGCTCTCCGGCGCCGACCTCGACGGAGGCGCCCTCGGTCTTGTCGGCTCCCCCGCCCTTGAGGCCGATCAGCTCGAGCTTGAACGGCTCGTCCACGAGCTCGACCCGCGCCTCCTCCTCGCTGACGACACGGCGGACGAAGCGCTGACCCTCGCGGATGATGCGTGCCATCTCCTTGTCGATGGCTTTGAGGTCTTCCGGGGTGAACGGGTGCTCCACGCCGAAGTCGTAGTAGAAGCCGTCGGTGATGGGCGGGCCGATGCCGAGGTCGGCCTGCGGGTTGATGCGCTGGACGGCCTGGGCGAGGACGTGAGCGGTGGAGTGGCGCAGGATCGCGAGGCCGTCGGGGCTGTCGATGGTGACGGGCTCGACGGCATCCGTCTCCTCCACCACCGTCGCGAGGTCTTTCAGCTCGCCGTTCACGCGAAGTGCGACCACGGAGCGGTCTGGGAACAGGGCGAAGCCGTCGGCGGGATAGGGCACAGCGTCAGTCACGGAAACTCTCCTGGGAATGGCTCGGATTCAAGGCTACTCAGCTTCGGGCGCACGACGCGCCCTGCCCGCTCAGGCGCCGAGCGTTCGCTTGTCGGTCGTGTGTGCCGTTGCGGCGGTCGACCAGACGAGTTCCACGCGACGAGTCTAGCCAGTGGTTCTCGCGGGCCGGGCATCAGTGCGCATGTGGCACGTTTGGTGCGGCGACGCGAGCTGCAACCCGGCGAGCTTCGCGCTCGGTTCGGGGCTCGCGGCTTCACACCGCGCCGGGCAGGTCGTGCCCATCCGGGGGAAGGGCGGACGGAACGCGTGAGCACCGACGTCAGAGGTGTTTGAGCGCCTCGCGGCGTGACAGCGGGCTCAGCGCGTGCTCGTCGACGTACCGCCGGACCCATTCGGGCGCGACGCGCCCGTACTCGCGCAGCGCCCACCCGATCGCCTTGCGGAGGAAGAACTCCGGGTCGGCGAGGTTCGGCTCGATCGTGTCGGCCAGCAGGTCCGGATCGAGACGGATGCCTCGGCCCAGCTGCGACAGGATCGCGATGCGCCGGATCCACAGGTCGTCATCGTGCGCCCAGGCACGCACCAGGACGGCGGTCGCGGCGGGGCGGGCGTCGTGCAGCTCGGCGAGACGGTGCGCGAGCTCATCCGTGAAGTCCCACCACCGTCCCGTCCGCACCATGTGCTCGACGAGCGGCACGAGCGCCAGGTCGCCACGCAGCGGGGGCAGCGCGAGCAGCGCGAGGGCGGCGTACCGCTCTTCGCGGTGGCCGGCGGTGTCCCACAGCTCGAGTGACGTCGCGCGCAGGGTCGCAGCATCCGTCCCCTTCGCCGCCCGCTTCGCGACGAGCCGCGCGTCCGGGACGCGCACGCCGAGGAAGGGCATGGGCGACTTCATGTACGCCTGCTGCCCCGGCGCGCGATCGGGGTCGGCCACCGCCCGCAGATCGGCGCGGATGCGCGCAGCGAGGTCGTCGGTCACGCCGACCACGGTAGCGCGGCCCCTGCGCGTAGCCTGAAGCCGTGCGACGACACCGTCTGGATTCCGCGGCGATAGCGTCGGCGGGTTATGACGCCGACACCGCCGTGCTCGAGCTCGAATTCACGTCGGGCGACGTGTACCGCTACTTCGCGGTGCCGCCGTCGGTGCACCGGGCGCTCCGCGACGCCGACAGCGCCGGCAGGTTCTTCCGGGAGCGGATCAGGGACGTGTACCCGTCGGAGCACCTCCACTGAACGGCGCAAACGAAAACCCCCGCCGAAGCGGGGGTTTCAGGTGGTGCGCGATACTGGGATCGAACCAGTGACCTCTTCCGTGTCAGGGAAGCGCGCTACCGCTGCGCCAATCGCGCCCGTGAAGGGCTATTCAGTTCGAGTGGAGGTGGCGACGGGATTCGAACCCGTGTAAACGGCTTTGCAGGCCGGTGCCTAGCCGCTCGGCCACGCCACCGCGTGTGGTTTGACCCCACGTGCCGTGATCTCCGAGAGAGATCCCTGCACTCGAGCGGATGACGAGACTCGAACTCGCGACCCTCACCTTGGCAAGGTGATGCGCTACCAACTGCGCTACATCCGCATTTCGTTTCCGGGCTGTTCACCCGGGCACTTGAAAGACTCTAACCGATCCTGAGCGTCCTGCAAAACCGAGTGCACCCCGCGCGTGTCTCGCCGATGTGGTTCGAGGCAGGCTCCGGCATCCGGTAAGGTTGTTACTCGTCCCCCTCGGGGAACGGGCGATTGGCGCAGTTGGTAGCGCGCTTCCTTCACACGGAAGAGGTCATCAGTTCGAGTCTGGTATCGCCCACCACCACAGAAGACCCGGTCACGTAGTGATCGGGTCTTCTTGCGTCAGGTTCCGACGTCCCAGCCGTAGCGGCGGTGGAGGGCGTCGGCCACGCGCACGAACCGGTTCAGATCGAGAGCGGATGCCTCGCGCCGCATGCCGTCGTGATGCACGCTGTAGAGCTGCTCGATGTCGATCCACGACGGCCGGCCCTGAGCGTCCCATTCCCCCGTGCCCAGCGCGAGGAAGTCCCGGTCGTCGTCATGCGGCTTGCTGGTGAGCCTGACCGCGTACACGCGGTCGGCGCTCTGACGTGCGACCACGAGCAGCGGCCGGTCCTTCCCGCGGCCGTCGTTCTCGGCGTACGGCACCCACGTCCAGATGATCTCGCCCGCATCCGGGTCGCCGTCGTGATCGGGAGCGTAGGTGATCCGCAGCGCTCCCCTGCCGGGAGGCGCGACCTCCACGGTCGCCGTCGGCCCGCTGCGGCCCTCCTCGGGCCCTGGCGCGCTCGTCGACGGCCCGGCCCCCCGGTGGGGCCGGAAGATGCCGCTCAGGATGCCTCGCAGCCCGGTTCGCTGTGTCACATCGTCACCCTAGCCAACGTGCGAGCGCGGCGAAGGGGCGCCGCGGTGGGGGGGAACCGCGACGCCCCCTGCGAGAGGTGACTTGATCCGTCAGGCGCGGGCGCCCTCGAGCACGTAGCCCTCCTCGCCGTGGACGACGGTGTCGATGCCGGCGACCTCGTCCTCGTTCTTGACGCGGAAGCCGACCGTCTTCTCGATCGCGAAGCCGATGACGTAGGCGAGCACGAACGAGTACACCAGCACGGCGACGGCGGCGATCGCCTGCACCATCAGCTGCGTGCCGTTGCCGCTGTAGATGAGGCCGGTCTCGTTCGCGAAGAAGCCGAGGTAGAGCGTTCCGAGGAGGCCGCCGACGAGGTGGATGCCCACGACGTCGAGGGAGTCGTCGAAGCCCCACTTGTACTTGAGCTCGATCGCGAGGGCGCAGACGGCACCGGCGATGAGGCCGAGCACGATGGCCCAGATCGGGGTGAGCGACGCGCATGCGGGGGTGATCGCGACGAGGCCCGCCACGGCGCCGGAGGCGGCGCCGACGGAGGTGGGCTTGCCGTCCTTGATCTTCTCGACGACGAGCCATGCGAGCAGGGCCGCCGCGGGAGCCGCGATGGTGTTCACGAACGCGACCGCGGCGGTGCCGTCGGCGGCGAGCTCGGATCCGGCGTTGAAGCCGAACCAGCCGAACCACAGCAGACCCGCGCCGAGGAGCACGAACGGCGGGTTGTGCGGGACGTGGACGCCCTTCTGGAAGCCGACGCGCTTGCCGAGCACGAGCGCGAGCGCGAGGGCTGCGGCACCGGCGTTGATGTGCACCGCGGTACCACCGGCGAAGTCGATCGCGCCGACGCCGAACCACTCCTGCATGCCGTACGTGATCCAGCCGCCGTAAGCGAAGCTGCCGTCGTCGGCGAGACCGAAGTTGAACACCCAGCTGGCGACGGGGAAGTAGACGATCGTCGCCCAGATGGCGGCGAAGATCATCCACGAGCCGAACTTCGCGCGGTCGGCGATGGCGCCCGAGACGAGCGCGACGGTGATGATGGCGAACGTGGCCTGGAAGGCGACGAACGCGAGCGGCGGGTAGGCGGCGCCCTCGGGAACCTCGAGCAGGCTCTCGAGTCCGATGGCCGACCAGTCGATCGACCACGGCGCGACGAGGCCGTCAGAGCCGGGGAAGGCGATCGCGTAGCCGTAGACGACCCAGAGGACGCCGATCAGGCCCATGGCGCCGAAGCTCAGCATCATCATGCTGATGACGCTCTTGGCTTTGACCAGGCCGCCGTAGAAGAAAGCGAGTCCTGGCGTCATCAACAGGACGAGTGCTGCCGCTATCAGGATGAATGCGGTGTTGCCTTGATCCATCTCGAAGAGAACCTCTCTGCAGGGACGCAGGTGTAGCGTCGGGTTCCCTCAGTGTGTCGATGCTCCGTTTCCGGAGCGGGATGACCCGTGTTTCCCCTTCGTTACGCGAGGCGTGCGCACGTAAACATCGTGTTTCGGCGCGCCGAACGGCGGCCGTGCGTCTTCGTCGAACCGGCCGTTCAGGCCAGCGTCGACGCCACCAGGCGCGAGACGGCGCGGAGGTACTTCTTGCGGTACCCGCCGGCCAGCATCTCCTCGGGGAAGACGAGGTCGAGCGACGTGCCCGTCGCGCGGATGGGCAGCTGGGCGTCATAGACGCGGTCGATGAAAGCGACGAACCGCAGTGCCGCCGACTGATCGGTGAACGCCGCCACATCGCGCAGCCCCACGAGCGACAGGTCCTCGATGAGGCGGATGTAACGGGACGGGTGCACGTGCGCGAGGTGGGCGACAAGCGCGTCGAACGTGTCGTCCGACCCGAGGCCGGTCGCCGCGGCATCCGCGATCGCCGCCTCGTACTGCGGCGCATCGAGCACGACGGCGTGCCCGTCGACCGCGCGGTGGCGGAAGTCGGTGCCGTCGATGCGGATCGTCTGGAAGCTCGACGCCATCGCGTGGATCTCGCGGAGGAAGTCCTGCGCGGCGAAGCGCCCCTCGCCGAGGGCATTGGGAGGGGTGTTGGATGTCGCGGCCAGCCGCGTCCCCGAGGCCACGAGCTCGGCGAGCAGGCGTGTCATGACCATCGTGTCGCCCGGATCGTCGAGCTCGAACTCGTCTATGCAGAGCAGGTCGGAGCCACGGAAGAGCTCGACGGTGTTCTGGTAGCCGAGCGCGCCGACGAGCGCGGTGTACTCGATGAACGAGCCGAAGTACTTCCGGCGCGCAGGCATCGCGTGGTAGACGGACGCGAGCAGGTGGGTCTTGCCGACGCCGAAGCCGCCGTCGAGGTAGACGCCCGGCTTCAGCTCCGGGCGCTTCGCGCGCCGGAACAGCCCGCCTTTGACCGGCGCGGCGGCACCCGAGAAGGCCTGGAGCAGATCCTTCGCGCCCTGCTGCGACGGATAGGCGGGGTCGGCGCGGTACGTGTCGAACGTCGCGTCGGCGAACTGGGGCGGCGGGACCAGCGCGGCGACCATCTCGGCGCCGGCGAGCTGCGGAGCACGCTCCGCGAGGTGGACGACGCCGGTGCGGGTGGCGGAGACGGTCATACGGATCCTGTGTCGGAGTCTTACAGAGGGGCTGTGCTGCCCCGCCCGGGAATCTAGGGTCGGAGGCGACGGTTCAACCCTAACCGTCAGCCGTGCGCGCCTGTCCCTCGCTTGACGCCGGATGACGGGTGCCCGCGCCCTCGCCCTCGCCCCCCCGATCCAGGAGATGCCATGACCGTCGAGACCGACACATCGTCCGAGAAGTTCGCCGAGTACTCCGAGCCCGCGCGGCTCGTGACGGGCGAGTGGCTCCAGGCGCACCTCGGCGAGCCGGGCCTCGTCGTGGTCGAGTCGGATGAGGACGTGCTGCTGTACGAGACCGGTCACATCCCCGGCGCCGTCAAGGTGGACTGGCACACCGAGCTCAACGACCCCGTCGTGCGCGACTACGTCGACGGCGAGGGCTTCGCCGAACTCCTCAGCCGCAAGGGCATCTCGCGCGACGACACCGTCGTCATCTACGGAGACAAGAACAACTGGTGGGCCGCCTACGCGCTGTGGGTCTTCTCGCTGTTCGGGCACCATGACGTGCGTCTCCTGGACGGCGGACGCGACAAGTGGATCGCCGAGGGGCGGCCGATCACGACGGATGCCTCGACCCCGGCACCGACCGACTACCCGGTCGTCGAGCGCGACGACTCCGTGCTGCGCGCCTACAAGGACGACGTGCTCGCGCACCTCGGCAACGGCCCGCTCATCGACGTCCGCTCCCCCGAGGAGTACGACGGCTCCCGCACGTCGGCGCCGGCGTACCCCGAGGAAGGTGCGCTGCGCGGCGGGCACATCCCGTCGGCGCAGAGCGTGCCGTGGGCGCGCGCGGTCGGCGAGGACGGCGGCTTCAAGCCCCGCGCCGAGCTGGATGCGATCTACCGCGGTGAGGTCGGGCTCGAGGACGGCGACGCGATCGTCGCGTACTGCCGCATCGGCGAACGGTCGAGCCACACGTGGTTCGTGCTGAAGCACCTCCTCGGCTTCGAGGACGTACGCAACTACGACGGCTCGTGGACCGAGTGGGGAAGCGCCGTGCGCGTGCCGATCGTGGCCGGTGCGGAGCCGGGCGAAGCGCCCGCACGCTGAGCCGCAGCATCCACCCCATGGGAAAATGGTGGCGATGACCGAAATCGCCCTGCCCGACCGACTCGCCGAGATCCGGGACGAGTTCCTCGAGCTGCCCGAGCCCGACCGGCTGCAGCTGCTGCTCGAGTACTCGTACGAGCTCCCGCCGGTGCCCGTGGAGTACGAGGGGCACCCCGAGCTGTACGAGCGCGTGGTCGAGTGCCAGTCCCCCGTCTTCATCGTCGTCGACGTCGATGCCGACGGGGCCGTCGCGATGCACGCGACCGCTCCCCCGGAAGCGCCGACGACCCGCGGCTTCGCGAGCATCCTGGCGCAGGGCATCACCGGCCTCACGGCCGCCGAGGTGCTCGCGGTGCCCGGCGACTTCCCCCAGACGCTGGGACTGACCCGTGTGGTGTCGCCGCTGCGCCTGTCCGGCATGACGGGGATGCTCCTGCGCGCCCAGCGTCAGGTGCGCGCCAAGTCGGGCGCCTGACCCCGACCGCTCGTCAGTCCGCGACGATCCCGTGGGCGGTGAGCCAGGTGCCGATGGATGCGCTCCAGCGCTCCTGGTCGTAGTTCCAGAGCTTCGTGTGCCGCGCCACCTCGAACACCTGCATCTCGACCAGATCCGGACGGGCGGCGACCAGGTCGTGCGACGCGTCCGACGGCACGAATCCGTCGTCGTCGCTGTGGAGGATGAGGATCGGATGCCTGAGCTCCGCCGCCCGCGCGACCACGTCGAGCTGATCGAGACGGATGGCCGCGCCGGTGCGGGTCAGCGGCGACGCCCACTCGGCCTGCAGCGCCTCGATCGCGAGGCGGCTGACCGCCCCGGGGACGCGCTCCGCCTTGGCCTGGTAGTCGAGCACGACCCGCCAGTCGACGACCGGAGACTCGAGGATGAGGCCCGCGATGGAGTCGCCGTGCGCCGAGTTGAGGGCGAGCTGCAGCGCGATCGCGCCGCCCATCGACCACCCCATGACGATGATCCGGCGCGCGCCGCGACGCCGTGCGAACCCGACAGCCGCGTCGACGTCGCGCCACTCCGTGGCACCCAGCGCATACGTGCCGTTGCGGCTGCGAGGCGCCTCGCCGTCGTTGCGGTACGACACGACCAGCGATGTGATGCCGAGGCCGTGGAACACCGGCACCGCCCGCAGGCACTCGGCGCGCGTCGTGCCGCGCCCGTGCACCTGGATGACCCACGTGTCGCCCTCGCCTGCCGGGAACAGCCATGCCGGGCACGGCCCGACCGTGGAGCCGATGAGCTCGGGGGTGAACGGCAGGTGCAGCTGCTCGGGGTGGTCGTAGTACCAGCCGCTGAACGCCGCCTCGGGGGCGAGGCGCGCGTCGGCGGAGACGTGCGTCAGCAGTTTTCGCTTGACGCTCGAGGCGTCCTCCGAGAGCACCGATCCGAGCTTGATGTAGTCGGACGTGCCGCTCGTGAAGAGGCCATAGCGCCCGGGGAGCTCGGTGTCGGCCGTGCGCGACAGTGTGATCGTCTGCGCGGCGGTGTCCAGCGCCAGGATCCGCGTGTCGGCCTGTCGGCGCGCCGGGGTCACGACCTTCCGCGCCATCACGACGGAGCCCGCCGCGAGCGCGCCCAGCACAGCGGCCAGGGCCACGCTCAGCACCGTGAGCGCGGCCTTCACACCGGCGACGAGGGCGGGCGTCCTGCGCCCGCGGCGAGGAGGGAGAGCCTTCGGCCCTCCCGGGTAACTGCGTGCGCCGTCCCATGCGGCGCGCCTGGAGGCGACCATCGAGGCATCACTCTAGTCTGTCCGGGTGACTGAGCAGCGTCCTCCGGCGGCACCGGGCTCTTTCGAGCAGGCCGCCGAGGCGGTGCGGGCGATCTCCTTCCGCGACGACCTCACCGTCCGCGAGATCGCCGCGCCGCAGGGTCTCGCTCCGAACGCGTTCGCCATCGCGGGTGACGTCCGCCCCGAACCCGACGCCACGGACTCGCCATACGGCACCGGCCGGCTGGTTCTCATGCACGACCCGGAGGAGCCCGCGCCGTGGAACGGGCCGTGGCGGATCGTGTGCTTCGCGCAGGCTCCCCTCGAGCCTGAGATCGGCGTCGATCCGCTGCTCGCAGACGTCGCGTGGACGTGGCTGACCGACGCGCTCGAGTCACGAGGTGCGGGCTTCCATTCGGCATCCGGCACAGCGACCAAGACCCTCTCCAAGGGGTTCGGCGCACTGGCCGCGGAGGGTGACGGCGCGCAGATAGAACTGCGCGCATCGTGGTCTCCGGAAGGCGCGATCGTTCCGCACGTGGAAGCATGGGCGGAGTTGGTATGCATGCTGGCCGGGCTTCCGCCCGGCTCGGAAGGGATCGCGATGCTCGGTTCGCACAGGTCGCCACGTGGCTGATTACGACGTGATCGACGAGGTCTCGCGCGTCGGAGAGGTCGCGCGACGACTGGTCGACGGGGAGGGTCCCGTCGCCGTCGACGTCGAGCGCGCGTCGGGTTTCCGCTACTCGCAGCGGGCGTACCTGGTGCAGGTGTACCGGCGCGGTGCGGGCGTGTTCCTCTTCGATCCCCCGCCGATCGGCGACTTCCGTGCCCTCCAGGACGCCATCGGCGGCGAGGAATGGGTGCTGCACGCCGCGAGCCAGGACCTGCCGTCGCTGCGCGAGATCGGCCTCGAACCGGCTTCCATCTTCGACACCGAGCTCGCCGCCCGCCTCCTCGGTCATGAGCGGGTGGGCCTCGGCGCGGTCGTGGAGGACACACTGGGCATCACACTCGCGAAGGCCCACTCCGCGTCGGACTGGTCGACGCGGCCGCTGCCCCAGTCCTGGCTCGAGTATGCGGCGCTCGACGTCGAACACCTCGTCGATGTGCGCGACAAGCTCGCCGCAGAGCTCGTGGAGCAGGGCAAGACCGAGTTCGCCGCGGAGGAGTTCCGTGCCGTGCTCGAGCGCGAGCCCAAGCCGCCGCGCGAGGAGCCGTGGCGCCGCCTCTCAGGTCTGCACACGGTGCGCGGCCGCAAGGCGCTGGCCGTGGCCCGTGAACTGTGGACCGCCCGTGAGGAGTACGCGAGGGAGGAGGATGTCGCGCCCGGCCGCCTCGTTCCCGATCGTGCACTGGTGGCCGCCGTGCTCGCCGATCCCAAGTCGAAGAGCGCCCTGGCCGCCGTCAAGGACTTCACCGGCCGAGCGAGCCGGTCGCAGCTGGACCGCTGGTGGGCGGCGATCGAGAACGGACGCGCCGTCACGCAGCTGCCGCTGGAACGCGCCGCCGGAGGCGACACGCTGCCGCCGCCGCGGGCGTGGGTGGATCGCAACCCCGAGGCCGATGCCCGTCTCAAGGCGGCTCGCCCCGTCGTGGAGCGGCGGGCGGAGGAGCTCCACATGCCGACCGAGAACCTCCTCACGCCCGAGCTCCTGCGGCGCGTCGCCTGGGCTCCCCCGCAGCCGCTGACCGCGGCATCCATCGGCGAAGCACTGGCCGCGTTGGGCGCACGACCCTGGCAGATTGCGCAGACCTCACAGGTGATCGCCGATGCCTTTGTGGATTCCGTGCAAGCGGTCGCGGAGGCGTCGGAAACGGCTTCGTAGGTTTCCCCCACCCGATTCCGACCGCTCCACGCGCCCTCCTAGGCTGGCGACATCCCTACTTTTGGAGGCAGAGTGGCCGAGATTTCGGACGTCTTCTTCGTCGATGGCATGCGGACCCCGTTCGGGCGTGCCGGCGAGAAAGGCATGTACTGGAACACCCGCGCGGACGACCTCGCCGTCAAGGCGACGATCGGGCTCATGGAGCGCAATCCGGGCGTCCCCAAGGACCGCATCGACGATGTCGCCATCGCCGCGACCAGTCAGACCGGTGACCAGGGGCTGACCCTCGGCCGCAGTGTCGCGATCCTCGCCGGGCTCCCACAGACCGTCCCGGGCTTCGCGATCGACCGTATGTGTGCGGGCGCCATGACGAGCGTCACGACGATGGCGGGCTCCATCGGCGTCGGGATGTACGACGTCGCCCTCGCCGGCGGCGTCGAGCACATGGGGCACCATCCCATCGGCGGCAACGCCGACCCCAACCCGCGCTTCGTCGCCGAGAAGATGGTCGACCCCGGCGCGCTCAACATGGGCGTCACCGCCGAGCGCATCTTCGACCGGTTCCCGCACCTCACGAAGGAGCGCTCGGACCGCTACGGCATGCTCAGCCAGCACAAGGCGCAGGCCGCGTACGACAACGGCAAGATCCAGCCCGATCTGGTGTCGATCGCGACCAAGGACGCCGACGGTTCGTGGGGCCTGGCCACCGAGGACGAGGGCCGGCGCCCGCAGACCACGATGGAAGACCTGGCGGCGCTGAAGACGCCGTTCCGCCCGCACGGCCGCGTGACGGCCGGCACGTCATCGCCCCTCACCGACGGCGCGACGATGTCGCTGCTCGCCGGCGGCGGAGCGGTGAAGGAGCTTGGCCTGAAGCCGAAGATGAAGCTCGTCTCGTTCGCGTTCGCCGGCGTGCAGCCCGAGATCATGGGCATCGGCCCGATCCCGTCGACCGAGAAGGCCCTCAAGAGGGCCGGACTCACGATCGACGACATCGGTCTGTTCGAGCTGAACGAGGCCTTCGCGATCCAGGTCATCTCGCTGCTGGACCACTTCGGCATCGCCGACGACGACCCCCGCGTCAACCAGTGGGGCGGCGCCATCGCGCTCGGCCACCCGCTCGCCGCCTCCGGCGTGCGTCTGATGATCCAGCTCGCGGCCCAGTTCGCCGAGCGTCCCGACGTCCGCTACGGCCTCACCGCGATGTGCGTGGGCCTCGGCCAGGGCGGCTCGGTCATCTGGGAGAACCCCCACTTCGACGGCAAGAAGCGGAAGTGATCGAGCAATGACGAACTACGACGACATCGACTTCTCCCCCATCCTCGCCGTCACCGAAGGCGAGGTGATCACGCACTCGCGGGTGCGCGACATCCGACTGCGCTCCGGCAAAGTGCTGGCGCTGGTCACGCTCGACAACGGTCGCGACCACACCCGCCCGAACACGCTGGGCCCCGCGACGATGTTCCAGCTCGGCGAGACGCTCGACGCCCTCAAGGCGCGGGCGGCGGCCGGCGAGATCCAGGCGGTCGGCATCACCGGCAAGCAGTACATCCTCGCGGCGGGCGCCGACCTCAGCGACATCAGCAAGGTCGGTTCGAAGGACAACGCCCGCATGGTGGCGCAGCTCGGCCACAAGGTGTTCGGTCAGCTCTCCGAGCTGGGTGTGCCCACGTTCGCCTTCGTCAACGGGCTCGCGCTCGGCGGCGGTCTCGAGATCGCGCTCAACAGCACGTACCGGACGGTGGATGCCTCGGCCGCGGCGATCGCGCTTCCCGAGGTGTTCCTCGGCATCATCCCCGGCTGGGGCGGTGCCTACCTGCTGCCCAACCTCATCGGCATCGAGAACGCGCTCGAGGTCGTGATCTCGAACCCGCTGAAGCAGAACCGCATGCTGAAGCCGCAGCAGGCATTCGACTACGGCATCGTCGACGCGATCTTCCCGGCCGCGAACTACCTCGAGGACTCGCTGGCGTGGGCCGACGGCGTCCTCGGCGGGAAGATCAAGGTCGACCGCAAGAACGAGCCGGGCAAGATCGAGCGCCTCACCAAGTGGCCGATCGCCGTCAAGGTGGCCCGCGGCATGCTCGAGTCGAAGATCGGCACGGTGCCGAAGTCGCCGTACGTGGCGCTGGACCTCCTGGACAAGGCGCGGAACGGTTCGAAGGCCGAGGGCTTCGCACGCGAGGACGAGGCTCTCGCCGAGCTCGTCACGGGAGACCAGTTCGCCGCATCCATGTATGCCTTCGATCTGGTGCAGAAGCGCGCCAAGCGTCCTGTCGGCGCTCCCGACAAGGAGCTCGCGAAGAAGGTCACGAAGGTCGGCATCATCGGCGCCGGTCTCATGGCGAGCCAGTTCGCGCTGCTGTTCGTGCGCAAGCTGCAGGTTCCGGTGCTCATCACCGACCTCGACCAGGCACGCGTCGACAAGGGCGTGGCATACATCCACGACGAGATCGGCAAGCTCGAGGCGAAGGGCCGCCTCGACGGCGACTCCGCCAACAAGCTGCGCGCGCTGGTGACGGGCACGACCGACAAGAGTCTCTACGCCGACTGCGATTTCGTGATCGAGGCCGTGTTCGAAGAGGTCGGTGTCAAGCAGCAGGTGTTCGGCGAGATCGAGCAGATCATCGCCGAGGACGCGATCCTCGCGACCAACACCTCGTCGCTGTCCGTCGAGGAGATCGGTGCGAACCTGGCTCACCCGGAGCGGCTGGTGGGCTTCCACTTCTTCAACCCGGTGGCGGTCATGCCGCTGATCGAGATCGTGAAGACCCCCCAGACCTCGGATGCCGCACTGTCGACCGCGTTCGTCGTCGCGAAGAACCTCGGCAAGAACGCGGTGCTCACCGCCGACGCGCCCGGGTTCGTCGTGAACCGGCTGCTGGCCAAGGTCATGGGCGAGGCGGCGCGCGCCGTCTACGAAGGCACGCCGGTCGCCGACGTCGAGAAGGCGTTCGCGCCTCTCGGGCTGCCGATGGGGCCGTTCCAGCTCATCGACCTCGTCGGCTGGAAGGTGGCCGCGCACGTGCAGGACACGATGGTGCACGCCTTCCCCGACCGCTTCTACGCGAACGAGAACTTCCACGCGCTCGCGGAGCTGCCCGAGGTCGTCGAGAAGGACAAGGGCGGCCGCGTGACCGGCTGGACCAAGGCCGCCGAGAAGACGCTCAAGCCCGCGGTGGGCTCGTCGCCGGCGTCGGCCGACGTCATCCTCCGTCGCGTGCAGGACGGCCTCGCGCAGGAGATCAAGCTCATGCTCGACGAGGGCGTGGTCCCCGAGGTCGAGGACATCGACCTCTGCCTCATCCTCGGCGCGGGCTGGCCGTTCATCGACGGCGGCGCGTCGCCCTACCTCGACCGCGAGGGCGCCTCCCAGCGCGCCTTCGGCGACACCTTCCACCACCCGGTGATCAAGGGCATCGCCGGCTGACGCCGCCAACACCGAAAGGGCGCATCCTCCTCGGAGGGTGCGCCCTTTCGCCGTATGCGGATGACCGCGGGATGCGAAGCTCGCGCGGCAGGCGTTCTCCTAGCGTCGCTCCTCGCGAGACAGGGTCGGGATCACGGGGATCTCGCGGGTGTCCGCGCCACGGGCGACGGGGATGCGGGTGCCGAGCACCTGGGCGACGACATCCTGCGCGATCTTCGCAGGCGTGAGACCGGCGTCCTCGAGGATCTGCTCGCGGCTCGCGTGATCGATGAACTCGTCGGGCACGCCCAATTCGTCGACCGCGGTGTCGACGCCCGCCTCGCGGAGCACCTGGCGCACCCGCGTGCCGATGCCGCCGACGCGGATGCCGTCCTCGATCGTGATGACGAGGCGATGGGATGCGGCGAGCGAGACGATCGACGGCTGCACCGGCACGACCCATCGCGGGTCGACGACCGTGGCGCCGATGCCCTGTGCGCGCAGGCGCTCGGCGACGTCGACCGCGGTGTGCGCCATCGGGCCGATGCCGACCAGCAGCACGTCCTGGGCGTCGGAGCGCACCAGCACGTCCACGCCGTCCTCGAGCCGTTCCAGCGCCGGGAGCTCAGGGCTCACGCCGCCCTTCGGGAAACGGATCACGGTGGGCGCGTCATCGACCGCGACCGCCTCGTGCAGCTCTTCGCGGAGGCGGGCGCCGTCCCGTGGCACGGCGATGCGGATGTGCGGGACGATCTGCAGCATCGCCAGGTCCCAGATGCCGTGGTGGCTCGGGCCGTCGGGGCCGGTCACACCGGCGCGATCGAGCACGAACGTGACGCCCGCGCGGTGGAGGGCGACATCCATCAGCACCTGGTCGAAGGCGCGGTTCATGAACGTCGCGTAGATCGCGACGACCGGATGCAGGCCGCCGAACGCCAGACCGGCCGCGGAGGCGACGGCATGCTGCTCGGCGATGCCGACGTCGTACACCCGGTCGGGGAAGCGCTGCGCGAACGGCAGGAGCCCTGTGGGCCGCAGCATGGCGGCCGTCATCGCGATCACGTCGTCGCGCTCGTCGCCCAGGTGCACCAGCTCATCGGCGAAGACGTCGGTCCAGGCGGTGCCGCCGGCCGCGCCGAGCGCCTCGCCCGTGATCGGGTCGATCTTGCCGACGGCGTGGAACTGGTCGGCTTCGTCCTCGAGGGCGGGCGCGTAGCCGCGGCCCTTCTCGGTGATCGCGTGGACGATCACGGGGGCGCCGTACTCCTTCGCGAGCTCGAGCGTCTCCATGAGAGTCGGCAGATCGTGGCCGTCGACCGGACCGAGGTACTTGATGTCGAGGTTCGAATAGAGCGCGGCGTTGTTCGTGAACCGCGACAGGAAGCCGTGCGTGCCGCCGCGCACGCCCCGGTAGACGGCGCGCGCCGCGGGGCCCAGCTTGCGGAACAGCGTGTCGGAGCCGCGGTGGAGATTGCGGTACGACTCGGCGGTGCGGACGCGGTTGAGGTAGCGCGCCATGCCGCCGATGGTCGGGGCGTACGAGCGCCCGTTGTCGTTGACGACGATGACGAGGTTGCGGTCGTTGTCGTCGGAGATGTTGTTGAGCGCCTCCCACGTCATGCCGCCGGTGAGCGCGCCGTCGCCGACGACGGCGACCACGTGCCGGTCCTTGCGGCCGGTGCGCGTCAGTGCGCGCGAGACGCCGTCGGCCCAGCTCAGCGAGCTGGAGGCGTGGGACGACTCGACCACATCGTGCGGGCTCTCGGAGCGCTGCGGGTACCCGGCGAGGCCTTCGCGCGCGCGGAGCTTCGTGAAGTCCTGGCGCCCGGTGAGCAGCTTGTGCACGTAGGACTGATGGCCCGTGTCGAAGATCATCGGATCGTTCGGCGAGTCGAACACGCGGTGCAGTGCGATCGTGAGCTCGACGACACCGAGGTTGGGGCCCAGGTGACCGCCTGTGCGTGCGACGTTCTCGACGAGGAAGCCGCGGATCTCGTCCGCGAGCTGCTCGAGCTGATCGAGGCTCAGCGCGTCGAGGTCGCGGGGTCCGGTGATGGACGACAGCAGCGACATCCCGGCTCCTTTCCGGCCCCGTGAGGGCTCTGCAAGTCTACCCGCGGCATGAAGGGGGGACCGGATGCTGGGCCACACGCCCGAGGCTCCGCGTGGCGCGAAGCGACACGTGGAGGGGCGTGGGGAGCATCCGGTCCCCCGTGAATCAGCTGTCAGACCAGCGAGCGCAGCACATACTGCAGGATGCCGCCGTTGCGGTAGTAGTCGGCCTCACCGGGCGTGTCGATGCGGACGACCGCGTCGAACTCGACCGTCTGCTTGCCCTCCGGCGAGAACTCGCTGGGCTCCGCGGTGACCTTGACGGTCTTCGGCGTGACGCCCTCGTTGAGCTGCTCGAGACCCGAGATCGAGACGATCTCGGTGCCGTCCAGACCCAGCGACTTCCAGCTCTCGCCGGCCGGGAACTGCAGCGGCACGACGCCCATTCCGATGAGGTTCGAGCGGTGGATCCGCTCGAAGCTCTCGGTGATGACCGCCTTCACGCCCAGCAGGCTCGTGCCCTTGGCCGCCCAGTCGCGCGACGAGCCTGAGCCGTACTCCTTGCCGCCGAAGATGACCAGCGGCGTGCCCGCGGCCTGGTAGTTCTGGCTGGCGTCGTAGATGAAGGACTGGGGTCCGCCGGCCTGCGTGAAGTCGCGCGTGAATCCGCCCTCGACCTCGGCGCCGTCGTTGACCTCGCGGACGAGCTGGTTCTTCAGACGGATGTTCGCGAATGTGCCGCGGATCATCACCTCGTGGTTGCCACGGCGCGAGCCGTACGAGTTGAAGTCCTTGCGGTCCACACCGTGGGCGGCCAGGTACTGACCGGCCGGGCTGTCGGCCTTGATGTTGCCGGCAGGGCTGATGTGGTCGGTCGTGACCGAGTCCAGCAGCGTCGCCATGACACGCGCGCCCGAGATGTCGCTGACCGGGGTCAGCTCCATCGTCATTCCGTCGAAGTACGGGGGCTTGCGCACGTAGGTCGAGGCCTCGTCCCACTCGAACACGTCGCCGGTCGGCGTCGGGAGGGTCCGCCACCGCTCGTCGCCCTCGAAGACGCTCGCGTACTGGTGGGTGAACATGTCCTTGTTGATCGACGAGTCGATCGTGGCCTGCACCTCGGCCGAGTCCGGCCAGATGTCGCGCAGGAACACGTCGTTGCCGTCCTGGTCGGTGCCGAGGGCGTCGACCTCGAAGTCGAAGTTCATCGAACCGGCGAGCGAGTACGCGATCACGAGCGGCGGGCTCGCGAGGTAGTTCATCTTCACGTCGGGGTTGATGCGACCCTCGAAGTTGCGGTTGCCCGACAGCACGGCGGTGACGGCGAGATCGTTCTCGTTGATCGCCGCGGAGACCTCCTCGATGAGGGGCCCGGAGTTGCCGATGCAGGTGGTGCAGCCGTACCCGACGGTGAAGAAGCCCAGGTCTTCGAGGTCCTTGGTGAGACCGGCCTTCTCGTAGTAGTCGGTGACGACCTTCGAGCCGGGCGCGAGGGTGGTCTTCACCCACGGCTTGGCCTTGAGGCCCTTCCTGACCGCGTTGCGGGCGAGGAGGCCGGCGGCGAGCATCACCGACGGATTCGAGGTGTTGGTGCACGACGTGATCGCGGCGATCGTCACGGCGCCGTGGTCGAGCACGAACTTCTCGCCGCCCTCGAGCGTCACCGGGGTCGGCTTCGACGCCGTCGCCGGCGCGTGGCTGTGGTGGTGGTGCTCGTGGAGGCTGTACTCGTCCTCGGGCGAGTTTCCGGGCGGGTCGGACGCCGGGAACGACTCCGAGCCCTCGAGATCGACCAGATCGTGATCGACCTCGGCGTAGTTGGTGAGGTCGCTCTCGAACTGCTGCTTCGCCTGCGAGAGGATGATGCGGTCCTGCGGGCGCTTGGGGCCGGCGATCGACGGGACCACCGTCGAGAGGTCGAGCTCCATGTACTCGCTGAAGACCGGCTCGCGAGAGGCGTCGTGCCAGAGCGTCTGCTCCTTGGCGTAGGCCTCGACCAGCGCGAGCTGCTGCTCGTCGCGGCCCGTGAGGCGCAGGTAGTCGACGGTCACGCTGTCGATGGGGAACATCGCGGCGGTCGAGCCGAACTCCGGGCTCATGTTGCCGATGGTCGCGCGGTTCGCGAGCGGGACCGATGCGACGCCCTCGCCGTAGAACTCGACGAACTTGCCGACCACGCCGTGCTTGCGGAGCATGTCGGTGATGGTCAGCACGACGTCGGTCGCCGTGACGCCCGTCGGGATCGCGCCCGAGAGCTTGAAGCCCACGACCTTGGGGATGAGCATCGAGACGGGCTGGCCGAGCATGGCCGCCTCTGCCTCGATGCCGCCGACGCCCCAGCCCAGCACGCCGAGGCCGTTGACCATCGTGGTGTGCGAGTCCGTGCCGACGCACGTGTCGGGGTATGCACGGAGGACGCCGCCGACGGAGCGGTCGTAGATGACCTTCGCGAGGTGCTCGATGTTGACCTGGTGGACGATGCCCGTGCCCGGGGGGACGACCTTGAAGTCGTTGAACGCGGTCTGGCCCCAGCGGAGGAACTGGTACCGCTCGCCGTTGCGCTCGTACTCGATCTCGACGTTGCGCTCGAGGGCGTTCTCGGTGCCGAAGAGGTCCGCGATGACGGAGTGGTCGATGACCATCTCGGCGGGAGAGAGCGGGTTGATCTTGGTGGCGTCGCCACCCAGGGCGGCCACCGCCTCGCGCATGGTGGCGAGGTCCACGATGCAGGGAACGCCGGTGAAGTCCTGCATCACGACGCGAGCCGGCGTGAACTGGATCTCGGTGTTCGGCTCGGCCGCGGCATCCCACGACCCGAGCGCCTCGATCTGCTCCTTGGTGACGTTCGCGCCGTCCTCGGTGCGGAGCAGGTTCTCGAGCAGCACCTTCAGGCTGAACGGGAGCTTCTCGTAACCGGGGACGGTGTCGATGCGGAAGATCTCGTAGTCGGTGCTGCCGACCGTCAGGGTGCTCTTCGCACCGAAGCTGTCAACCGTGGACACGTCTGTCTCCTTCGTCGGCGGCGGGATCGTGCCGGAGTCCGGCATCCCCATCTTCCCCCGCTCCGGAGCCCTCGGCTAGTGAGGTCGACCTAACGGTTCGGGGGAAATTTATCTTGATGTCGAGATAAATGTATCACTTGGAGGCGCGTGGATAGAGCGCGCGCACGGCGAGCCATGTGACCGCGACCAATGGCGCGAACAGCGGCAGGCCCATGATCAGCTTGATCGTGCCGAGCGCAGCGACGTCGCCCGCGAAGTACAGCGGGAGTTGCACGATCAGGCGGAGCGCGAACAGTGAAGCCCACGCGATCGACAGCCAGAAGAAGACGCGCCGCTTGCGCTTGTCGGCGCGCCACGCGGTGCCCTCCCCCATGAGGAAGCCGACGGCCAGGCCGATGAGCGGCCACCCGATGAGCGCCGACACCAGGAACGCCGTGCCGTACAGCGTGTTGGTGAGGAAGCCGGGGATGAAGCTGTCCTCTCCCCTGCCGGTCCACAGGGACAGGCCCGCCGCCGCGGCTGCCGCGATCAGGCCCCCGATCGCGGCGCTCGCAGACTGCCGCTGGATCAGGCGCACGATTGTGAAGACCGCGGCGAGGCCGACCGACAGCGCGAGGCTCAGGAGGAGGTTTCCCGACTTCGCGGCGGCGTCGTACGTGGCCGTCCAGGCGACGAGGAACACGACGCCCGGAAGGACGGACTCGAGGATGCCGCGCCAGCCGCCCATCGCGGCCCACACGACGTGCCCGGTGGTCTTGCCCTCGGCCGGGTCGAGACCGGCCCGGCGCGCGGCCCCGCCCAGGGCGGCGCCGAGCACCTCGGACGCAGTGGGGGCAGCGGGGCCCGCGTCGTCCAAGGCTCCGCGAGACGCGTCAGCGGAGTGTGAAGGGGTCGTGGGGACCGTGTGTCCCGGGGGGCGGTCGGCTGCACCGTCCGCGGTGGATTCCGACGCGTCGTCGGGGCGCGAGGTGTCGCTCACGCGGAGCCCGGCGTCGCCGGCATCTTCAGCGGGATGAGGTCGCGGGGCGGCATCGGCGAGCCGCCGCGGACGACGACGATCGAACGGAACAGGTCCTCGACGGCGGCCGCGGCCTCGACGTCGGCCGTCGCTGCACCCCCGATCACGCCGCGCAGGAACCAGCGCGGGCCGTCGACGCCGACGAAGCGCGCGAGGCGCTTGCCCGCCGTGCCGTCGGCGCCGGCGATCACGGGCACCTCGGCGAGGAGCTCGGGACCCAGCGGTCCCTCGCGCTCCTCGACGCGGCCGCCCTGCTGGCGGATCTGCTGGCGGATCTGCTCGCGCGTCTCCTCCCAGAGGCCGGCCGAGCGGGGCGCGGCGAACGGCTGCACCTGAAGGGTCGAACCGGCGTAGTCCAGGCCGACGGCCACGATGCGCTTGGTCTGCTCCTCGACTTCGAGGCGGAGGTTGAGGCCCTCACGAGGGAGGATCTTGATCCCCCCGAGATCGATGTAGGGGCGGACCGGGTTGGCCTCGGACTCGTCGAACGGGCCGGTCGAGGCGCGGTCGTCGGGTGCGACCTTGCGCGGGCCTTCGACGGATGAGGGGTCGGTCATGCGAGGACTCCGTCCTTCTGGTAGCCCGTGGAGCCGAAGCCGCCCTCGCCGCGCACGCTGTCGGGCAGGGTTTCCACGGGGATGAATACGGCGCGCGGCACCGGCATCACGATGATCTGCGCGATGCGGTCGCCGACGGCGATGTCGTGCGCCTGCGCCCGATCGGTGTTCAGCAGGATCACCTTGATCTCGCCGCGGTAGCCGGCGTCGATCGTGCCGGGCGCGTTGACGACCGTGATCCCGTGCTTGGCGGCCAGGCCGCTGCGCGGGACCACGAACGCGACATACCCCTCCGGCAGCGCGATCCGCACGCCGGTGCCGACCAGAGCGCGCTCACCGGGCTCGAGGCGAACCGCCTCGGCGGCGACGAGGTCGGCTCCGGCGTCCCCAGGGTGCGCGTACACCGGGACGTCGGGGGCGATAATGGGGACGTCCACCGTTTCAGTCACCCAACGAGGGTAATGCAGAACTCAACGCCTCATGCCGGTGCCCGAACCGGCCCTGCCGACGGTTATCGCGAGCGGCTCGGCCCGTCGCTGTGGATCCTGGTCGCTGCGGGGATGGCGGCGCCGATGGCGGCGCTCGTCGTCACACCCATCGACACGACGATCGCTCTCATCGTGGGCGCCGGCATCGGCATCCTGCTGATCGCGCTGCTGATCCTGGCTGCACCCGTCGTCGAGGTCCGCGACGGCGAGCTGCGGGCCGGGCGCGCGCACATCGGTGTCGAGTTCCTCGGCGACGGCGCGGTACACGTCGGGGAGGACGCGCGCCACGCGCGCGGTGCTGGTCTGGACCCCAGGTCGTGGCATCTCATCCGGGGCGGGATCGACGGAGTCGTCGTGCTCCCAGTGACTGATGCCGATGATCCGACGACCGCGTGGGTCATCTCCTCGCGGACGCCGGACCGGCTGGCCGCCGCAGTACGGCGGGCTCAGATCACGCGGCGCACTCAGTACAGATAGGGCCGTCTGCGGTCTCGTGATCGAGCTGCGAGCGGTGCTTCACGAGGAAGCAGTTCGAACAGGTGAACTCGTCCTCCTGGGCGGGTAGAACGACGACGTCGAGCTCGAGGTCCGACAGGTCGGCACCGGGCAGCTCGAAGCCCGACGGGTTGTCGGCGTCCTCCACGTCGACCGAGCCCGAGAGCTTGTCGGGAACGCGCTCCTTGAGCGCTTCGATCGACTCGCTGTCGTCCTCGGTCTTGCGGGGGGCGTCGTAATCGGTGGCCATGCGTGAAGATCTCAACTTCCGGGTATTCGCGGTTGCGCTCGCCCTTGCGGGCGGCGATAGTTTGCACGACCATTCCCCTTTTCGCAAATGCGATCCGGCGCCATCCTGACCGTGCGTTCGCGTGAAACTCGCGGCACGCGCGGGATATTCCCGGTCGTCGCGGTGCGCTATGACACGATGGGCGCACAGGCGGGCTCTGAAGCCGTGAGTCCGCCGGGAAAGCGCAGCCAAGAGCCGGCACGAGAAGCAGGGAGCGTCCGCATGGAACAGCTCAAAGTCATCGGAACCGAGGACGACAAGCTCATCCTGGCGACGGAGTCCGGCGAGAGATTCACGCTCGACGTCGACGACGTCCTGCGCGGTGAGCTGCGCAAGGCGCGCCGCGAGCGCGAGTCCGACGCGCAGACCCCCCGCCCCAGCCCCCGCGAGATCCAGGCGCACATCCGGTCGGGGCTGTCCGCACGTGAGGTCGCAGAGCTCCTCGGCGCCCGCGTCGAGGACATCGTGCGCTTCGAGGGTCCCGTGCTCGCCGAGCGCGAGCACATCGTGGGTCAGGCACTGGCCGTCCCGGTGCTGCTCGGCGGCGATTTCGAAGGTGACGGGCAGACGACGTTCGGTTCCGCGGTGCGCGCCAAGCTCGCCGAGGCCGGCGCGATCGGCGAACGCTGGACGAGCTGGAAGGAGCCGACCGGCTGGACCGTCAAGCTCGAGTTCACCTCGAACGACATCGGCCACGACGCCCGCTGGGGCTTCGATCCGCGCCGCAGCACGCTGTCGCCGCTGAACGCGGACGCCATCCAGCTGTCCCGTCAGGGCTCGCTCCCCGAGGGGCTCATCCCCCGGCTCCGCGCCCTGGACGCCGTGCCGCCGAAGGACGACTCCCGCTTCGACAGCGGAGCGTTCGGCCCACGCCGCCTCCCTGACGCCGACATCGAGTCGCCCGAGATCCCGTCTCCGGCCGCTCCTGCCGTGCAGGAGGCCGCCATCAAACGCGCCACCGAGCCCGCCGTCGTGACCTCGGCCGAGACCGCCGACCTGCTCGAGGCGCTGCGTCGTCGCCGCGGTCAGCGCGAGCCGCTTCCGGGGGCCGAAGAGATCGCCGCTGCGCCTCGCTCGCCCGCACCGGTCGCGCTGTTCGATGCGCTCGAGCCGGGCTACGACGAGTCGGCATCCGAAGCGGAGCCGACGGCGTCCGACTACCAGGCACCGACACCGGCCGCCGTCGCCGAGGCCGGTCGTCGCAAGGGCCGCACGTCGATGCCCTCGTGGGACGAGATCGTCTTCGGCGCCCGCTCCGACGACTGAAGCCGCTCAGGCCCCGGCGAACGCGCCCAGGCGGATGAGCGGAACGATCCGCTCTTCGTCGGTGAGCGACCCGTGCTGCCCGATCATCTTCTGCGGCGCTTTGTCGGCGAGACGGTCGTCGTAGTACGCGATGCCTGCGCGCGCCGCGACGATCACGTCGCCGATGCGGGCCTCCACCTCCGCGTCGATCCGGCCCACCAGACCTGACGCCTCGAGTTCGGCGCGCGAGAACACCCACGAACGGGATGCCTCGGCCTCGAGCCATCGCGCGAGCACGGCCTCCTCCGCCCCCGGCTGCGTGTAGAGGTGGAGCATGCGAGGTTCGCCGCCGATGAGGCGGACGCCGTCGAGCAGCTCGTCGCCCTCCTCGAGAAGGAGGTGGCGGTGCCGCGGCACGTCGATCATGCCGTGGTCGGACGTCACGACCACCCCGGTGCCGCGGTCGAGCGATTTCGAGAGGGTCCGGGCGGCGGCATCCACCCGCTCCAGCACCGCGACCCATTCGTCGGACTCCCAGCCGCGCTTGTGACCGACCGCGTCGAGATCGGGGGCATAGAGATAGATGAGGGACCCCGGATGCTGCGCCGCGAGGTCGGCGGCGAGGCTCACGCGCTCGTCGAGGTCGTCGGCGCCGTGGAACGCGGCGTCACCGAGGGTCGCCGCCGTGAAACCAGTGCCGGCGTACTCGTTGCGCGAGACCGCGAAGAACGGCCGTCCTAGCGTGGCGGACAGCGGCGCGGCGCGCTGGAACTCGGGAGGCAGGCCGTCGGTGTCCCAGCCGCGGAGCAGATTGACCACGTCGTCGGTGCCAGGCACTCGCGCGCGGTACCCGACGATGCCGTGCTCCCCCGGCAGTGCCCCGGTGAGCAGACTCGTCAGCGCAGCGGCGGTGGTCGAGGGGAAGACCGTGCGCGCGACATCCTTCTTCATGCGCGCCTCGCTGAGGAAGCGGGCGTGTCCGGCGCGGGCCGAGAGGTTGTGGACGCCGAGCCCGTCGAGCACCCACACGATCGCGCTCCGTGCGGGGGCGAACCACTCCGAGCGGCCGTCGAGGGCCGCCGACATCTCGGTCACGACACGGGTGAGGCTCCGGGCGCGCGGCGGGTCCACGGGTAGGCTGAGGGTCATCGGGGCCAGTCTCGCACACGCGGCCGCGCCCCCTCGCTCCCCGCCGTCACCCGAGGCTTCATCGACACATGCCCGCTTCCCGCACCGATTCCTCCCCCGCCGACCACGGACGCATCGAGGACGTCGACGTCTCCTCCGAGATGCAGACGTCGTTCCTCGAGTACGCGTACTCGGTCATCTATTCGCGTGCGCTGCCCGACGCGCGCGACGGGCTCAAGCCGGTGCAGCGACGCATCCTGTTCCAGATGGCCGACATGGGGCTACGGCCCGACCGTGGCCACGTCAAGAGCGCCCGCGTCGTCGGCGAGGTGATGGGAAAGCTGCACCCGCATGGCGACGCCCCCATCTACGACGCGCTCGTCCGTCTCGCCCAGCCGTTCTCCCTGCGCGTGCCTCTCGTCGACGGCCACGGCAACTTCGGCTCGCTCGACGACGGCCCTGCTGCGCCCCGGTACACGGAGGCCCGGCTCGCCCCTCCGGCGCTCGCGCTCACCGAGCACCTCGACGAAGACGTCGTGGACTTCATCCCGAACTACGACGGTCAGTTCCAGCAGCCCGAGGTGCTGCCTGCCGCCTTCCCCAATCTGCTCGTGAACGGCACCACCGGCATCGCGGTCGGCATGGCGACCAACATGGCGCCGCACAACCTCATCGAGGTCGTCGGTGCGGCGACCCATCTGCTCGAGAACCCCGAGGCGACGGTCGAAGACCTGATGGAGTTCGTGCCCGGACCCGACCTTCCCGGGGGCGGCATCATCGTCGGCCTGGACGGCATCAAGGACGCCTACACGAACGGCCGCGGCACCTTCCGCACCCGGGCGAAGGTCTCGATCGAGTCGCTCGGTCCGCGCCGCACCGGCCTCATCGTCACGGAGCTGCCCTACCTCGTCGGTCCCGAGCGCGTCATCGAGAAGATCAAGGACGCCGTCAACGCGAAGAAGCTGCAGGGCATCGCCGACGTCAACGACCTCACCGACCGTCACCACGGCCTGCGTCTGGTGATCGGCATCAAGACCGGCTTCGACCCGCAGGCCGTGCTCGACCACCTCTATAGGCTGACGCCGCTCGAGGACTCGTTCAGCATCAACAACGTCGCCCTCGTCGAGGGGCAGCCGCAGACCCTCGGCCTGCGCGAGCTGCTCCGCGTCTACCTCGACCACCGCATCAGCGTCGTCACGCGCCGCAGCAGGTACCGCCTCGAGCGGCGCAAGGAACGCCTGCACCTCGTCGAGGGCCTCCTCATCGCGATCCTCGACATCGACGAGGTCATCCAGGTCATCCGCACGTCCGACGACGGCGAGCAGGCGCGCACGCGCCTCATGAGCGTCTTCGATCTGTCCGAGGCGCAGTCCGAGTACATCCTCGAGCTGCGGCTGCGTCGCCTCACGAAGTTCTCGCGCATCGAGCTCGAGACCGAGCGCGACAACCTCAAGAAGGAGATTGCCCAGCTCGAGGAGCTGCTCGGCAGCGACGTGCTGCTGCGCGCGCAGGTGGCGCACGAATTGGATGCTGCCGCCGAGGCGTTCGGCACGCCCCGGCGCACGCTCCTGCTCAACGGCGGTCCCGTGCAGCCGCGCTCGCGCGCCGCGGCGGCGGTCGCCGACCTGCAGATCGCGGACGCGCCGTGCCGCGTCTTCCTCTCCGCCACGGGTCGCATGGTGCGCGCCGAGATCACGGCCGACGCACCGGGCGGCGGCATCGTCGCGCCCGCACGGCGCTCGAAGCACGATGCCATCCGCTCGTCGGTGGACACGACCACGCGCGGCGACATCGGTGCCGTGACGAACCTCGGCCGCCTGGTGCGATTCTCCCCCGTCGACCTGCCGTCGGTGCCCGGCAACTCGGTGCAGCTCGCGGCCGGGACGCGCGGCGACCAGTACCTGGGTCTGAGCGGCGGCGAGCACATCGTCGCGCTCGTGCCGCTCGTCGAAGGGCCGCCGATCGCGATCGGCACGGCACAGGGCGTCGTGAAGCGGGTCGCCGCGAGCGAGATCGCGAACAAGCACGATATCGAGCTCATCGCCCTCAGGGACGGCGACCGCGTCGTCGGCGCCGCCCCCGCATCCGACGGCGCCGAGCTGGTGTTCGTGGCGAGCGACGCCCAGCTGCTCCGCTTCGACGCGTCGTCGGTGCGCCCGCAGGGCCGCTCGGCCGGAGGCATGGCCGGCATCCGTCTCACCGACGGTGCTGAGGTGATCTCGTTCGATGTCGTCGGGCCCTCGGAGTTCGACGCCGTCGTGGTCACGATCGCCGGCTCCACCACTGCGCTCGCGGGTACCGACGCCGGCAGCGCCAAGGTGTCGCTGTTCAGCGAGTTCCCGGCCAAGGGCCGCGCGACCGGCGGCGTGCGCGCCCACCGGTTCCTGAAAGGCGAGGACGCGCTGACGACCGCCTGGGTCGGCACCGATCCCCGCGCGATCGGATCGGATGGTGCGACCCGCGCCCTGCCGGAGTCCGGTGCGAAGCGCGACGCGTCGGGCACCGCACTCGACGGCGTCATCGGCGCCGTGGGCACCGGCATCCGCTGAGCCCGATGCACGAGAGGCGCAACGGCTCAGCCGGTGCGCCTCTGGTCGTCGCGGGGAACGGCGATCGGATCACGCGTCGATGCGCTCGCGCACCAGCCGGTCGCTCGAATCGATGATGAACTCCTTGCGCGGCGCCACATCGTTGCCCATGAGCAGTTCGAAGACGGATGCCGCAGCCTCGGCGTCCTGCATCCGCACGCGCCGGAGCGTCCGGCCGCTGCGATCCATGGTCGTGGTCGCGAGCTGGTCGGCGTCCATCTCGCCCAGGCCCTTATAGCGCTGGACGGGCTCCTGCCAGCGCTTGCCGGCCTTGGTGAGCTTCGTCAGGAGTCCGTGCAGCTCGGCCTCGGAGTACGTGTAGATCGTCTCGTTGGGCTTGGATCCGGGGTTCATCACGACCACGCGGTGCAGCGGCGGCACGGCGGCGTAGACCCGGCCTTCGTCGATGAGCGGTCGCATATAGCGGAAGAACAGGGTCAGCAGCAGCGTGCGGATGTGCGCGCCGTCGACGTCGGCGTCGCTCATCAGGATGATCTTGCCGTAGCGGGCGGTGTCGAGATCGAACGAGCGGCCCGAGCCGGCGCCGATCACCTGGATGATCGCAGCGCACTCGGCGTTGGACAGCATGTCGCTGATCGACGCCTTCTGGACGTTGAGGATCTTGCCGCGGATCGGCAGCAGCGCCTGGAACTCGCTGTTGCGCGCGAGCTTGGCGGTGCCGAGGGCCGAGTCGCCCTCGACGATGAACAGCTCGGACTCGGCGACATCGTTCGACCGGCAGTCGGCGAGCTTCGCCGGCAGAGACGAAGACTCGAGGGCGTTCTTGCGGCGTTGCGTCTCTTTGTGGGTGCGGGCGGAGATGCGCGCCTTCATCTCGGAGACGACCTTGTCGAGCAGCAGCGAGGTCTGCGCCTTGTCGTCGCGCTTCGGCGACGTGAAGCGCGCGGTGAGTTCGCGGGTGACGACGTTCGTCACGATCTGGCGGACCGCCGGCGTGCCGAGGACCTCTTTGGTCTGACCCTCGAACTGCGGCTCCGGAACGCGCACGGTGAGCACGGCGGTGAGCCCGGCGAGGATGTCGTCCTTCTCGAGCTTGTCGCCTCCGACCTTGAGACGGCGCGCGTTCTGCGCCACCTGGTCGCGCAGCACTTTCATGAGACCCTGCTCGAACCCCTGCTGGTGCGTGCCGCCCTTGGGCGTGGCGATGATGTTGACGAACGAGCGCGACACCGTCTCGTAGCCGGTGCCCCACCTGACCGCGATGTCGACATGGCACTCGCGCTCGACCTCGGTGGGCACCATGGCGCCCGACGGCTGCAGCACCGGGACGGTCTCGGTGAACTTGCCGTCTCCGGTGAGGCGCCACGTGTCGGTGACGCCGGAGTCGGGTGCGAGGAAGTCGGCGAACTCGGAGATTCCCCCGTCGAACCGATAACTCGTCTCGACGGGCTCGCCGGCCTCGGTGCCGGGTCGCTCGTCGCGGATGACGATCTCGAGGCCCGGGACGAGGAACGCGGTTTGGCGCGCGCGCTGCTCGAGCTCCTGGAGGTTGAATGCGGCATCCTTGGTGAAGATCTGGCGATCCGCCCAATAGCGGATGCGCGTGCCGGTCACGCCCTTCGCGGCGCGGCCCGCGACGCGCAGCTCGCTGCGGTCCTCGAACGGGGTGAAGGCCGAGTCGGGGCTGCCGTTCGAGAAGATGCCGGGCTCGCCCCGGTGGAACGACATCGCCCACGTCTTGCCGCCGCGGTCGACCTCGACGTCGAGGCGCTCCGAGAGGGCGTTGACGACCGATGCCCCGACGCCGTGCAACCCGCCCGATGCGGCGTACGAGCCGCCCCCGAACTTGCCACCGGCGTGGAGCTTGGTGAAGACGACCTCCACGCCGGTCAGCCCCGTGCGCGGCTCGATGTCGACCGGGATGCCGCGGGCGCGGTCGCGCACCTCGACGCTGCCGTCGGCGTGGAGCACGATGTCTATGCGCGAGCCGTGGCCGGCGAGCGCCTCATCGACGGAGTTGTCGATGATCTCCCACAGGCAGTGCATGAGGCCGCGCGAGTCGGTCGAGCCGATGTACATGCCGGGGCGCTTGCGGACCGCTTCGAGCCCTTCGAGCACCTGAAGATGATGGGCGGAGTACTCGGCTGTCACAATCTCCCATCGTAATCGGGGCGCCCGACAGCCCCGCGCAGACACGCTTCAGGGTCGGCAGTCGTACGCGCTCAGCGAAATGTCGTCTATTCGCGGCATTCTCGAAACATCGGCGTGGTTGTATTTCATGACCGCAAGAGAGTTCTACCAGTACGAGGAGGCACCGAGATGAACACGCTATCGACACCGACCGAGACCGGCGCCGTCCTCGAATACCGCCTCACGGCGACGGATCGCTGCGATTCGTGTGGCGCACAGGCCTACATCGCAGCCGAGGTCAACGGCAGTGAGCTCCTGTTCTGCGCACACCACGGTCGCAAGTACGAAGAGAAGCTCCGCGCGATCGCGACCTCCTGGCACGACGAGACCGCTCGCCTGGCCGAGTAGGCGCCCGTCCGGCAGACTCGCACCCGCCGCCTCAGCGGCGGGTGTATCTGCGTGGCACGAGGGGTGACACGCGCAGGGCGACCTCTTCACCGATCGTGCCGATGATCTCCGCGAGATCCGTCGCCGTGCTCTCCCCCGCGACGCCCGGTCCGTAGACCGTGACGACGTCACCGACGACCGCGCCCGGCCAGGCGGCGACAAGGGACTCCGTGGCGCCGATCGCCACGAGTGAGCGGCTGCCCGCCGGGGTGCCGACCATCGCGCGCCGCTCGAGCGATGACGGCAGGCCGTCCAGCGCACCGAGACCGATTCGGGCGAATTCCTCGGCGACCTCGACGACGTCCGCATCGAGCCGGCCGATCGGACGGAGGCCCAGGTGGTCGGCAGAGGGTCCCCCGGCGGAGCGGATGCCGTAGCAGAACGCCCCGACGCGGACCATGTCGTAGCGGAATTCGGGGCGCGCGAAGGACGCGGCGCTGGCGGCCAGGTGCCGCATGGCGGGGCGCAGGCCGGCAGCCGTGGCCTGCCGCAGCGCCCACTCGTAGACGCTCCGGGCTTCATCGTCCTCGGCGTCCGACGCCTCGGCGATGTGGCTCCAGACCCCCGCGACCTCGATGACGCCCTCCGTCTGAAGGGCTGCCGCGCGCGCCACGAAACCCGGCCACTGCTCCGGCCGCACGCCGTTGCGGTGCAGTCCGGTGTCGATCTTGAGGTGCACACGCATCGAGGCATGGGCATCGCGGGCGGCCTCCGCGAGCTCCTCCAGCAGATCGGCGTCACCGATGCCGAGGTCGATGCGCGCCGCCACGGCGGCGTCGAGGTCCCCGCGCGAAGCGGCGATCCACGCGAAGATGCGAGCGTCGTCGTCGACGGCCTCTCGCACCGCGCAGCCCGTCCGCACGTCGAAGGCGCCGAACCAGTTCACGCCCGCGGCCACCGCGGCCCGCACGACAGGCCCCAGACCGTGGCCGTAGGCGTCGTCCTTGACCACGAGCATCAGCTCAGCGGGAGACACCGTCGCGCGCACGTGCGCGATGTTCGCGACCAGGGCGTCGAGGTCGACGTGAAGTCGCGCGCTCATGCGGTCTCCTCGCGGCCGGAGCGCAGTCCGACCATGGTGACCAGCTCGCCGGCGGTGAGCCCCGCCGCGCGCACCCATTCGACGAGCGACGGCTCGTTCTGCGCAGGGTCGCCGAGGAAGAGGACCTCGTCGCCGCGCCGGACCGCGGCATCCGTGATGTCCACCACGCACACGTCCATCGCGACCCGTCCGACGACGGGATGCCTCTCCCCCGCGATCGCGACGTCCACCGCTCCGCCGAGGGCGCGCACGATTCCCTGCGCGTAGCCGCCTGTGACGAGGGCGACGCGCGTGTCTGCGGACGCGCGGTACGCGTAGCCGTACGACACGCCCTCGCCCTCGCGGAGGTCCTTCACCGAGAGCACGGTCCCCGTCAGCCGCAGTGCGGGCGCGGCGGAGGGCTCGGCACCGGGAAGCCCGAAGAGTGCTGCCGCCGAGAGCATGTCGCTCCGCGACGCGACCGGCGCCGAGTCGACCGTGTTCCCGCTGACATGGTGCGTCTGCGCCTCGAGGCCAACCTTCTCGATGACGTCGCGCACGAGCTCCACGCCGTGGCCCCAGGCGTCCGCTTCGAGGATCGACGCGTCGTAGGAACGGATGCCGCACTCCCACGCGGCGCGCGCGTTCGCGGTCAGCACGGCCCGCGAGATCCGCGCGACCGGGGCGCTGCGAGGGTGCGATCCCGGTGCGGCGTGGTCGTGCCCAGGGATCGCGGAACTCACGCCTCTAGACTATCGGGGTCCCCGAACCGAACCCGGAGCACGCATGTCTTCTCAGGGCCTCGCCCTCTCGAACCGTCTTCGCTACCTCGCCTGGCGTGTCCGTCGCATCGATGTCGGATCCGTGCTCGAGCGCGCGAGAGAGACCGCGCACGCGCATCGCAAATGGACCCCCGCGGTCGTCGTCGACATGCTGTGGTCGGCCGGGTTCAGGCAGGTCGGCTTCCAGGACTACGTCGACTACGACTTCGCGATCCTCAACCGCGCCGAGCGGGCGACGTACATGACGCACCCCGTGTCGAACGAGATCTCGCAGAAGTACGACCACCCCGACTATCGGGGACTGTTCCAGGACAAGGTCGAGTTCGACCGCACGTTCAGCGAGTTCCTCCGTCGCGACTGGATGGTGGTCGAGGAGGGCAACGCCGATGCGGTGCGCGCCTTCGCCGAGAAGCACGGCACGATCGTCACCAAGGAGCCGGTGGGCCAGGCGGGCACGGGCGTGCACCGCTACCACGCGGCCGACGTCTCGGACTGGGACGAGTTCCACCGCGATCTGCTCTCCCGGGGCGAGCTGCTCATCGAGGAGGTCATCCGCCAGCACGCCGACCTCGCGGCCGTGTGCCCCGGAACCGTGAACACGACCCGCGTCACCGCGTTCTTCGACGGCGAGAAGACCCACATCCTGGCGATGGCGCAGAAGTTCGGACGCGGCGCCGTGAGCGATCAGATGACCTTCGGCGGCTTCTACACGATGCTCGACGAGAACGGTCATGCCGTCGGAGCGGGCTACGACTCTCACAGCCACGTGCACGAGAAGCACCCCGACAGCGGTTTCGTCATCGCCGACTTCCAGCTGCCGATGATCGACCAGGTCAAGGAGTTCGTCGACCAGGTCGCCCGGGTCGTGCCGCAGATCCAGTACGTCGGCTGGGACATCGTCGTCACGCCCGACGGTCCGGTGCTGGTCGAGGGCAACTGGGGCGCCGGCGTGTACGAGAACAAGCCCAGCGTCACCGGCATCCGCACCGGTCACAAGCCGCGGTATCGCGCGGCGATCGGGTTCTGACCCGCACGCCCCGGTTACGCGGAAGGCGCGGCATCCGAAAGGATGCCGCGCCTTCCGCTGAATCCCTCAGATCGTGCGGACGATGCCGAGCGGGGTCGACTGGTGGCCCTGACCCAGCGGGTTGTCCTTGAGGATCGAGACGAGGCGCTTCTCTTCGCCCTTGTCGAGGGTGGAGCCGAGGATGTTGCCGCCGAGGTCGTTGATGTCGACCACCGCCACCTCGGGCACGCCTCCGAGCAGCGCCTTGAGGTGTGTCGCGACCTCGCGCGGGCGCTCGGGTCCGAGCACGACCGCCTTGTTGTAAGGCGGGATCGTTCCCGACGTCGGCCCGTCGATCGCGCGAGCCTTGTCGCCGGCGATGCGGTAGAAGTCGCCCTTGCGGCCGAACAGCTTGGTCACGGCCGAGACAGCGGCCGCGAACAGGATGCGGATCGTGCCGCACTCGCGGAGGGCCATCTCCATCGTCTCTGGCATGCCCAGGCCGATGCCGTACGGCGTGCGCGTGACGTACTTCGAGAGGAAGAGCGCCAGCTTGCGCGGCTTGATCTCCTCGACGAGGTACGAGCGACCCTGCGTGATCGCGACGATCTTCTCCGTCACGAACAGCACGTCGCCTTCGCGCACGGCCTCCGCCGCGTACTCGCGGACGAACTCGTCGAGGTCGTCGCCCGGCATCACGACCCGCGTGCGGATCGGGATGCGAGCGAACGACGAGCCTTCGACCTGGACGGTGAGCGCCTTGCCGGCGTTCGCCTCACTCACTCGAGGTAGTCCCGCAGCGACTGCGAACGCGACGGGTGCCGCAGCTTCGCCATCGTCTTCGACTCGATCTGGCGAATGCGCTCGCGCGTGACCCCGAACGTGTCGCCGATCTGGTCGAGCGTCTTCGGCTGCCCGTCGCCGAGGCCGAAGCGCATGCGGATCACGCCGGCCTCGCGCTCCGAGAGCGAGTCGAGGAGCGACTCGAGCTGACGCTGCAGCATCGTGAAGCCCACCGCGTCGGCGGGGACCACGGCCTCGGTGTCCTCGATGAGATCACCGAACTCGCTGTCGCCGTCCTCGCCGAGAGGCGTGTGCAGCGAGATCGGCTCACGGCCGTACTTCTGCACTTCGATGACCTTCTCGGGGGTCATGTCGAGCTCGCGGCTGAGCTCCTCGGGCGTGGGTTCGCGACCGAGGTCCTGCAGCATCTGACGCTGGACGCGCGCGAGCTTGTTGATGACCTCGACCATGTGCACCGGGATGCGGATGGTCCGGGCCTGGTCGGCCATGGCGCGCGTGATGGCCTGACGGATCCACCACGTCGCGTACGTCGAGAACTTGAAGCCCTTGGTGTAGTCGAACTTCTCGACCGCGCGGATGAGACCGAGGTTGCCCTCCTGGATGAGATCCAGGAACTGCATGCCGCGGCCGGTGTAGCGCTTGGCGAGCGACACCACGAGGCGCAGGTTCGCGCCGAGCAGGTGGCTCTTCGCGCGCTGGCCGTCGCGGGCGACCCACTGCAGGTCCAGTCCGAGCTGCGAGGTCTTCTCGGCCGCCGACATGTGCGACAGCTTCTCCTCGGCGAACAGACCCGCCTCGATGCGCATCGCGAGCTCGACCTCTTCGGCCGCGTTCAGCAGCGGCACCTTGCCGATCTGCTTGAGGTAGTCCTTGACCGGGTCGGCCGTGGCGCCCGTGATCTGGGTCGAGTAGACCGGGACGTCGTCCTCGTCGCTCGACGAGATGACGATCGCGCCCGTGGGGAGAGGTTCGGTGAACGCCGGCTTGGTGCTCTCCTCCTCTTCCTCCTCGTCGTCGGTCGCGTTGGCGTCGTCGCCCGACGCCTTCGCGCCCTTGGCCGGCTCGCCGGCCTCCGACGCGTCGCCTTCGGTCTCGTCGCCGTCTTCCTCGAGTTCGACGTCGTCGTCGAGCTCCTCGACGTCGTCCTCGAAGTCGTCGTCCGACTTCTTCGCGCGCTTGGACGCAGTCTTCGGTGCGGCCTTGGTCTTGGCGGTGCCCTTGGCGGCCGGAGCCTTCTTGGCGGCCGCCGTCTTCGTCTCGTCCGTCTCGGTGTCCTTCGCGGCCGAGCGAGCCTTGGTGTTCGTGCCTGGAGTCACGTTTCGCCTTTCACCGGTCGAGGCGCTCTGCGCCTCTCCGGTCGGTTTCGGACACTAGTAAGACCCTTGTCAAGTCCACATCTTCCAAAGGGATGCCCACGAAGACGGTTGACAACGGGTCAGAGCGTCTAGTATCTCATACTTGCCGTGCGCCGCCAGCATCGCCCTGCCGAGACCGGCGCACCTCCATCCCTGGTGTCAACACACCGGTGCGGCGTCGAATTCCGCCGACGCGCTGCGTGTGCGCGATCACGAGCCGCGCTTGTCGTCCTCCCCCGGGCGCGTCGCAAGGAACCGCTCGAGTTCGGCCGCCAGCTCGTCGGCGCTGGGCAGATCGCCCGTGTGGATCATCGGGGTCGCCAGGGTGGATCCCGCCATGTAGGCGTCGTAGCGCTCTTCCAGGCCCTGCACCATGCGCGCGAGCTCGTCGCTGCCCTCGATCTGTTCGGTGACCTTCTCGAGGTACTCGCGGTTCTCCTCGCGCAGCTCGTCGCCCGCGAACACGAGTCCCGTCGCGACGGTGAGGCTGTCGAGTGCGGCGAGAGCCGCCGCCGGGTACTCGGTGTCGCCGAGATAGTGCGGGATCAGCAGCACGAAACCCGCGACGCGCACGCCTGCGGCAGCGAGCCGGTACTCCAGCAGGTGGCCCGCCGTCGCCGGCACCTGGGTGTGGGGCTGCCACACCGAGTGCGCCTCGGTGAGTTCCGACCGAGTCCCACTCACCGTCGTGCCGATCGGCCGCGTGTGCGGCACGGGCATCGGGATCGCGTGGACCCACGTCACCGTGGACACGCCGTACACCTCGGTGAATTCGATGACCGCCTCGGTGAAGGCATCCCACGCGAAGTCGGGCTCGTAGCCGGCGAGCAGCAGGAACGGCTGCCCGAGGGCGTCGTGGGCGAACGAGAGCTCCAGGCGCGCAGGGCGGTAGTCGGTGAGGTGGTCCTTCTCGAAGGACACGATCGGGCGGCGCGCGCGGTAGTCCAGCAGCGTGTCGTTGGAGAACACGGCGAGCGGCGAAGGCGAGAGCTCGTCGCGGAAGTAGTCGATCGCGCGGCTCACGGCGCTGCCGGCATCGGTGAACCCGGTCAGGGTGATCACCAGCGGCAGCCCGCGCGGGACGGGCGGCGCAGAAGCCGCACGCTCGAACAGCGGGCCGGGAAAAGGCATGCACCCATGCTACGAGCCGTCCGCCGAGGTCGGGTCGCGATGGTCGCGCTCAGAGCGAACAGTCGTCGTCCCTAGGATGGAGACCATGTCGTTCCCCGACCTCGAATACCGCACTTCACCTGTCCGAGAGTCCGACGCCGACCTTCTTCTCCTTGCGCTCCCCCCGCTCGACGCCGAGGGATCCCCGGATCTCTCCGACTGGCCGGGCCTGCGCGAGGCGCTGTCGGGGGTGGGCTTCACCGGCGCCGCAGGCGCCTGGGTGCGCGCGTACGCGCCGGAAGCGACGACGGTTCCGCTGGCCGTCGTGGGGACCGGTTCGACTGCGGATGCCGCGGCCCTGCGCGATGCGGTGGGCGCGGCGATCCGCGCCATCACGGGCTTCGCCACCGTCGCCGTGGCCGCGCCGTTCGCCGATCCTTCGCTGTGGACCGCCGCCGCGGAGGGCGCCGCGCTCGGCGGCTACCGCTTCGAGGGTTACAAGAGCGAGGCGCCGAAGCCGCGCGCGCAGCGCGTGGTCGTCCACGGCACCGCCGAGCCGGACGACGCGGCGCTGAAGCTGGTCGTCGAGACCGCGGCATCCGTCGCCCTCGTCAAGGACCTCGTCAACACCCCGGCCGAATGGCTCGGACCCGCCGATGTCGCCCAGCGCGCTACCGAGTCCGTCGCAGACCTGCCGGTCACCGTCGAGGTGCTCGACGAGGAGGCGCTGCGCGAGCAGGGCTTCGGCGGCATCCTCGGCGTGGGGCAGGGTTCCGACCGTCCGCCGCGCCTCGTCCGCCTGGAGTATGCCCCCGAGGGCGCCGACAAGCACGTCGCGCTGGTGGGCAAGGGCATCACGTTCGACACCGGAGGCCTGTCGCTCAAGCCCGCCGCCTCGATGGTCGGCATGAAGTACGACATGGCGGGCGCCGCCACTGTCCTGGGCGTGCTGCGGGCCGTGGCATCCGTCGGCGCTCCCGTCAAGGTGACGGCGTGGCTCTGCGTCGCCGACAACATGCCGTCGGGCCGCGCCACACGCCCCGGCGACGTGCTGCGCCTGCTCGACGGCACGACCGTCGAGGTCCTCAACACCGACGCCGAGGGCCGCCTCGTGCTCGCCGACGGACTGGTCGCGGCCAGTCGCGAGAACCCCGACGTGATCGTCGACGTCGCCACGCTCACCGGCGCGATCCTCATAGCCCTGGGCACGCGCCACACGGGGGTGATGGGCGACGACGCCGCCGTCGCCGCGTACCTCGCCGCGGCCGCCGAGACGGGCGAGCCCGCGTGGCAGCTGCCCCTTCCCGCCCACATGGTCGAGGAGCTCGACTCCCCCATCGCCGACCTGCAGAACGCCAAGATCGGCGACCCTGCGGGCGGCTCGCTCTTCGCAGGACTGTTCCTGCGTCATTTCGTCGGCCGCACCGCCGACGAGACGGATGCGCCCCGAATCCCCTGGGTGCATCTCGACATCGCCGGCAGCGGGACCCACAAGGGCGCGCCGTACGGCTTCACCGACAAGGGACCGACTGCCGCCACCGTGCGCAGCCTGATCCGCTTCGTCCTGGCAGACCTCGATGAGGAGGCACGATGACCGACCACTCCTTCGATCTCGTCATTCTCGGCGGTGGAAGCGGCGGCTACGCAGCCGCGATCCGCGCCGCGGAACTCGGCAAGACCGTAGCCCTCGTCGAGAAGGACAAGGTGGGTGGGACGTGCCTGCACCGCGGCTGCATCCCGACGAAGGCCCTGCTGCATGCGGCCGAGGTGGCCGAGTCGGCGCGGGATGCCTCGGCCATCGGCATCCGCGCGACCTTCGAGGGCGTCGACCCCGCGGGTGTGCGCGCCTACCGAGAGGGCATCGTCGCGAAGAAGTACAAGGGGCTCGAGGGTCTCGTCAAGGCGCGGGGCATCACCGTCGTGAACGGGGAGGGACGCCTCGAGGCGGGTCCGGCCGTCCGGGTCGGCGACGACCTGTATCGCGGCACCGACGTCGTGCTCGCCACCGGTTCGTACAGCCGGACGCTTCCCGGCCTCGAGATCGGCGGCCGCATCCTCACCAGCGAGCACGCCCTCGAGCTGGATGAGGTCCCCGGCAGCGTCGTGATCCTCGGCGGCGGCGTCATCGGCGTCGAGTTCGCGAGCGTCTGGCGCTCCTTCGGCGCCGACGTCACCATCGTCGAGGCGCTCGATCACCTCGTGCCCAACGAGGATCTGGCGCTCAGCAAAGGCCTCGAGCGCGCGTTCCGGCGCCGCGGCATCCAGTACTCGCTCGGCGTGCGGTTCCAGGGCGCGACGCAGACGCCCGACGCCGTGACCGTCACGCTCGAGGACGGCAAGACGTTCACCGCCGACTACCTGCTCGTCGCCGTCGGGCGCGGGCCGGCGACAGCGGGCCTCGGCTACGAGGAGGCGGGCGTGACGATCGACCGCGGCTTCGTCATCGCCGACGAGCGGCTGCGCACCGGCGTCGACCACGTCTGGGCCGTCGGCGACATCGTCCCGGGTCCTCAGCTCGCTCACCGCGGCTTCCAGCAGGGCATCTTCGTCGCCGAGGAGATCGCCGGGCTCTCGCCCGTCGTCATCCCCGATGCCCATATCCCGAAGGTCACGTACAGCCACCCCGAGGTCGCATCGGTCGGCCTCACCGAGGCGCAGGCGGCCGACGCGCACGGCGCGGACGGCATCGTCGCGTACGAGTACAACCTCGCCGGAAACGGCAAGAGCGAGATCCTCGGAACGAGCGGCATCGTCAAGGTCGTCCGCGCGAAGGAGGGGCCGGTCCTCGGCGTCCACCTGATCGGCGATCGCGTCGGCGAGCTCATCAGCGAGGGCCAGCTCGTCGTGGGCTGGGAGGCCCACCCCGAAGACATCGCGCCCTTCATCCACGCGCACCCGACCCAGTCCGAAGCGCTCGGCGAGGCATTCCTCGCTCTCGCAGGCAAGCCCCTGCACGCGCTGTGACCCTTCGGGCCGCACCCCATCACTAAGCTAGATCCGATATTTCTTCAGAAGGAGACATCCTCATGAGCACATCCGTGGTCCTCCCCGCTCTCGGCGAGAGCGTGACCGAGGGAACGGTCACCCGCTGGCTCAAGAACGTCGGCGACACGGTCCAGGCGGACGAGGGCCTGCTCGAGATCTCCACGGACAAGGTGGACACCGAGATCCCCTCGCCGATCAGCGGCGTCATCGAGGAGATCCTCGTGCAGGAGGACGAGACCGTCGAGGTCGGCGCCGTGCTGGCGAAGATCGGTGACGGCTCCGGTACCCCCGCGGCCGCCCCGGCGCCCGAGGCCGCTGCCGCCGAGGCCGCGCCGGAGACCCCGGCCGAGGCTCCGGCCGCCGAAGCTCCCGCCCCGGCCGAGGCCGCTCCGGCGCCCGCCGCCGAGCAGCCCGCCGCCCCCGCAGGCGGCGGCAAGGACGTCGTCCTCCCCGAACTCGGCGAGAGCGTCACCGAGGGAACGGTCACCCGCTGGCTCAAGCAGATCGGCGACGAGGTCGCCGTGGACGAGCCGCTCCTCGAGATCTCGACCGACAAGGTCGACACCGAGATCCCGTCGCCGTTCGCGGGCGTGCTCACCGAGATCCTCGTCCCCGAGGACGAGACGGTGACCGTCGGGTCCCCGCTCGCCCGCATCGGCGAGGCCGGCGCGGCCGCGGCCGCACCGGCTGCCGCGCCCGCGGAGGCGCCGGCGGCCGCACCTGCACCTGCCGCTGAAGCACCGGCTCCTGCGGCTCCGGCCGCAGCGCCCGCTCCGGCTCCGGCTCCGGCTCCGGCCGCTGCCCCCGCCGCCGCACCGGCTCCGGCGGCAGCGCCCGCCGCCTCGGCAGCTCCTGCTCCGGCGCTGGTCGCCGAGGACGACGGGATCACGTACGTCACGCCGCTCGTGCGGCGCCTGGCTCAGCAGCAGGGTGTCGACCTCGGTTCGGTGAAGGGCACCGGAGTCGGCGGCCGCATCCGCAAGGAGGATGTGCTCAAGGCCGCCGAGGCAGCGTCGGCTCCTGCCGCTCCCGCCGCGGCGGCAGCGCCCGCGCCGCTCGAGGTCTCGCCGCTGCGCGGCACCACGCAGCCGATGTCGCGCCTGCGCAAGGTGCTGGCCTCGCGGGCCGTGGAGTCGATGCAGTCGACGGCGCAGCTCACGACGGTGGTCGAGGTCGACGTCACGAAGCTTTCGACGTTCCGCGACAAGGTGAAGAACGACTTCCTGGCCAAGACCGGCGACAAGCTGTCGTTCCTGCCGTTCTTCGCGCTGGCGGCCGCCGAGGCGCTCCAGGCGTACCCCGTCGTCAACTCGACGGTGGACGGCGACCAGATCGTCTACCCGGCGACGGAGAACCTGTCGATCGCCGTCGACACCGAGCGCGGTCTGCTCACCCCCGTGCTGCGTGACGCGGCGAGCAAGAACCTCGCCCAGATCGCGCACGAGATCGCAGACCTCGCCGCCCGCACCCGCGACAACAAGCTGAAGCCCGACGAGCTCGCGGGCGGCACGTTCACGCTGACCAACACCGGTTCGCGCGGCGCGCTGTTCGACACCCCCGTCGTCTTCCTGCCCCAGACCGCGATCCTCGGCACCGGCGTGGTCGTCAAGCGCCCCGGCGTGGTGACGGTCGACGGCAAGGATGCGATCTCGGTGCGCTCGTATGTCTACCTGGCGCTGTCGTACGACCACCGCGTCGTCGACGGTGCGGACGCCGCTCGTTTCCTCGGAGCCGTGAAGACGCGCCTGGAGGCCGCCGCGTTCGAGGGCCAGCTCGGCATCTGAGCGGGAGCGACACTCGCTTCTAGGGCTGCTGCGCGACGTCGGAGACGTCGCGCAGCAGCCATTCCTCGTCTCTGCGCAGGATCACGACCATCTGCGACGGGGTGGACCCGTCGTTCGCATCGACGCGAAGCACCGCGAGGTCGCCGAAGTCGTCGAGGAGCGTGATCGTTCGCTCGGCAGCGGGGCGATCGATCGTCCCGCCGGCCGATGGCGCCGTGTCGACCACCACCGCGGCGAGACAGTCGGCCTCGCCGGCGCACGCGATCCGTGCGTCCAGCAGTTCGCCGGTCAGGAGAGCGAGGTCGGCGGGCTCGCCGGCCGGCGAGCCGCTTCCGGGTGCCGCGGCCGGGTCGGCATCCGCCGGAACGGATGCCGCGGGCCCGCGCGTCGCCGTGGGCGAAGCGCCCGGTCGCGCATCGGTCGCGACGCCGCTGGCAGGAGGCCAGAGCGCGCCGCCGGCCAGCACCGCGACCGCCACGGCGCCTCCGACCAGCCACGGCGCGCGTCGCGCACCGGCTCGCGGCGGGTCGCCCGTGCCTCGCAGCCGGCGCCACACCGCCGTCGTGGCCCGCGACACGGTGTCGGAGAGCTCGTCGTCCATGCCGGCGATGAGCGTCCGCCACATCGACCGCGGCGCGGGTTCGTGCGGCAGGTCCGCCTCCTTGCGTGTCCGCTCGTGCGAGCGCTCCATCCCCTCGGTCGCGCGGCGAGGGCTGAGGCTGACGGTGCTGAGCGGCTGCGCCTCGGCGAGGGCGAACAGCGCCGCCTCGGCGGCCTCGAGCTCATGGACCGAGATGCGCTCCGCGGTGACGGCTCGCAGCGCTGTCTGCCAGGTGCGCTGCGCGGGCGGATCGACGCTCACCTGCTCGAGGACGGCGGCGGATGCCTCGAGTGCGCGCCGGGCCGAGGCATCCGTCGCCAGCACCGGCCTGCCGGCGTCGTCGAGCCACCAGTCGCCGTCGGCATCGGGTGTGCTCGCCACCTGAGCGCAGCCGCGCAGCACGCTCACGCCGAGGGTCACGGCCTCGCCCAGGCTGAGGGGCATTCGTGCGGACCTCCGCCGGACGAATTCCTCGAGGCGCTCGGAGCACACCGGCAGCACCACGTCGTGGCCGTCGACGCGTCGCACGACGTCGCCCGGAGCCAGCACGTGGCCGTCGGGTGCGGCATCCCATCCCCGCCAGTGCGGGCCGAGGACGTCCGCGTCGACCAGCACGCACGAGTCGCCGCCGGCAGTGCGGACGAGGGTGCCCGGCCATGGTCCGTCCTCAGGCGCCCGGACCGCCCGGATGGCGCGGTAGGGGCTCCCGAGCGAGCCGTCGGCGGTCGTCATGGCGCCAGTGTGCGAGGCTGCGCGAGGCGACGGCCTGGACCGGCGGCAGTCTGTGGATGAGCGGGCCCGGTGCCCGACTGTGGAGGAGCCGAGCAGGAGCCCGCGAAAAGGTAGGCTGGAAGCTATGGCCGCGCGCAGTTCCGCCCCCGACAAGGGCCCGGGTTTCTTCTCTCAGATCCGCACCCTCTACACCTTCACCCAGAAGGAGTTCCGCTGGCTGCCGTTCCTGCTGGTCGGCATCCTCCTCCTCGGCATCGCCGTGGGCGTGGGCATCGGGTTCCTCATCCCGCCGGTCGCCGTCTGGAGCGTCATCCTGTGGGGCGTCACCGGGCTCATGCTCGGCGTCCTCGCGTCCATGATGACGATGACCCGGCTGTCGACGCGCGCGATGTACAAGAAGATCGACGGCATGCCCGGGGCCACGGGCCACGTCATGTCGACGTCGCTCGGCCGCAAGTGGCAGGCCAGTGAGATGCCGGTCGGCATCAACCCCAAGACGCAGGAAGCCGTCTACCGCGCCGTCGGCCGCGGCGGCGTCGTGATCGTGGGCGAGGGCGCCCGCGGCCGGCTCACCCGCCTGGTGAACGACGAGCGCTCGAAGGTCCAGCGCGTCGCCTCAGGCGTTCCCGTGACGGTGCTGTACATCGGTCACGGTGAGGGAGAGACGCCGATCTCGAAGCTCGCGCCGACCATCAAGTCCCTGCCCACGAAGATCGACCGGGCCACGATGGCCGCGGTCATCAAGCGCATCGAATCGGTCTCGCAGTCGCTGACATCGCTGCCGATCCCGAAGGGCATCGACCCCACGAAGGTGCGCGCACCTCGTCCGCGCTGAACCGCTCGCGAATGAACCCGGTCCGGCGGAGACGCCGGACCGGGTTCACGCGTGTCACGAGCGGATGAGCACAGTGCCCGCGGCCTTGTCGTGGAGGCCCCGCTGATCGGCGTCCCAGATGACGGCGGGGATCGCGAGGATCAGGAGCGCGGTACGGATGACGGGGCGCCACAGGCCCACCCATCCGCCGTCGAGACGCACAAGGCGCAGGCCGAAGATGCGATGGCCGGGGCTCCCCTGGAGCGTCGGCAGGAACACGATCTGGATGGCGGCGAAGATCGCGAGGATCGCGAGCGGGTCCCATCCGAAGAAACCCGAGATCAGGTAGGCGGCGCCGTAATCGAGGAAGAGCGCGCCGACGCGGCGGCCCAGACGGCCGATGGATCCGGTGCCCTCGCGGGGCAGTCCGAGGCGTTCGCCGGGGTAGTCCTGGGTGCTCTGCGTCACTTCCCCAGCGTACCCAGGTCGCCGTAACATCCCTGAAACACAAGTGATACTGGAGGGCAATGCCCTGCGGGTACCGTGCCAGAGTGCCCGGCCCGTACGGGCGGATCCGAATGCCCTACCTCTGGAGTCTTCATGTTCAAAGATTCATCCGAGGTGCTGAAGTTCATCAAGGACGAGGACGTCAAGTTCCTCGACATCCGTTTCACGGATCTTCCTGGCGTGCAGCAGCACTTCAACATCCCGGCCTCCACCGTCGACGAAGAATTCTTCACGGTCGGCCAGCTGTTCGACGGCTCCTCCATCCGGGGCTTCGCGAACATCCACGAATCGGACATGCAGCTGATCCCGGACGTGTCGACGGCCTACCTCGACCCGTTCCGCGAGGCGAAGACCCTCATCATGGTCTTCGACATCTACAACCCGCGCAACGGCGAGATCTACTCGAAGGACCCGCGCCAGGTCGCCAAGAAGGCCGAGAAGTACCTCGCCTCGACCGGCATCGCCGACACCGCGTTCTTCGCGCCCGAGGCCGAGTTCTACATCTTCGACGACGTCCGCTACGAGGTGAAGCAGAACTCGAGCTTCTACTCTGTCGACTCCGAAGAGGGCGCCTGGAACACCGGCCGCGCCGAAGAGGGCGGGAACCTCGCGAACAAGACCCCCTTCAAGGGCGGCTACTTCCCGGTCTCCCCCGTCGACAAGACGGCCGACCTTCGCGACGACATCAGCCTCCGCCTCATCGAGTCGGGCCTGCTCCTCGAGCGCGCGCACCACGAGGTGGGCACGGGCGGCCAGCAGGAGATCAACTACCGCTTCGACACCATGGTGCACGCGGCCGACGACATCCTGAAGTTCAAGTACATCGTCAAGAACGTGGCGAACGAGTGGGGCAAGGTCGCGACCTTCATGCCGAAGCCCCTCTTCGGCGACAACGGCTCGGGCATGCACACGCACCAGTCGCTGTGGCTCGAGGGCAAGCCCCTCTTCTACGACGAGAAGGGCTATGCGCAGCTCTCCGACCTCGCGCGCTGGTACATCGGCGGCATCCTGGCGCACGCGCCGGCGCTGCTCGCGTTCACCAACCCGACGCTCAACTCGTACAAGCGCCTCGTCAAGGGCTACGAGGCGCCGGTGAACCTGGTGTACTCGGCCGGCAACCGTTCGGCGGCCATCCGCATCCCGATCACCGGCTCGAACCCCAAGGCCAAGCGCATCGAGTTCCGTGCACCCGACGCCTCGGGCAACCCGTATCTCGCGTTCGCCGCGCAGCTCATGGCCGGCCTCGACGGCATCCAGAACCGCATCGAGCCGCACGAGCCCGTCGACAAGGACCTGTACGAGCTTCCCCCCGAGGAGGCGAAGAACATCCCGCAGGTGCCCAACTCGCTGCTCGACTCGCTCGAGGCGCTCCGCGCCGACCACGAGTTCCTGCTCAAGGGCGGCGTCTTCACGCCTGAGCTGATCGAGACGTGGATCGAGTACAAGATCGAGAACGAGATCCAGCCGCTCAACGCGCGTCCGCACCCGTTCGAGTACGAGCTGTACTTCGGCGTCTGACGTTCCAGCACCAGAAGCGGGCCCCGGGAGACCGGGGCCCGCTTCTGTGTTCGCTGGGAGAAGGACGCCGGCACCCTGGGTGCGGCCTAGGCTGAACGAGCGCTCCGCGCTCGGACCGACAGAAGGTGACGACGATGCCCGCCCGCACCACCGCGACGACACGACGACGTCGCGCGCGCCGGACGAAGGCGTCGGCGCGCAGGCGCAGGCCGCAGCGACACGCCCGCCGGCGCGGCCGGCGCGCGGGCGTCGCCCTGGCGATCGCTGTACCGGTGATCCTGTTCGCCGCCTTCCTGGTGGGGGCGGCGATCCTCGCGGGGAGCTTCCGGACGTCGTGGGCGGACGACCTCGCACTCGTCCCTGACGACCGCGCGCCCGCGCCGCCGACGATCGTCGAGCCCGCGGTCGCCGGGTACCGGTTCGAGCAGCTCACGAACGCCTGCACGATCCTGGCCGCAGGCAGGGACCTCGGATTCGACGCACGGGACCAGACCATCGCCGTCATGACCGCGATGGGCGAGTCGTCGTTGCGCAACATCGACTACGGCGACTGGGAGACGAGCGGGGTGACCAACCCCGACGGCTCCCGCACCACTTCGATCGGCCTGTTCCAGCAGCAGGACTCCTGGGGCACGCGCGAAGCGCGCCTGGACCCGTACACGGCCGCGACCGTGTTCTATCGGGCCATGGCCGAGCGCGTGCCCGACCGGGCGGCGGTGGAGCCGACACTCGTCGCGCACCGCACCCAGGTCAACGCCGACCCGGATCACTACGCCCGCTACTGGGATCGCGCGGTCCGCGTGGTGGCGGCCGTCACCGGGAACCCGTTGGACGGCGACCGCATCGACGGCATCCCGCACTGCCCCGGCGTGTGAGCCGCCGCGGGGAGCAGCATCGGGATCAGCCGTAGAAGAGCTTCTCGAAGACGCGACGTGCCCGGCGGGTCGTGCCCAGGTAGTCCTCCTCGACCTCTGTGGCGGATCTGGGCGGGTACTCGAGCAGTCGTCCGATCCCGTCGAGCTTCTTGCGGTCCACGGGGAGCACGTCGCTCGTCTGACCCGAAAGAAGCGTGTTCGCCGAGCGGAGGCGGCTCGCGAGGCGCCAGGCCTCCGCCAGGCGGTCTGCGGCGCTGGCGGGGATGAGCCCGGCGCTCTCGGCGGCGCGGAGCGCACCGAGGGTCGACGTCGTGCGCATCTCGGGCACCGCGTGGGCGTGCTGCAGCTGCAGGAGCTGCACGAGCCACTCGACGTCGCTGAGCGAGCCCGGGCCGAGCTTGAGGTGCCGCGAGGGGTCGACGCCCTGCGGCAGGCGCTCGCTCTCGACCCGCGCCTTGATGCGCTTGATCTCGCGGGTGGCCGCGAGGTCGACACGCTCGGGGTAGCGCACCTGGTCGGCGAGCTTCATGAAGTCGCCGATGAGCTTGACGCTGCCGGCCACCCCTCGCGCCCGCAGCAGCGCCTGAGCCTCCCACGAGAGCGCCCACCGCCGGTAATACTCCTCGTACGCGTCGAGAGAGCGCGCCAGCGGGCCGTTGCGGCCCTCCGGGCGAAGATCGGCGTCCAGCTCGAGCGGCACCCGTTGGTCCTCGGAGTGCGTGCGAAGGGCGGCGACGAGCTTCAGGGCGAGCTCGTGCGCGCGCTGCGGGTCCACGCCGTTCGGACGGTAGACGTACATCACGTCGGCATCCGAGCCGAAGCCGAGCTCCGCACCGCCGAAGCGTCCCATCGCGATGACGGAGAAATCGAGCGCCTCGTCCTCCGCCGGAACGACCTCGCGGCGCACCGCCCGCAACGTCGCCTGGATGGTGACGTCGGTGATCGTCGTGAGGGCGTCCGCGACTTCCTCGATCGTGACGCTTCCGAGGATCGCGCCCATCGCGATGCGCAGCTGCTCGCGGCGCCTGAGCGCCCTCACCGCACGCATCGCGTCGATGACCGTCCTGTGGCGGGTCTGGATAGCCCGCGCCTCCTGCTGCAGCGCGACGCCGGAGCGCGGACGCAGAAGATCGGGATCGTCGAGCCACGCGGCGGATTCGGGGATCCACTCGATGAGCTCGCCCACGTAGCGGGAACCCGACAGCACGCGGGAGAGGCTCTCGGCAGCCCCTGAGGAGTCCCGCAGCATGCGCAGGAACCAGTGCGTGTCGCCGAGCCGCTCGCTCAGCCGGCGGAACGCCAGGAGGCCGTAGTCGGGATCGACGCCGTCGGCGAACCAGCGGATCATGACGGGCATGAGGTGGCGCTGGATCGTCGCCTTGCGGCTCAGACCGGCTGTGAGGGCGGCGATGTGCCGCAGCGCGCCCGCAGGGTCGGCGAAGCCGATGGCCGCGAGACGGTCGTGCGCCTGCGCCGTCGACAGCACGCGCTCATCGGCCGGAAGGGCGGCGACCGCCGACAGCAGCGGCCGGTAGAAGAGCCGGACGTGGATGTCGCGCACCTCGCGCTTGACCGACTCCCACAGCCCCCAGATCCCCTCGCCGGTCTCGGCGAGGCCGGTCGCGCGTGCGAGGACGCGCAGGTCCTCCGGACGCGACGGCATGAGATGCGTGCGACGCAGCTGGCGCAGCTGCACGCGGTGCTCGAGGAGGCGAAGGACGCGATAGTCGCGCGAGAAGGCGGATGCCTCTGCCCGGCCGATGTACCCCTCGGCGACCAGCGCATCCAGCGCCGCGAGCGTGCCCCGCTGCCGGATGCGGTCGTCCGAGAGACCGTGCACCAGCTGCAGGAGCTGGACGGTGAACTCGATGTCGCGGATGCCGCCCGGGCCGAGCTTGAGTTGATACGGCACGTCTGCGGGCGGGATGTGCTCGGTGACGCGCTCGCGCATGCGCTGCACGCTGTCGACGAAGTTCTCGCGGGCGGCGCTCGTCCACACCTTCGGCTGCACCGCTTCGATGTAGGCCTGCGCGAGGTCCTCGTCGCCCGCGATGGGCCGCGCCTTCAGCAGCGCCTGGAACTCCCAGCTCTTCGCCCAGCGGTCGTAGTACGCCAGGTGGGAGTCGAGCGTTCGCACCAGCGCGCCCTGCTTGCCCTCGGGACGCAGGTTGGCGTCGACCTCCCACAGCCCGGGCTCGATCTCGACGCCGGAGATCCCGCGCATCGTCTGGACCGCGAGCCGCGTGGCGATGTCGACGATGCGACTCTCACCGAACTCTTCGATCGCATCGTCGCCGCCGCCTCCCACGAAGATGACGTCCACATCGCTGACGTAGTTGAGCTCGCGCGCGCCGGTCTTGCCCATGCCGATGATCGCGAGCTTCGTGCGCGCCACCTGGTCGCGCGGGAACAGCCCGGCGCCGACGGCGCCTCCTGATACACGGGTGCGGGCGACCGCGAGGGATGCCTCGAGCGCCGCGCCCGCGGCATCCGCGAGTCGTGCCGACACCGCTGCCACCTGGTCGACCGGTGCCGGGCTCAGGAGATCGTACGCGGCGATCCGGGCGAGCATGCGGCGGTATCGCACCCGCAGTGCCACCCAGGCGCTCTCGTCGCCGTCTGCGGCGAACCCGTCCACCGCACCGATCGACTCGAGCAGCTCCGCGCGCAGCTCGTCGGGGGTGGGCAGCCGCTCCCCCGCATCGGCGAGCTGGTCGATCTCGGCGGGGTGTCGGAAGAAGAACTCTCCGAAGCCGGTCGATGCGCCCAGCAGCGCCCACAGCGCGCGCCATGCCGCGGGCCGTTCGCGAGCCCGGTGGACGGGCGCGGCGTCCCGACGCGCGAGCCGCACCAGGGCCTGCAGCGCCTCGTCGGGATCCGCGGCGTCGACGGCTCCCTCGAGCAGCGCGTCCCGCGGTGCGCCGATGAGCTCGGAGAGTTCGGCGAGCAGCGCCTCCGCCTCGGCGAGACGGCTGAAGCCCAGGCGCGCGAGCGGGGTCAGAGAAGCCGGCCGGTCGCTCGCAGACATGCGTGAGCCGGTCTCAGAGCATCTCGAGGTTGCTCTTGAGCTCGAACGGGGTCACCTGCGAGCGGTACTCCTGCCACTCGCGGCGCTTGTTGAGCAGCACGTAGTTGAAGACCTGCTCGCCGAGCGTCTCGGCGACCAGCTCGGATTCCTCCATGTACTCCAGCGCGTGGTCGAGGCTCGCGGGCAGCGGGGCGTAACCGAGAGCCCGGCGCTCAGCATCCGTCAGCGACCAGACGTTGTCCTCCGCCTCGGGCGGGAGCTCGTACTCGTTCTCGATGCCCTTCAAACCGGCTGCCAGCATGAGCGCGAACGACAGGTACGGGTTCGCGGCCGAGTCGAGGGCGCGGTACTCGACGCGCGACGACTGGCCCTTGCTGGGCTTGTACAGCGGTACGCGCACGAGCGCCGAACGGTTGTTGTGGCCCCAGCAGATGAAGCTCGGCGCCTCGTCGCCGCCCCATAGGCGCTTGTACGAGTTGACGAACTGGTTCGTCACGGCCGAGATCTCGTTCGCGTGGCGCAGCAGGCCGGCGATGAACTGACGGCCGACCTTCGACAGCTGGTACTGCGCGCCCTCTTCGTAGAACGCGTTGACGTCGCCCTCGAACAGCGACATGTGCGTGTGCATGCCGCTGCCGGGCTTGCCCGTCATCGGCTTCGGCATGAACGTCGCGTAGACGCCCTGTTCGATGGCGACCTCTTTGATGACGGTGCGGAACGTCATGATGTTGTCGGCCGTGGTGAGGGCGTCCGCATAGCGGAGGTCGATCTCGTTCTGACCGGGGCCGCCCTCGTGGTGGCTGAACTCCACCGAGATGCCGAGGTCTTCGAGCATGCGGACCGAACGGCGGCGGAAGTCGTGGGCGGTGCCGCCCGGGACGTTGTCGAAGTAGCCGGCGGAATCGACCGGCTCGGGACCCTCGGTGCCGAACGACGATGACTTCAGCAGGTAGAACTCGATCTCGGGGTGCGTGTAGAACGTGAACCCCGCGTCGGCGGCCTTCGCGAGCGTCCGCTTGAGGACGTGGCGCGGATCGGCGACGGCCGGCTGCCCGTCGGGCGTGGTGATGTCGCAGAACATGCGCGCGGTCGGGTCGATCTCGCCGCGCCAGGGCAGGGTCTGGAACGTGGTCGGGTCGGGGTGGGCCAGGAGGTCCGACTCGTAGGAGCGTGTCAGGCCCTCGATCGCCGAGCCGTCGAATCCGAGGCCCTCGCTGAACGCGCCCTCGACCTCCGCGGGGGCGATGGCGACGGACTTCAGCGTGCCGATCACGTCTGTGAACCACAGCCGTACGAACTTCACGCCTCGTTCTTCGATGGTCCTCAGAACGAAGTCACGCTGCTTGTCCATCGCGTCCTCTCCGGTGCCGGATCGCCCGAGGTGTCTCTACGACCGCGGTGAAAGCCAGACTACTGGTCCTCGCCGCCCTCGCCGGACACGGTGTCGGAGCTCCAGGAGTCCTCGCGCGCCTCCTCCGCCGCCCAGGCGCGTGAGCGCTCCTTGATGACCTCGGGGGCGCTGGCGGCCTCCTCTGGAGTGTCGAAGGGGCCGGCGCGGTCGGGTGCGGGCGATTCGAAGCCCTTCTCGACCTCACCTGTCTTGAGGTTGTACCAGTACTTGTCGCTGCCGCTCGTCATCATGCACACTCCTCGCTCCGCGGGCTGGTCGCCTTGAGCACGATCCTACTGACGCCCGCCTCGTGGGCGACGGCGTCGGCGTCGATAGGCTGTCGACATGGCATCTGACGCGGCACGCGCCGTCGGCGTGGACATCGGCGGTACCGGAATCAAGGCGGGGATCGTCGATCTCGACAAGGGCGAACTCGTCAGCGACCGCGTGAAGGTCGCGACGCCGGCTGGGGCGCACCCGCCGGACGTCCTCGCTGCGGTGCGGGAGGTGCTGTCGACCCTGGGCGTCGCCGACGACCAGTCGGTTGCGCTCGGAGTGGCGTTCCCCGCGATCGTCAAGAACGGGCGCACGCTGTCGGCCGCCAACGTGTCCGAGCAGTGGATCGATTTCGAGGCCGAGAAGTTCTTCGAGGACGGCCTGGGCCGCGACATCCACTTCGCGAACGACGCGGATGTCGCCGGGGTCGCCGAGGTGCGCTACGGCGCCGCGAAGGATCAGCCCGGGCTCACGATCCTCACGACGCTCGGCACGGGCATCGGTTCGGCGCTGCTGTACGACGGCGTGCTGGTGCCGAACTCCGAGCTCGGTCACGTGCAGCGTGCCCGGCACGGGAAGGATGCCGAGGCCTACGCCGCATACTCAGCCATGGAGCGCCACCACCTCTCGTGGGAGCAGTGGGCGAAGCGGCTGCAGTGGTACTACAGCCACATCGAGTTCCTCTTCAGCCCGGACCTGTTCGTCGTGGGCGGCGGCGTGTCGAAGCACGCCGACAAGTTCCTCCACCTGCTCGACCTCACGACGCCGATCGTGCCCGCGGTGCACCGCAACAACGCGGGGATCATCGGCGCCGCGGCGCTCGCGCGCGGCTGACACCGCGTCGTCGCCGGCCCGCGACGACGCACAGTGGCGGAGAGGGCGAATGGGCCGGCCTGTACGCCGGGTTCTGTCCGGGGGCGTGAGCCCCGTGGACGGTCATCTCTCTCGGCGACACGTTGCCGTGCCGCTCCAGCGGCCTACCCGGGGACTCGGCGGGCCGCGTCGTCATCCCCTGTCTGGCCTTGCTCCGGGCGAGGTTTACCGTGCGGGCCGTGTCACCACGACCCCGGTGGTCTCTTGCACCACCCTTTCACCCTTACCCGGCCGAAGCCGGGCGGTCTGCTCTCTGTGGCACTGTCTCGCGGATCGCTCCGGGTGGGTGTTACCCACCGCCCTGCCCTGTGGAGCCCGGACGTTCCTCGGCGCGTGGCGGCGAACCGCCCGCGACGCGACCGTCCAGCCGACCCATTCGCTTGCCTGATCTTAGGCCAAGCCGAACAAACCCACACGCGGAGGTGCTGTCACGCGACCGCTCGATGGAGTAGAGTCAGCTTCACGATCCTTCTGGGGAGTTGGGTCGATCATGCCTGCTGGGGAGGCAACTGTGAAGCGACCATTCTTTCTCGCGCTTGCTGTCGCGGCCGTCGTCGCACTCGGTGCGCCCGCGGCTGCCTACGCGGAGCCCGACGACTATACGCCGACCAATCCGGCGACACCCACTCTCGCGGGCTCGACTGCGGTCGGCATCTGCGAGAAGGACGCACCGTGGATCGCGTACAACGTGACCCTGATCGATCCCGACGCCCAGGCGACGAGCAACGAAGCCAGGCTCGTCATCACCGACGGCACCAACACGTCGACCATCGTGCTCGGCACTCTCGTCAACGGGAGCCTGTCGGGTCGTGTCCTCTGGCCGGGCGCGTCGGTGAACGCGGCCGGCGAAGCCACAGGATGGCCTGGATGGGCGTTCGAGAACGGACAGTGGGTCGAGGTGCCAGGGAACTTCCGCTGGACGCGCGGAGACATCACCGCCACCATCGAGGTCAACCCGTCGCTCGTGGTGCCGCTGTCGTATCCGCCGGCGACGCCGCAATGTTCGGCGAACCCCCACAATCCCTCGACCGCGTCGCTCCCGGCGACCGGCATGACGGCAGCCGTCGGTCCCATTGCGATCGCCGGCGGTGCGGCGCTCGCGGTCGGCCTCGGCTTCCTCCTGGTCGTTCGACGGCGCTCCGCGCGACGCTGAGGTGACGATGTCCACGGCGATGGGGGCGCCGCGGAAGACTCGCCGCTGGATCCTGATCGGTGTCGTATCGCTCGGGTTGCTGGTGCTCGTCTTCGCCGGCTGGGTCGGGTTCCGCATCTGGTCGGTCAAGGTCGAACTGGACGGTCTCATCCCGGTCGCCCAGCAGGCGCGAGAAGCGATCGAGAGCGGCGATCTGGGTCGTCTTGCCTCGGTGACGGATGATCTGTCGGCCGGAGCGGATCGCGCTGCCGGGGCGACGAGCGATCCGGCGTGGAGAGTGGCGGAGGCCATCCCCGGCATCGGGTCCAACCTCGTCGCGGTCAGGGTGGTGGCGGAGGAACTCGGCGACATCTCGGGCGCGGCCCCGGGTGTCCTCACGGCCGCCGAGACACTCGCGAGGCGGGCCCCGGGGACGCTCGTCGACACGGCCGCGCTGGCGGCAGGAGAAGCGCAGCTCGCCGAGTCGGCTCGGGCTCTCGCCTCCTCGGCGAAAGCACTCCACGCGCTGGACGTCGATTCGCTCGTCTCCCCGGTGGCCAAAGGCGTAACGCAGGTTCGAGACGCTGTCGATGCGCTCGCTCCGGTCGCCGAGACCGCTGCCGGGGCGGCGCGAGTCCTTCCCACGGCTCTCGGGGGTGACGGACCTCGCTCGATCCTCCTCCTTGTGCAGAACCCGGCCGAGTTGCGCACAGGCGGCGGCATCTCGGGCAGTTTCGTCGAGCTGCGGGCGGAGGACGGACGGCTGACGCTCGTCGACCAGGCGGACTCGTCCGAGTTCCCGCGAAGGGAGACGCCGATCGTCGCAGTTGCGCAGCCGACAACCGCTTTGTACGGCGACGGCGTCGGCCGATACGTCCAGAACGCTTCGATGACGCCGGACTTCGCCGTCTCCGGCCAGTTGGCCTCGGCATGGTGGGCGAGTCTGACCGGGCACACACCTGACATGGTCATCGCTGTGGACCCGTATGTCCTGCAGGCGCTGCTGTCGGTGACCGGGCCGGTCGCTCTGCCGTCCGGGCAGGTGCTCGACGCCGGCAACGTGCTCGATGCGCTCCTCGTGCAGCCCTACCTCTCGATGTCATCGGACGATCAGACAGAGCTCTTCTCGGCGGCCGTCGAAGCGGTCTTCGGACGCATCTCGGACGGCACGCTGGACGCGCTGGCCCTCTTGAGCGCCGTCGAGGAGCCCGCCGCAGAAGGTCGGATCTCAGTGTGGAGCGCACATGCCGATGAGCAAGCGGTGTTCGCCGGCTCCCCCATCGGCGGAGCAACGGCCCGGCAGCACGCCGCTGGCGCGGGCGCCTTCGCCGTCTACTTCAACGACGCGACGGGCGGAAAGATGGCGAGCTACCTCGACGTCGCCATCGAGAGCAGCACCGTCGATTGTCGTTCGGACGATCTGGCTGAAGTGGCCGTGACGGTGACCATGGGCAGCCACGCGCCGGTCGACGTCGGGTCGCTCCCCGTGAGCGTCACGGGCGGCGGACTGTTCGGCGTCGGAGCCGGTGACATCGGCACGAACGTCACGGTCGTCGCGCCCGAGGGGTCGTTCGTCGGCGGGGTGGTCGTGAAGGATGAGCCCTACCCCGCTGCGACGGCGATCTCTGAGGGCCGCGCCGCGAGTACCGCCAGAGTCAATCTGTCGCCCGACGAAGTCAACGTGCTCGAGTTCCACTTTCTGATTCCTCGCGGCGACGCCGACGCGCAGGCGATCGTGCACACACCGCTGATGAACCCGCCGCAGGTCCGCGTCGGCGAAGGCTGCGGCGCGGGCGTCAGTCCTTGAGCGCGGTCTCGGCGATGCGCACGTCCAGCCGGAAGTCGAGCGGGAAGCCACCGAAGAGCAGGTGCGCAGCCGTGGCCGCGGCATCCGTCACCGCCTGAGCGGCGGCATCCGCGTGCTCCTCGGGGGTGTGCACGATCACCTCGTCGTGGAGGAAGAAGGCGAGATGCGGCCGTCGCGCGAACGCAGGGCCTGAGCGCGGCGCGGCGCGCTCAGCAGGCACGGCCGGGAGGGCGGCCAGACGCCCGCGGAGGTCGGCGAGCCACGCGAGCGCCCACTCGGCGGCGGTACCCTGCACGACGAAGTTCCGGGTGAAGCGGCCCCGATCGCGGGCCCAGCGCCGGGCGCGGGTCTCGTCGGCTCCGGATGCCTCGGCCTCGGTCGCGCGCGACTGCGCGGCCGACCACTCCGGCGACGGGGCGGGCGACGTGCGGCCGAGCCACGTCGAGACGATGCCGCCGTCCTCGCCGGTGCGCGCGGCATCGTCGACGAGCGCCATCGCCCGCGGGTACGCGCGACGCAGGCGCGGGACCAGCCTGCCGGACTCCCCCGTCGTGGCGCCGTACATCGCGCCGAGGATCGCGATCTTCGCCTCCTGCCGGGTCGCCACCGCGCCGCTGTCGACGATCCCGGCGTAGAGGTCCCGTCCGCGTGCGGCAGCCGCGAGCGCGGTGTCGCCCGACATCGCCGCGAGCACGCGCGGCTCGAGCTGCGCGACGTCGGCGACGACGAGCCGCCAGCCAGGGTCGGCGCGCACGGCCTCGCGCAGCTGGCGCGGCAGTTGCAGCGCTCCCCCGCCCGATGACGCCCAGCGCCCGGTGACGACGCCGCCCGGCACGAAGACGGGGCGGAACCGGCCGTCGGCGACCCACTCGGCCAGCCACGTCCATCCGTTCGCCGACAGCAGCCGCGACAGCTTCTTGTACTCGAGGAGAGGTTCGATGACGGGATGCCGCTGCTCGGCGAGCTCCCATCGGCTCGTGGAATCGACGAGCACGCCGGCGCGGTGCAGCGACCGCAGCAGCTTCGGCTGCGAGTCGAGGCTCGCCGTGGGGTCGCCGAGTGCCGCGCGGACCCGCTCCGCCGAGGCGGCGAGCTTGGCGGGCTGCGCGCCGCCGGGGCGGCGCTCCCCCAGCGTCTCTACGAGGATGCGGTCGTGCGCCTCAGCGTCCCACGGGAGTCCCGCGGCGCGCATCTCGGCGGCCACGAGCGCGCCCGCCGACTCGGCCGCCGTCAGCAGCCGCAGGCGGCCGGGCGCGGCGCAGTCGGCGATCGCGTCCCGCTGCCGCGCGAACTCGGCCAGCGCCGCGTCGGCGTCCGGGGGCGGACCGGAGGGGCGTCCGACAGCGTCCAGCTCGAAGAGGGTCGGCGCGGCCGCTTCGGCGTCGACGTGCGGGGCGGCATCCCATTCCCGCGACCGTCTCACCGCTGCCGTCTCGGAGACCAGTGCCGACTCGCGCAGGATCGCGTGGCACAGGCGGAGGTCATGGCACCGGGCCACGCGGACGCCGTCGGCGAGCAGCGCGGCATACCACTGCGGGGTGTCGTGCCAGACCCACCGGGGCGCCCAGCGGACCTCGGCATCCGAGATCCACGACGTCAGCGGGCCTCTTTCGACTTCGTCACGCCCGAACTCCTCGGCGTTCGCGTCGAGCAGGATGACGGCGGCACCGCGTCCGGTCCGCCCGAGGACGATCCAGCCCGGGGCCTCAGACACGCCCACCGCAGAGAGTGCCTGCCGCCGTCACAGTCCGGATTCGTCGTCGCGCACGAGGATGCAGCCGCACTCGGGGCACATCACGACATCGTCCTCGCCCGCCTGGCGCAGCACGTGCAGGTCGGTGCCCGCGAGCACCATGTGGCATCCCTCGCACGTGCGACGGCGCAGGAACGCGGCACCGGCGCTGCGGACGGCGAGGCGGTCGTACAGGGCGAGCAGGTCGGCCGGGACGCTGCCGGCGACGGCCGCGCGGTCACGCGTGGCGGCATCGAAGGCCGCGGTCGCCTCGGCGACAGCCCGCTTGCCCTCGGCGCTCAGCTCGGCGCCCTCGGCGTTGGTCGCCGCGATGAGGGCCTCCTGCTCGGCGACGGCGGCGTCGGCGATCTCGAGCCGCTCCATGACGGCGAGCTCCGCGTCTTCGAGGTCGCTCTTGCGCCGGGCGAGGGCGGTCAGTTCGCTCTCGAGCCCCTGGGCCTCCTTCGAGTTCGTCGAGGCGGCGAGACGGTCCGAGTCGCGGGCTGCGCGAGCGTCGACGACGGCGACGTCGGACTCGATGCGCGACAGCTCGGTGCGCAGATCGTCACGGGCGCCGAGGCGCGTGCCGAGCTCCTGCGAGAGCTCTTGACGACGGCCCAGCAGCTCCTGAACGCGACCGGCCTGGGGCGGATTCTTGCGGGCGTTGTCGGCCTGGCGGATGCGGGCGTCGAGCTGGGCGACCTCGACGAGGCGGCGCTGGTCTGCGGGGCTGGCGTTCACGTCACCAACCTACCGTCAGGCATCGACGGCGCGAGCGGTGGCGACTAGCATTCGACGACCGGCCCTTCCGAAGACGAAAGGCGCGCACCATGGGCGTTCTCCGCACAAAGTCCGTCGAGCAGTCGATCGCCGACACCGACGAACCGGAATTCCGACTGAAGAAGTCCCTGACGGCCCTCGACCTCACCGTCTTCGGCATCGGCGTCGTGATCGGCGCCGGCATCTTCACCCTCACCGGCCGTGCCGCGCACGAGGTCGCGGGCCCGGCGATAGTGATCAGCTTCGTGGTGGCCGCGATCGCCTGCACGCTCGCGGCGCTCTGCTACGCCGAGTTCGCGTCGACCGTGCCCGTGTCGGGCTCCGCCTACACGTTCTCCTACTCCTCCCTCGGCGAGCTGTTCGCCTGGATCATCGGGTGGGACCTCATCCTCGAGATGTTCCTGGGCGCGAGCGTTGTCGCGCAGGGATGGAGCGCGTATCTCGGCACGCTCTTCGAGCAGCTCGGGATGCCGATCCCGGCCGAGATCGGATACGGCGGCACCGTCGATCTGATGGCGATCCTGCTCGTCCTCGTGCTCGGCGGCCTGATGACGTTCGGCATCAAGGAATCGTTGCGCGTGAACATGGTGCTCGTCGCCGTGAAGCTCTTCATCGTGCTGTTCGTGATCGTCGCCGGCCTCCTGTTCGTGAACCCGGCGAACTGGTCGCCTTTCGTCCCGGCGCCCGCACCGAGGGACACCGCGACGGGATTGAGCCAGCCGCTGCTGCAGTTCTTCTCCGGCATCGAGCCGACGGCGTTCGGCGTCGGAGGTATCTTCGCCGGCGCCGCGCTCGTGTTCTTCGCCTACATCGGGTTCGACGTCGTCGCGACCACGGCCGAGGAGACGCGGAACCCGCAGCGCGACCTGCCGATCGGCATCATCGCGTCGCTGGTGATCTGCACGCTGCTGTACTGCGCCGTCGCGCTCGTGGTGACGGGGATGGTGCCCTATCAGGACCTCGACCCGGCGGCCGCCCTCGCCAACGCGTTCGCATTCCACGGCGCGACCTGGATGGCGACGCTGATCTCGGCAGGAGCCGTGGCCGGTCTCACCACGGTCGTGCTCACGCTGCTGATCGGGGCGACGCGCATCATCTTCGCGATGTCGCGCGACGCGCTCCTGCCTGTTCGGCTCGCGAAGGTGCACCCGCGGTTCCGCACTCCGTGGGTCATCTCGATCCTCGTCACGATCATCGTCGCCGTCGTCGCAGGCTTCACCCCGATCGGGCTGCTCGAAGAGATGGTCAACATTGGCACACTCTCGGCGTTCGTGCTCGTGTCGATCGGCGTCATCGTGCTGCGGCGCAAGCGCCCGGACCTTCACCGCAGCTTCCGCGTGCCGCTGAACCCGTGGCTGCCGGGGCTGTCCGCCGCGATCTGCGTCTATCTGATGCTCAACCTCACCGTGGAGACGTGGCTGCGATTCCTGGTGTGGCTCGTCATCGGCTTCGTCATCTACTTCGCGTACTCCCACCGGCACTCCAGGATCGGCCAGCCCGGCTACGAGGAGTTCGCGCTGCCGCACGTCGTCTCGCACCATCACGACGACGGCGATCGGGGCGGAGACGCCGATCCGCGAGCGGATCGGCCCTGAAGAACTTCGGTGGGCCCTGCCGGGATCGAACCGACGACATCCACGGTGTAAACGTGGCGCTCTACCAGCTGAGCTAAAGGCCCTCGCGGCCAGTCTACGAGGTGCGTCCGGACGGTCTCGAACTCGCTAGGCTGGCAGTTGGTGCGTTTGTGCAGGGCAGACAACGCCCGCGCCGCTCCGGTAGCGATTACCTGGCACGATCTGCCAGACGACGAAAGGTCTTCTGTGACTGTCAACGATCAGGATCCGTACTCGCAGGAACCCCTCGACAGCGATCCCGATGAGACCTCCGAGTGGCAGGAGTCCCTCCAGCAGCTCGTGCAGGCGAAGGGCCACGGACGTGGCCGCGAGATCATGCTGAGCCTGCTGCAGACCTCCCACGAGCTGCAGCTCAACGTTCCGCAGGTTCCCACGACGGACTACATCAACACGATCGCCCCCGAGAACGAGCCCGAGTTCCCGGGCGACGAGGAGCTCGAGCGCCGGTACCGCCGGTGGATCCGCTGGAACGCCGCGGTCACGGTGCACCGCGCCCAGCGTCCCGGCATCGGCGTGGGCGGCCACATCTCGACGTACGCGTCGTCCGCGTCGCTGTACGAGGTCGGCTTCAACCACTTCTTCCGTGGTCTCGACGACCCGACCGGCGGCGACCAGATCTTCATCCAGGGTCACGCCTCCCCCGGCATCTACGCCCGCTCCTTCCTCGAGGGCCGCCTGAGCTCCGAGCAGCTCGACGGCTTCCGCCAGGAGAAGTCGAAGGCACCCCACGCGCTTCCGTCCTACCCGCACCCGCGCCTCATGCCGGAGTACTGGCAGTTCCCGACGGTGTCGATGGGTCTCGGACCGATCAACGCCATCTACCAGGCGATGTCGAACAAGTACCTCACCAACCGCGGCATCAAGGACCTGTCGAACTCGCACGTCTGGGCATTCCTCGGCGACGGCGAGATGGACGAGGTCGAGAGCCGCGGTCAGCTGCAGGTCGCGGCGAACGAGGGTCTGGACAACCTCACGTTCGTCGTCAACTGCAACCTCCAGCGCCTCGACGGCCCGGTGCGCGGCAACGGCAAGATCATCCAGGAGCTCGAGAGCTTCTTCCGCGGGGCGGGCTGGAACGTCATCAAGGTGGTCTGGGGCAGCGGGTGGGACGAGCTTCTCGCCAAGGACACCGACGGCGCCCTCGTGCACCTCATGAACACCACGCCGGACGGCGATTTCCAGACGTACCGCGCGGAGGACGGCGCGTTCATCCGCGAGCACTTCTTCGGGCGCGACGAGCGCACGGCGGCTCTCGTGAAGGACTGGTCGGACGACGACATCTGGGGCAAGCTCCGCCGCGGCGGCCTCGACTACCGCAAGGTCTACGGCGCGTACAAGGCCGCCACCGAGCACAAGGGCCAGCCCACCGTGATCCTCGCCAAGACGATCAAGGGCTACGGCCTCGGGCATCACTTCGAGGGCCGCAACGCGACCCACCAGATGAAGAAGATGACCCTGCAGGACCTCAAGTACTTCCGCGACTCGATGCGGATCCCGGTCTCGGACGCGCAGCTCGAGGAGAACCCGTACCTGCCGCCGTACTACAACCCCGGCTCGAACGACGAGACGATCCAGTACATGCTGGAGCGTCGTCGCGCGCTGGGCGGCTTCCTCCCGGAGCGCCGCTCGCACCACGTCGGGCTGCAGCTGCCGGGCGACGACGCGTACGCGCTGCCGAAGAAGGGCTCGGGCACGCAGGAGATCGCCACGACGATGGCGTTCGTGCGTCTGCTCAAGGACCTCCTCCGCGCGAAGGACTTCGGCCACCGCATCGTGCCGATCATCCCCGACGAGGCCCGCACCTTCGGCATGGACGCGTTCTTCCCCTCGGCGAAGATCTACAACCCGCACGGCCAGAACTACACGTCGGTCGACCGTGAGCTGCTCCTGGCCTACAAGGAGAGCCCGCAGGGCCAGATCGTCCACGTCGGCATCAACGAGGCGGGCGCGGTCGCCGCGTTCACCGCGGCGGGCACCTCGTACGCCACGCACGGCGAGCCGCTCATCCCGGTGTACGTCTTCTATTCGATGTTCGGGTTCCAGCGCACCGGCGACGCGCAGTGGGCGGCGGGCGATCAGATGGCGCGCGGCTTCATCATCGGTGCCACCGCCGGACGCACGACGCTGACCGGTGAGGGCCTCCAGCACGCCGACGGCCACTCGCTGCTGCTCGCCTCGACCAACCCGGCGACCGTGTCGTACGACCCGGCCTATGGGTACGAGATCGCGCACATCGTCCGCTCGGGCATCGAGCGCATGTACGGCGGCAACCACCCCGACCCCAACGTCATGTACTACCTCACGGTGTACAACGAGCCGCTGGTGCAGCCGGCCGAGCCCGAGGGTGTGGACGTCGACGGCATCGTGCGCGGCATCCACCGCGTCTCGACCGCCGAGGGCGAGGGCCCGAAGGCTCAGCTCCTCGCCTCGGGCGTGGGAGTGCCGTGGGCGCTCGAGGCGCAGCAGCTGCTGCGCGACGACTGGGGCGTGCAGGCCGACGTCTGGTCGGTCACCTCGTGGAGCGAGCTGCGACGCGACGGACTCGCCGCCGACGAGCACAACTTCCTCCACCCGGAGGAGGAGCCGCACACCGCCTACCTGACCGAGAAGCTGAAGGACGCCGCCGGCCCCGTGGTCGCGGTCAGCGACTTCATGCACGCGGTCCAGGACCAGATCCGTCCGTGGGTCCCGAACCGCTTCGCGACGCTCGGTGCCGACGGCTTCGGCTTCTCCGACACGCGCGCCGCGGCCCGTCGCTTCTTCAAGATCGACGGCCCTTCGGTCGCGGTCCGTACGCTCCAGGCTCTGGCCGAAGAGGGTGCCGTCGACCGCAGCCTCGCCGCGCAGGCCATCCAGAAGTACCGCCTGCACGACGTGACCGCCGGCACGAGCGGGAACGCGGGCGGCGAGAGCTGACCCGCAGATGGGCAAGTCCACCGAGGTGATGGACAAGGTCGAGACGCTCGCCTGGCTGCGACGCATCTCCGGCGACCTCGCGACCGTCACCATCAAGCGCCTCGAGGAGACGCTGCCCTGGTATGCCGAGATGCCACCGGCCCGACGGTCCGCCGTCGGGCTGGTGGCCCAGGCCGGCATCACGTCGTTCATCCAGTGGTACGAGGACCCCGCCTCGACGCCGTGGATCGCGTCCGACATCTTCGCGGCGGCACCCCGTGAGCTGCTGCGGAGCGTCAGCCTGCAGCAGACGCTCCAGCTCATCCGCGTCACCGTCGAGGTGACCGAGGAGCGGGTCGCGGGCAAGGGGGAGCACCTGCGCGAGGCGATCCTGCTCTACTCTCGCGAGGTGGCGTTCGCGGCGGCCGACGTGTACGCGCGCGCCGCCGAGGCCCGCGGCCTCTGGGATGCGCGCCTCGAGGCGCTCGTCGTCGACTCGATCCTCACCGGCGAGGCCGATGAGGAGCTGCCGAGCCGCATCGCCGCCCTGGGCTGGCACGGCCACGGCGAGGTCGCGGTGCTCGTCGGCACGACTCCCCCGCAGTTCGACGTCGATCAGCTCCGTCGTACGGCGCGCAAGCTCGGTGTCGACGTCCTGATCGGCGTGCAGGGCTCGCGCCTCGTACTGGTCGTCGGGCGCTCCGAAGCGTCGACCGGCGCGGACGATGCCGTGTCCGACCTTCCCTTCGCCGAGATCGCGCGCCGCCTCGAGCCCGGCTTCGGCGCCGGATACCTCGTGCTCGGCCCGACCGTGCCGGCGCTCGTCGACGCGAGCCAGAGCGCGCGTGCCGCCCTCGCCGGATTCGCCGTCGCGCGCGCGTGGCGCCATGCGCCCCGCCCCGTCGAAGCTGACGACCTCCTCCCCGAGCGCGCGCTCGCCGGGGATCCGCTGGCCAAGCTCACGCTCGTCGAGCGCATCTACCGCCCGCTCCAGTCCCACAGTGCCGACCTCGTGTCGACGCTATGGGCCTACCTCGACAACGGCCGTTCGCTCGAGGCCACCGCACGCGAGCTGTTCGTACACCCCAACACGGTGCGTTACCGCCTCAAGCGGGTGTCCGAGGTCATCGGGTGGGACGCCACCGGTCCCCGCGAGGCGCTGATCCTGCAGACGGCGCTGATCCTCGGGTCGATCGGGACGGATGCCTCGCGCCGCCGCCCGCCGGCCCGGCGCAACCCGGCCTGATCGCCCTGTCAGTGTGGATCACACACAAAGCAGCGCGCGATTCTTGTGACGGTGTCGCCAGAACGACCTTTCTGATCCTTGACAGGATGGAACGGTGAGAATCGCGGTCTTCCCCGGGCAGGGCTCCCAGTCCCCCGGCTTCCTGACTCCCTGGCTCGAATCGGACGGCGCGGCGGATCGCCTCGCGCAGTACTCCGAGTGGTCGGGGGTCGACCTCGTCGCCGCCGGCACCGAGTGGGACGCCGACCAGATCCGCGACACCCAGGTGGCGCAGCCGCTCATCGTCGCGGCCAGCCTGCTGTCGTGGAACGCGCTGCCCGACCGTGAGCGCATCGGCGGCGTCGCCGGGCACTCCGTCGGCGAGGTCGCCGCCGCTGCGGCGGCGGGCGTCCTCAGCGAGCAGTCCGCACTCACCCTCGTCGGGATCCGGGGCCGCGCGATGGCGGAGGCCGCGGCGACCGCCGAGACCGGCATGAGCGCCGTGATCGGCGGGGACGAGGCATCCGTCCTCGCCCGTCTCGAAGAGCTCGGCCTCTCCCCCGCGAACTACAACGGCGGCGGCCAGCTCGTCGTGGCCGGCGCGCTCGACGCCCTGCAGGCCCTCGCGGCCGAGCCGGTCGCCGGGACCCGCGTGATCCCGCTGCAGGTCGCGGGCGCCTTCCACACCGACTACATGGCGCCGGCGGTCGAGGCTCTGCGTGAGGCCGCGGCCGACCACGACGTGTCCGATCCGGGGATCACGCTGTGGACCAACCGCGACGGCTCCGCTGTGGCGTCTGGCCGTGCGTTCGTCGACCTCCTCGTCGACCAGGTCGCCTCGCCGGTGCGCTGGGACCTGTGCATGGCGTCTTTCGCAGACGCCGGGGTATCGGGCATCGTGGAGCTGTCCCCCGCGGGCACGCTCGTCGGGCTCGCGAAGCGCGCCCTCCGCGGAGTTCCCGCCGTCGCCGTCAAGACGCCCGCTGACCTGGAGGCCGCCGCCGCACTGGTGGCCGCCGACGCCTGACCGGAGTACCCCCGCATGACCCGCAGCCTCATCCAGCCCACCGGTGCCGCCCACACGCGCATCTACTCGTACGGCGCCGCCCGAGGCGAGATCGCCGTGCCGAACGACGACCTCATCGGCCCGATCGACTCGAGCGACGAGTGGATCCGCCAGCGCACCGGCATCGTCACGCGCACTCGTGCGGTGGCCGAGACGGACGCGATCGACCTTGCGACGGATGCCGCCCGCGAGGCGATCGAGCGGTCCGGCGTCGACGCGTCGCAGGTCGACGCCGTCATCGTCGCGACCATCAGCAACCCGAAGCAGAGCCCCTCCGTCTCGGCGATCGTGGCGGACCGCGTGGGTGCCAACCCCGCGGCTGCATATGACGTGAACGCCGCATGCGCAGGCTTCGCTTACGGCGTCGCCCAGGCAGACGCCCTCATCCGCGCCGGCGCGGCGCACTACGCCCTCGTCATCGGCACGGAGAAGCTCAGCGACATCGTCGACCCGGCCGACCGCAGCATCTCGTTCCTGCTCGGCGACGGCGCGGGCGCAGCGGTCGTCGGGCCCAGCGACACGCCCGGCATCGGACCCACGGTGTGGGGCTCCGACGGCTCGAAGGCCGACGCGGTGGGCATGAATCACACGCTCACCGAGTTCCGCGACGGCGTCGCGCCATGGCCGACCCTCCGCCAGGAAGGCCCCACGGTCTTCCGCTGGGCGGTCTGGGAGATGGTGAAGGTCGCACGCCAGGCGCTCGAGGCCGCCGGGGTCGAGGCATCCGATCTCGCCGCCTTCGTGCCCCATCAGGCCAACATGCGCATCATCGACGAGTTCGCCAAGCAGCTGGGCCTTCCCGACACGGTGCTGGTCGGCCGCGACATCGAGACCACCGGCAACACCTCGGCGGCCTCCATCCCGCTGGCCACGCACCGACTGCTCGAGGAGCACCCGGAACTCAGCGGCGGCCTCGCGCTCCAGATCGGCTTCGGCGCCGGGCTGGTTTTCGGCGCGCAGGTGGTCGTCCTTCCCTGACGCGGCGAACCGCGACCCTAGACTGATTCCCGGCCCGCTCGGGCACGCCTACCCCTAACAAACAGGAGAATCCCATGGCATTCACCAACGACGAGGTCCTCGCCGGACTCGCGGAGCTCATCACCGACGAGACCGGCATCTCGGCCGACGAGGTCGCGCTCGAGAAGTCGTTCACCGACGACCTCGACATCGACTCGATCTCGATGATGACGATCGTCGTCAACGCGGAGGAGAAGTTCGGCGTCACCATTCCGGACGACGAGGTCAAGAACCTCAAGACCGTCGGCGACGCCGTCACCTTCATCACGTCGAACCAGGCGTAGGACCATCCCGGTGGGGGCCGCGGCCCCCACCGGCCAGCATCACGAGGACTCTGATCTCCATGAGCACACCCCGTATCGTCGTCACCGGCATCGGTGCGTCGACCCCCGTCGGCGGCACCGCCCCCGAGAGCTGGTCGGCGCTGCTGAACGGAGCATCCGGCACGCACACGATCGAGCAGGAATGGGTCGAGGAATACCAGCTCCCCGTCACCTTCGCCGCACAGGCGCTCGTCCGGCCCGACTCCGTGCTGGAGCGCCCTGTCGCCAACCGTCTCGACCCTTCGGCGCAGTTCGCGCTCGTCGCGGCGTTCGAGGCGTGGGAGGACGCGGGCAAGCCGGAGGTCGAGCCCGAGCGGTTCGCCGTGGACTTCGCGACCGGCATCGGGGGTCTGCAGACCACGCTCGCGGGGTGGGACACGCTCAAGACCAAGGGTCCCCGCCGTGTCATGCCGATGAGCGTCCCGATGCTCATGCCGAACGCGCCCGCCGCGGCCGTCTCGATGCACTTGAACGCCCGCGCCTACGCGCGCACCGTGGCCTCGGCGTGCGCATCGAGCACCGAGTCGCTCGTCAACGCGTTCGAGAGCCTTCGTGCGGGTCGCGCCGACGTCATCATCGCGGGTGGCGCCGAGGCCGTCATCCACCCGCTCACGATCGCCGCCTTCGCCGCGATGCAGGCGCTGTCCAAGCGCAACGACTCCCCCGAGACCGCGTCGCGCCCGTACAGCGTCGACAGGGACGGGTTCGTCATGGGCGAGGGAGCGGCAGCGCTGGTCCTCGAGACCGAGGAGCACGCCAAGGCCCGCGGTGCGAAGATCTACGGCGAGGTCGTCGGCGGTGGCGTGACGGCCGACTCGTACCACATCACGGCTCCGGAGCCCGAGGGCCTGGGCGCCTCGCGCGCGGTTCGCCTCGCGCTCGAGCAGGCGGGCGCCACTCCCGACGAGGTCACGCACATCAACGCGCACGCGACGTCGACGCCGACGGGCGACATCGCCGAGTACAAGGCTCTGCTGAGCGTCTTCGGCGACCGCGTCCACGAGATCCCGGTCTCTGCGACGAAGGGTGCGACCGGGCACCTGCTGGGCGGCACTGGCGCGCTCGAGGCGATCTTCACCCTCCTCGCGCTGCGCGAGCGCCAGGCGCCGCCGACCATCAACGTCAGCACGCAGGACCCCGACATCCCGCTGCGCATCTCGGGCGCGCCGATCGCCCTCGGCGCCGGCGACCAGCTCGCGATCAGCAACTCGTTCGGCTTCGGCGGCCATAACGCCGTCGTCGCCTTCCGCTCGGTCTGACGACCCGCGACGCGAAGACGCCCCCGGCGGTGCCGGGGGCGTCTGTCGTGTCAGGCGGCGGTTCGCGGTCCCGCGACCCGGGATTCACGGCCTCCGAGCCTCGGTAGTGGCGCCTCGCGCCGCCTGCGTCTGTGGGGTTGTGGCGTCAGCCGACCTTGTGCAGCCAGACGACGGGCGCATCGTCGCTCGCGTGCCGGAACGGCTCGAGCTCCTCGTCCCACGCCGCGCCGAGCGCGACATCGAGTTCGCGCTGCAGCTCGAACGCGTCGCCTCCGGCGATCTCCATCGCGTAGCGGATGCGGTCCTCGCCGATGACGACGTTTCCCGCGGTGTCGGTCTGGGCGTAATGGATGCCGAGGCCCGGCGTGTGCAGCCAACGGCCGCCGTCGCTGCGGGGAGTGGGATCCTCGGTGACCTCGAAGCGCAGGTGCTCCCAACCGCGGATGGCGGTGGCCAGGGCCGAGCCGGTCCCGGCGGCGCCTTCCCAGTAGAACTCGGAGCGCCGGCTGCCCGACAGCACCGGCTGATCCGCCCAATCGAAGCTGACGGCGCGGCCGAGGGCTCGCCCGACCGCCCACTCGAGGTGGGGGCACAACGCCCGTGGCGCGGAGTGGATGAAGATCACCCCACGCGCTTTTTGTGTCGCCATGATCTCTCCGTTCGTCAGGTGCGTCTTCCCCTACGACCTGTGACGGTGTCATGACGTGCTGTTCGGTTGTGCTGCCGCCATTATCGCGGAGAGGGCCCGGAAATCACAAGACTGTGATTCCCGGGCCCTCTCCGATCAGGCGGGCGGTGCTCAGGCCTCGCTCATGGCCTGGACCTCGGCCTTGCCCTTGGCGGCGTAGTACGCGGCGCGCGCGGCGTCACGGCGGGCCTGCTCGGCCTGACCGGCGTCGAGCACCTCCTGCGCGACCTCGAACTGCGGTGCGGTCGGCACAGCGTGGTACTTCTCCATGTATGCGTCGAGCTCGGGGCCCGACTCCCACGACGTGATGAGGCAGTAGCGCGGCTCGGTGCCGTCGTGGTGCACGGCGTGCCACAGGCGCTGCGTGTCGACGATGAGCTGGGCGCCGGCGGGAAGCGCGACGCGGTACTCGATGCTCGGGTCGGTGCGGTTCTCACGCAGCACGAAGTAGCTGTTCTTGTCGTCGGTGAGGTTGAAGAACCCGCGCACGACCCAGCCGGTGCCGTCGGGGTTGAGGCGGTTGTTGTCGTCCTGGTGGAGGTTGTACAGCGCGTCGGCGTAGGTGTTGGGCTGCAGCTCGATGATGCGGCAGCGGCCGACGTTCGAGCCCGGCTCCTGTGCGCGACGCGTCAGGGTCGGCGCCTTCTCGGTCTGTTCGGGGATCCAGACGCCGTCCTTGTCGGTGCGCGGCGGCGTGTGGTTCCAGAACCCGTTGCACTCGATCTCGCCCTTGGCGGACGCGAGCGGCGCGAAGCGGGTGTCGCCCGACGACTTCCAGTCGACGTACTCGATCGACAGCCACTCCTGCGGGTCGATCTCCTCACCGTAGGAGTCGAGCACCACGAAGCCGGTCTCGTCGAGAGCGGCGGACTTGATGTAACCCATGACGAATCATGCCTTTCGGTCAGTGAGCCAGCACGTTTTAACAGGCTCAACTTAGGTAAGCCTACCTCGGGGGTCTGGACGACCCCGAAGCCCGCGCCGTGAATAACCGGGGGCCGTCGCGCGCCCGCTCCGAGGCGGGGAGCCCGGCCTAGACTGGACACGCCATGGTCACTGCCACGAACGTCGATGCCACTGCTGTCAACACCATCGGCTGGCTCTCCGCCGCGGACTGGACGATCGTCGTCCCGGTGTATCAGCGGCAGTACCGGTGGGACATCGGCGGGTGCGAGCAGCTCCTCTCCGACATCCGTGCCGTGGCGGATCTCGACGATCGGCAGATGCACTTCATCGGCTCGATCCTCTCTTCGGCGAGCGGCGAGGGATCCGACGCAGAACTCGTGCTGATCGACGGGCAGCAGCGGACGACGACGCTCATGCTGCTCGTCGCCGCCCTGCATCACACTGTGCGCGAGGCGGATCCCGACCTCGCCGATCAGCTGCAGCGGGTGCTCGTGCACTCGCACGACGCGACACGCACGAAGCTGCGCCCGCATCGCGCGTGGGCCTCCGTGTTCGAGCGCGTCGTGCTCGACCTTCCCCTGGCAGCGGGCGAGCACCGCGATTCGCGATTCGATGACAACTACGCGTTCTTCCGCAGTCAGATCAGCCTCGAAGAGGCGCCCCACATCTGGCGAGGGCTCCAGAAGCTCGAGCATGTGGCGATCACGCTGGGCGCCGGCGCCAACGCGCAGCAGATCTTCGAGAGCCTCAACTCGACCGGTGAGCCGCTGCGCGACCACGAGCTCATCCACAACTACGTGCTGATGGGGCTCAACCACTCGGAGCAGCGTGAGATCGAGGCCGACTACTGGCAGGCGATCGAGCAGAACACCGGCGACTCGATCGCGGAGTTCTGGAGGCAGTACCTCGTCATGCGGACCGGCCGAGAGGTCACCGTCGTCGGCGGCCGCGGCGTGTACGACGCGTTCCGTCACGAGTTCCCGCGGCTCGACTTCGACGGCCTCCTGCACCACGCCGACGAGTGGCGCGAGCTCTCCCGCGTGTATCGCATCCTGCTCCGGCCGAAGGAGGCGCCGGATGCCGAGATCACGCGTCACCTCGCCTACCTCGGCACCTTCGGCACGGGTATGTATCCGCTCGTGATGCGGGCGTACCGCGACTTCGAGCTGGGGTCGATCGGGCGCGACGAGCTGATCGACACGCTCGAGATGGTGCAGTCGCTGCTCGTGCGCCGAGCGGTGGTCGGCACCGGGGTCGATCGCCTGGTCGCGCGCCTCTGCCGCGCGCGCGAAGAGGGCGCCGGCGCGCTGGTGTCGGCGATCTCTCGCATCACGCCGTCCGACGAGCGGATCGCGGTGGCCCTGAAGTACTCGGAGCTCCCCCACGCGGCTTACGTCCTCGGCCGCATCGCCGGAGTGGACGGCGCGGGCGGACTCGACGTCGAGCACATCTTCCCGCTCGCTCCTGGCGACGGGTGGTCGGGCGACGGCGTGCGCGAGTGGGCGTCGTACACCGACGACGAGCAGAACAGCCATCGCGCCCTCGCCAACACGATCGGCAATCTCACCATCCTCGAGGAGGATCTCGCGCTCCGCGCCTTCGATCGGTCGTTCCCCGAGAAGCGGGCGCTGTACGCGCGCAGTTCCGTCGCCGCGACCGCCGAGCTCGCCGAGCTCCCCTCCTGGGGCACGGCGGCGATCGCGGACCGCTCGGCGCAGCTCACCGGCCGATTCGTCGAGGTCTGGAAGCGTCCGGGCGGTCCCGCGATCGACGACGACGGCCTGACCCCGATCCTCGACGCCGTGCGCCGTCGCGGATGGCCTCCGGGGTGGCACCGGGAGTGGTCGTATGTCGAGTACTGCGGCGAGCACTGGGAAGTGCCCGACGTCAAGTACCTCTTCAACCGCGTCTTCAAGCGGCTCTGGGCGGACTCCCGCGAGGCGGTCGTCGCGTACAGCGCGCGCCGGGGTGGCCCGGTCTACACCGCGCAGTCCTGGAACGGCCAGTGGGACCGCCTCGACGACGAGCATTCGCTCTATATGGGCTGGGACTCCAGCTACATGCTCAGTGCCGTGCAGGGCGTGCTCGAAGAGGCAGGACTGGCCCCCGAGGTCTTCGTCAAGTACTCCTACATCGGCAACGCGATGTGAGAACGGGACGGATGTCTCAGTGAGAGGCATCCGTCCCGTTCATCGTCGCCGGGACGCCGAGGTCACTCGAAGGTGACGGCGGCGTTCTCGTTGTTGAGCACGATCACCGGCGTGATCGATGGGTGCCCGGCTGCGTGGATCTTCGCGAGATCGAAGCGCAGGAGCGGCGTGCCCGCCGTGACCTTCTGCCCCTTCTCGACGAGGGTCTCGAAGCCGTCGCCCTTCATGCCGACCGTGTCGATGCCGACGTGGATGAGCAGCTCGGTGCCGTCGCCGAGGACGAGCGCCACCGCGTGGCTGCTGTCGAACGTGGCGCCGATGGTGCCGTCAGCGGGCGCGACCACGGTGTCGCCGGTCGGCTCGATCGCTACGCCCGGGCCCATGATCCCCTGCGCGAACGTGGGGTCGGGCACCGCCGTCAGCGGCACGATCTTGCCCTCGAGCGGCTGGCGGAGCTTGACGGCGGTGGTCGTCGGCGCGTCCGTCAGCACCGCGGTGCCTCCGGTGGCCGGGGTCTGCTCCGGTGCGGCTCCTGCCGGCGCCTCGGCCTGGCCCGAGATGATCTGCTCCATGGCGTCTTTCACGAACTGCACGTTGGTGCCGTAGATCACCTGGACGGACTTTCCGCCGGGCTTCATCGTCCCGGCCGCTCCCGCTCGCTTGAGCGCCGCGTCGTCGACCTGACTGACGTCGTCGATCTCCAATCGCAGGCGCGTGGCGCAATTGTCCAGGTCGAGGATGTTCTCCTTGCCGCCCAACGCGTCGATGAAGCGGCTTCCGGTGACGAGGTACTTCTGGTCGACGTCATGCGTGTCGAACTCCGTGCCCTCCTCGAGGATGTTGTCGTCCTCGCGGCCCGGCGTCTTGAGGTTGAACCGCTTGATGAAGAAGTAGAACACCCCGAAGTAGATGAAGAACCAGAAGACGCCCATGACCGGGATCAGCCACGGGTTCTGCGCCATCGGGTTCGTCCAGTTGAGGACGAGGTCGACGAATCCGGCGGAGAACCCGAAGCCCATGCGGACCGGCAGGATCGCACTGATCGCCATCGAGATGCCGGTGAAGACCGCGTGCACCAGGTACAGCACCGGAGCCAGGAACATGAAGGAGAACTCGAGCGGTTCCGTGACGCCGACGAAGAACGAGGCGATCGCAGCGGACAGCAGGATGCCGTATGTGATCTTCTTGCGTGTGCTCTTGGCCGTGAGGTACATCGCGAGGGCGGCACCTGGCAGGCCGAACATCATGATCGGGAAGAAGCCCGTCATGTACTGACCGGTGACGCCGTACGTGCCTGTTCCGGCGAGGAAGTTGTTCAGGTCGTTGATCCCGGCGACGTCGAACCAGAACACGGAGTTCAGTGCGTGATGCAGGCCGATCGGGATGAGGAGCCGGTTGAGGAACCCGTAGATGCCTGCGCCGAGCGGTCCGAGGAACGAGATCCATTCGCCGAAGGTGACCAACCCGCCGTAGACGAACGGCCAGACGAAGAACAGGATGGCCGCCAGGACCAGCGAGAAGCCCGCCGTGACGATGGCCACCGAGCGTTTGCCGGAGAAGAACGACAGTGCGTCGGGCAGCTTGGTGTCTTTGAACCTGTCGTAGCAGAATGCGCCGATCAGGCCGCAGAGGATGCCGACGAAGACGTTCTCGACGTTGGCGAACGCGGCGGGCACCTCGTTGACGTCATTCACGCCCATGAACAGCATCACGGACTCCGGCTTCAGCAGCGTGGTCACGACCAGCCAGGACACCACGCCCGCGAGCGCGGACGTGCCGTCGCTCTTCTTCGCCATGCCGATCGAGATGCCGACGGCGAACAGCAGCGCCAGATTCGACAGCAGCGAGATTCCGGCGGTGTACAGGAAGTCGACGACGACTCCGCCGCCGATCGTGCCTTTGATCCAGTTGCTGATGCCGACCAGGATCGCGGCCACCGGCAGCACGGCCACCGGAAGCATGATCGATCGGCCGAGCCTCTGCAGGAACTTCATTGTTCGCCTCCATCAGGAGCCAGGGACAGTTGATGTCGCTGACGCTACAGCCAAACCGAGCCGCGCGTCACTGGGTCCCCCTCCGAAAGTTAGGGGTATGAACGAATTTCTCCTCGACCGTGATCCGCGATCCGGAAAGACGCGAGGTCCGTCGCAACCCGGTGGGTTGCGACGGACCTCGATCCGTAGGGCGGGTGGGACTTGAACCCACGATCGTCGGGTTATGAGCCCGCTGCCTTGACCAGCTTGGCCACCGCCCCGTGTGCGTCAGGCGCGCGCTGACGAGCCTACCTGCCCGCCTTGCCCTCGGTCTCGTCCGCGCGATCCTTCACCGGAGGCTCGGGCCACACCTTGGCGACGGCCTCGGTCACCTTGATGGATCCGGTGCGCGGGTGCGCGGCATCCGTCGCTCCTCCGGCGCTCCCCCGTTGGATCGGGAGCTCCTGACTCTCGCTCAGCACCTGCGGATGGTGGCGGGCGAGCTGGAAAACCCCCCACACCGCGACCGCGCCGACCAGCGCGAACGAGATGTAGACCCAGAGCGGTGCGCCGGCCGCCTCTTGCAGCACCGTCAAGCCGATGAAGATCGCGACGATCGGGTCGATGACGGTGAGGCCGGCGACGACGAGGTCCGGCGGGCCCGAAGCGTATGCGTTCTGCACGAAGTAGGCGCCGACGATGGCGCCCGCGATGAGGGCGGCGAGGCACGTGAACGTGAGCCAGTCGAAGTCCTGCGACTGGACGCGCACGATGACGACCTTCGCGAGGGTCGCGACGAAGCCGTAGATGACGCCCGCTGCGATGATGTAGAAGAGGGCGCCCATTCGCTTGCGCAGCCAGATCCACAGGCCCGCGAACACGATGGTGACGACGCCCAGCAGTACGAGGATCGTGATGAGCTGACCGTTCGACACCGGCTTCTCGGTCGCGAACAGCGCCGCGATGGTGACGAAGATGAAGATGCCGCCGACGCAGGCGCCGATCGCGATGAGCGAGCGCTTCGTGGGCTTGTGCCCGCTGATCTGTGCGTTGAGCAGCGTGGTGATCACGAGTGCGATCGCACCGAGTGGCTGCACCACGATGAGGGGTGCATAGGCGAGGGCGGACAGCTGGCAGACGATCGCGAGCCCCAGCATCACGGTGCCGATCACCCAGGACGGTCGCGCGAGGAGTTTCAGCAGGTGGTTCGCTCCCAGCCCGCCGCTGCCATGGGACCCGTAGAGGCGCTCGACCTTCGTCACGCCGCGGTGCTGATACTGCGCGCCGAACGACATGAAGATCGCGCCGAGCAGGGCCAGCGGGATGCCGATGAGGATTCCGGGATTCTGGAACGCGCCGACGAGCTGATCGCCTACGTCCTCGAGCTCAACCGCAGTCCACACCACACATCGACACTAGCCGCAGGCGTCGGTCGATAGGCTCAAGGCGTGGCTGTTCTCCCGATTCGCATCATGGGCGATCCCGTCCTGCACTCCCCCGCCTCCGTCGTCGAAGAGATCACGGACGAGATCCGCACCCTGGTCGCCGACATGTTCGAGACGATGGATGCCGCTCCCGGCGTGGGCCTCGCGGCACCGCAGGTCGGCGTGCCGCTGCGCATCTACACATACAACTACGCCGACGAGGACGGCGCGCCCTGGCGCGGTGTGATCATCAACCCCGAACTCTGGATGAGGCCGCTCGAGCCGGGTGCGCCCGACCCTGACGAGGAGTCCGAGGGATGCCTCTCGTTCCCTGGCGAGCGATTCCCGCTGCGTCGGTCGGACGAAGTGCTGGTGACCGGCACGGACCTCGTGGGCGACCCGGTCCGCATCCAGGTCGACGGCTGGCGGGCGCGCATCATGCAGCACGAGTTCGATCATCTCGACGGCATCCTGTACGTCGACCGCCTCGACGACGGCGACTGGAAGACCGTGCAGAAACTCGCGCGCAAGCGGGGGTGGGGCCGTCCCGGAAGCTCGTGGACGCCCGGCGTCGACCAGATCGACGCCTGAGAGCGTCGCGGCGTCAGTCTTCGGTCCGGCGGTTCTGGCGCTCGACCCACCGGCGCAACTCCGCATCTGCTCCGGGAGGCGCCTGGGCGATGACGTTCATACCGTGCCGCACCAGGGTCGTGCCGATGCGCATCGGGCCCCACACGCGAGCGGTGGAGAGCTCACCGGTGTCGACGTCGCGCACCTGGATCTGCGTGGTGTCTGTTCTCCTGCGCGCACCGGGCTTGCCCGCGACATGCTGCACGACGAGCACCGGAAGGTCGTGCGCCGCGGCGGTCGCGATCACGGAATCGAGATCGTGGGCCGCCCACTGCCGGCGGATGCCTCGCACGGTCCAGAGGGCGACCAGGACCACGGCGATCGTGGCCACGCCCGTGGGAACGAGCCAGAGGCTCGCCACGGCGGACAGCAGCGACCACAGCGCGATCCCCCGGACGGCGAGCAGGATCGCGATGACCGACGGCACGAGCGCGAGGAAGAGCCAGGGCGCCGGTGCGGAGACCGGGAACATCCAGGGATCGCCGCCGAACAGCACCACGAGCCCGACCCACAGCACGGTCGCGCCGAACACGGCGAGTGCGATCAGAAGGGGGACGCAGCGATAGACCGGCGCCGGCGCAGGGACACCGCCCTCCACGGCCAGACGGGGCGAAGGCTTCGCGCGAGCCGCCATGTGCACTCCTGACGTGATCCCCGGAGACGAAGAAAGCCTCGGGGGTGGAGCCCCGAGGCTTTCGCTCCCCCACTTGGACTCGAACCAAGAACCTATCGGTTAACAGCCGATTGCTCTGCCAATTGAGCTATGGAGGAATGTTCCGCACTCTCGTGCGGGCAACCAGTCCATACTAGCAAAGCTCAAGCCGTGCTCATGACCACGTGAGCCCGTTCAATAGTTGACGACGCGGCGATCGGCTCGCCCGTCGGGCGTCCACAGCAGGTCCTGCGTGCCGTGCCCGAAGGCGACGGCGTGGCCCGCGCGGAGCACGAGGACGTCCGCGTCGAGCTCGCTCACGACCTCCGGCTCGTTGGTCACGACGAGGGCGGCCATGTCGAGTTCGCGTCGACGCCGGAGCACCGCCTCGCGTGCGGCCTTGCGGACCTCGACGTCCATGTTGGCGAAGGGCTCGTCGGCGATCAGCACGCGCGGCTGAAGCACGAGAGCCCGGGCGAGCGCCACGCGCTGGCGCATTCCGGCGCTCAGTTCGTAGGGGTACTTGGGCGCCGCGCCGAGGGGGAGCATGAGCTCGTCCAGAAGTGACGCCACGCGCACCGCGAGTGCGCGCGCGCTGACGTGTCGATCGCGGCTGGTGATCGGCTCGCCGATCACCTCGGCGACGGTGAGACGGGCAGGAAGGTGTGCGCCCGCGGCCTGCGGCACATAGCCCGCGTAGTACGTGAGATAGCGGTGCGCGCGGCCGCGACGCCTCACCGCGACGCCTTCGACGGTGCCACGGCCGCCCACGACCGCGAGGCCGGGCTCATCGGCACCGGCCAGCACCGCGGCGAGCGAGGACTTGCCGGAGCCGGTCGGGCCCATCAGCGCGAGGATTCCGCCGTGCGGCAGTCTGAACGACACGCCGTCGACGACGCGCTTGGGCGGACCGCCACGGCTGGAACGGGCGATCGACAGATCGGAACAGTCGATCGCGACGTCCGCGTCCCGTCGATGAGTCATGTCCTCATCCTGCCGGGTGGACGCCGCCGACGCCAGCCGACGGGACGGGATCAGGAGCCCTCGTCAGCGAGGGCCTGGCGTTGTGCGTCGAGCTCGCGCAGGCGCAGGCGGATGGTTCGGCCCTCTTCCGAGTCCGCGGGCACGCGCTGGATCGCTCCGAGCAGCTCCGCCTTCTCGCGGTCGAAGCCGCGCATCACCAGGCGGCGAGCGAGGTCGCTCGCCGAGGAGACCGCCTCGTCGTCGCTCAGCGCCGGGAAGTCGGCCGCGAGCAGCTCGGCCGCGAGTGACCGATAGGGCTCGCGGACGGTGGCGACGGCATCCACGGCCCAGCCGGGACGCTGCATGCCGGCGGCGTCGCGCACGGCGATGCGAACGGCATCGAGGGCCGGGTGGCGGAACGGCAGGTCGAGAGCGCGCGCGACGAGCGACGGGTCCATGCGATGGCCGAACTGCAGCACGCCCATCACGGCACCCCGCTCCAGCCCGACCTCCGGTGTGCGTGGCAGGGTTGCGAGTGTGACGCGCAGGGCGCCGTCGTCGACCGGCGGTTCCGCCGGCTCGGCCGCGCCGGGCGCGGCGTCGCGCCGGCCGCCCCCGCTGCTGCGGCCCGCACGCTCGACTTCGCGGCGGACGTCCTCGGTGTCCATGCCGAGCCGTCTGGCCAGCACGCGCACGTACTCCGGCTGCAGCAGCGGATCGCGCAGTTCCGCGACGACCGGTGCGGCGGTGCGCAGCGCGCCGACACGTCCTTCGACGCTTCGCAGGTCGTAGCCCGAGATGCGCTGGTCGAGCACGAACTCGACCATCGGCACCTTCGTCTCGAGGAGCGCCCTCACGGCGCCGTCGCCGCGCGCGAGTCGCAGGTCGCACGGATCGAGTCCTTCCGGACCTGTGGCGACGTAGGTCTGCGCGTTGAACCGCTTGGCGTCGGCGAAGGCCCGCAGCGCCGCCTTCTGCCCCGCCGCATCCGGGTCGAAGGTGAACACGACCTCGCCTGCCGTGGAGTCGTCGCCCATCACGCGCCGGAGCACCGTGATGTGGTCCGCGCCGAACGCCGTGCCGCACGTCGCGATCGCGGTCGTGATGCCTGCGAGGTGGCACGCCATCACGTCGGTGTAGCCCTCGACCACCACGACCTGGTGCTGGCGGGACACCTCGCGCTTGGCGAGGTCGAGCCCGTAGAGCACCTGCGCCTTCTTGTAGATCGTCGTCTCAGGCGTGTTCAGGTATTTCGGTCCGTTGTCGTCGTCGAAGAGCTTCCGCGCCCCGAACCCGATCACCTGCCCCGTCACATCGCGGATGGGCCACACCACGCGCCCGCGGAAGCGGTCGTACACGCCGCGCTGTCCCTGCGACACGAGACCGGCGGACGAGAGCTCCTCGTCGGTGAAGCCCCGGGTGCGCAGGGCCTTGGTCATGCCCTCCCAGCCCTTCGGGGCGAATCCGACGCCGAAGTGGGCAGCGGCGCCGGCGTCGAAGCCGCGCTGGCCGAGGAAGCGTCGGGCGATGTCGGCCTCGGGCGTCATGAGCTGCGCCCGGAAGAACTCCGCGGCCGCCGCGTTCGCCGCGTAGAGGCGCGCGCGACCGGTGTGTTCGGGGGCGGCGCCGCCGTCCTCGTAGTGCAGGGCGTAGCCGATGCGGCCCGCCAGGCGCTCGACGGCCTCGGTGAACGTCACGTGGTCCATCGCACGCAGAAACGAGTACACGTCCCCGGACTCGCCGCAGCCGAAGCAGTGGTAGAAGCCGGCCTGGGGGCGCACATTGAAGCTCGGACTGCGCTCGTCGTGGAACGGGCAGAGCCCCTTCATCGAACCCACGCCGGCGGACTTGAGGGCGACCCTCTCTCCGATGATGTCGGCGATGTTCGTGCGCGCCTTGACCTCGTCGACGTCCGCCTGGCGGATGCGCCCCGCCATCAGCGCGCCTCGGACGCGCGGAAGGCGCGGGACGCCGTGTCCATGGGCCGTGCACCCGGCGCCCACACGCCGACGGATGCTGCGTCCACAGGCCCCACGAGCGACCCGTGCCACGCGATCGCGAGCTGATCGGTGAGGCTGGCGACCTGGTCGACGACCACGCGGCGGCGCGCGGCATCCGTCTCGGCCGCGGCGAAGTCCTCGGCGTGGAGCGCGTCGAGCGCCTCGGGGCGGTCCCACAGGGCGGTCGCGAGGCGCTTGAGGACGCGGCGCTGCTCCTTGTAGAGATCCTTGCGCCCCTCGATCGACACGACCGCTGCGCCGATGATGCCCTTGAGCACCGCCATCTCGGCCTCGACGATGCGGGGCACGATGAGGTGCCCGCGATACCGGGTGAGAACGGACGTCGCGTAGGACTCGCGTGTTGCCGTCGTCGCAGCGCGCGCGAAGCGGCCGATGAGGTCGGACGTGAGGTTCTTGAGCCGCGCGAGCGATGCACGGGTGCCGTCGAAGGAATCGATCCACTCGGGCATGCGGGTGAGCCGGAACAGCGCGTCCTCGAGCTCGTCGCGGGCGAAGTCGAACCCGACCCAGGATTGGATCGCGGTGAGGAGCCAGTCGTGCTCGCGCGGATCGACCAGGCGCGCCGGATCGAGGTAGCCGTTGACGACCGCGTCCTCGAAGTCGTGCACCGAGTAGGCGATGTCGTCGGAGAGGTCCATGACCTCGGCCTCGATGCAGCGCAGCCTGCCCGGTGCGCCGTCGCGCACCCAGCGGAACACGTCTTCGTCTTCGGGGTAGACGCCGAACTTGAGCCGGCCGCCGGGATCGGGCAGGGGGTGATCGGCGGTCCACGGGTACTTGCAGGCGGCGTCGAGGCTCGCCCGCGTGAGGTTGAGACCGAAGCTGCGCCCGTCGGCGTCGACCACCTTGGGCTCGAGCCGTGTGAGGATGCGCAGGGTCTGCGCGTTGCCCTCGAAGCCGCCGAAGTCCTCGGCCCACTCGTTCATGGCCCGCTCGCCGTTGTGGCCGAAGGGCGGGTGCCCGAGATCGTGGCTGAGGCAGGCGGTGTCGACGACGTCGGCGGCGAGGTCGAGGGCCGTCGCCAGCTCGCGACCGACCTGGGCGACCTCGAGCGAGTGGGTGAGGCGATTCCGCGCGAAGTCTGCGGGGCTCGCAGGGCTCAGCACCTGCGTCTTCGCGGCCAGACGGCGCAGCGCGGCCGAGTGCAGCACACGCGCGCGGTCGCGAGCGAAGTCGTCGCGCTGGGAGCGGTGGCGCTCGGCGTGGAAGCGGGCGGCGTCGGCATCGTCGTATCCCACGGGGCGCTCGGATGCGCCGGCCAGGTCACCCGCCACTGTGGTCGAGTTCCGCTTCGGCGATGGCGGTGGTCGCCTCGGCGCTGAGCTCCCGCGACTCCAGCCAGCGGTCGGGCAGAGCGGGGCGCTTCGGGGTTCCGGCGCGCCCGCGCTGACCTTCGGCGGCCGAGCCCGGGTACGGGGCGTCGGCATCGAGGGTGGCGAGCAGGTCGTCGATCTCGGCGAGGCTCGATGCGGTGGCGAGGCTTGCGCGGAGTTCCCCACCCACCGGGTAGCCCTTGAAGTACCACGCGACGTGCTTGCGGATGTCGCGGCAGCCACGGTCCTCGTCCTCGAAGAACTCGACGAGCAGTTCGGCGTGACGGCGGAACGCGCGGGAGACGAAACCGAGGGTCGCGTCGACCGGCTCGGCGGGTGCGGCGCCGGGGCCGCCGAGCGCGCGGGCGAGATCGCCGAACAGCCACGGACGCCCGAGGCAGCCGCGACCGACGACGACGCCGTCGCAGCCGGTCTCATCCATCATGCGTGCGGCGTCGTCGGCCGACCAGATGTCGCCGTTGCCGAGCACGGGGACGCCCGTGACAGCCTCTTTGAGCCGGGCGATCGCGGACCAGTCCGCCTGGCCGGAGTAGAACTCGGACGCGGTGCGGGCGTGCAGCGCGACGGCGGCCACGCCGGCGTCCTCGGCGATGCGTCCGGCGTCGAGGTAGGTGAGGTGGTCGGCGTCGATGCCCTTGCGCATCTTCACCGTGAGGGGGATGTCGCCGGCGGCGCGGGCGGCGCGCGTCACGATGTCGCGGAACAGGCCGAGCTTCCACGGAAGAGCCGCTCCCCCGCCCTTGCGGGTGACCTTCGGGACGGGGCATCCGAAGTTCAGATCGATGTGATCGGCGCGATCCTCTTCGACGAGGAGGCGCACGGCCGCCTCCGTCGTCGCGGGATCGACGCCGTACAGCTGGATCGACCGGGGTGTCTCGGACTCATGATGCGTGATCAGGCGCATCGTCGTCGCGTTCCGCTCGACAAGGGCTCGCGTCGTGATCATCTCGCTGACGTAGAGGCCGGCTCCGTATTCACGGCAGAGGCGTCGGAATGCGGTGTTGGTGATGCCCGCCATCGGCGCGAGCACCACGGGGGCGTCGAGTTCGATGGGCCCGATGCGCAGCGTCGGCGCAGGGGCGAGGGCAGTGGTCACGCGTTCCATTCTCTTACAGGAATCCGTCTCTTGGCTGAACGGCCGCGTCCCTGTGCACAGGGTTTAGCCTGGGGGGATGACCGAGGCCACGATCACCGACCTGCGCGAGATCCCCTTCACCACCGCCGACGGCGGAACTGCGACCCTCTCCGAGTACGGCGACCAGGTGCTTCTGGTCGTCAACGTCGCGTCGAAGTGCGGCCTGACCCCGCAGTACGAGCAGCTCGAGCAGCTCCAGCGGGCGTACGCCGACCGCGGCTTCACGGTGCTGGGCTTCCCCTGCAACCAGTTCATGGGGCAGGAGCCGGGGTCGATGGACGAGATCCTCGAGTACTGCTCGGTCACGTGGGGCGTGACCTTCCCCGTTTTCGACAAGGTCAAGGTGAACGGACCCGGTGCCGCTGCGGTCTACAAGGCGCTGAAGAAGTCACGCGATGCGGAGGGCAAGAAGGGCCCGATCGTCTGGAACTTCGAGAAGTTCGTCCTGACGCCGGAGGGCGGCGTCCACCGCTTCCGTCCGAACGTCAAGCCCGACGACCCGGCGATCGTCGAGGTCATCGAGGCGAACCTGCCTCGCTGAACCCGCAGGCATCGGACGGGCCCGCCGCGACGAATCGCAGCGGGCCCGTTCTCGTTCACGGGTTTCAGGCGTCGACGTCGGCGGGCTCGCGATGCTCGGACCACACCTGCCGCACGATCTGCGCGAAGGCCTCAGCCGGCTGCGCGCCCGACACGCCGTACTTGCCGTCGATCACGAAGAAGGGCACCCCGTTGATGCCGTAGGCCGCGGCCCGCGCCTGGTCGGCACGCACCGCGTCGAGGTAGCGGCCGCTGTCCAGCGCTTCCCGGGCGGCGTCGGCGTCGAGTCCGGCATCGGTGGCGAGGTCGACCAGCTCGTCATTTCGCCCGAGGTGGCGCCCTTCGGTGAAGTACGCGGCCATGAGGCGCTCGGCGAGCTCGTGCTGGCGGCCCTGCTCCTTCGCGAAGTGCAGGAGCTCGTGGGCCTTCACGGTGTTGGTGTGCTTGAGGAGATCGAACCGGTATTCCAGGCCCGCGTCGGCGGCGACGCCGGTGACGCGCTCGAGCATCTGCTGCACCTGGGCGCGCGGCATGCCCTTGTGCTTGGCGAGGAAGTCGAGCTCATCGCCCTCGAAGTCGACGGGCGTATCGGGCGAAAGCTCGAACGAGTGGTACGTCACCTCCACGGCGGGGGCGTCTTCGTCGGCGGATGCCTCGGCCAGTCCGTTCTCGAGATTGCGCTTGCCTATGTAGCACCAGGGGCAGGCGATGTCGCTCCATACGTCGATCTTGATGGCGTCCGTCATGCTGACGACAACCCTGCGCGTCGGCGCATCTATTCCGCCGAATGCGGCGGCCGGTGCGGATGCTCAGGGAACGGGCGGATCGGCGTCGGGCACGAACCGGAACCGCACCCGCACGTCGTCGTACGGCACCACCAGGGTCGAGGCATCAGGCGACCAGGCGTCGGGCACGAGGTAGAGGCGTCCGCCGCCCTGCGCGAGCAGTCGGAGCCCGAAGTAGCGGTATGCGAATGTCTGCGGCGCGGCCGCGGGATCTTCGACGGATGCCTCGTCCTCGAGCTGCTGGAACGTGATGGCGTCGTTGCCCGGGTAGAGCCGCTCTGGGGTGTCGAGCACGACGGCGGGGAGCGTCGTGAGGTCGGCGGCGAGGGAGCGGGCCTGCCCGAGGCCCCACCATTGCGCGATGGTCGCGGTCGACCAGAACGTGCCGGCGATCATCACGAGGACGAGGAGCACGACGACGCCGCGCCCGCCGCTCGACCGGTCGAGGGCGCGCACGGTGGCCGAGGCGTAGGCCGCGAGTCCCGCGCCGATCGCGAGGAAGAGCGGGGTGAGGAGCTGACCGTACGTCCACCCCGGCAGGAACGGCACGAGGAAGGCCAGGACGAGGCCCGCGAGGATGAAGCCGATCCCGGTCCAGGCGAGGAGGCCGATCACGCGCCGTTGCGCGGGCCGCTTCTGCGCCAGCAGCCGTCTGCGCAGGACGCGGTGGCCGAGGATCGCGGCGGCGGCGAGCAGGGTGAGGACCATGACCGGGATGAACAGCGCGCCGGGGCTGCGCATCACGAACTCCTGCGAGCTCAGCCCGATGATGTCGACGTCAACGCCGAAGTACCGGAAGAACTCGCGCGTCGACACGTAGCCGAAGTAGAACAGCAGCGCGGTCACCAGGGTGAGCGGAGCCACGAAGGAGGAGAGGAAGCCCATCCACTTCTCGAAGCCGAGCCCGGGGTCGACGGGGAGTCGCTCTTCGGCCGTCGGCACGGAGGAGGCGCCGGGTGCGGGGGGTCCAGCGAGTGCGGACGTGCCGTGACCCGCGGCATCCGCAGCTGTCGCGGCAGCGGGTTCGGACGGTGCGGCAGCGGGTTCGGACGATGCGGCAGCGGGCGTGTGAGCTGCCATCATCCGTCCACCTCTGTGGTCGGCGTGTCGGAGGGTTGAGGCTGCTGCTCCTGCTCCTGGTCCTGGTCCTGCTCGGCGGACGGCTCGGGGTTGTTGACGATGATCGGCGGCCCGGGTTCGACTTCGCGCGCCGCGACCTCGTCGCAGATCTCGGCGGTCGGGCACTCGAGCGTGCCGAGGAAGGTGATGGCGGTGCCGTCCTGGAAGTCGGCGCCGGGGCGGAGGACGAGACTGCAGAAGATGCCGGACTCGTTCGCTGCGACGAGCATGCCGAGGCAGGAGCGGTCCGCGCCACGCGTCCCGCAGACCCCGCCGTCGACCTGCAGACCGGGCCGATCGGTCACGGCGTTCTCGAACGTGAAGCTGACGCCCTCCGGTACGGGGTCGCCGCCCCAGAACACCGCGATCGTCTTGCACCAGAGCCCCGGCTCGAGGACCTCGGCGGTCCCCTGATCGCCGTAGGCGGGTCCGCCGTACTGGGCGACGGGGCCGGTGCGAACGCGGTCCTGGGTGGGATCCTCCCCGCCGTCGGAATCGGCCTGCCCTTGGTCGTCGCCGCCGGTGTCGGTCTCCCCTTCGGCGGTGGCCTCTTTCGTGGCGTCCGTGGACGGGGAGGGGCTTGCCGTCGTCGTTCGTCCTGCGTCCTCAGCGGTCACCGGCGTCCCGCAGCCCACCAGGGCGAAGGCCGCGACGAGGCTCAGGATCGCGGCGAGGCCCACCCGAGGCCCTGACAGCGCCATGACGCGCCTCCTGACCGGCCGCATGCGCGGCTCACGTCAATGATGAGCGCGCGAGGGCTCGCTGGATACCCCTTCGGACGCAGGCGTGAGATCAGGACGTGGAGGCGTCGGGGGCGTCCACGGCGCCGCCGAAACGGCGATCGCGGCCGAGGTAGGTGTCGATGCCGTGCCAGAGGTCCTCTCGCGTGAAGTCGGGCCAGAGCGTGTCGAGGAACACGAACTCCGCGTAGGCCGATTCCCACAGCAGGAAGTTGGACGTACGCTGCTCGCCGCTCGAGCGCAGGAACAGGTCGACGTCCGGCATGTCCGGGCGGTAGAGGCGCCGCTGGATCAGCTTCTCCGACACCGCCGACGGCTTGAGCCGGCCCGCCGCGACGTCGTCGGCGATCGAGCGCATCGCGTCGACGAGCTCGATGCGGCCGCCGTAATTCACGCACATCGTGAGCGTCAGCAGGTCGTTGCCGGCGGTCAGCTGCTCCGCGAACTGCAGCTCTTTGATGACGCTCCCCCACAGGCGCGGCTTTCGGCCGGCCCACTGGATGCGCACGCCCCACTCGTTGAGCTGATCGCGCCGACGGTGGAGCACGTCGCGGTTGTAGCCCATGAGGAAGCGCACCTCTTCAGGGGAGCGCGACCAGTTCTCGGTCGAGAACGCGTAGACCGACAGGTGCTTCACGCCTGCCTGGATGGCGCCCGCCACGACGTCCAGCAGTGCGGCCTCGCCCGCCTTGTGCCCCTCGATGCGCGTGAGACCCCGGCGATTGGCCCAGCGGCCGTTGCCGTCCATCACGATGGCCACGTGGTTGGGCACGGCGCCGCGGGGGTACTCCGGCGGGTAGACGCCGGTCCAGTCGAGCGGGCGGTATGGCACCGCGTCGCGGTGCGTGTAGGGCTTCGGGGTCACCTGGTGCCTTCCTGCGGGGCTGCCGAGACATGGGAGAGCGAACGGATGCCGCGCTCGAGGTGCCACTGCGCGTAGGCGGCGATGAGTCCCGAGGCGGCGGCGGTCGACCCCGGCGACGCGGCATCCACCACGTCCCACTCCCCTGCCATCAGCGACTGCAGGAGCGACACCGTGGCGGCGTCGACGCGGGCCGCCCCGGTAGGAGCGCAGTCGCGGCAGACGATGCCGCCCTGCTGGGCGACGAACGTGTCGTGGGGGCCGCGGCGACCGCAGAGCGCGCATTCGCCGAGGCCGGGCGCCCAGCCCGACAGCGCCATCGCACGGAGCAGGTACGAATCCAGGACGCTCCGCGAGGCATGCTCGCCGCGCGAGAGGGCGCGAAGGCCTCCGACGAGGAGCAGGTACTGCTGAGGCGTGGCCTCGGCCTCGTTGAGGCGATCGGCCGCTTCGACCATGGCGTGCGCGGAGGTGTACCGGTCGTAGTGGGCGACGATCTCGGCGCCGTACGAGCCGAGCGATTCGGCCTGCTGGACGATGTCGAGCGAGCGCCCCTGGTACAGCTGCACATCGGCGACCATGAAGGGCTCGAGGCGTGCGCCGAACCGCGACGATGTGCGCCGCACGCCCTTCGCGACGGCGCGCAGCTTGCCGTGACGGCGGCTCAGCATCGTCACGATCCTGTCGGCCTCACCCAGCTTGTGGGTGCGCAGGACCACGACTTCATCGCGGTAGGTGGGCACGGGTCAATTATCCCTGCGCACCTGGCGGATCGGGCGGCACGACGCTGCGCACGCACCCACGTCCTCTGGCTCGTCTTCCACGAGGGTCCGCGCACCCAGGCGGAGCTGGCAACGGGGCTCGGCGTCACGCCGCGCAATGTCACGACCCTCGTCGATGGACTCGAGGCCACCGGCTTCGCACGCCGCGAGCCGCACCCCCACGACCGCCGGGCGGTGCTCGTGACGCTGACAGACCGCGGTGAGGTGGCCATGCGGGCCATGGATGCCGAGCACACCCGACTCGGCGCACAGCTCATCGACGGCCTCGACGACGCGACGGCGCAGGCGACGCTGCGCGGACTGAACCACGTCCTCGACCGGCTGAGCCGGCTCATCGCGGAGCACGAGGCCCGCACCGCCGAGGATGACCCGTCGTGAGCGCCGTCGACACTCCCCGCGACAGCCCACCCCGACCGGAGCGGTCGCCGGGCAGCCCCACTCGACCCGCGTGGCGGGCGAAGCTGGGCACCTTCACCCGGCGCGCGTGGATCATGGAACTCGGCGTCTACCAGAGCATCTACCGGTTCGTGTTCCGCCGGCCCCGCGTTCCCGCGGGCGCCCGCGACCGCATCGAGGCGATGCGACTGTGGACGGACGATCTCGACGGATTCCTGTCGGCGGTGCGCACCCACATCCCCTGATCGCCGTCGACAATGGAGGGGTGTACGAGCCGGTCTTCGTGATCCCCCTCTGGGCCGACCTCATCGCCGTGGGCCTCGGCGGAATCCAAGGCGCGCTGTTCGCCTCCGGCTTCCGCGGCGAACGCCGGCTCGACATGCTCGGCGTCGCGATCATCGGCATCGTCATGGGCATGGGCGGCGGGCTCATCCGCGACCTGCTGCTCAACGTCACGCCGACCACGCTGCAGAGCAACTGGTACCTGCTCACCGCCGGTGGCGCGGCCCTGTTCGGGATGCTGCTCGCCGGCCTCTTCCAGCGGCTCAACGCCGTCATCGTCGGCCTCGATGCCCTGGTCATCGGCCTGTTCGGCGCATTCGGCACCAGCAAGGCCCTCGTCCTCGGGCTTCCGCTCGTGCCGGCCGTCTTCGTCGGGGTATGCGCGGCGGTAGGCGGCGGCATCCTCCGCGACGTGATCATGGGCCTGCCGGTCGCGATCATGCATGTGGGCTCGCTCTACGCAGTCGCCGCGGGAGTCGGATGCCTCGTCCTCGCGACGGCGGAGGAGCTCGGCGTGAACGTGGTCATCGCCGCGGTGATCGGCATCGTCGTGACGACGGTGATCCGTCTGCTCGCGGTGATCTTCGACATCTCGCTGCCCGAGCAGCGGGCGCTCTACCGTCGCAAGGTGGCCGTGGAGACCTCGACGATCCCGATCGTGAAGCACTGAGGCATCCGCGGTTCGTCCCTGCGCCTCGACTCGTCAGCCGCTCGACGACCAGCGGCGGCGAACACCGACGGGCGCGCGCGGGGATCACCCGCGCACACCCGTCGACGGTTCGCGCTCAGACGCCCGCGAGGGCCCCGGTGCGCTGCCGCGTACGGATGGCGCGGTTCACGCCCGACACGATCGCCTTGAGCGATGCGGTCGAGATGTCCGAGTCGATGCCGACGCCCCAGAGGCGCTCGCCATCGACCTGGAGTTCGATGTAGGCGGCCGCCTGGGCGTCGCCGCCGGCGCTGAGGGCGTGCTCGACGTAGTCGTAGAGCGTCACGTCGAATCCCTGTGCGCGGATGATCTCGAGGAAGGCTGCGACCGGGCCGTTGCCGCGACCGGATGCCTCGAACCGGTCGTCGCCGTCACGCAGCGTGATGTCGAGAGCGACGTCGCCTGACAGGTCGCTGCGGGTGCTGGTCGCCAGCAGCTCGAAGCGTCCCCAGCGCTCGTCGGCGACCTCCGACGGCAGGTACTCGTCGGTGAAGATCTTCCAGATCTGGTCGCTCGTGACCTCGCCGCCCTCGGCATCGGTCTTGGCCTGCACCACACCCGAGAAGTCGATCTGCAGCTTGCGCGGCAGGTCCAGCGAGTGGTCGGTCTTCAGCAGGTACGCGACGCCGCCCTTGCCCGACTGCGAGTTGACGCGGATGACCGCCTCGTACGAGCGACCGAGGTCCTTCGGGTCGATGGGCAGATACGGCACCGCCCACTCGATCTCGTCGACGGTGACGCCGGATGCCGCAGCGCGGGCGTCCATCGCCTCGAAGCCCTTCTTGATCGCGTCCTGGTGCGAGCCGCTGAACGCGGTGAACACCAGGTCGCCGGCCCACGGGCTGCGCTCGTGCACCGGCAGCTGGTTGCAGTACTCGACCGTCCGCTTGACCTGGTCGATGTCGCTGAAGTCGATCTGCGGATCGATGCCCTGCGTGAACAGGTTGATGCCGAGCGCCACCAGGTCGACGTTGCCCGTCCGCTCGCCGTTGCCGAACAGACAGCCCTCGATGCGGTCGGCGCCGGCCATGTAGCCGAGCTCGGCCGCAGCGATCGCGGTGCCGCGGTCGTTGTGCGGGTGCAGTGAGAGGATCACGTTCTCGCGGTGCGCGAGGCGGCGGCTCATCCACTCGATCGAGTCGGCGTAGACGTTCGGCGTCGCCATCTCGACGGTCGCGGGCAGGTTGATGATGACCTTGCGCTCAGGCGTCGGCTCGAAGATCTCGATGACCTGGTTGCACACGTTCAGCGCGAATTCGAGCTCGGTGCCGGTGTAGCTCTCGGGCGAATACTCGTAGAAGACCTTGGTCTCGGGGATGCGCTGCTCGAACTGGCGGCAGAGGCGCGCGCCCTCGAGGGCGATGTCGATGATGCCCTGCTCGTCGGTGCGGAACACCACCTCACGCTGCAGCACGCTCGTCGAGTTGTAGAGGTGCACGATGGCCTGCTTGGCACCCGCGATGGACTCGTATGTGCGCTCGATGAGGTGCTCGCGCGCCTGCGTCAGCACCTGGATCGTGACGTCATCCGGGATGAGGTCCTCTTCGATGAGCTGACGCACGAAGTCGAAATCGGTCTGGCTCGCCGAGGGGAAGCCGACCTCGATCTCCTTGTAGCCCATCCTCACCAGCAGGTCGAACATGATCCGCTTGCGCTCGGGGCTCATCGGGTCGATGAGCGCCTGGTTGCCGTCGCGAAGATCGACGGCGCACCAGCGGGGTGCGGTCGTGATGCGCTGGTCGGGCCAGGTGCGGTCGGGCAGATTCACGGTGATCTGCTCGTGGAACGGCCGATACTTGTGGGTCGGCAGGCCCGAGGGCTTCTGGGTGTTCTCCATGATGTCGTCGCTTCTCTCGTCTGTTCCGAGCTGCTGCCCGATCGGGGCGGCTCGATGCCTGATGATGCGGGCCAACGAAAAGCTCCGCGACGAGGAAGGCCCTAGAACGAGGTCTCGTCGCGGCGGCTAAGAAGGAGAAGCCGGCCGAAGCGCATGGATTCAGGCTACACCCCGTTGCGAGCAGAGAGCGAACGGATGACGGACGGATGCCGCGGCATCCGTTTCTGAGACGATCGGCGTCGACGCGACACCATCGAGACATGAGAGGTCTCCATCGCCCCCTCGGCATCGCCGCCACCGCCGCCGTCGTCATGGTCGCCATCGCCGCGTGCGCGAGCGCGGGTCCCGGCGGGACGCCCGCACCCGCGTCGCTCGGGGCCGTCACCCCGATCCCGCCCGAAGGCGAGGTCTCCGCCACCGGCACCGTGATCGACACCGGCGGCGCCGCACAGCTGTGCCTGGGCGCGGTCGCGGAGTCGTATCCCCCGCAGTGCACCGGGATCCCGCTGGAGGGCTGGACGTGGCAAGGCGTCGACGGCGCGGAGTCGTCGGGTGACGTCACGTGGGGCGCGTATGCGGTGCGCGGCACGTACGACGGCGAGTCCTTCACTTCGACGCAGCCGCCGATCCTCCTCGCCCTGTACGACCCGATCCGGCCGGAGGACCCGACGGGCGGGACACCCGGCACGGGCGACGAGGCGACTCTCGCGGCCATCCAGGACGAGCTCCCCGCCAAGCTCGGCGACGCCTATCTGACCTCTTACCCGCAGGACGGATGGCTCTGGGTCGACGTCGTGTGGGACGACGGGAGCTGGCAGGAGGCCGCCGACGCCGAGTACGGTGCCGACACGGTCGTCATCCGCTCGGCGATCACCGAGACCGGCGGGTGAGCGGGGCTCGGGTCAGAAGCCGAGGCGTCCGAGCTGCTTCGGGTCTCGCTGCCACTCCTTCGCGATGCGCACGTGCAGCTTCAAGAACACCTTGGTGCCCAGGAGCGGTTCGATCTGCGCGCGGGCGCGGGCGCCGACATCGCGCAGCCGGGAGCCCTTGTGGCCGATGATGATGCCCTTCTGGCTGTCGCGCTCGACGACGATGTCGGCGTAGACGTCGGTCAGGTCGGAGTCCTCGCGGGCCTCCACCTCCTGCACGACGACGGCGATCGAGTGCGGCAGTTCGTCGCGCACGCCGTCGAGGGCGGCCTCGCGGATGATCTCGGCGATCCGGTCCTCGGTCGACTCGTCGGTGACGACGCCCTCCGGGTACAGGGCGGGGCCTTCCGGCATGAGGGCGAGCAGCTCGTCGCTCAGGACCTCGAGCTGGTCGCGAGTGAAGGCGGAGAGCGGGATCACGGCGGCCCAGTCCTCGCGGAGCTGGTCCACCTCGATGAGCCGCTCGGTGATCTCGTCGCGGGTCGCGGCATCCGTCTTCGTCACGATCGCGACCTTCTTCGCGCGGCCGTAGCCGCTGAGCGACTCCGCGATGCGGCGATCGCCCGGTCCGACCTTCTCGGTCGCGGGCACGCAGAAGCCGATGACGTCGACGTCGCCGAGCACCTGCTCGACGAGGTCGTTCAGGCGCTGCCCGAGCAGCGTGCGGGGCTTGTGGAGGCCCGGGGTGTCGACGATGACGAGCTGACCGCCGGGGCGGTTCAGGATCCCGCGGATCGCCCGGCGGGTGGTCTGCGGCTTGTCGCTGGTGATCGCGACCTTCTCGCCGACCAGGGCGTTCGTCAGCGTCGACTTGCCGACGTTGGGTCGACCGACGAACGTGACGAAGCCGGATCGCCCCTCGCCGGAGGCAGCGGTCGAGTCGGCCTCGGGTGCCGGTGCGGGGTCTTTGTCGGTCATGACGTCTCTTCCTTCCGAGGCAGCCGGATCTCGCCGGTGCGGGGGCTCACGATGCGGATCTCGCCCGTGCGCGGTGAGCGGCCGACGCCGAGCGCGGGATCGCCGCGCTCGACGAAGACCGTCGAGATCCCGCGCCCGCGCCCGCGGGACGAGCCCCCGGTGAGCACGAGGCCGGCGTATTCGGCCGTGGCGCCGGGCTGCGGCACGCGGCCCAGAGCCTTGCCCAACAGCCCGCCGATGGAGTCGACGTCCTCGTCCTCGAGCTCGAGACCGAACAGGTCGCCGACCTCGTCGAGACCCAGACGGGCGCTCACGCGGTAGTGACCGGGCTCCAGTTCGGTGACTTCCTCGGCGCGCGGGTCGTACTCGTCCGCGATGTCGCCGACGAGCTCCTCGATGAGGTCTTCGAGCGTCACGAGTCCCGACACGCCGCCGTACTCGTCGACGACGAGACACACGTGCACGGCGTCGCGCTTCATCTGCTGCAGCAGCGTCTCGGCCTTCATCGACTCGGGTACGAACACCGCCGGACGCGCGATCCGGCTGATCGGGGCATCCCGCCACCCGGTCTCGTCGCGGAAGCCGAACTGCACCAGGTCCTTGAGGTACAGCACGCCGATGACGTCGTCCGCGTCGTCGTCCACGATCGGCATCCGCGAGACGCCCTTCTCGAGGAACAGCGTCATGGCTTCGCGCGTCGAGGTCGAGGCATCCACCGTCACCATGTCGGTGCGCGGCACCATCACGGCCCGCACGAACGTGTCGGTGAAGTCGAACACCGAGTGGATCAGCTCGCGGTCGTCCTGTTCGATGAGTTCGTTCTCGGCCGCCTCGTCGATGATGCTGAGCAGCTGCTCCTCCGACGCGAACGACGAGCCTCGCGACGCGCCCGGAGTGATGCGCGTGCCGAGCGCGACGAGCCCATGCGCGAGCGGGCCCAGGATGATGCGTACGCCACGAACCACCGGAGCCGCCCCGCGGAGCAGCCCGCGGGCGTGCAGCCGGCCCACCGATCGCGGGCTGGCGCCGACGACGACGTACGAGACGCCGGTCATGAGCAGGGCCGCCGCCAGCATCGCCCACCAGATGTTGTCGAACAGGTCGACGAAGGCGACGGTGACGAGCACGGCGGCCGTCGTCTCGGCCAGCACGCGGATGAAGATCACGGCGTTGGCGTGCGCGTCGGGATCGTCCGCGATCTTCCGCAGCGACGCCGCGTTGCGCCCGCCTGCTCCGAGCTCGGCGAGGTCGGCGCGGGAGGTGACGCTGAGCGCCGCGTCGATCGCAACCATGAGGGCGCCGAACGCGAGCAGGAGCGCTGCGGCGACGAGAAGGAGGGCGGCGGTCATGCGCGAGGTCGTCGGCGTTCGGATGCCTGGAACGAGGTGATGAGCTCGCGCTGCAGTCCGAACATCTCCCGCTCCTCCTCCGGCTCGGCGTGGTCGAAGCCGAGGAGGTGCAGCAGGCCGTGCGTGGTCAGGAGGATGAGCTCGTCGAGCGTGGAGTGCTTCGCGGCGACCGCCTGGGTCTCGGCGACCTGCGGGCACAGCACGATGTCGCCGAGGAGGCCCGCAGGCGTCGGGGCGTCCTCGGTGCCGGGACGCAGCTCGTCCATCGGGAAGCTCAGGACGTCGGTCGGTCCAGGCTCGTCCATCCACTGGACGTGCAGCGCCTCCATCGCGCCCTCGTCGACGAGGAGGATCGCGACGTCGGCCTCGGGGCTGACGTGCAGTTCGGCGAGGTTGTGCTCCATGAGCCGCAGCAGGACCGTCTCATCGACGGCGATCCCCGATTCGTTGCCGATCTCGATGGTCATGGGCGTCCTCGCTTCGGAAGGTGGTCACGGGGTCCGCCGGTGCGGGCGGTGGCGGCACGCCGCTCGGCGCGGTTGGCGAACTCGGAGGCCTCGTCGCGCTCGCGACGTGCGGCGAGCCGGCGCTCGTCGTACTCGCTGTAGGCGTCGACGATGCGGCCCACCAGCGTGTGGCGCACGACGTCGTCGCTCGTCAGGTACGAGAAGTGGATGTCGTCGATGTCGCCGAGCACGCGCGTCACCAGCCGCAGACCCGACGCGCCCTGCGGGAGGTCGATCTGCGTGATGTCGCCGGTGACCACCATGCGCGTGCCGAAGCCGAGGCGCGTGAGGAACATCTTCATCTGCTCAGGCGTCGTGTTCTGGGCCTCGTCGAGCACGACGAACGAGTCGTTGAGCGTGCGGCCGCGCATGTACGCCAGCGGCGCGACCTCGATCGTGCCGGTCGCCATGAGCTTGGGCACGAGCTCGGGGTCCATCATCTCGTTGAGCGCGTCATAGAGCGGCCGCAGGTACGGGTCGATCTTGTCGGTGAGCGTGCCCGGGAGGAAGCCGAGCCGCTCCCCCGCCTCGACGGCCGGCCGGGTCAGGATGATGCGGCTGACCTCCTTGCGCTGCAGCGCCTGGACGGCCTTCGCCATAGCGAGATACGTCTTGCCGGTACCGGCCGGGCCGATGCCGAACACGATCGTGTTCTCCTCGATCGCGTCGACGTAAGCCTTCTGGCCGAGGGTCTTCGGGCGGATGACCTTGCCGCGCGACGACAGGATGGCCTCGCCGAGCACCTCCGACGGGCGGAGCCCGGCTTCGCTGCGGAGGATGCGGTTCGACGACGCGACGTCGTCCTCGCCGAGCGACTGGCCCGCCTTCGTCATCGCGAGCAGCTCGTCGACGAGCGTCCGCGCCGCGGCGACGGCCGGCGCCTCGCCCGTGAGCGTGATCTCGTTGCCGCGCACGTGCACATCGACACCCGGGTGCTCCTTCTCGACGACCCGCAGCAGTCGGTCCTGCGGACCGAGGAGCTGCACCATCGCGACGCCGTCGACCTCGACGTGGTCGCTCACCGTCTCATGACCGGGTTGATCAGGCACCGATGCTCTTCTCTTCGAGGCCCCCCGCGAGCACATGGGCGTGCACGTGGAAGATGGTCTGGCCCGCGTTCGGGCCGGTGTTGAAGACCAGGCGGAAATCGCCGTCCGAATGCTCGGCGGCGACCGTGTTCGCGAGTCCCACGAGCTCGGCCATGAGGTCAGGGTCGCCCGCGGCGAGCTCGACGACGTTGCGGTACTCCTCGGTCTTGGGGATCACCAGCAGGTGCACAGGCGCCTTCGGGGCGATGTCACGGATGGCGAATGCGTTCTCGGTCTCTGCGATGATCTCGGACGGGATATCGCCGTCCAGGATGCGCGTGAAGATCGAATGTCCACTCATGTCGCAAGTCTACCGACGGGCCCCCTCGGCAGGATCCGGGACCGGTCGGGTGATCCTGTCGAACCGTCACCACCGCCCGAGTGCGGTGCTGACGACGGCCAGCGCCGCGGGACCCGCGGTCGACGTGCGCAGCACCGTGTCGCCGAGGCGCACGAGTCGCGCGCCCGCGGACGCGAGGGCGTCGAGCTCTTCGGGGGCGATGCCGCCTTCGGGTCCGACGACGAGCACGATGTCGCGCTCCTCATCGGGCTCCACCGCGAGCGCGCTGAGCCGCTCTGTGGCCGTCGGCTCGAGGACCAGCACGACGGATTCCGGCGCCCGGCGCGCGAGCGCCGCGGTCGTGGTCAGCTCCGCCACCGCCGGCACCCACACGCGGTGGGCCTGCTTCGCGGCCTCCCGCACGATGGTGGCCCAGCGGGCGCGGCCCTTCACGGCCTTCGCCGCGTCCCATCGCGAGACGCTGCGTGCGGCCTGCCACGGCACGATCTCGTCGACGCCGAGCTCGGTCGCCGCCTGCACGGCGAGCTCGTCCCGATCCCCCTTGGCCAGCGCCTGCACGAGCACGATCCGCGGGCTCGGGGCTGCGGCATCCGTCCGTCCGTCGATGCGCACGATCACCTCGCGGGGCGCGACCGACTCGACCGTGCCGGTCAGCCACGCTCCGCGCCCGTCGCCGACCGTGACCTCCTCGCCGATGCGCACCCGGCGCACCGTCGAGGCGTGGTGGGCCTCCGCACCGGTGAGCGTCACGGCGTCGCCGGGAGCGGCGCCGACGGGCTGGTCGAGGAGGAAGTGCAGCGCCACCGGTCAGCTGTTCCGGAAGCGATCGCGGAGCTTCGCGAACAGGCCCTGGTGGAACTCGGCGAGCTTGGGGGCCGGCGCCTTGGTGCGCTTCGCGAAGTCCTCGATGAGGGCGCGCTCCTTGTGGTCGAGGCGCGTGGGCGTGACCACGTGCACGCCGACCTTGAGGTCGCCGCGCTGCGAGCCGCGCAGCGGCGTGATGCCGCGGCCCTTGATCGTCAGGATGTCTCCCGCCTGCACGCCTGCCCGCACCTCGAGGTCGACCGGGCCGTCGAGCGACTGGATGGTCGTCGTCGTGCCGAGGATCGCGTCGGGCATCGACACTTCGAGCGTCGCCAGCAGGTCGTCGCCGTCACGGCTGAACACCTCGTGCGGCTGCACCGTGACCTCGATGTACAGGTCGCCGTTGGGGCCGCCCGCCGGGCCGACCTCGCCCGACCCCGGCAGCTGCAGGCGGAGCCCGGTCTCGACGCCGGCCGGGATGTCGAGCGACACGGTGCGGCGGGCGCGCACGCGGCCCTGGCCCTGGCAGGTGGCGCACGGGTACGGGATGGTGGTGCCGTAGCCCTGGCACACGTTGCACGGCTGCGTCGTGACGACGTTGCCGAGGAGGCTGCGCACCTGGCGCTGCACATTGCCGGTGCCGTGGCAGATGTCGCACGTGACGGGGCTCGTCCCGGGCTGGCAGCAGGAGCCCTGACAGGTCTCGCACACCACGGCCGTGTCGACCTCGATGTCGCGGTGCGTGCCGAACACGACATCGCCGAGCTCGAGCGTGACACGGACGAGGGCGTCCTGGCCGCGCTCGCGGCGCGATCGGGGCCGGCCCCCGCGCGAGCCGCCCGCCGCGCCGAAGAACGTCTCGAAGATGTCGTTGAACCCGCCGAAGCCGCCGGCGCCGCCGAACGGCGAGTCACCGCCGCCCATGTCGTAGCGGGCGCGCTGCTCGGGGTCGCTGAGGACGTCGTACGCGTGCGTCACGAGCTTGAAGCGCTCGGATGCCTCCTCGCCCGGGTTCACATCCGGGTGCAGCTGACGGGCCAGCCGCCGGTACGCCTTCTTGATCTCGTCGGTGGAGGCGTCGCGTGAGACGCCGAGGACCTCGTAGTGGTCAGCCACTTTCGCCTTCCTGCCGCGGCCGCGCCGCGGGATCGTGTGTGCGCGCGTGCGTCAGCGGGAGCTGTCGTCCTGCTCGAGCATGCGCGTGAGATAGCGCGCGACGGCGCGGACCGTCGCGAGGTTCGTGGGGTAATCCATGCGCGTCGGGCCGAGCACGCCGACGCGGGCGAGAGAGCCCGTCGCGTCGTAGTCGCTGGCGACGACGGATGCCTCGGCCAGGCCGAACGCCTCGTTCTCGCGGCCGATGCTCGCCGCGAGTCCCTGCTCGTCGGCGACCATCTCCCCCATCAGCCGCAGCAGCGTCACCTGCTCCTCGATCGCCTCGAGGAGCGGATAGATGCTGCCGCGGAAGTCGGATTCTCGGCGTGCCAGGTTGGCGCTGCCGGCCATCACGAGCTTGTCCTGGCGGAACTCCTCGAGCTCCTCGGCGACGGCGCGGACGATCTCGTCGGTCGCGCGCTCGTGCGCCGGAGCCTGCGCATCCCGTCCTTCGAGGCGCTCGGCGATGCGCTGCAGTCCTTCGCGGACGGGCCGGCCGACCAGCAGGGTGCCGAGCCCCGCACGGATGTGCGCGAGGTCGACGTCGTCGAATTCCTCGCCGACGAAGGTCAGGCGCTGCGACACGCGTCCCGTGTCGGTGACGACGATCACCAGCATCCGTCCGCCGCCGAGCTGGACCAGCTCGACGTGGGTGACCGTCGCGCGCGCGAACGAGGGGTACTGCACGATCGCGACCTGGCCGGTCAGCTGCGTGAGGGCGCGCACGGTGCGCACGAGGACGTCGTCGAGGTCGCCGGAGCCGTCGAGGAACGAGGCGATGGCCGCCCGCTGGGCCGGCGACAGCGGCCGGAGCTCCGCGAGATGGTCTACGAAGACGCGGTAGCCCTTGTCAGTCGGTACGCGGCCCGACGAGGTGTGCGGTGCGACGATGAGCTCTTCGTCCTCGAGCAGCGCCATGTCGTTGCGGATCGTCGCGGCCGACACTCCGAAGGCGTGCCGTTCGACGATCGCCTTGCTGCCGACCGGCTCGCGCGTGTCGACGTAGTCCTGGACGATCGCCCGCAGCACCTGCAGACCCCGTTCGCTGACCATCCCGCCTCCTCACGCCGCAGCTGGCACTCGCATGACTGGAGTGCCAATTCTATCCGATGGCCCTGTCAGGATCGTCGAGCGACGCCGAGACAGATTGCGAAGCCGTCCCACGCACGATCGCTCCGGGCTAATCGGTGAGCGCCCGCACCACCGCATCGGCGAGCAGACGCCCACGCCGCGTGAGCACGACCCTCCCGCGCAGGGCGGCAGGACCCTCGATGAGTCCGTCCGCGATCAGCGCGGCTACCGCGTGACGGCCTTCGCCGAGGAGCTCCTCGACGGGGAGCCCCTCGCGGATGCGGGTGCGCAGCAGCACGCTCTCGAGGTTCCTGGCCGAGGCATCCGGGATCTCCCGTCCGGCGGCCGGCGACTGCCCCGCGGCCAGCCGTTGCGCGTAGGCGGCAGGGTGCTTGACGTTCCAGAACCGCACGCCCGCGACGTGGCTGTGCGCGCCGGGGCCGAAGCCCCACCAGTCGGCGCCGACCCAGTAGGCGAGGTTGTGGCGGGAGCGGTGCGCGTCGCCGCGCGCCCAGTTCGACACCTCGTACCATTCGAACCCTGCTTCCCCGAGCAGATCGTCGGCGAGCTCGTACATGTCGGCTTGCAGGTCGTCGTCGGGTGCGACGACCTCGCCACGGCGGATCTGGCGGGCGAGCTTGGTCCCGTCCTCGATGATGAGCGCGTACGCGGAGATGTGGTCTGACTCGAGGGACACAGCCGCCTCGAGCGAGGTGCGCCAGTCGTCGAGCGATTCGCCCGGAGCGCCGTAGATGAGGTCGACGCTGACGTCGAGCCCCGTCTCGCGCGCCGCAGCCACCGCGGTGCGGACGTTGTCGGGATCGTGCGTGCGATCGAGGGCGGCCAGGACGTGCGGGACGGCGGACTGCATGCCGATGGACAGGCGCGTGACACCGGATGCCGCGAGCTCGGCCGCCACCGCAGGCGTCACCGTGTCGGGGTTGGCCTCGACCGTGATCTCGGCGCCGTCGGCGATGCCGAACGTGTCGCGCACGCCGGCCAGCATGCGTGCGAGGTCGCCGGGCGGGAGGAGAGTCGGCGTGCCGCCGCCGAAGAACACCGTCGACGCGGGGCGGTTGCCTCCGGCGCGCTCGAGAACGGGCGCCGACAGCGCGATCTCACGAAGGAGCGTGTCGGCGTACTCGTCCTGTCGGGCGCCGCGCAGCTCGGACGACGTGTACGTGTTGAAGTCGCAGTAGCCGCAGCGGACACGGCAGAAGGGGACGTGCAGATACACGCTGAAGTCGGCGGCCGGATCGATGCGCGTGCCGGGCGGCAGCGAGCCGTCCGAGGGAACGGGCTCGCCGAGCGGAAGAGCGGAGCCCATCAGCGCCTCACGCGGGGGTCGTGTACAGCGGCGAGATCGCGCGCAGGTACCGCGTGAACAGCTCGCGACGACGGCGCTTCGTGAGCCCCGGGAGCATCCGGTACAGCACGGCACGGGGCGCGTCGAACGCGCGGACGGTGAACCACACCTCGTCGTTGTCGTACCAGTCGAGCATGAACGACTCCTCGCCGCTCACCACGGAGTCGCTGACGGTCCCGAGCGCGAAGCCGACCCGCCGAGGCTCTTCGACGGCGAAGATGACGCGAAGCTCCGCGTCGGCACGGAGCCCCTTGACGCGGCCGTCGACGCGGATCGTCGTGCCCGCGCCGACGAACGGGGTGCCGTCGACGTCGAAGCGCTGCTCGGCCTCGGATCGGCTGGGCTTGACGGGGTTGCCCTCCGCGTCGAAGCTCACCCCCGAGTACATGGGCCCGGACGCGGGGCGCACGTCGCTGACCTCGAGCCCGGCACCGCGCTGCGCGGTCCATGACATGAGCGCTTCGCTCGCGGCGCGGAAGCGGGCTTCCCCGCTGCCGATCCGCCAGGACTGCTCCGCCGGGATGCTGCGCTCCGGCGGATACTGCATCAGGTCCGGCGCTTGGGTCGCCCCGACAGCGGCATAGTCGACGGTGTCGTCACGGAAGGTTCCTCGACGCATGGATTCCAGCCTACTTCGCGAGTCGCATCACTTCTTGGCAGGACCCTCGACGTCGCCTGAGAGCGCGGCGATGAACGCCTCCTGGGGGACCTCGACGCGACCGACCATCTTCATGCGCTTCTTTCCCTCCTTCTGCTTCTCGAGGAGCTTGCGCTTGCGGGAGATGTCACCGCCGTAGCACTTGGCGAGGACGTCCTTTCGCATCGCGCGGATGTTCTCGCGGGCGATGATGCGGGCGCCGATGGCTGCCTGGATGGGCACCTCGAACTGCTGGCGCGGGATGAGCTTGCGCAGCCGCTCGGTCATCATCGTGCCGTAGGCGTACGCCTTCTCGCGGTGCACGATCGAGCTGAACGCGTCGACCTTGTCGCCCTGCAGCAGGATGTCGACCTTGACGAGGTCGGCGGTCTGAGAGCCGGCGGGCTCGTAGTCGAGACTCGCGTAGCCCTGCGTCTTGGACTTGAGCTGATCGAAGAAGTCGAACACGATCTCGCCGAGGGGCATGTGGTAGCGCAGCTCGACGCGGTCCTCGCTGAGGTAGTCCATGCCCAGGAGGGACCCACGGCGGGACTGGCACAGCTCCATGACGGTGCCGACGTAGTCCTTGGGCAGCAGGATGCCGACCTTCACGACCGGCTCGGACACCTCCGCGACGCGCCCGTCCGGGTACTCGCTCGGGTTGGTGACGACGACGGTGTCGCCGGTGTCGGTGGTGACCTCGTACGTCACCGAGGGCGCGGTCGTGATGAGGTCGAGGTCGAACTCGCGCGAAAGGCGCTCGGTGATGATCTCGAGGTGCAGAAGCCCCAGGAAGCCGCAGCGGAAGCCGAAGCCGAGCGCCACCGATGTCTCGGGCTCGTACTGCAGGGATGCGTCCGACAGCTTGAGCTTGTCGAGCGCCTCACGCAGGTCGGCGTAGTCGCTCTGGTCGATGGGATAGATCCCCGAGAAGACCATCGGCTTCGGGTCGGTATAGCCGGCGAGCGCCTCGGTCGCGGGCTTGCGCTGGTTGGTGACGGTGTCGCCGACCTTGGATTGGCGTACGTCCTTCACGCCGGTGATCAGATAGCCGACCTCACCGACGCCGAGCCCCTTCGTGGGGACGGGCTCCGGGCTCGACACGCCGATCTCGAGGAGGTCGTGCGTCGCCTTCGTCGACATCATCTGGATGCGCTCGCGCGGCTCCAGCTTGCCGTCGACCATGCGGACGTACGTCACGACGCCGCGGTAGGAGTCGTACACCGAGTCGAAGATCATGGCGCGGGCCGGGGCATCCGCGTTCCCCTTCGGAGCGGGGATCTGCTCGACGATGCGGTCGAGCAGCGTCTCGACGCCCATCCCGGTCTTGCCGCTCACTCGCAGCACGTCGTCGGGCGAACCGCCGATGAGGCCGGCCAGCTCTGCGGCGTACTTCTCGGGGTCGGCGGCCGGCAGGTCGATCTTGTTGAGCACGGGGATGATGTGCAGGTCGTTCTCGAGCGCGAGATACAGGTTCGCGAGGGTCTGCGCCTCGATGCCCTGCGCGGCGTCGACCAGGAGGATCGCACCCTCGCAGGCGGCCAGCGAACGCGAGACCTCATAGGTGAAGTCCACGTGGCCGGGGGTGTCGATCATGTTGAGCGCGAAGGTCTGATCGGCGGCGGCCCACGGCATGCGCACGGCCTGCGACTTGATCGTGATGCCGCGCTCGCGCTCGATGTCCATGCGGTCGAGGTACTGCGCGCGCATGTCGCGGTCGGAGACGACACCGGTGATCTGCAGCATGCGGTCGGCCAACGTCGACTTGCCGTGGTCGATGTGGGCGATGATGCAGAAGTTGCGGATCAGCTCGGGCGGCGTGGCAGAGGGCTCGAGGGGCTTCAGGGCGCGCGGTGACATGTCCAGACGATTGTACGGGTGCGCGCCCCTCGACGAACCCCGGGGCCGGTGTCAGGGTCGGGCCGGAGCGGGGATGCGACTCAGCCCTTCGAGCAGCTCGTCGCGGTCGCTGGCCACGCACACGCGGATCCAGCCCTCGCCCGAGGCGCCGAACGCGCTTCCCGGAGCGACGGCGACCCCCTCCTCGTCGAGGAACCGCTCGCACCACGCGACGACATCGCCGCCGGAGACATGCGCGACGTCGATCCAGAGATAGAACGCCCCTGTGGGGTCGAGGTAGCGCAGACCCCGTGCGTCGAGGAGCGCCGTCGCGGCGGCGAGGTTGTCGCGGTAGTGCGCCGCACTGCGCCCGACCGCCGCCTGGTCGCCGGTGAGCGCCTCGGCGGCCGCCCGCTGCGACGGCTCATCGACGCAGCTGACCACGGACTCCTGCACGCGCAGCATGGTCTGCCGCCATCCCGGAGGTGTGACCAGCCACCCGACCCGCGCTCCGGTCATCGCGTAGGTCTTCGACATCGAGAACACCGACAGCACGCGGCCGTCGTCATCGAGGGTCGCGGGGCTCACGTGGCGCTCGCCCCACGTGAAGCGCTCATACACCTCGTCGCTGATGAGCCACAGGTCGTGGCGGCGCGCCAGAGCGATCAGCGCCTCCAGCGTCGGGCGGTCGAACGTCGACCCGAGCGGGTTGGAGGGGGTGTTCACGATGATTCCTCGCGTCCGCGGCGTGACCAGCGACTCGAGCTCGGCGAGATCGGGCTGGAACGCGCGCCCGGGGCGCAGCGGATACGGCACCGGCGTCGCCTGCAGGAGATGGGCGTTCATCGTGAAAGTCGTGTAGCCGGGGTCGGGCACGAGCACTTCGTCGCCCTGCGACAGGGTGAGCGCCATCGCCAGATGCAGCGCCTGGGTCGCGCCGACCGTCACCCAGATCTGCTCGAGGTCGACGTCGAGGGCGTTCTCGCGAGCGAGCTTGTCCCGGATCGCTTCCCGGAGCGCCGGGATCCCGCCGTTCGGGGTGTAGCGGATCGCACCCTCGCGCCACGCCTGGGAGGCGGCATCCCTGATCCGCTCCCCGGCGACCTCTCCCGGCTCGCCCACCGCGAGGATGATCGTGCCGGGGCGGCGCAGGGCGCGCTCGAGGATGTGACGCACACCGGAACCCGGCATGCGCGCGACGTGCGGGGCGATCTCGGGCATGCCGCCATGCTAAGCGGGCGCGCGCGGCTACCCTGGCGTCATGGTCGTCCAGGTCGTGCTCGTGCACGGCATCCGGACGTCTGCGACCATGTGGCGCGCCCAGGAGGAGTACCTGACGGCCCGAGGCAATCCCGTCACGGCCGTGGACCTTCCCGGCCACGGCTCGCGGATGGCCGAGGATTTCACGCTCGAGACGGTGTTCGAGACGATCGACTCCGCGGTGCGCGCAGCGGCGGAGCGCGGCCCGGTGCTGCTGTCGGGGCACTCGATGGGCGGCCTGCTGTGCATCGAGTACGTGGGCGCCGAGAAGCCGCCACCGGTCGCGGGATTCATCGCGGCATCCTGCACCGCGATCCCTCGCGGCGTCGCGCTCGCCACGTACCGCGTGCTCGCCCGCGGCTTCGACGCCCTGCCCGATCGTGGCATGTGGCTCACCGATCGCATGCTCGACCGCATCCTCCCCGAAGAGACCCGCGCCGATTTCGGGGCCGGCGGGTACGCGCTGGATGCCCAAGACGTCGCGCTGCGCAGCCTCTCGGTGCTCGACCTGCTCGCGGCCCTGCATCGCATCGACGTGCCGCTGTGGTTCGTCAACGGGCAGTGGGACCAGCTCCGCGTGAACGAGAAGCTGTTCATGAGGGTCGCCCAGCACGCCGAGCTCATCGTCGTACCGCGGACGACCCATCACGTGACGGTGATGCGGCCGCGCGTGTTCGACGCGGTGCTCGAGGTGGCGCTCACGACTCTCGAGGCCTCACAAGGCTGACGCGGCGCGCTCCCGGCTGCGGATCGCATACGTCATCAGTCCGCCCGCGATCGACAGGATGCCTCCCACGAGGAACAGCAGCCAGAAGCCGCCCACGAGGGCGACGAGACCGGCGCCGAGGAGTGGGCCGATGAGCTGACCGAGGCTCGCCGAGACGTTCACGAAGCCGAGGTCGCGGGCGTGGTCCTCGGGATACGGGAGCAGGTCCGTGCCGAGGGCGAGCCCCACCGACATGTACGCGCCGTACCCGACGCCGAGGAGCGCGGCCGCGATCATCGCGGTCGAGAGCGACGGGGCCACCACCAGGATGATCGACGCGAGCCCCTGGACGACTGCCGACCACACGACGAACGGGATCCGTCGCCCGGTGCGGTCCGACATCCACCCCGACGCGATCGAGGAGCCCACCACGAACAGGGTGTAGACGAGGATCAGGAGCAGCAGCTCGTCCTCGGCCGTCGCTGGGTCGCGCTGCAGACCGTACAGCAGGAAGAACAGCAGCAGGCCGGTCCCGAGCGCGTTGCCGATGTTCACGGTGAGCCGCCCGGCGAGCAGCCACGCGAAGTCGCGATCGCGCAGCGCTGCCAGCCGTTCGCCGAGCGTGCGCACCTGGCGGGCGACGGCGACGTCGGAGCGCGCCGGCGGGTCGGGCAGCAGGAGCGCCGACGCCGTGCCGACCACCGCCAGGAAGCCGGCGAGCACGAGGTACCCGACCACGACGCCGAGCTCGAGCAGCACGATCACGCCCACGCCCACGACGATGCCGAGCGCCTGCGACGAGGAGACGGCGGCGGATGCTGCGCCCCGCTGCGTCGTCAGCTGGTCGGCGATGAGCGCGGTGAAGGCCGCGGAGGCGACCGCGACGCCGACAGAGACGCCCACCCAGGCGAGTCCCACACCCCACGGTCCGGACGCGAACGCGATGGCGGCGAGCGACGCGGTCCCGAGCCACACTCCGCCGAGTGCCCAGGGGCGCCGGCGCCCCATCCTGCCGCGCGTGCGGTCGGACAGGCCGCCGGCGACAGGCGCGGCGATCACGCCGGCGATGCCGCCCATCGCCAGCACGAGGCCGGACGACACCACGCCCGACACCCACCCGTCGGGGTCGTCGGGCGTGTTGAGCTGCAGCGGGATGAGCAGCTGCAGCGGCGTGAGCTGCACGGTCCACAGCGCGAGCCACGCGAGCGTGAAGAGCGTGAACCATCCCACGCCGACCTTGGCGCCCTGCCGGGCGCTCATGCGCGCGCCTCCGCGATGAGGGCGCGGTACCAGTCGAACGACGCCTTCGGGGTGCGTGCCGAGGTGTCGAAGTCGACGTGGACGAGACCGAACCGCTGGGTCCAGCCGTCCGCCCACTCGAAGTTGTCCAGGAGCGACCACACCGTGTACTCCCGCACGTCGACGCCGTCGGCGGCGGCCGCGCCGACGGCGTCGATGTGGCCCGCCAGGTACGAGATGCGGTCGGAGTCGCGGACGGGGCCGTCGACGTGGTCGGGCTCCGGGAAGGACGCCCCGTTCTCGCCGATCACGAGCGGCGGCAGACGGTCGCCGTAGCGTTCGCGGAAGTCGAGCAGGAGGCCGGTGAGGGCCGCGGGCACGATCGGCCACTCGGATCCGAAACCGGTGACGGGCGCGCCGGGCGTGGGCACGATCGCGAACGGGACAGGGCTGTCGTCGGGACCGGCGGCGACCGTCGTCGGGTTGTAGAAGTTGATCCCGTAGAAGTCGCCCGGCGCCGAGATCAGCTCGAGATCGCCCTCCTCGACGGGCATCGGCGGGATCCCGAACGCCTCGAGGTCGGGGTAGGCGCCGGTCAGCACGGGGTCCGCGAAGACGCGGTTGTGGAGCACGTCGTACACGGCGGCGGCCGTGAGGTCGGCATCCGCCTGCGACGCCGGAAGCACGAGGGTGTGGTTGTTGACGATCCCGACCTCCTCGGCCCCGGATGCGCGCAGCGTTCGCACGGCGAGGCCGTGCGCGAGCAGCTGGTGGTGCACCGTCGGCAGTGCGCCGAACAGCAGCTGCCTTCCCGGCGCGAGCGTGCCGACGGCGTAGCCCTGCAGCGACGTCGAGACCGGCTCGTTGAGCGTGTACCAGTGACGGATGCGGTCGCCCAGCGACTGCGCGACGATCTCGGCGTACTCGCCGAAGCGCAGCGCCGTGTCGCGAGTGAGCCATCCGCCGCGCTCTTCCAGGACGCTCGGGAGATCCCAGTGGTACAGCGTCGCGAAGGGCGTCACCCCCGCCGCGAGCAGGTCGTCGGCGAGGCGTCGGTAGTAGTCGAGCCCGGCCTGCCGGACCGGGCCGCCGGGCTCGGGCTGCACCCGCACCCACGAGATCGAGAAGCGATAGCGGTCGACGCCGAGCGCGGCCAGCAGCTCCACATCCTCGCGGTGACGCCGGTAGCTGTCAGGACCCGGGTCCGCCGTCGCCCCGTCCCGCACCGCGCCGGGCGTCGCGACGAACTCGTCCCAGATCGACCGTCCGCGTCCGTCAGCGGCGCGCGAGCCCTCGACTTGGAAGGCGGCGGTCGCCGCCGACCACCGGAAGCCCGGCGGGAACGGCGAGAGATCGACGGACGGATGCTGCGGCACGGCGGACTCCTTCGTCACTGAGCGCGTTCGGGTGAGCACGCTCCCACGCGTAGATCATGCATCATGGAAGGGCTTCGCCGCGCACGCCTGTGAGTGTCAATGGCTCCTCGGTTCACCTGATAGAATCCTTGTTTGGCTTGCGTGTGGGTTCGCCCTCACGACCGCCGCGAAGCGCCCCTCTCTCGCTGACCGGCACATCAATCCGATTCACCTTCGAACGAAAGAACGTCGACACGTGGCGAACATCAAGTCGCAGATCAAGCGCAACAAGACCAACGAGAAGGCGCGCGAGCGCAACAAGGCCGTCAAGAGCGAGCTGAAGACGCACGTCCGTCGTACCCGCGAGGCGATCGCGGCCGGCGACAAGGCCGCGGCCGAGAAGGCGCTGGGCACGGCTACCAAGAAGCTCGACAAGGCCGTCAGCAAGGGCGTCATCCACAAGAACCAGGCGGCGAACCGCAAGTCGGCCATCGCCAAGCAGGTCGCCGCTCTCTGAGCTTCTGACAAGCTCCGCGACTCCGAGTCGCGTGAAGGCCCGTCCCGAAAGGGGCGGGCCTTTCGCTTGCGCTCGCGGGCGTCGTGTCAGGCACCGTACGGCGCGCGCGTGGCGATCACCGTGATCATGCGCTCGAGCGCGAACACCGCGTCGCGCGAACCGCCCTTGACCTCGGCATCCGCCCGTGCCGTCGCCTGGATCGCGCGGCCGAGGCTCTCTTCGTTCCAGCCGACCAGGTCGCGACGTGCGCGATCGATCTGCCAGTCCTTCATGCCCAGTCGCGAGGCGAGGGCCTTCGCCGGCTCGCGGTTGCCCGCGACCCGCGCCATCGTGCGCAGCTTCATGGCGACGGCCGCGACGAGCGGCACCGGGTCGGCCCCCGAGGCCAGGGCGTGCCGGAGCGCGATGAGCGCCTCGCCGTAGCGCCCCGCGATCGCCGTGTCGGCGACCGTGAAGGCCGACGTCTCGACGCGGCCGCCGTAGTAGCGCTCGACGACCTGCTCGGTGATGTCGCCGGGGACGTCCGCGATGAGCTGCTGGCACGCCGCCGCGAGCTCGGTGAGGTCGTCGGCGAACGCGGAGACGAGCGCGCGCAGCGCGGTCGGCGCGATGCGCTTCTTCGCTGCCTGGAACTCGCCCGCGGCGAAGTCGAAGCGGTCCGAGTCGCGCTTGACGGCCGGGCACGCGATCTCGACGCCCGAGCCCTCCCCCGCACGGATCGCGTCGAGCAGCTTCTTGCCGCGCACGCTCGCACCGGTGTGCCTGAGCACGACCGTCGCGCCGTCCTGCGGGGCGGCGAGATAGGCGACGGCCTCGGCGAGGAACGTGTCGGAGCACTTCTCGACGCCGCTCACCCGGACCAGTCGGGGCTCGCCGAACAGCGACGGCGACGTGACGCCGAGGAGCGTTCCAGCGGCGTAGTCGTCGGCGCGGATGTCGGACACCTCGAGCGTGGGGTCCTCGGCACGGAGATAGTCGCGCACGCCCGCGATCGCCCGTTCGGCGCAGACCTCCTCCGGCCCCGAGACGAGCACGATCGGCGCCGGCTGCGGAGCCCGCCAGGACAGCTGGGGAATGGCGCTGCGCGCGGCCTTCGCGGGTGCTCGGCGTGCGGGGGAAGCCATTCCCCCAGCCTACCGACGCCCACCGACGGCGGCCGCGTCCCCTCATCCGCCGCGGTCGCGCCAGATAGACACCGAACCGGTCTCGGAGATCCACAGCGCGATCGCCCCGTCGCGGTCGGTGCGAAGGATCTTCGCATCGACGTCGACGAGCATCGCCAGGGCCGCGTCGCGCGGATGCCCGTAATCGTTGTCGGCGCCCACGGTGACGAGCGCGATCGACGGCTGTGCCGAGGCGTAGAGCCCCGCGTCCTGGTCGGCGCTGCCGTGATGAGCGGTCTTGACGATCACGTAGGGCGGGTCCAGCGCCCCCGATGCGGTCAGCAGCCGCTGCGGAGAGGCGGAGAGGTCGCCGAGCAGGAAGGTCGGCGGGATGCCGCCGCCGCGGACGTCGAGCACGACGCTGGCGTCGTTGCCCGGCGGGAAGGCCCGACTGCCGGTCTTCGGCCAGAGAACCCGCCATCGCGCGCCTCCCAGTGACCCGCTGAGGCCGGCGGAGGCCTCGGTCGCCCGGGCGCCCCGCGCCGTCAGCGAGGCGATCGCCGCCTGCCCCGTGGCGTCGCCGGGTCCGTGGAGCACCGAGCCGACACGACCGCGCACGGCGTCGAGCCCGCCGATGTGGTCGAGGTCGTAGTGCGTGAGGACGAGCAGGTCGATGCGATCGAGGCCCGCCCGCGAGAGGCAGGCGGCGAGCGGTTCGGGGTCGGGCCCGGTGACGACCAGCGCGACGGCGCCCTCCGACCGGAGCAGTACGGCATCGCCTTGGCCGACGTCGCACGCGAGCACCGCCCAGTCGCCGGGCAGCGTCCATCGGCCGGCGATCGTGGTCAGGGCGCTCGCGCCGATCCCGCCACCGGTCAGCACGGCGACGACCACGATCGCGGTCACGCGCGCAACCCGTCGAGCCCGCGAGCCGCCGCGGTCGAGTGCGATGGCGAGCCCGATCGAAAGGCCGACCCCGGCGAGGGCCACCGCGCCGGGGATGCCCTCCAGCCAGGGCAGCGCGTCGCCCGGGAGCGCCGAAGCGGTCGAAGCCGTCGCGGCGATCCACGATGCCGGCAGCCAGGCGAGCACAGCGAGACCCGACTGCAGCCACGGAAGCGGTGCGCTGAGACATGCCGCCAGCCCGAGCACGGTCGCCGCCGGTGCCGCGGGGCCGGCGAGGAGGTTCGCGAGCACGCCGTAGACGGGCACGGTCGGCTCGATGAGGATCAGGAGCGGGCCGCACGCGAGCTGCGCGGCGAGCGGCACCGCCAGGGCGAGTGCCAGCGGCCGCGGGACCGCTCTGGCGAGACCGGTGGCGAGCGGGCGCGCCCACAGCAGCAGCGACCCTGTCGCGACGACCGAGAGCGCGAATCCCAGTGAGGAGGCGAGCCAGGGATCCAGCACGAGGAGCAGGGCGACGGCCACCGACAGCAGCGCCATACCCGCGCCGGAGCGGCCGAGCAGCACCGCGAGCATTGCGATCGCGGCCATGGCCTCCGCGCGCAGGACGCTCGGCTCCGGCGTGACCAGGAGCACGAAGCCGGCGAGCACCGCCACTCCGCAGGCGACGCGGAGCCTCCTCGAGGCACCGAGTGCGGCGGCGAGGGCGAACGCGATGCCGACGACGAGCGCGCAGTTCGCACCCGAGACGGCGGTGAGGTGCGACAGTGAGGACTCCTTCATCGCCGCGTCCAGGGACGGCGACACGATCGACGTGTCTCCCACAGCCAGCCCCGGGACGAGCCCCGCGCCCGCGCCAGGCAGACCGTGCACCGCCGCGACGAGCCCCCGGCGCAATCCACCGGCGACCGCTGCGGCCCCGCCCGGCGGCTTCACCACCTCGACCCCGCGCGACGCCAGCACCTCGAGCACCGCCCGCTCTCCCGGTCGCCCGGGCCCCGCGGTGCCGTGGGCGTCGATGGTGGAACCGACGTCGAGCTGCCACGGGCTGTCGACGTCGTCCGGTGAGACGCGCACCGCGATCTCGACATCCGCGCCGTGGCTCTCGTCGCCGATCGTCACGCGCGACGCCCACGCATCGAAGGCGAGCGAGCCGTCGGCGCGTCGCTCGATCTTGCCGACGACGTCCGCGCGGACGTCGACGGCCCGGCCGCCGGTGAGAGCGAGATCCTCGACGGCCGTCCGGGCCGGCTGTGCGAGGGCGACGTGGGACGCCGCGGCCGCGGAAGCCGCCCCCGCGAGCACGACGATCACGAGCACGCGGTGCACAGCGGCGCGAGGCATCCGCCATCGCGCGCGCAGGCGGCTGCGCCGAGACGGAACGTCGTCGTGTGCGCTGAGGCTCACCACAGCCGTCGTCAGGCCGAGGACGACGGCCCAGAGGGACAGAGCGATCCAGGGCGCTGCCGAAGGAGCGAGGATCGCGACGGCCGAGACAGCCCAGCACGCGCCCGCGACCGGCACCAGCCGCAGTCCGAGTCGGCCACGCACATCACACCGTCACCAGGTCGCGCAGCGACTCGAGCATCTTGTCGCCGATTCCGGGGACGGCGAGGAGATCCTCGATGCTCGTGAACCCGCCGTTGTCGTCGCGCCACGCGATGATGCGCTCGGCCAGCGCGGGACCGATGCGCGGGAGCGTCTCGAGCAGGGTCGCGTCCGCCGAGTTGAGGTCGACGCGCGTGTCGGCGGATGCTGGGGGTCCAGGTGCTTCCGCTGTCGGCGCTTCCTCCCCTTCGTGCGGCACCGGCAGCTGTTCGCCGTCGTCGAGCGTGCGCGCCAGGTTGACCTCGTCGCGGTCCGCGTCGTCGGCGAACCCGCCGGCTGCCGCGATCGCGTCGACGACACGGGAGCCGGCCGGGAGCACATAGAGGCCAGGCGTGCGCACCGCACCCGAGACGTGCACGTAGAGCCTGGACGCGGGCGTCGCCGATGCCGCGGGCGTCTGGTCGATGACGACCTCATCGACCGGTGACATCGCTGCGCGAACGATGCCGATCCCGACGGTGATAGCCAATGCGGCGATCACGAGCACGATGACGGCGCCTCGCGCGAGACGTCGACGCGCGGCGAGGTGCTCGGCCGACGCGCTCTCGGAGCGGTCGCCGGCTGTCACGGACCCACGCTATGAGGCGGAAGGGGCCCGAGACGGAGCGGGTCCCGGGGATGTGCATACCCCGGGACCCGCTCTTCCTGTGGAGGAAGCTCAGTGCGTGCTGAAGCTCACGACCTTCGGTGGGCGGACGACCACACGCGTGATCTCGCGGCCCGCGAGCGAGCGGACGACCTTCTCGTCGGCGCGCGCGAGTCGCTCGAGCTCGGCGGCATCGATGCGCGCAGGCACCTGGAGGGTGCCGCGCACCTTGCCGTCCACCTGCACGACCGCGGTGACGCTCTCCTCGACGAGGAGGGTCGGGTCGGCGGTGCGCCACGGCACCAGGCCGACGAACCCGTCGTACCCGAGGATCTCCCACATCTCCTCCGCGAGGTGCGGAGCGAACAGGTCGAGGACCATCGCGGTGGCCTCGGCGGCCTCGCGAACGGCCGGGTCGGCGGGTCCGGCGCCGGTGTCGATGACCTTGCGCGTCGCGTTGACCAGCTCCATGAGGCGGGCGACGACGACATTGAACTTGGTCTGCTCGACCAGCCCGGGAGCGTCCGCGAGCAGGCGGTGGGTGACACGGCGAAGTGATGCGTCGCCCTCGGCCCACACCACGTCGGGCTCGCTCGTGACGTCCGTCGCGACGCGCCAGGCGCGCGCGAGGAACTTCTGGGCACCCGTGGTCGACACGTCCTCCCAGTTGATGTCGTCCTCGACCGGGCCGGCGAACGCGATCGCGGTGCGCACCGCGTCGGCGCCGGGGTCGATCATGCTCGAGGCGAACTCGACCAGGTTGCCCTTCGACTTCGACATCTTCGAGCCGTCCAGGAGCACCATGCCCTGGTTGATGAGGCTCGAGAAGGGCTCGGTGAAGTCGATGAGCCCCATGTCGAAGAGGACCTTGGTGATGAACCGCGCGTAGAGCAGGTGCAGGATCGCGTGCTCGACGCCGCCGATGTACGAGTCGACGGGAGCCCAGCGGTCGGCCTCGCGGGACGGGAACGCCTCATCGGGGTCGTTCGGCGCCAGGAAGCGGAGGAAGTACCACGAGCTGTCCACGAACGTGTCCATCGTGTCGGGGTCGCGCAGCGCCGGCTCGCCCGTCTCGGGGTCGGTCGCCTGCATCCACTGCGTTGCGCCCCCCAGGGGCGACGTTCCCTTGGGTGCGAGGTCGAGTCCGTGCGCGTCAGGCAGGCGCAGCGGCAGCTGGTCCTCGGGGACGGGCACGATGCGGCCGTCCTCGGTGTGGATCATCGGGATCGGCGTGCCCCAGAACCGCTGACGCGAGATGAGCCAGTCGCGGAGGCGATACGACTTCGCGGCGCGGCCGGTGCCGGCGGCTTCGAGCTGCTCGATGATGCGCGCGATGGCGTTGCGCTTGGAGAGGCCGTCGAGCGAGCCCGAGTTGATGAGGCGTCCCTCGCCGGTCAGAGCGATGCCGGTCGTCCCGGGGTCGAGGTCGGCCAGCGTGTCGAGGGGGCCCGGATCGATCGGCACACCCTCCTCGTCGAGCTCGATGACCGGGATCGCGCCCGTGATCGGCGCCGTGGTGTCGACGACGACCTTGACGGGCAGGTCGAACGCCCGCGCGAAGTCGAGGTCGCGCTGGTCGTGTGCGGGCACGGCCATGACGGCGCCGTGGCCGTAGTCGGCCAGCACGTAGTCCGCGGCCCAGATGGGCAGGCGCTCCCCGTTGACGGGGTTGACGGCGAAGCGGTCGAGGAAGACGCCGGTCTTCGGACGATCGGTGCTCTGGCGCTCGATCTCGGTCTCGCGCTGCACGCTCTCGAGGTAGTCCTGGAAGCGCATGCGCACGTCGGCCGACGAGCCGGCGGCAAGCTCGGCGGCCAGGTCGCTGTCGGGGGCCACGACCATGAAGGTCGCGCCGTGCAGCGTGTCGGGTCGGGTCGAGAAGACGGTGACCTTCTCGGCGCGGCCCTCGATCTCGAAGTCGATGTCGGCACCCACCGAGCGGCCGATCCAGTTCCGCTGCATGCGGATGACCTTCTGCGGCCAGAAGCCCTCGAGCTGGTTGAGGTCGTCGAGCAGGCGGTCGGCGTACTCGGTGATCTTGAAGTACCACTGCGTGAGCTTCTTCTTGATCACCTCGGCGCCGCAGCGCTCGCAGTGGCCGTCGACGACCTGCTCGTTGGCGAGCACGGTCTGGTCGTTCGGGCACCAGTTGACCGGGCTCTCCTTGCGGTAGGCCAGGCCGCGCTCGTAGAGGCGCTGGAACAGCCACTGGTTCCAGTGGTAGTACTCGGGGTCGCTCGTGTGGAGGATGCGGCTCCAGTCGTAGGACGAGCCGTACTCGCGGAAGCTCTTCTTGTGCTGCTCGATGTTCGCGTAGGTCCACTCGCGCGGGTCGGCCCCGCGCTGGATCGCCGCGTTCTCGGCGGGCAGGCCGAACGAATCCCACCCGATCGGGTTCAGCACGTTGTAGCCGCGGTGACGCCAGAACCGCGCCACGATGTCGACGTAGGCGTAGCTCTCGGCGTGACCCATGTGGAGGTCGCCGGAGGGGTAGGGGAACATGCCGAGCACGTGCTTGCGGGGGCGCGTGTCGTCGGCGCCGCCGGCGCGGAACGGGTCGGCCTCGGCCCAGCGCGCCTGCCACTTCTGCTGGATCGAGTAGGCGTCATAGCCCTCTGTGGGCGCAGAGGTGTCGGGGGTTTCGGTCTGACTCACGTGGAAAGTGCCAATCATGGAAGCCGGAAAGCGCGCGCAGCGCGCGAAGCGCGTCTTCCAGGTTAGCGGAACGGGCGGTTCACCAGCCCGGCGGCAATGCGGCACCCAGCGCGGCAAGGGGCCCGCGTGCCTTGATCCCGACCTCGGCGACCTCGGCCGCAGCATCCGATCGCCACGTGATTCCGCCGCCGGCGCCGACGTACGCGCTGTGGGGCGTGACGACGATCGAGCGGATCACCATGGCGAGATCGAGTGCGCCATCGTCGCCGACCCAGCCGAAGCACCCCGAGAAGACTCCGCGCGGAGCGCCTTCGAGGCCGTGCAGGATGCTCATCGCGGACAGCTTCGGCGCCCCCGTCATCGAGCCCGCCGGGAATGTCGCCGCCAGCAGGTCGTCGAGGGTCGTGCCGGTCGCGAGCGTGCCCGATACGGTGCTCACGAGCTGGTGCACCGCGGGGTACGACTCGACCTCGAGAAGCGCGTCGACGCCTACGGAGCCGGCCACGCACACGCGCGAGAGGTCGTTGCGCATGAGGTCGACGATCATGACGTTCTCGGCGCGCTCCTTCTCGCTCGTGCGCAACTCGGCTGCCAGCGCAGCGTCCTCGCCGGCGTCCGCACCGCGCGGGCGGGTGCCCTTGATCGGCCGCGTGCAAACGACCGCACTGCCGTCGGGCGCCCCCTCGACGTGAAGGAACTGCTCCGGGCTCGCGCTGAGCAGCGCGGTGTCGCCGGAGCGGATGAAGCCGCCGTGGTGCGCGGGTGTCGCCGCGCGGAGCCGGGCGTAGACCTCGACAGGATCGACGGATGCCTCGACCTCGAAGCGCGTCGTCAGGCACAGCTGGTAGGCGTCGCCCTCGCGGATCGCGTCGCGGCAGCGTTCGATGAGAGCGGCGTATTCGTCGGGGCGGTGGCGCGCACGCGCGACAGCCCGGTGTGGGATGGACGAAGGCCGGCCGGGCGGAAGGGTCGCCGCGGCGACCGCGGTGGTGAGCTCATCGACGTCCGGCGCGGAGGCGTACACGCGGACGCTCCGACGCGCGTGGTCGAACGCGACCAGGCGCTGCACCCGCAGCCACAGCTCCTGCGGGACGTCGTCAGCCGGGCGAGACGCGGGCGCGCCTGCGCGCGCCGCTGCGTCGTCGTAGGCGGTCCAGCCGACCCACCCTCCGCGCAACGGGCTCTCGCCGTCGTGCGAGGTGACGGCCGTGCAGGTCGTCGCCTTCACGTGCGCCGGGTCGTCCGGAGCCCCTGCGCCCATCCAGCTCCACCCCTCGCGCGCATCGGGTCCGGCATCCAGCCAGAACGAGTGGGGCACGTGCGCGAAGACGGCGCCGAAGACGGATGCCGGGTCTGCCCAGTGCGCGACGTCCGCGGCGGCGAGGGGCTCCGTCATGTTCCCAGGTTAGAGGGGTGCGCGGAGCTCTAGGCTCATGGCGTGAACGAGTTCCTGACGTGGCTGCTCGACGCCGTGCAGAGCGTCGACCCCATCGTCAGGACGCTCCTCGCCGGGTTCGCGATCATGCTCGAGACCAGCGTGCTGATCGGGCTCGTCGTGCCCGGCGACACTGTGGTGATCGTCGCCGCAACCGCCGTCTCGTCCGTGCTGGAGGGCGTGATCCTCGGGATCGCGGTGGTCATCGGCGCCGTGATCGGCGAGAGCATCGGCTTCTGGCTCGGACGCTACCTCGGCCCGCGCATCCAGCACTCGAAGCTCGGGCGCCGGATCGGCGAGGAGAACTGGGCGCGCTCGGAGAGATACCTGCGGCGTCGCGGCGGGCCTGCGATCTTCATCTCGCGCTTCCTGCCGGTGCTGCACTCGCTCGTGCCGCTCACCGTCGGGATGAGCGGCTACCCCTACCGGCGGTTCCTCGCGTGGACCATCCCGGCGTGCGTGATCTGGTCGACGCTCTACATCTCCGTCGCCGCCGTCGCCGCAGGCACGTACCGCGAGCTCGCGGACCGGCTGCACTACGCGGGGTACATCTTCGTGGGCGTCATCGTGCTGTTCCTGGTGCTCGTCTTCGTGAGCAAGAAGGTCATCGAGCGGGCCGAGCGCAAGCACCTCGAGCAGGACGGCCCGGACGAGTCGCCCGTGGCGGACGTGAAAGACTGAAGGGGTGCCCCACACCGACGCCCAGAACGCGCGCGCCAAGGTCCTGTGGCTGGCACGCCTGGAGTACCGGTTCCACGCGTGGCGCGAGCGGCGCGCGCGCCGTCGGGGCCAGACGCCCACCGTCACGCCTTTCCCCGGCTACGGGGGTCCCGGTTGGGTGCGCGTCCTCGGCCGGGTGATGATCGTCCCGCCGGCGAAGCAGACGACCACCGGCGAGTACGCCGGAGTGCGCGGCTGGCGCAGCTTCGCGGCCGTCCCCATCGGATACGCGCAGGTCACGGTGACGATCGGTGGCGTCGATCACGACGTGGTCGCCGACCGGGGCGGTGTGATCGACACGAAGCTCCCGACTGACCTCGAGCCCGGCTGGCAGACCTTCACGCTCTCGGTGGAAGGCGGGACGCCCGTCGATACACGGGCGTACATCGTCGCGCCGGATGTGAAGTTCGGCATCGTGTCGGACGTCGACGACACCGTCATGGTCACGGCCATCCCCCGTCCGCTGCTCGCTGCGTGGAACTCGTTCGTGGTCAACGAGCACGCGCGCCAGCCGGTGCCCGGCATGGCGGTGCTCATGGAGCGTGTCGTGCGGGAGAACCCCGGCGCCCCGCTCATCTATCTCTCCACCGGCGCGTGGAACATCGCGCCGACGCTCATGCGCTTCCTCAGTCGCCACGTCTTCCCGCCGGGTGCGCTGCTGCTGACCGACTGGGGCCCCACCCACGACCGCTGGTTCCGCAGCGGCAGTGCGCACAAGCTCTCCAACCTGCGACGCCTCGCCGAGGAGTTCCCGCATGTGCGGTGGCTCCTCATCGGCGACGACGGCCAGCACGACGACGCGATCTACACGACCTTCACCGACGAGCACCCTTCGCGGGTCGTGGCCGTCGCCATCCGCCGCCTCTCCCCTGCGGAGGCGGTCCTCGCGGGCGGCCGCACAGCCGTCAACGACCACGCCGCCGCCGAGGTGCCGTGGGTGAGCGACAGCGACGGCGCCGGCCTGCTCGAGCGGCTGGAGGATGTCGGGGTCCTCGGCGCCGCCGGAGCGCTCGAGGCCTGACGGTCCCGCCGGCACCGACGTCGGCGGCCCCGCGTAGGCTGGCCGCATGTGCGGACGCTTCGTAGTGGCCAGTGCTGGCTCCGACCTCGTCGGGGTGCTGCGCGTCGACGTCGAGGGCGACGATCTCCCGGCGCCGTCCTTCAACGTGGCGCCGACCGCCACTGCCGCGATCGTGCTCGACTCGGCGAAGACCGAGCCGCCGACGCGCCGGCTCGAGGCCGCCCGCTGGGGACTGATCCCTTCGTGGGCGAAAGACACCAAGGTCGGTGCGCGGGCGTTCAACGCCCGGGCGGAGGAACTCGAAGACAAGCCCATGTTCCGCAGCGCTCTCGAGAAGCGCCGCGCGGTGGTGCCCGTGTCGGGCTACTACGAGTGGAAGAACGTCGACGGCACGAAGATCCCCCACTACATCCATCCCGCCGACGGCGAGCCGCTGTTCCTCGCCGGGCTGTACGAGTGGTGGCGCGACAAGACCAAGGGCGACGACGACCCCGAGCGCTGGCTGCTGAGCTTCACGATCCTCACCCGCGACTCGATCGGGCACCTGGGCTCGATCCACGACCGCATGCCGCTGTTTCTCGACCCCGACCACGCCGACGCCTGGCTCGACCCGACGACCGACAACGTGCGCGATGTGCTCGACGCGGCGATCGACGCGGCTCCGGCCCTCGCCGACACCCTCGACGACCACGAGGTGTCGAAGGACGTCGGCAACGTCCGCAACAACTCCCCGGAACTCATCGAGCCCGTCGAGGCCTGATCCGCGCCCGGGTCCCGCCGGGGCGCACCCGCGTATCCTCGAACGGTGACGATCGCGCCCTCGGAGACCCCGGTGCTTGCCGGCGGGGTCTGGCGCGAGCGCGAGGCGGCACATGAGGAGCGCGCCCGAGCGCTCACGTCCGCGCATCGCGACCGGGCCGCGCGCCGTGAGAAGCACCCTGTCGAGGACTTCCTCTTCACGTACTACTCCTACAAGCCCGCTGTCCTGCACCGCTGGCATCCCGGTGAGGACGTGGAGTTGGCGGATGCCGCCGCCGACGCCCGCGCCGAATGGCGCTGGTACCGACCCGGCAGCGTTACCGGTGCTCTCGCCGTCGACGGTTCGGGTTTCCGCGCCGAGCGGGGCGCGCTCGTGGCGAACGTCGGTCGGATCCTCAGGGCCACCGCCGGCCGCGCCCCCGGCTTCGGGTGCTTCGGCCTGCACGAGTGGGCCATGGTGTACCGGCAGCGCGAGCACCGGCATCCCGTTCCGCTCCGACTGGGACAGGACGAGACGGACGCCGTCGTCGAAGCCCACGATCTGCGCTGCACCCACTTCGATGCCTACCGGTTCTTCACGCTCGAGGCGGTGCCGCGCAACCGCGACGCACTCACCCGCGAGAGCCAGCCCGCCCTCGAGCAGCCCGGCTGCCTTCATGCCGGCATGGACCTGTACAAGTGGGCCGTCAAGCTCGGGCCGCTCGTGCCGGGCGAGGTGATGCTCGATGCGTTCGAGCTCGCCCGCGACATCCGGGTGCTGGACATGCGGGCGTCACCGTACGATCTCGCGGACTGGGGTTACGCCCCCGTCCCGATCGAGACTGCGGAGGGCAAGGCGGCCTATGTCCGCGCGCAGCGCGGCTTCGCCGAGCGCGGCCAGGTCATCCGGGCCCGCCTCGTCGAGATCGCGGGCGCCTGACTCAGCCGGCCGGATCCGCGCACGTCGTGCACGGGAGCTCGCCGCCTGCCGCCTCCGCGACGGCGAGGCGCAGCTCCATCACGCGGGTCGCCGCCTCCTCCAGGCGCTCGGCGGGCACCGCGCCCGCCTCCACCGCGGCGACGATGCCGTCGATGATCTGCGGCGCGGTCTCGGGTGTCGACGAGGCCACCGTCAGCAGCATGTCGTTGCCGGCCGCGAGGGCGTTGACGGCATTCGCCACGGGGTCGGCGTACTCGGGCAGGCCGGAGCTTTCCAGCATGCCCAGGTCGTCGGTGATGATCACGCCCTCGAAGCCCAGTTCGTCGCGCGCGATCCGGTGCCATTCGGGCGACAGGCTCGCGGGCGCCGGATCGACGGCGGTGTACGCGAGATGGCCGAACATGAGAAGCTCGGCGCCGGCATCGACGCCCGCCTGGAACGGGAGGGCATCGGTGGCGCGCCACTGATCGAGCGGGATCGGGGTCGACGGGATCGACGAGTGGGAGTCGCCGGGTGCCGCGCCGTGGCCGGGGAAGTGCTTCAGTGTGGAGAACACCTTCCCTTTCTCGCCGTCGACCGCTGCGGCGACGTGGGCGGCGGCCGCGTCGGGTGTGGTGCCGAGGACGCGGCGATGGATGAACGAGTCCGGATCGGCCGTGACGTCCGCGACGATACCGAAGTTGACGGGGATCCCCGCCTGGCGCACGAGTGCCGAGCGCCCCGCGTACGCGGCCTCCACTGTGGCGGGATCGGCCTGCTGCAGCTCGAGTGGCGACGGAAGATCGTCCCACGGCAGCCGCGACACGTCGCCGCCCTCCTGGTCGATGGCGATGAGCGGCGGCTGCGCCGGATCGACGGTGAGCGATGCGGTGATCTCCTTGAGTGCCGCCTCGTCCGCGGGGATGTTCGCGCCCATGAGCAGGAAGCCCCCGGCGTCCGTGGATTCCATGTACGAGCGCAGGGCCGCGGCATCCGTCGTCGGAATGTGCCCCATCACAACGCTCGCCGCGCGCTCCCGCAGCGACATCGATGAGACTGCCTGCTGGGCCGGCGAGAGACCTGCCGCCTCGGGCGTCGGGGTCATCGTCGGCGACGGCGACGATGTCGGCGACGGCTTCGCGGTGGGGGCCGCGGCGCAGGACGCGCACACGATCGCCGCCGCTGCGACGACCGCGGCAAGCAGGAGGGAACGTCGCGCCGCAGTCACCCAGTCAGCCTAAGCGCGGACGGCGATCAGTGGCGCGCGACGATGGCCGCGGCATCCGTCCCCGAAGGGAGCACACCGTACTGCGCGCCGCGCTCCTCGCCGAGCCGGGCGGCGATGAACGTGTCGGCGTCCTGTCCCGGAGCGTGGCGCAGCATGAGCGACGCCTGGAAGGCGAGCGCGAGGTCCTCACTGAGTCGGCGGGCCTGTGACGGTGCCTCATCCGGTTCGGCCGCAAGACGCTGCAGCAGGGCGAGGGTGCGCTCCACGTGCCGATCGAGGATCGCCGAGGAGCCCGCCGTGGTCGCGAGCTCGTCGGCGAAGGCCTCACCCGACTCACGGTCGCGCGTGAGCGCTCGCAGCACGTCGAGGGCGATGACGTTGCCCGATCCCTCCCAGATCGCCATGACGGGCTGCTCACGGTACCGGCGGGCGAGCGGGAAGGTCTCGGTGTAGCCATTGCCGCCGAGGCACTCGAGCGCTTCGTAGGCATGGTGGGGGCCGCGCTTGCACACCCAATACTTCGACACCGGAGTCGCGAGACGGCGGAGCGCGACATCGCGATCGGATGCCTCGGCCTCGAAGAGCTGCGCGAGGCGCAGGCCGGCGAGCATCGCGGCTTCGTACTCGAGTGCGAGGTCCGCGAGCACGGCGGTCATGGCGGGCTGATCGACCAGGAGCGCGGCGAAGGCCTCGCGTCCGCGCGCGTGCCAGACCGCCTCGGCGACCGACTGCCGCATGCCCGCCGCGGTGCCCAGGACGCAGTCGAGACGCGTGCGCTGGACCATCTCGATGATCGCCCGGACACCACGGCCGGGCTCGCCGATCAAGAACCCGATGGTGCCGTCGAACTCGACCTCCGCCGACGCGTTTGAGCGGTTGCCGAGCTTGTCTTTGAGTCGCTGGATGCGGAACACGTTGCGCATCCCGTGCGGCAGGATGCGGGGCACGAAGACGCACGTCAGGCCTTCGTCGACGCCCCCGCTGCGCGTGTGGGCGAGCACCAGGAAGCCGTCCGACATCGGGGCGGAGCAGAACCACTTGTGCCCCGTGAGCTGGTAGGCGTGTCCGCCCATCGACTCACCCACGGTGGTGCCGGCGCGGACGTCGGAGCCGCCCTGCTTCTCGGTCATCGCCATCCCGATGAGGGCGCTCGCCTTGCCGCCGTCGACGATGAGCCGCGGGTCGTACTCGCGCGAGTACAGACGCGGGAGCCACTCGTCGGCGACCCACGGCGACCCCTCGATCGAGGCGACCGCGGCGTGCGTCATCGACACCGGGCACGCGTGACCCGGCTCGACCTGCGCGAACAGCATGAACATCGCCGCGCGGGCGACGTGCGCCCCGGGCCGCGGATCGGCCCATGCCGAGGTGTGTGCGCCGCGGGCGACCGCCTCGGCGATCACGCGGTGGTACGACGGGTCGTACTCGACCTCGTCGAGGCGGAAGCCCCACCGGTCGTGGGCGTGGGCGAGCGGGGTGTGCACGTTCGCGAGATGCGCGTCGCGCTGGAACGGTCCCGACCCGACGAGCACGCCGGCCGCGCGGAGGTCGTCCTCGGCCCACTCCGCCCCGAATCCGCGCATCGCCGCGCCGAGTGGCGCGTTGAGCGCGTATTCGTCGACGTCCACACGCCAGGGCGGCTGGTTCTCGACGTAGTGCGTCGCCGCACCGATCACCCGCTGCCCCCGCGCGAACGAGGTCATGACGTCTCCGTCTCCCCCGCCCCGGCACCCGCCATAGCGAGCGTGTACTGCTCCCCCGGGCTGAGCGGCGCGCGCGTCACGATGTCGTGGACGAAGGCGAGCTTGTGCCTCACCGGCGTCACGATCGTGAACGGATACAGGTCGCCGAAGCCCATCGATCGGTTGATGCGGTTGAACGCCTGCGACAGCCACTCCCAATCGGTGAGCAGCCTCTGGATCGGCTCGTTCTCGTACGAGTCGAGCGGCACGACGTCGGTGTCGCGGAGGTTCGTCACGGACGCATCGAGATGGATGCCGATGACCGCGGCGGTCTGCAGCGTGCCGGTGATGTGGAGGTAATGCGCGAACGTCTCGGCGAAGTCCTCCCAGGGGTGCATCGTCGCGTACTCGGAGATGAACGCCTCGTGCCAGTCGGACGGGGCCCCGAAGGAGTAGTGGCGCTTCAAGGCGTCGCGGTAGCTCGTGCGCTCGTCGCCGAAGAGCTCGCGGCACCGGGCCCAGAGTTCGTCGTCGGTGAGGAGGACCCTCTGGTAGTAATGACCGACCTCGTGCCGCAGATGGCCGAGGATCGTGCGGTACGGCTCGCCGAGCCGCACGCGAAGAGCCTCGCGCCGGTCGTCGAGGCTCTCGGCGAGGTCGATCGTGATGATGCCGTTGGCGTGCCCGATGGTGACCGGCTTGCCGTCGGAGAGGCTGGAGATCAGGTCGAAGCCGAGCCCGCCCTTCTCGACGTCCCAGCCGACGATGGGCAGGCCGAGATCGGCGAGCTGCAGGAGGAGCCGGCGCTTCGCCTCCTCGGTCTTGGCGAGCTTCTCGAGCGCGACGGTGTCGTCCGCCGCGGGGCGGCGGCGGGTGAGCCGGCAGGAGAAGCAGCGGCCGGCGGGCGCGTTCTCCCACACCAGCCAGTTGCACGCCCATTCGCGGTTCGAGCAGGTGTACCAGGTCTCGCCGTCGATGACGGCCTGGCCGTGACGGAGCCCGAAGAACTCGCGCGTGGGGATGTGGTAGCCGATCTCGGCTTCGCAGTTCGGACACTGCAGGGTGTCCAGATAGACGAAGTGGCGACAGTGCGGACAGCGGGGCTGCGAGGTCACGCTCTCACCGTAGCGTGCCGGGGTGCGCGCGGACGCACGGGTCACGGCGCCTCGACGAGCTCCACCCGCAGGAGCAGATCGTCGCCCGGTCGCGGCGCGCCCCGCCCATCGGTGTTGTTGGTCAAGAGCCACAGCGACCCGTCGGTCGGCGCGACCACGTCGCGCAGCCGCCCGTACTCGCCCACGAACGCGGCGACGGGTTCGCCGCGCATCACGCCGGAGGCGGTGTCGATCTGCCAGAGCCGCTCGCCGCGGAGTCCCGCCATGAAGACCGTGTCGCCGCGGGCGGCGATCCCGCTGGGACTGGCATCGCTCGTCGGCCATTGCGCCACGGGATCGGTGAAGCCCTCCCGGCCGGAGATGCCCTCGACGATCGGCCAGCCGTAGTTCGCCCCCGGTTCGATGCGATTGAGCTCGTCCCATGTGTTCTGACCGAACTCGCTGGCCCACATCGTGCCGTCCGCCGTCCACGCGATCCCCTGGACGTTGCGATGTCCCATGGACCAGACGCGCGTATTCCACGGATTCCCGGGAGCGGGGTCGCCCTCGGCGGTGACGCGGAGGATCTTGCCGCCGAGGTCGTCGCGGTCCTGGGCGGCGTCGCGCCGCTGCGCATCCCCAGTCGTGACATAGAGGCAGCCGTCGGGCCCGAACGCGAGGCGTCCGCCGTCGTGGGTGCTCGCCCGCGCGATGCCGTCGAGGATGACCTCCGGCTCGCCCAGCCCGAAGGATCCCGGTTCGCCGAGCAGCGGCATCCGTGCCACCCGGTTGTCGTCTGCCGCGCCGAAGTAGGCGTAGAGCATCCGGGAGTCGTCGGTCTGGAGCAGCGCAAGGCCGTGGAGGCCGGATTCGCCGCCCGACACCACACCGGGGATGACGCCGATCGTGCGAACCTTCCCGTCCGTGGTGAGTTCGAGCACCGTGCCGTCCCCGCGTTCGGAGATCAGCGCGCCCCCGCCGTCGAGGGGCACGACCGACCAGGGCGCCACCAGATCCGACGCAAGGGTTCCGGTGACCGAACCGGCGCGCCACCATGTCTGGGCTGCCGGAGCCGTGCTCGGGCCGATCGTCGGCGCCTGCGACGAGGGCGCCGGCGTCGGCTGCGGGGCGGTGCACCCGGCTGACGCGGTCAGCGCCAGCAGGAGGCATCCGACCGCCGCCCACCGGGCGTCGCGCCTCATCCGTCCGCCACTGCCGCCTCGAGGGCCGCGAGATCGATGCGGCGCATGCGGAGCATCGCCTGCACCGCGCGGTGGGCGATGTCGGGGTCGGGGTGGCGGATCAGTTCGACCAGCCGGTCGGGGATGATCTGCCACGACAGACCCCAGCGGTCCTTGAGCCAGCCGCAGGGCTGCTCCTGGCCGCCCTCTGCGGTCAGGGCGTCCCAATAGCGGTCGACCTCGGTCTGGTCGCGGCACGCGACGTACAGCGAGACGGCCTCGGTGAAGGGGAACTGCGGGCCGGCGTCCATGCCGAGGTAGTCGCGGCCGCCGAGCCGGAAGTGCACGTGCATGACCTTGCCGCCCATGCCCGGCACCTCGTCCGGGTAACGGTCGATCGTGACGAGTTCGGAGTCCGGGATCAGTGCGGTGTAGAACGTGACGGCCTCCTCGGCGGCATCGTCGAACCAGAGGAACGGGGTCACAGCGCTCATGCGTTCCACCCTTGTCGACGTGCGGCACCCGCGCAATGGGCGGACTACGGATGCTGCGCACGGAGCTGCACCGTGACGCGCAAGCCTCCTTCCGGTCGTGGCGTGAGCGCGAGCGTCCCGCCGTGGGCCTCCGCGATGCTCCGGACGATCGCGAGCCCCAGCCCGACTCCGGCGTGGTCGCCGGTGCGCACGCGCTCGCTCCCGCGCTGGAACGGTTCGACCAAGACGGCGGCGCGCGCCGGACTGAGCATCTCGCCGGTGTTCTCGACGACGATCTCCACCGCGTCGCCGCGCTCGGAAGTGAGGACGTCCACCGTGCCGTGCTCGGGGAGGTTGTGGACGATGGCGTTGTGCAGCAGATTCGACACCAGCTGCAGCAGCAGCGCGTCAGAGCCGGTGGTCCAGGCGGCGACGCAGCTCGCGCGGACGGTCACGCCACGGGCCTCGGCGAGCGGCAGCAGCGTCTCCACGGCCTCCTCGGCGACGAGTGACAGATCGACCGGTCCACGGGCGAATGAGCCCTGCTCGGCCCGGCTGAGCACCAGCAGCGCCTCGGTGAGATCGATCGCGCGCGTGTTCACCGCGCGGAGTCGCGCGATGAGCGCGTCGACGTCCGGATCGGGGTCGGTGCGGGCGACGTCGAGCAGGGTCCGGGTGATCGCGAGCGGCGTGCGCAGCTCATGCGAGGCGTTCGCGGCGAACCGCCGCTGTTCGGCGACGTGCGCCTCGAGGCGCGACAGCATCGCATCGAAGCTGTCGGCCAGCTCGCGGAACTCGTCCTGGCGACCGGGGAGCGCGATCCGATGCGACAGCGAACCGCCCGCGGCGAGGCGCGTCGCCTCCGTGATCCGCGCCAGCGGACCCAGCATCCGGCCGGCGAGGATCCAGCCGCCGAGCAGTCCGAACACGAGGAGGAAGACGAGCGCCCACGACGCCGCCGGCGTGAAGGCGCGGATGAGGTCATCGCGATTCGGGACGAAAGGCCCGGGTCCGGTGATCTGCCCGTTCGGAACGTATCTCAGGAGGAAGACCCACACCACTGCGAGCAGCAGCGCCCCGGCCACCATCAGGAATCCGGCGTAGCTGAGGGTGAGCTTGAGCCGCACGCTCATGCCGGGAGCCCTACTCATGCCGCTCGCCCTCGTCAGGGTCGATGCGGTAGCCCACTCCGGGCACGGTGGCGATGACCCAGGGCTCACCCAGCCGCTTGCGCAAGGCCGAGACGGTGATGCGCACCGCATTCGTGAAGGGGTCGGCGTTCTCGTCCCACGCACGCTCGAGCAGCTCCTCGGCGCTCACGACGCCGCCTTCGGCGCTCATCAGCACCTCCAGCACGGCGAACTGCTTCCGTGTCACGGCGATGTACCGGTCGTCGCGGTAGACCTCGCGGCGGAACGGATCCAGCCGGAGCCCCGCCAGCTCCCGCACCGGCGGCCGGCTGTGACCGCGGCGACGATCCAGCGCCCGCAACCGCAGCACGAGCTCCTGCAGGTCGAAAGGCTTGGTGAGGTAGTCGTCGGCGCCCAGCTCGAATCCGGTCGCCTTGTCGTCGATCCGATCCGCCGCCGTGAGCATCAGGATCGGGATGCCGCTGCCGGATCGCACGATGTGCGCCGCCACGTCGTCGCCCGACGGGCCGGGAATGTCGCGATCGAGTACGGCGATGTCGTAGCCGTTGATGCTCAGCAGCTCGAGCGCAGTGTCGCCATCGCCCGCGATGTCGGCCGCGATCGCTTCGAGGCGCAGCCCGTCGCGGATCGCCTCCGCCATCAAGGGCTCGTCCTCGACCACCAGCACGCGCATGCCCTCGATGGTACGAGCCGGTGCATATCGTCCGCGTATCCGAAAACCCATACGCCCTCGCAACACGCGCGCGCGTTGGCTGGGAGCATGATCCCCACAACGACGGCCCCGGCGAGAACCCCCCGTGTGCTCGGCCGTGTGCTCGTGTCCCTGCTCATCGCCGCCCTCGCGATCGTCGGTGTCGCGGTGTATCGATCGGCGTCGGCCACTGTGCCGACCGGCGGCGCCGTCGATGGCGCATCGCAGGCAGACCCGCCTGCCCCCGACGGCGCGGTCACCCTGGACGACGGGCTCCTCCCCTCCGGCGCGACGGCGTTCGACGTGGGGTACCCGGGCGTCGCGGGTCTGTCGCACGATCTGCGAGCGGCGCTGCAGCGCGCGTCGCGCGATGCAGCCGACGACGACGTCGCAGTCCGTGTCAACAGCGGCTGGCGTTCGGCGGAGTACCAGGATCGGCTGCTGCAGGAGGCCGTGTCTCAGTACGGTTCGGCGGAGGAGGCTGCGCGCTGGGTGGCGTCGTCCGCAACCTCGGCCCATGTGGCGGGCGACGCGGTCGATGTCGGTTCGTACGACGCCGTGGACTGGCTGACAGCGCATGGCGCCGGCTACGGGCTCTGCCAGACGTACGGGAACGAATCCTGGCATTTCGAGCTGCGCCCCGAAGCGATCGATCGCGGTTGCCCGACGCCCTACGCCGATCCGACCCAGGACCCGCGCATACACGGGTGACGCCGCGTGCCGCGACGCCCGGTCAAAGCGAAAGGCCGCCCTGATCGGGCGGCCTTCTCGGTGGACCTGAGGGGACTCGAACCCCTGACCCCCTGCATGCCATGCAGGTGCGCTACCAGCTGCGCCACAGGCCCGGACGCTGTCCCCGCTCTCGCGGGGCAACTCGTCTAGCTTACAACACTCCGAAGGGTGCTCCGTACCAGCATCACTCTTCGGCGGTCGCCCGAGCGGGAAGGGTGATGGGTACCACGGGGCAGTCCTTCCACAGCCGCTCGAGGCCGTAGTAGACGCGCTCCTGCTCGTGGAACACGTGCACCACCAGGTCGCCGAAGTCGATGAGGATCCACCTCGACTCCTCACGGCCCTCACGACGCAGCCGCTTGTGGCCGGCTTCGAGCAGCTTGTCCTCGATCTCGTCGGCGATCGCCGCCACGTTGCGCTCGCTGCGCCCGGTGACGAGCAGGAAGATGTCGACGAGCGGTAGGGGCTCGGACACGTCGAGAGCGACGAGATCCTCGCCGCCCTTCGCGTCCGCCGCGGCCGCCGCGATCTGGAGCATGTCGTGCGACTGCGCGCTCGCCACCATCAGAACACTCCCGTCACGAAGGCGAGGATCAGAACGCCGACGAGGGCGAGGGCCAGCACGCCCGCGGTGATCGCGAGCGACATCATGAGCTTGCCGCCCTTCTCGGGCACCGGGGGCTTGATGACGTCGCCGGGCGCCTTCACCGTGCTCACCGCGGAGCTTGCGGCGATCGGCGTCGGCGAGGAGTGCGACGGGAGCTCGCCGTCGACCAGCGTGGCGTCGATCTCCTTGCCGTCGGCGGTGCCCTTGGCGTGGCCGGTGGACCCGAGGCCCTCCGGCAGGTTGAACGTGCCGGTGACGATCACCTCGCCGGTCGCGGTGACGGGCGCCACGAGCGGCGCGATCTCGGGCGCCTGCGACACGATCAGCGCGTTGGGGATCGCGATGGCGCCGGTCGTGCGCGTGAGCAGCTGGTCGAACGACGGCGGGAACTCGACGGCGGCGGGCTGGCCGGCGTCGGGTCCGGCGTCGAGAAGGCTGGCACCGAGGAGCGGGCTGACGGCCTTCGGCGGTGCAGGCGTCGCTTCGGCCTCGTCGTCGGCGGAGGCGCCGAACACGCTGTCGAGTGAGCGGTCCTCGATCTCGGGCTCCGGGGTCTGCTCCGCGAAGGCGGGAACCGGGACCGGGGCGACGGGCGCGGCCTGCTGCCAGCTCGGCGCGGGGGCCGGCACCGGAGCGGGCTCCGCCTCGCGCGGGATGCCGAACAGTGCATGCACGCCGCTGTCGGTCGATACCGGGGACTCGTCAGGGGCGGGGGCGAAGAGCGACGGCGTGGGCTCGTCGAACGGCGCCACGGGTGGCGGGGCGACGGGGAACGCGAACGTCGGGGCGGTGCCGCCGGTGGCGGCGGCGTGGGCGGCGACCACCTCCGGCGTGATCACGGGCACCGACGCGGTGCGGATGCGCTCCTGCTGACGCGCCTGGCGGCGGGTGAGCGGAGACACGCCGAGGTCCACGGCGGAGTCGGGAACGGGCGCGGGCGCCACGGCGGCAGGCTCAGATGGGCGCGGGAACGGTGCGGCGGCGACGGGTGTGGGAGGCGGGGTCGACAGCGCGGCGTCGACAGGGGGCGCCACGACGGGCGCGGCCGGGGTCTCGATGGCCTCGTCGTCGCTCGGGGTCGGCGTGATCACGGGGGTGGACCCCGTGTTGCGCAGTTCGCGGATCTGCTTACGTGTGAGGGCTGGCGTCGCCGGGTGCTCGGGTGTACTCATTCCTTGCTCCGGTAGAGATGGTGCTTCGCAATGTATTGGACGACCCCGTCGGGTACGAGGTACCACACCGGGTGCCCTCGCTGAACTCGATCACGGCAGTCCGTCGATGAGATCGCGAGGGCGGGGATCTCGAGCTGGCTGACGTCGTCGCTGGGCAGGCCATCCGTGTTCAGTACGTGTCCAGGCCTGGACACCGCGACGAAGTGGGCGAGGTCCCACAACTCATCATGGTCCCTCCAACTGAGAATTTGCGCTATGGCATCGGCCCCGGTGATGAAGAACAGCTCCGCGTCCGGGCGCTGGGCCTTCAGATCGCGGAGCGTGTCTATGGTGTAGGTGGGGCCGTCACGGTCGATGTCGACGCGGCTGACCGTGAATCGGGGATTGGATGCCGTGGCGATGACGGTCATGAGATAGCGATGCTCGCTCGGCGAGACGTCGGCCTTCTGCCAGGGCTCGCCCGTCGGCACGAAGACGACCTCGTCGAGGTCGAACCACTGCGCCACCTCACTGGCGGCGACCAGGTGCCCATGATGGATGGGGTCGAACGTGCCGCCCATGACCCCGATCCTCGGGGCTGTCGCCAAGGACATACAGCAGCCTCAGTGGCCGTGCCCCGCTCGCTGCACGTCGTTCGCGTGGGCCTTGGCGTACGCCTCGGCCTTGTGCGCGTGGCGGTTCGCCACGTTGCGGTACGACAGCGTCACGATCGCCAGCGCGGCGAAGACAACGATCGCGGTGATGCCGTACCCGACGGTCTCGAGGGCGACGTTGCCGTGGTGCTCCGACTCTTCAGCGGCAAAGGCGAGGATCGTGGCGAGTGTCATTCGGGCTCCGTTCGGGTTCGCCTCTGGGGCGCGGGACTGGACAAGTCTATTCCGTTATGCGCGGACCTGCCCGGCACCCCGCGCGAGCCACTTCGAGCTCGTGAGTTCGGCGAGGCCCATCGGTCCGCGCGCGTGCAGCTTCTGAGTCGAGATGCCGACCTCGGCACCGAAGCCGAACTCGCCGCCGTCGGTGAACCGGGTCGAGGTGTTGGCCATCACCACCGCCGAGTCGACCTCGGCGAGGAAGCGCGCCTCGTTGGCGGCATCCTGCGTCACGATCGACTCCGTGTGGTGGGTCGAGTAGCGGCGGATGTGCGCGAGCGCGTCGTCGAGGTCGTCCACGACGCGCATCGCCAGATCGAGGCTGAGGTATTCGGTCGCCCAGTCCTCGTCGGTCGCGGGTGTGACGCCCGAAGCCAGACGCTCGACGGTCTCGTCGCCGTGGACGGTGACGCCGCTCTGCTGCAGGGCCTCGACGACGGGGCCGACGAGGCGGTCCGCGGCGCTCCGATGCACGAGGACGGTCTCGACAGAGTTGCACACGCTCGGCCGCTGGGTCTTGGCGTTCACCACGATGTCGCGCGCCCAGTCGAGGGGCGCCGTCTCGTCGAGGACGATGTGCACGACTCCTGCGCCGGTCTCGATGACCGGGACCGAGGACTCGGTCACGACCGTCTCGATCAGCTGCGCACTGCCGCGCGGCACGAGCACATCGACGATGCCGCGGGCGTGCATCAGCTCACGGGCTCCCTCACGGCCGAACTCGTCCACCGTCTGGATGGCCTCGGGGTCGATCCCGCGGTCTGCCAGTGCGCCGCGCATCGCGCGCACGAGCGCGGCGTTCGTGTGCTCCGCCGCGGTGCCGCCTCGGAGCACGACCGCGTTGCCGGAGCGCAGGGCGAGGGCCGCGATGTCGACCGTGACGTTGGGCCGGGCCTCGTAGATCGAGCCCACCACCCCGAACGGCACCGCGACCTTGGTGAGCGAGACGCCGTTCGCCAGGGCGCGCTCGTCGAGGATCCGACCGACCGGGTCGGGCAGCGCGGCGATCTCGCGCACCGCCGCAGCGAGAGAGGCGACGCGCGGCTCGTCGAGACGCAGACGGTCCTGCAGAGCCGTCGACAGTCCGCTCTCCGTCCCTCGGCGGAGGTCGTCCTGGTTGGCCGCCACGATATCCGGCGCCGAAGCCTCGATCGCGTCGGCGATCGCGAGGAGCGCATCGCGCTTCGCTTCGTCACCGAGGAGGCCGATGCTGCGCGCGGCATCCTTGGCGAGCAGCATCCGTTCGCGTGCCGTCGTGGCGGTGGTGGTCATCCGCCCAGTCTATCGAGCGCCGTCCGCACCGGACCGGTCGCGGCGGGCGCGGTGGGCTCGGGATTCGGCTGGAACCACGTGCCGATCTCGTCGCCCGACAGCGCTTCGCCGACGAGGTCCGCGCTCGTGACGAGGACGCCGATCCCGGATGCCGCAGCCAGACGCGCGGCGGACACCTTGGTCGCCGCTCCCCCGGTGCCGACGCTGTTGACGACGACGGAGCCGAACTCGAAGCCGTGCAGGTCGTCGCCGTACGAGACGTGCGGGATCGGCCGAGCGCCTGGCTCGTCCGGCGGACGCGTGTACAGGCACTCGATGTCGCTCAGGAGCACCAGCGCGTCAGCGCCGATCAGCTGCGCGACCAGCGCGGCCAGTCGGTCGTTGTCGCCGAAGCGGATCTCGTGTGTCGCGACGGTGTCGTTCTCGTTGACGATCGGGAGGATGCGCAGGCCCAGGAGCCGCTCCATGGCGCGGCGCGCGTTGGAGCGGTGCGTCGCGTTCTCGAGGTCGCCCGCGGTGAGGAGCACCTGCCCGGCGACGATGCGGAACGGCCGCAGCGACTCCTGGTAGCGGTAGATGAGCACGTTCTGGCCCACCGCGGCCGCCGCCTGCTGGGTGGCGAGGTCGCTCGGACGCTCATCGAGGAGCAGGTAGGGCATCCCTGTCGCGATGGCGCCGGACGAGACGAGCACGACCTCCGTGCCGCGGCCGTGGGCGGCCGCCAGGGCGTCGACGATCGGCTTGATCTTGTGGGCGTTGTCGCCGCTGATGGAGGAGGACCCGACTTTGACGACGACGCGGCGGGCGAGCGGGAGGTCGCTGCGCTCCCGCGCGCTCACTCCTCGTCCTCCTGGTCGCGGTAGCGCTGGGCGATCCGCTCGGCCTCGAGCTCCGCGCGCGCCTCCGCCTTCGCGTCCATCATGTCGTGGTACCGCTCGCGGCGCTCCGACGTCGTGCGGCGGTTGTCGCGCAGCAGTCGCGGGTCGGTGCCGCGCGGTGCCGTCATGAGCTCGGCGTTCGACGAGATCGAGGGCTCCCAGTCGAACACGATGCCGTCGCCCTCGCCGATCACCACGGTCGCACCCGGGGTTGCGCCTGCGCGGAACAGCTCGTCCTCGACACCGAGCTTCTCGAGGCGGTCGCCGAGGTAGCCGACCGCCTCCTCGTTCTGGAAGTCGGTCTGCTGCACCCACTTGAGCGGCTTGTCGCCGAGGATGCGGTAGATGTTGCCGTAGGTGCCGCCTTCGACGCGGACCGAGAAGTCCTTCTGCGAACCCTTCGGCCGGATGACGATGCGCTCGGGCGCGGGAGCCGCCGCCTGCTCGGCGCGGTGCTTCGCGACGATGTCGCCCAGCGCGAAGGTGAGCTGACGCAGTCCTTCGTGGCTCACGGTCGAGATCTCGAACACGCGGAAGCCGCGCGCCTCCAGGTCGGGGCGGACCAGGTCCGCGAGGTCCTTCGCCTCGGGGACGTCGACCTTGTTGAGCGCCACCAGCTGCGGGCGCTCGAGCAGCGGCAGCTGCCCGTCGGGAACGGGGTAGGCGGCGAGCTCGGCGAGAATGACATCGAGGTCGCTGAGCGGGTCGCGGCCAGGCTCGAGCGTCGCGCAGTCGAGGACGTGGACGAGCGCCGTGCAGCGCTCGACATGGCGGAGGAACTCGAGACCGAGTCCCTTGCCCTCGCTCGCGCCCTCGATGAGACCGGGCACGTCGGCGACGGTGAAGCGCTGCTCCCCCGCCTGAACGACCCCGAGGTTGGGGTGAAGCGTGGTGAACGGGTACTCGGCGATCTTGGGCCGTGCGGCTGAGATCGCGGCGATGAGGCTCGACTTGCCCGCGGACGGGAAGCCGACGAGCGCGACGTCGGCGACGGTCTTGAGCTCGAGGAGGACATCGCCCTCCCAGCCGGGCGTGCCGAGCAGCGCGAAGCCCGGCGCCTTTCGCTTGGGGTTGGCGAGGGCGGCGTTGCCCAGACCGCCGAGACCGCCGGGGGCGGCGACGAAGCGCATGCCCGGCTCGATCATGTCGACGATCACCTCGCCCGAGGGGTCCTTCACGACGGTGCCGACAGGGACGGCCAGCTCGAGCGGCTCGCCCGCGGCACCCGATCGGTGGTCGCCCATGCCGAAGCCGCCGTTGCCGCTGGAGCGGTGCGGCGAGTGGTGGTACGACAGCAGCGTCGTGACCTGCGGGTCGGCGACGAGCACGACGTCACCGCCGTGGCCGCCGTTGCCGCCGTCGGGGCCGGCGAGCGGCTTGAACTTCTCGCGCTTGACCGACACGCAGCCGTTGCCGCCCTTGCCGGCGCGCAGGTGCAGCGTCACCCGATCGACGAACGTGACCATGCGGTCCCCCCTGAGGTCTGGTGCTCCCCGGTGTCCGGGAAGGGATAAAGGGAAAGGGCGAGCCGAAGCCCGCCCCTTCCGGTAAACCGTGCGACTCGCTGGATTACTCAGCGACCGCCACGATGTTGACGACCTTGCGGCCGCCCTTCTGGCCGAACTCGACCGAGCCCGCAGCAAGCGCGAACAGCGTGTCGTCGCCACCGCGGCCGACGTTGGCGCCGGGGTGGAAGTGCGTGCCACGCTGGCGGACGAGGATCTCGCCGGCGTTGACGGCCTGGCCGCCGAAACGCTTCACGCCGAGGCGCTGAGCGTTGGAGTCACGACCGTTGCGGGTGGAGCTTGCGCCCTTTTTGTGTGCCATCTCTGCGTCTCCTGTGGCTTACTTGATGCCGGTGACCTTGACGCGCGTGAGGTCCTGACGGTGCCCCTGGCGCTTCTTGTAGCCGGTCTTGTTCTTGAACTTCTGGATCACGATCTTCGGGCCGCGCTCCTCACCGAGCACCTCGGCGGTCACGGTGACCTTCGCGAGCTTGTCGGCGTCGGTCGTGACGGTGTCACCGTCGACGAAGAGCACCGCGGGGAGCTCGATCTTGTCGCCGATCTTCGCGGCCTGACGGTCGAGAACGACGATCGTGCCGACCTCGACCTTCTCCTGCCGGCCGCCGGCGCGCACAACTGCGTAAACCACTTCACACCTGTTTCTTCTGGGAGCGCGCGCACGCACTCGGGGACGTCAACGAAGACTTGGTGCGGATATCTCGACGCACCAAGGGTCTACTTTATCAGATGGCGGAACAGTCCGCGAAAGCACGCCGCCGCCGTGTCGCGGCGTGCGGTGCGTAGGATCTGCACGTGGCGATCCTGATCGACGATCCTCTGTGGCCGGCGCACGGCCGGCTGTGGGCGCATCTGGTGACCGACACGGACCTCGCGGAGCTCCACGCGTTCGCTGCGGCGAACGGCATCCCCGCGCGTGGATTCGACCTCGATCACTATGACGTGCCCGAAGAGGCGCACGCGCGTCTGGTCGCGGCCGGCGCCCAGCACGTGAGCGGGCACGAGCTGGTGCGACGCCTCATCGCGTCCGGACTTCGCGTGCGGGGGCGCGACCGCCGCTGACTCACCGCGGCGCGACCGCGTACAGTTCGAGCACGTCGGCCGCGCGCCGGGGGCCGTCGAAGGCACGGATCGCGACGCCGAGCCGCTGGGCCCGTCCGCCGGTGCGATCATCGGCCAGCGTCCGCCGGATCGCGCGACGGATCGCGGCGGGTTCCGTCCGCCGCGACATCGTCGCTCCGACACCCGCGCGGGCCACCGCGCGCCCGATGCGCGGCTGGTCGGAGGTCGGCTCGAGAGGGAGCGTGCGCACCGGGATGCCGTGGGCCAACGCGGCGAGAGTGGTGCCGTGTCCGCCATGACCGACCACGAGCGAGGCCTCAGGGAAGAGCTCGTCGTGCGGCATCCACTCGTGCACTTCGATCCTGGGGGGGGCGCCGTCCCGGCCTGGGCCGGGACGGCGCGAGATGCTCAGTCCTCCGACGGCGTGTGGGGCACCGGGGTGCCCGTGAGGGCCGCGGTCGTCACGCGGCGGCGCGCGCGACCCTGGCCCGGAGCCTTGGGCTCCGGAAGGGCGTTGAGCACCGAGTCGAGGAGGAGATCCTTCTCGGTGCGGTTCTCCTTCTTCGCGCCGGAATCCTGACGCTTCTTGCGCGGCTTCTTCGGGCGCTCGGCCGGGGCCTGCTCGACGACGGGGGCCGCCTCGACGGGCGGGGCCTCCTCGCTGTGATGGATCGTGGATGCCGCGATCTGTGCGAGCGCCGACTTCACGCCCTCGGTGATCACGTGGGTGCCGTTCGAGCCGCCGCTGGTCGCGGGAGCCGGTGCGCCGCCACGCGGGCGACGGCCGGACGACGGCGCACCGCTCGCTGCGGGCACGCGGTGCTTCACGACCGGGTCGTGGTGCACGATCAGGCCGCGCCCCGCGCAGACCTCGCACGCCTCGCTGAACGTCTCGAGGAGGCCGAGGCCGAGCTTCTTGCGCGTCATCTGCACGAGTCCGAGCGAGGTGACCTCGGCGACCTGGTGCTTCGTCCGGTCGCGGCTCAGGCACTCGACGAGACGCCGCAGCACGAGATCGCGGTTGGACTCGAGCACCATGTCGATGAAGTCGACGACGATGATCCCGCCGATGTCACGCAGGCGCAGCTGGCGGACGATCTCCTCGGCGGCTTCGAGGTTGTTCTTGGTGACCGTCTCTTCGAGGTTTCCGCCCGAGCCGACGAACTTGCCCGTGTTGACGTCGACCACGGTCATCGCCTCGGTGCGGTCGATGACCAGCGAGCCGCCGGAAGGCAGCCACACCTTGCGGTCGAGGGCCTTCTCGATCTGCTCGGTCACGCGGAAGACGTCGAACGGGTCGTGCTCCCCCTCGTAGCGCTCCACGCGCTCCAGAAGGTCGGGCGCCACGGACTCGAGGTACTTCGAGATCGTGTGGTGCGCATCGTCGCCCTGGATGAGCATCTTCGAGAAGTCCTCGTTGAAGACGTCGCGGACGATCTTGACGAGGAGGTCGGGCTCCGAGTGCAGCAGCGCCGGCGCCTGGATCGTCTCGATCTGCTTCGAGATGTGCTCCCACTGGTTCGTGAGGCGCTGCACATCGCGCGTCAGCTGGTCCTCGGTGGCGCCTTCGGCCGCGGTGCGCACGATGACGCCGGACGACTCGGGCAGCACCTCCTTGAGGATCTTCTTGAGGCGCGCCCGCTCGGTGTCGGGGAGCTTGCGCGAGATGCCGTTCATGTTGCCGCCCGGCACGTACACGAGGTACCGGCCGGGGAGCGAGATCTGACTCGTGAGGCGGGCGCCCTTGTGCCCGACCGGATCCTTCGTGACCTGGACGAGCACACGGTCGCCGGTCTTGAGCGCGAGCTCGATCCGGCGCGGCTGGTTGCCGGTCTCGACGGCGTCCCAGTCGACCTCGCCGGAGTACAGCACCGCGTTGCGACCGCGTCCGATGTCGACGAACGCGGCCTCCATGCTCGGCAGGACGTTCTGGACGCGGCCCAGGTACACGTTGCCGATGAGCGACGCGTCCTGGTTGCGGGCGACGTAGTGCTCCACGAGCACGTTGTCCTCCAGCACGGCGATCTGGATGCGCCCGTTGCGCGAGCGCACGATCATGTCGCGGTCGACGGCCTCACGGCGGGCGAGGAACTCCGCCTCGGTCACGACCGCACGGCGGCGGCCCGCCTCGCGGCCGTCGCGGCGGCGCTGCTTCTTGGCTTCGAGACGCGTCGAGCCCTTGATGCGCTGCGGCTCAGTGATGAGCTCGACAGCGCGCTGACGCGGCTGCGACGGCTCGGAAGGCGCGGAGGCCTCGTCCCGGCCCTCGCCGCGACGGCGGCTGCGGCGGCGCGAGGTGCTCGACGATGCCCCGGTCTCGGGCTCCGGCTCGGGCTGCTGGCGGCCCGGACGCGCCGGAAGCGGCGTGATCTCCGGCGCGTAGAACATGAGCTGCGTCGACACGGCCGACACGAACACCTCGGGGAGCAGCCCCAGGGTCACCGCGGTCACCGCCTTGGGCTCGGCTGGCGCTTCAGCCTGGGCCGGTGCCTCGGGCTCCGGCTCGGCAGGCGCTTCAGCCTGGGCCGGTGCCTCGGGCTCCGGCTCGGCAGGCGCTTCAGCCTGGGCCGGTGCCTCGGGCTCCGGCGGGGCTTCAGCATCGATCTCGGCCGGTGCCTCAGCCGTGGGCTCGTCCTGAGTCGCGGCGTCAGCCACGGGCTCGGGCGCGGTCTCCGCGTCTGCCGCGGGTTCGGCCTCCGCCGCCGACTCGGGCACCGCTCCGGTCGCCTCGGCCGGGCTCTCCTCGGCCTGCTCGGAGACCTCGACGGTCTCCTGAGGCTCCTCTACCGGCGAGTCCGCGTCTGCCGCTGTCGTCAGCGGCGCGTCCGGTTCGGTCTGAGGGGTGAATTCTGCATCGGTTCCATCAGCCATCACTGGCGTACTCCTTGCGGGGCGACACCGCGCGTCGCCCGGCGAAATCTCGTGCAGCGCCGCCCATGCCCTCTGGACGGGGCGGTGCCGCGAACTCACTCGGTCTGCAGCGGTCGTCCGGCGCTAGGCGGATGCTCGCGCTGCCAAGGGCATTCGTCGCCCTGAAGTCTTCTGGTGATGATCGTCACGGCGCGGCCGTGGGTCATCGCCCCCATTATCGCACTTCCCCCGCCAGAATGCCCATTCGCCCGGCAACCGCGCCTTCCCCACGCCGCGGATCGGCGATTTGCCACGGCGCGAGGGTGCGGCATCCGCGCAGAACTCGATGTCATAATCCGAGGCATGCCCGAGCAGCAGACCCACACCCGTCCGACCGGTCTCGCCATATGGCTCGTGATCGCGGGTGTGATCGGGTGGTGGGCGGCGTTCTCGCTGACGGTGGAGAAGTTCGAGAAGCTCGCGAATCCCGACGCGATCGCGTCCTGCGACCTGAGCGTGCTCGTGCAGTGCAGCGCGAACCTCGAGTCGTGGCAGGGCAGCGCGTTCGGGTTCCCGAACCCGGTCCTCGGGCTCACCGGCTGGGTCGCACCGATCGTCGTCGGCATGGCGATCCTCGCGCGGGCCCGGTTCGCTCGGTGGTTCTGGTGGTGCTTCTGGGCCGGCATCGCGTTCGCGTTCGGCTTCGTGATCTGGCTCATCGGCCAGAGCATCTACGCGCCCAACCTGCACACGCTGTGCCCGTGGTGCATGGTGACCTGGTCGGTCACCATCCCCACGTTCTACGCGGTGACGCTGCACATGCTCCGCGCCGGCATCGTTGCGGCATCCGACCGGGTCCGCGATGTCGCCGACCGGCTGATGGTGTGGGTGCCGCTGGCGGCGATCGTGAGCTACGCGATCATCCTGCTGCTGGCGCAGCTCGAGATGAACGCCGTCGTCAACATCTGGCAGACGCTGTTCGGCTGACCCCGGAGTCGCGCCCGGGGGTCAGCCGACGTGCGATCAGCCGAACCAGATCTCGAGCTCGCGCGCGGCGGACTCCGGGCTGTCGGAGCCGTGCACCAGGTTCTGCTGCACCTTCAGGCCCCAATCGCGGCCGAAGTCGCCGCGGACCGTGCCGGGCGCGGCCGTCGTGGGGTCGGTCGTGCCCGCGAGCGAGCGGAAGCCCTCGATCACGCGGTTGCCGGCGAGGCGGATCGCGACCGACGGCCCCGACATCATGAACTCGAGCAGCGGCTCGTAGAACGGCTTGCCCTCGTGCTCGGCATAGTGGCGCTCCAGCGTCTCGCGGTCGGGCTCGACGAGGCGGATGTCGACGAGGGCGTACCCCTTCGCCTCGATGCGGGCGAGGATCGCGCCGGTGAGGCCGCGAGCGACGCCGTCGGGCTTGACGAGGACGAGGGTCTCTTCGATGGGCATGCGGGACCTTTCGTTGCTGATCAGGCGTGGGGAGGAGGATCCGCCGCAAGGCGCGCGTTGCGCCGGTCGAGAGCGGCCCCCTTGATCGTCGCATACCCGTACATGCCGCCGAAAATGAGCGCGACGATCGCGAGCGCCGGCACGAGGAAGGCGCCGAGCAGGACGACCGCCTGCAGCGCCCAGCCGAGCACGATGCCCCAGCGGTAGCGCACGACCCGCGTCGTGAGGATCATCAGCACTGCCAGTCCGGCGCCGGCGACGATGCCCCACCACGGTTCGATCGACGCGGGAAGCGCCTTCAGACCGTAGACGACCAGGCCGCCGAGGAAGACGACGATCGACTCGAAGCCGAGCACGATCGTGGCCAGCGACTCGGCCGCACCGCGCGGGCGACGGGGTTTCGGCTGCTTCTCGCCGGTCACTCGCTCCACCCGGACTTCCAGTCCTCCTCCGCCGCGAGGGCGAGGGCCTCTCCCGCGAGCACCACTGATCCGGCGATCACGACAGCACGTCGGTCGGATGCCGCAGCCCACGCGCGTGCCGCCGCTGCGGCATCGGCGAGGTCACGGTGAACGGAGACGCGCAGATCGTGCGCCTCCGCGAGGTCGGCGATGGAATCCGCGTCCTCCGCCCGCTCGGAGTCGGGGGCGGTGGCGAACACGTGGGCGGCGACGGGTGCGATCTCGGACACGATTCCGGCAGCATCCTTGTCGGAGAGCACACCGAGCACCACGCCCCATTCGTCGAAGTCGAACGCCTCGCGCAGCGCCGTGACGAGGGCGCGGGCGCCGTGCGGATTGTGTGCCGCGTCGACCAGCACGGTCGGGGCGGCGCCGACGAGCTGGAGGCGTCCGGGCGAGGTCACTCCGCCGAGGCCCTCCGCCAGCACGTCCCCGGCGATCGGCTGCGACGCGCCGCCGACGAGCGACTCGACGGCCGCGATCGCGAGCGCCGCGTTGAAGCCCTGGTGGGCGCCGTACAGCGGCAGGTACTCGTCCTCGTAGGTGCCGGCGAGGCCGCGCACGCTGATCTGCTGCCCGCCGACGGCGAGTCGCTGCCGCGCGAGTGCGAACTCGGAGCCCTCGAAGGCGATCGAGGCGCCGTGTGCGGCCGCGGCTTCGCGCAGCACCGCCTCGGCGGCGGCATCCTGTCGTGCCGACACGACCGCGGCGCCGTCCTTGATGATTCCTGCCTTGACGGCGGCGATCTCGGCGATGGTGTCGCCGAGCCGGTCCGCGTGGTCGAGATCGATGGGCGCGAACACCGCGACGTCGCCGTCGGCGGTGTTGGTGGAGTCCCACGACCCGCCCATGCCCACCTCGAGCACGAGGACGTCGATCGGCGCGTCGGCGAAGGCGACGAAGGCGAGGACCGTGAGCAGCTCGAAGAACGTGAGGGCCGCGTCGCCGCTCGCGGCGAGCTCGGCATCGACCAGGTCGACGAACGGCAGGATCTCGTCCCACGCGTCGGCGACCGCCGCGTCGTCGATCGGCTCACCGTCGACCATGATCCGCTCGGTGAACCGCTCGAGGTGAGGACTGGTGAACAGGCCCGTGCGCAGGCCGTGCGCGCGCACGAGGGTCTCGATCATGCGGCTGGTCGACGTCTTTCCGTTGGTGCCGGTGACGTGCACGACGCGGTACGTCTTCTGCGGGTCGTCGAGCAGCTCGAGCACCCGGCGAGTGCGCTCCACGCGCGGCTGCACCCACCGCTCCCCCTGGCGCTGCAGGAGCGCCTCGTAGACGGCGTCGGCGCGCTTACGGTCGCGATCACTCATGCCGTGGCCTCCGTCCGGCCGACCGAGACGGTGAACGCGCCGCGGTTGGCGTAGGTTCCTGCGTCGACCACGGCCTCGAACTCGATGGGTGCCGCGGAATCGCCGGATGCTGCGAGCTCTGCCGTGCGCGTCCGCACGGTGTGCGCGAGCGCGAGCGTCTCGCCTGCCACATCTGCGACGTCGAACGCCGTCGCGACGGCCTCGCCGTCGGCGTCGTCGTCGAACACGAGACCGAGACGGATGCGATCGCTCACGTCGAAGCCTGCCGCCTTGCGGGTGTCCTGGACGGCGCGGATCACGTCGCGGGCCAGGCCCTCCGCCTCGAGCTCGGGCGTCGTCGTCGTGTCGAGCAGCACGAAGCCGTCGCCCGCCAGAAGCGCGATGGCCGTGCCGTCGGCGACGCCACCCGCCTCGAGGGTGAGGTCGTACTCCCCCGGCTCGAGGGCGATGCCGTCGACGACCACGACACCGTCGCGCTCCTCCCACACGCCCGCCTTCGCACCCGAGATCACGTGCTGGACCTGCTTGCCCAGGCGTGGACCCGCGGCGCGCGCGTTCACGCTGAGTCGCTTGCTGATGCCGTAGCGCTCCGAGACGTCGTCACCGAGCTCGATGAGCTCGACCGACTTCACGTTGAGCTCATCGCGCAGAATGCCGTCGAACTGCGCGAGGGACGCGGCATCCGGAACCGCCACCGTCAGGGTGGGAAGCGGCAGGCGCACCCGACGGCCCTCCTTCTTGCGCAGCGCGTTGGCCACGCTGGATGCCTCGCGGACGGCGTCCATGGCGGTGCGGATGTCGTCCGCCGCGGGGAAGGCGCCGGCGTCGGGCCAGTCCTGCAGATGGACGCTGCGCCCGCCGGTGAGGCCCTGCCAGATCTTCTCGGAGACGAGCGGGATGAGCGGTGCCGCGACGCGTGTGAGCGTCTCGAGGACCGTGTAGAGCGTGTCGAACGCTTCGCGGCTCGACGGATCGTCGGAGACGCCGACCCAGAACCGGTCCCGCGAGCGGCGGATGTACCAGTTGGTGAGCGCCTCCGCGAAGTCACGGACCTTCGCCGCAGCCAGCGTCGAATCGAGCACCTCGAGGTCGGCGGCGACATCGCGCACCAGGTCGCCCGTCAGCGCCAGGATGTAGCGGTCGAGCACATTCGTCGAATCGGTGCGCCACGACGCCTGGTAGCCCTCGCCGCCGGCGCCGCCCGCGGCGTTGGCGTAGGTCGCGAAGAAGTACCACGCGTTCCACAGCGGCAGCAGGAACTCGCGCACGCCTGCCCGGATGCCCTCCTCGGTCACGATGAGGTTGCCGCCGCGCAGCACGGAGCTCGACATCAGGAACCAGCGCATCGCGTCGGAGCCGTCGCGGTCGAACACCTCGCTGACGTCGGGGTAGTTGCGCAGCGACTTCGACATCTTGAGCCCGTCGCTGCCCAGCACGATGCCGTGACACGACACCCCGGTGAACGCCGGGCGGTCGAACAGGGCCGTCGAGAGCACGTGCATCACGTAGAACCAGCCGCGCGTCTGCCCGATGTATTCGACGATGAAGTCGGCCGGCGAGTGCTCGTCGAACCACTGCTGGTTCTCGAACGGGTAGTGCACCTGCGCGTAGGGCATCGAACCCGAGTCGAACCAGACGTCGAACACATCCTCGATGCGGCGCATGGTGCTCTTGCCGGTCGGGTCGTCCGGGTTCGGGCGCGTCAGGTCGTCGATGTACGGGCGGTGCAGGTCGACCTCGCCGTCGGCATTCGTCGGGAGGCGCCCGAAGTCCCGTTCGAGTTCCTCCAGCGACCCGTAGACGTCGACGCGCGGGTGCTCAGGGTCATCGCTCTTCCACACCGGGATCGGCGAGCCCCAGTAGCGGTTGCGGCTGATCGACCAGTCCCGCGCACCGTCGAGCCACTTGCCGAACTGGCCGTGCTTGACGTTCTCCGGCACCCAGGTGATCTGCTCGTTGCCCGCGAGCATGCGGTCCTTGATGTCGGTGACGCGCACGAACCAGCTCGACACTGCGCGGTAGATCAGGGGGTTCCGGCAGCGCCAGCAGTGCGGGTACGAGTGCTCGTAGCTCGCCTCGCGCAGCAGGCGCCCCTCCTGCCGGAGCAGGCGGATGAGCGGACGGTTGGCGTCCATCCACAGCTCGCCGGCGACATCCGTCACCTGCGGGAGGAATCGTCCGCCGTCGTCGAGGCTCATGATGAGCGGGATGCCGGCGGCCTCGGTGATCCGCTGGTCATCCTCACCGAAGGCCGGGGCCTGGTGGACGATGCCGGTGCCGTCGCCGGTGGTGACGTAGTCGTCGACGAGGATGCGCCAGGCGTGCTTCGTGCCCCAGATCGAGGCATCCGCGTAGTAGTCGAAAAGGCGGTCGTACGTGACGTTCTCGAGATCGGCGCCCCGCACCGTCTGCTCGACGGCGTCGCGTGCGGCCTCGGCGGAGTCGTACCCGAGGTCCTTCGCGTAGCCCGCGAGCAGATCCTCCGCGAGGAGGTATCGGTGTGCGGTCGCGCCCTCGGGGTCGTCGCCCGCCGGCACGTCCGCCGCGCCGAGGGGACCGCCGGGAACGACGGCGTAGCGGATGTCGGGGCCCACGGCGAGGGCGAGGTTCGTGGGCAGGGTCCACGGGGTCGTCGTCCACGCGAGAGCGCGCACGCCGGTCAGCCCGAGCGCCTCGGCCTTCACGCCCGTGAGCGGGAACGTGATCGTCACCGACGGGTCCTGGCGCATCTTGTAGACGTCGTCGTCCATGCGCAGCTCGTGGGCCGACAGCGGCGTCTCGTCGCGCCAGCAGTACGGCAGCACGCGGTGCCCCTCGTAGGCGAGGCCCTTGTCGTAGATCGTCTTGAACGCCCACAGCACGGATTCCATGTACGTGAGGTCGAGCGTCTTGTATCCGCGCTCGAAGTCGACCCAGCGCGCCTGGCGGGTGACGTAGTCCTCCCACTCCCGCGTGTACGCCAGGACCGACTCCCGCGACTTCGCGTTGAACGTGGCGATTCCCATCGCCTCGATCTCGCTCTTCTCGGTGATCCCGAGCTGCTTCATCGCCTCGAGCTCGGCCGGGAGGCCATGGGTGTCCCAGCCGAAGACGCGATCGACCTTCTTGCCTCTCATCGTCTGGAAGCGCGGGAAGACGTCCTTCGCGTACCCGGTCAGGAGGTGGCCGTAATGCGGCAGCCCGTTGGCGAAGGGCGGGCCGTCGTAGAAGACCCACTCCTCGGCGGCGTCGCGCTGGTCGATGGACGCGCGGAAGGTGCGGTCGGCCTCCCAGAACGCGAGCGTCTCCTGCTCGATCTCGGGGAAGCGGGGGCTCGGAACGACAGTGGCCGGCGCGGCGTCGGCCGCGGGCCCGAAGGCGGAGGGGCGGGGGTAGGTCATCTTCTCTCGCAGGTGCTCGCTCGTGTGCTTCCTGCGGGGACGACACTGTCTGGATCCCTGACCAGACGTACCGCGGTACCACCCTGCATTGGCGCTCGGGCCCTTCGACAGGCTCAGGGACCGAGACGCCCTCTCTCACTGCGGCTGTGACGGGCCTGACCCGCTCGGTTCTAATGGGGGCGCCACGTGCGTGGGGTCCTGTTCTTCCGAGAGCTCCCCGGTGATGGCCGGATCCGCGCTGGTCCGACGAGTCTACCGTGGCTGTGCAAGAGGGAATGCGACGACCGCTGCCGGGGTTTCTGGACTCGTGCCAAGATTGACGCCCGTGACCGCAGCAGCACCCGAACCCGCACTCGCCCTCGAGACCGCCCCGACGCGACGCGTCGCATGGGCGTCGATGGTGGGCACCTCCCTCGAGTCCTTCGACTTCTACCTGTTCGCCTACTTCTCGGCGTTCTTCGTCGGCCCGCTGTTCTTCGACCCGCTGGGCGAGTTCGGTGCGACCAGTGCGGCGTTCCTCACCATCGCCCTCGCGTTCGTCGTGCGCCCGATCGGCGCGGTGATCTTCGGCTACATGGGCGACCGGCTCGGGCGCCGTGCGACCCTCTTGTGGACCGTCGCCATCATGGGCGTCGCGACCGGCCTGATCGGCGTCCTCCCCACCTACGCACAGGCGGGGTGGCTCGGTGCGATCCTGCTGATCCTCCTCCGCATCGCGCAGGGTCTCTCGCTCGGCGGCGAGTGGGGCGGCTCGATCCTCATCGCCACCGAGAACTCGGGTCCGCTCAAGCGCGCCTTCTACGCCGCGGTCCCCCAGCTCGGATCCCCCGTGGGCTCGATCCTGTCCGCCACGGTGTTCATCGTGCTGACCGCGATCCTCCCGGCGGACCAGATCGCCGAATGGGGCTGGCGCATCCCGTTCCTGCTCGCGATCCCGCTGCTGCTGGTGTCGCTGTACCTGCGGTGGTCGATCACCGAGACGCCGGTGTTCGAGCGCGTCGTCGCCGAGGGACGCCGCGACCGCGTCCCCTTCCTCACGATGTTCGCGAAGCGCCCCGGTGCCATGGCCATCGCCATCGGCGCCGCCCTGCTCGGCATCGGGTCGTACTCGCTGATGAACACGTACACGGTCAACTACGGCGTGGAGCAGCTGGGCTTCAGCTTCCAGGACCTCCTCATCGCGACCACGATCGGCGGCCTGCTGCAGCTGGTCACCATCCCGCTGTTCGGCGTGTGGGCGAGCCGCGTGGGATCGGCCAACGTCGTGGTGTGGGGCGCCCTGGGCACACTCCTCATCACGTTCCCGATGTACTTCCTGCTCCAGTTCGCGACCTTCCCGATCCTCATCGCGACGATGCTGGTCGGCGGCATCCTGCCGACGATGGCCTGGGCGGCGCTCGGGGGTCTCATGAACGACCTCTTCCCCGATCGATTCCGGTACTCGGCGCTGTCGTTCGCGTACGCCCTGGCGGCGACGATCAGCGGTTTCGTGCCCTACCTCACGTTCGAGCTCGGTGTGGCGACGGGCTTCGCGTGGTGGCACCCGGGTGTGATCCTCGCGATCATGTCGGTCATCACCCTCGTGTCCGCGTGGTTCGCTTCCCGCCGCACCGTCGAGCCCGAGTTCGCGAGTGCCCCGGAGACCGTGACGACCGGCGCCTGAGCGCAGACGCCTGACCGCGAGCGGATGCCGGGACCCCCGGCATCCGCTCGCTTTTCCCGGTGGATCCACACCCGGGTAGAATCGAGCGACATCCCACACTCAGGCACGCACACACGGTGCCGCACATATCGCTCGAGGAGACGCCATGACCGACGCCCGCCCCGCACAGGGTCAGATCCCGGACAAGCCCGCGCTCGAGGGACTCGAAGAGAAGTGGGATGCCGCGTGGTCCGGGCAGGGCACTTACCTGTTCGACCGCGCCCGTGCCGCGCAGGTCGGCCGCGCCGGCGTGTACTCGGTCGACACTCCCCCGCCGACGGCGTCCGGGAGCCTGCACATCGGGCACGTGTTCTCGTTCACGCACACCGACCTCAAGGTGCGCTACGAGCGTATGCGCGGCAAGACCGTGTTCTACCCGATGGGCTGGGACGACAACGGACTTCCCACCGAACGCCGTGTGCAGAACTACTACGGGGTGCGCTGCGACCCGTCGCTGCCCTACGACGCGGACTTCACGCCGCCGTTCGAAGGCGGCGACAACAAGTCCAGTCGCGCCGCCGACCAGGTGCCTGTCAGCCGCCGCAACTTCATCGAGCTGTGCGAGAAGCTCACCGTCGAGGACGAGAAGCACTTCGAGGCGCTCTTCCGCCAGCTCGGCCTCAGCGTCGACTGGACCCAGACGTATCGCACGATCTCCGACGACACGATCCGCACCAGCCAGCGCGCGTTCCTGCGCAACCTCGAGCGCGGGGAGGCCTACCAGGATCTCGCCCCCACCATGTGGGACATCGACTTCCGCACCGCCATCGCGCAGGCCGAGCTCGAAGAGCGTGAGCAGCCCGCCGCCTTCCACCGCGTCGCTTTCCACCGCACCGACGGCGCCGGAGACGTCCACATCGAGACCACTCGCCCCGAGCTGCTGCCCGCGTGCGTCGCGCTGGTCGCACACCCCGACGACGAGCGCTACCAGCCTCTCTTCGGCTCGACCGTGCGCACGCCCCTGTTCGACGTCGAGGTGCCTGTGCTCGCGCACCCGCTCGCTCAGCCCGACAAGGGCTCGGGCATCGCCATGATCTGCACCTTCGGCGACGTGACCGACATCATCTGGTGGCGCGAGCTGGATCTGCCGAACCGCACCATCCTCGGCCTCGACGGCCGTGTCGTGTCGGAGGCGCCCGAGGCGATCGCGACGGATGCCGGACAGGCGGCGTACGCGGAGCTCGCAGGCAAGACGGTGTTCAGCGCCAAGAAGCGCATCGTCGAGCTGCTGCAGGAGTCCGGCGAGCTGATCGGCGACCCGAAGCCGTTCACCCACGTCGTGAAGTTCTACGAGAAGGGCGATCGCCCGATGGAGATCGTCTCGACGCGTCAGTGGTACATCCGCAACGGCGCTCGCGACGAGTCGCTGCGTGACAGGCTCATCGCGCTCGGCAAGGAAATGTCGTGGCACCCCGACTTCATGCGGGTGCGGTACGAGAACTGGACCAACGGCCTCACGGGCGACTGGCTGGTGTCGCGCCAGCGCTTCTTCGGCGTGCCGATCCCCGTCTGGTACGCGCTCGACGAGAACGGCGAGCGGGACTACGACCGCGTGCTCACCCCCGACCACGCGTCGCTCCCGATCGACCCGTCGACCGATGTGCCCGCCGGCTACACCGCCGACCAGCGCGGCGTCCCCGGCGGCTTCGAGGGCGAGAACGACATCTTCGACACGTGGGCGACCTCCTCGCTCACCCCGCAGCTCGCCGGCGGCTGGGATCGTGATCCGCAGCTCTGGAGCCTCGTGGCCCCGTTCGACATGCGCCCGCAGGGTCAGGACATCATCCGCACCTGGCTGTTCTCGACGATGCTGCGCAGCGCCCTCGAGGACGACCGCGCGCCGTGGACGGATGCCGCGATCTCGGGCTTCATCGTCGACCCCGACCGCAAGAAGATGTCGAAGTCGAAGGGCAATGTCGTGACGCCCGCCGACATCCTGTCGCAGCACGGCTCGGACGCCGTGCGGTACTGGGCGGCGTCGAGCCGCCTCGGCACCGACGCGGCGTTCGACCCTCAGAACCCGACGCAGGTGAAGATCGGCCGTCGCCTCGCGATCAAGGTGCTCAACGCGGCGAAGTTCGTGCTGTCGTTCCCCGTGCCCGAGGGCGCCGAGGTCACTCATGCGCTCGACGCGTCGATGCTCGCCACCCTTCACGGCGTGGTGCGCGACGCGACGAAGGCGCTCGACAACTACGACCACGCTCGCGCGCTCGAGCTCACGGAGTCCTTCTTCTGGACGTTCTGCGACGACTACCTCGAGCTCGTCAAGGAGCGCGCGTACAACCAGACCGACGCCGGGCAGGCATCCGCCGCGCTCGCGCTGCGGACCGCGATGTCGGCGCTTCTGCGCCTGCTGGCCCCGGTGCTGGCGTTCGCGACCGAAGAGGCCTGGTCGTGGTTCAACGACGGCTCGGTGCACACGGCCGACTGGCCGGTGGCGCCCGAAGAGGAGTGGGGCGACCCCGCCGTGCTCACGGCGGTCAGCGCGGCGCTGATCGGCATCCGGCGCGCGAAGACGGAGGCGAAGGCCTCGCAGAAGACCGCCGTGGCTTCGCTCACGCTTCGCGCCGACGACCTCACGATCGCGAACCTGCGACTCGCGGAGGGCGACCTGCGGGCCGTGGGACGCATCGAGACGCTGGAACTGCTCGACGGCTCGGAAGAGCTCGTCATCGAGGGCGTCGAACTCGCTCCTCAGGAGGCGTGACATGCAGCTCGGAACACGCTGGACCTCCGGCGACGAACCGCCGAAGGCCGTCCCGGACGCGCTGGTGCGCGGCATCCGCTCCGTCGATGAGACGATCCCCGCCGACCAGCTCGGTCAGCCGCGTCCGCGCTGGACGCTCACGTGGCTGGAGGGCAAGCCGATCGCGGAGCTCGACACGGGCGTGATCGTGTCGCTGGACGCCGACGGCGAAGCCGTCGTCCGGCACGATCCGGACGACGGCTTCGCCTGAGCCTCGGGCTCACTCCTCCGGTGCGTCGTGATGCGACGCCGAGAGGAGCAGCCGGATGGCGAACAGGGTCGCGACGAGCGTGACGCCCGCGGCGATGAGGAACGGCAGCCGCAGATCGATGCGAGCCACCCAGCCGCCGAGAAGCGTCGCGAACGGGAAGATGCCCCACGTGAAGGTGCGCGTGATTCCGAGCACGCGACCGAAGATGCGGCCTGGCACGATCGTCTGACGCAGCGCGCCCCACGGCACGTTCCACACGGAGACGGCCGCGGCCATGAGCCCGTACGCGATGGTTCCCGTGATCGCCTCGGGGGCCGCCCACACCGCCGCGAGGCTGACAGCCGCGACGATGTTCGCGCCGAGCATCACCGGGCCGCGGCCGAACTTCGCGACGAGCGACGAGGCCACCAGCGAACCCGCGAGTCCGCCGAGCCCGATCCCGGCGGTGACCACGCCGATCGCGGCCGCCGGGACGTGCTGCACGTCGAGGAAGTACAGGTACACCGGTGCCTGTGCGAAGGCGAACGCCGAACCGACGATCGAGGTGAAGATCACCATCGAACGGAGGAACCTGTGGTTCCAGAGGTACACGAGGGCGTCCCGAGCCGAGACGTTGGGAGGGGCGGTGGCGGCAGCATCCGTCTGGGCAGCCTCGTCGGAGGCCGCCAGCGGGTCGCCGGCTGCGACCGCAGCCTCGGCCAGCACCGCGGTGGCGCGAGCATCGTGCAGTGGACGAGCGGCGGACAGCGGGAGCATCACCGCGAGCACGATCGGGATGAGGTAGCCCGCAGCTCCCACCCATAGCGGGAGCGCGAGCGAGATCGTGAACAGCACGCCGCCGATCGGCGAGGAGATGAAGCTGTCGATCGTGATCTGCGCGGCCTGCATCCAGCCGTTGGCACGATCCAGTGCCGGCCGTTTGACGACGGCCGGCACGATCGCGTTCGTCGCGTTGTCGAACAGCGTCTCGCCGAGACCGAAGACGAGCACGCCGGCGAACAGCCACCAGATGTCGAGCGCGCCTGAGACGGTGAGCAGGGCAAGCCCGACCGCGGCGAGACCGCGGATCCCGTTGGCGATCGCCATGATCCACCGGCGGTCGAAGCGATCGACGAGCATGCCGGCCGGCAGGCCGAAGACGAGCCATGGGAGGAACGCCAGCGCGGAGATCGCCGAGATCGCGAGCGGATCACGCGTGAGGGTGGTGGCGATGAGCGGGACCGCCACGCGCCCGAGGCCGTCCGCGAGGTTGCTGAACGCAGCCGCGGTCCACAGCTTTCCGAAATCGCGGCCGAGCGGGACCCTGCGTGCCCGCCCGGCCGGCGATCCGGTCCGCTCGGCCGTGTCGACGCTGTCGCTCATCGCGGCAGCAGTCCCATCGCTGCACGCGCCTCGGCTTCGCGCCGAGCCCCGATCGCGGCGGCCTGTGCGGTCCGTGCGCGACGCTCCTCGGCGTCGTCTCGCTTCTCGACGCGTGCGACGACGTACGCGTCGAGAGCGGATGCTGCGCGCAGCAGCGCGCGGTCGAATCGGGTGGCGGATGCCCGGAACCCACGTGCCGCGAGTTCGTCTGCCGTGATGGCGGTCATGACTGTCCTCCTATTTGCGGGAGCGGGAACAGATCGGCCCGGATGGTGACGGGGCGGACGTTCTCGCCTGTCTGATTGCGGTAGTTGTCGACGGTCTCGTCGATGAGCGCCATGATCTTGAGCGCCAGGTCTTTGCTCTGCTCGGGGGTGAGGCGTGCGGTCGCGGTCGAGATCAGCGTGCCGTCCTGCCACATCTGGTCCTCGCCGCCGATCCCGCGGTTGACGAAGTCGAGCAGTTGGTCATTGCGGTTGCGCAGGAACTCGTTCATCACGACCTGCGTCGCCGCACGACCGGCGGGCGTCGCCATCGCATCCGGGTTGGCGAACGACACGCCCCCGACGGGACGCTCCCACCACCGCTCGCGGCCGGTGCCGCGGTCTTCGGCCTCGCGGATGAGGTCCTGCTTGGCGAGAGCGCGCAGGTGGTAGCTCGTCGAACCGCTGGACTCCCCCAGCCGCTCCGCCAGCGAGCTCGCCGTCTGCGGGCCGTACTGGCTGAGGATGTCGTAGATCTTCACGCGCAACGGGTGCGCCAGGGCCCTGAGCGCCCCCGAGTCGAGGACACGATCCTGGTTGTGTCGCTCCTCGGTGCGGGCGGCGGCATCCGCGGTCTCAGGTGTCTCGTTCTCTGCCATGACCCCAGATTAGCGATGCAAAGAGTTCTTTGCAACCATCTCTTTGCAACTGATCGTTTGCAAGGGGAGCTTTGCAAAAGAGTCTCGGCATAGCTGGTCCGCGTGACTAGGCTGGACGCCATGCCGAACGAGAACCCGCTCCTGTCCCCCAGCACGCTGCCGTACGGTCTGCCCGAATACGCAGCCATCCGTCCCGAGCACTACCTTCCGGCTTTCGAGCAGGCGTTCGCGGATCACACCCGGGAGGTGGCGGCGATCACCCGTGTGCGCTCGATGCCGACGTTCGAGAACACGCTGGTGCCACTGGAGGAGAGCGGCCGCCTTCTCGGTGACGTCGCCCGCACGTTCTACACCGTGTCTTCGGCGGACGCGACGGCGGAGATCCAGGAGATCGAGGAGCAGCTCGCACCCCTCATGTCGGCGCACCAGGACTCGATCCAGCTCGACTCGGACCTCTTCTGGCGCATCAGGACGATCCACGAACAGCTCGTCGAGCTCGACCTGACGCCCGAGCAGCGGTATCTCGTGGTGCGCCACCACACCGAGATGGCGCACGCAGGGGCGGGACTGGACGACCCTGCGAAGCAGCGCCTCACAGAGCTGAACCAGCGGCTTTCGACCCTCACCACGCAGTTCGAGAAGAACCTCCTCGCCGACACCAATGACCTCGCGATCGTTTTCGACGACGCGTCCGAGCTCGACGGGCTCTCCGAGGGCGAACTGTCGGCAGCGGCGCAGGCCGCGGCGGACCGCGGACTCGAGGGCAAGTGGGTGGTGACACTGACCCTCTTCACGGGGCACCCCTATCTGTCGAGCCTGACGGACCGCGGATCGCGGGCGCGCCTGCTCGCGGCATCCCGCTCCCGAGGCTCGCGCGGCAACGAGCACGACAACCGTGCCACCCTCCTCGAGATCGTTCGCCTCCGCGCCGAGCGCGCGGCGCTTCTCGGCTACGACTCGCACGCCGCGTACATCACGTCGGACGAGACCGCCGGCTCCCCCGCGGCGGTCCACGACCTGCTGCGCCGGCTCGCCGCGCCCGCGGCCCGCAACGCCCGGCGGGAGCAGGCCAAGTTGCAGGCCCTCATCGACGCCGAGCCGGAGCCCTTCGCTCTGGAGGCGCACGACTGGGCGTTCTACACCGAGAAGGTGCGCGCGGCCGAGTACGACCTCGACCGCGCCGCGCTGCGTCCGTGGTTCGAGGCGGAGCGCGTCCTCCAGGACGGCGTGTTCCGGGCAGCCACCGATCTGTACGGCGTCACGTTCGCCGAGCGGGCAGACCTCGGCGGCTATCACCCCGACACCCGCGTGTTCGAGATCCACAACGCCGACGGATCGCCGCTCGGTCTGTACATCCTCGACCTCTACACGCGTGACACCAAGCGCGGCGGCGCATGGATGAACTCGATCGTGCTGCAGTCGCGGCTGCGCGGCACGCAGCCGATCGTGGTCAACAACCTGAACGTGCCGAAGCCCGCCGAAGGGCGGCCGACGCTGCTCAGCCTCGACGAGGTGACCACGCTGTTCCACGAGTTCGGACACGCCCTGCACGGACTGTTCGCAACCGTGACGTACCCGCACTTCGCCGGGACCAACGTCTACCGCGACTTCGTCGAGTTCCCGAGCCAGGTCAACGAGATGTGGATCTACTGGCCCGAGATCCTCGCCTCGTATGCGCGCCACATCGACACCGACGAGCCGCTGCCCGCCGAGGTCGTGGAGAAGCTGCACGCGTCGGAGGCGTTCAACCAGGGCTTCGCGACCAGCGAATATCTCGCGGCGGCATGGCTCGACCAGGCGTGGCACTCGCTGTCGGTCGACGGCGCCGCGGCGGACATCGACGTCGCGGACTTCGAGGCGGCCGCACTGTCCGACATCGGGCTCGACAACGCGGTCGTGCCGACCCGCTACTCGTCGACCTACTTCGCCCACGTGTTCTCGGGCGGCTACAGCGCCGGATACTACTCGTACATCTGGAGCGAGGTGCTCGACGCCGACACGGTGGAGTGGTTCCGCGAGAACGGCGGCCTCCGTCGCGAGAACGGTGATCGCTTCCGCGGCCGGCTGCTCGGGGTGGGCGGGTCGAAGGACCCGCTCGAGGCCTACCGCGACTTCCGCGGGCGCGATGCCGAGATCCAGCCGCTGCTCGAGCGCCGCGGACTGGCGGGCTGACCCAGGTTCACAGCAGGTCGAGCTCGCGGGCGAAAGCGCGCACCCGCTCGGCCATCACGGCGGGCACCTCGGCGATCGCGAAGTGCCCGCCCTCGTCGAGCCGCTCGAAGGTGCGCAGGTCGCGGTAGAAGCGCCGCGCCAGCGATTCGGGGTAGTCCCCCTCGTGGCGTTGGATGTGGACGGATGCCGGAACCACGACCGGCGGCATCTCGTCAGGCTGGTCGGCGCCCTCGTAGTAGGGGCGGAACGACGTGCCGATGGTCTGGGTGGTCCAGTAGATCATCGCCTCGGTGAGGATGCGGTCGCGTGAGATCCGCCGCTCGACCGCGCGCGGGTCTGCGGCCGGGGTGTCGCTCCACTCGACGAGCTTCTCTGTCAGCCAGGCGAGCAGACCCGCGGGTGAATCGTTGAGGGCGGCCGCAAGCGTGTCGGGCCGGGTCGCCTGCACATGCCCGTAGGCGCCGTTGGTTCCGCCCCATTGCCCGAGGCGTGTGAAGAAGGCGACCTCGTCAGGGGCGGTGAGCAGCGAGCGCTCGGCCATCGACGGGAAGTGCGAGTGGGTGACGACGACACCGGTCACCGCCTCCGGGTACGATCCCGCGATCAAGTCGTTGACGTTCGCGGACACGTCCTCGCCGTAAGTCAGGTAAGTCTCGTAGCCGAGCGCCTCCGTCATGAGGCCGTGCATCGTCGCGGCGAGCCGGGTCTCCGTCATCGGGCCCTCGGCGTACGCGGACGAGTACGCGAAACCGGGGAAGCTCGGCACCACGACATGGAAGTCGGGCAGCAGATCCGCGAAGTCGAGCTGGAGCGCGAACGTGTGCGGCCAGCCGTGCATCACCAGCAGCGCGGGCGCGTCGTCGCGTGCGGAGCGCAGATGCGCGAAGTGGATCGTGGCGTCGCCGATGTCGGCGAGGAACTGAGCGTGCCCGTTCAGCCACGCCTCGCGTGCTCGCCAGTCCCAGTCGCGCCATGCCTGGACGAGGGTGGCGAGATAGTCGGCGTTCATCCCCGACGGCGGTCGCCGGGGTGATTCCGGAAGAGGCCGGAACCGATCGAGGCGCCCCTGCAGATCGGCGAGTGCGGGGTCGGGCACGTGGATCGAGAAGGGACGAACGGTGGGCATGGCCCGACGCTAGTCGGCCCTTCCGACACCGGCCGCCCGGATCGCGCCCATCAACTCGCGCACACGGACGAAGGTCGGCACCTCCACGTTCGCGAGGCCGGTGACGGTGGTGCCCGTCGGCGGGTGGTGCCGGCTCACCGCCACCACGCCGTGATCCCCGCCCACGATGACGAGATCCTCGCCATCGAGCCACACCCCGCGGCCGTAGCCGAGCCCGTCGCCGGCGTCGGCGGTGACCCGCTCGGTGAAGAGCGCCACGAGCGAGGGATCGACGATGCGCCCCGCCAGGAGCGCCAGCCAGAACCGGTGGAGATCGCCTACGGTGGAGTGCGCTCCCCCATCGCCCGATCCGACGACCGGCAGTTCGAACACGTTGGTGCGACCGTCGTCCTTGTAGCCCGTGGCGGTGCCTGGCGGGAGCAGATCGGAGCGCGGAAAGCCGGTCGATGTCATCCCGGCGGGGTCGAAGACGCGGGTGCGCACGAGGTCCGCGAAAGGGGTGCGCGAGACGCGCTCGGCGATGATCGCGAGCACGACGTAGCCGCCGTTGCAGTAGGAGAACCGTTCGCCTGCGCGGAACTTCGTCGGGAAGCCGTCGAGCATCGGCAGGTAGGCGGGCGTGGAATCGAGACGCTGCACCGGCAGGCTCAGGGGCGCCAGCGCATCGACCTCTTCATCGAGATAGTCACCGATGCCGGACGTGTGGCTCAGCAGGTGCTCGATGGTCACGTCGTCGGCGATGAGCGGCAGGTCGTCCTCGAGGATCTCACGGGCGGGGGTGTCCTGACGCAGCAGACCGTCGCCGATCAACGAGAGCGTGGTGAGGGCGGTGAAGGTCTTCGTACCGCTCGCGAGTCCGAACCGCGTCGTGGGTGTGTTCGGCGCACCCGCGGTCCGGTCGGCGAGCCCGACAGCCCACTCGCCCAGCACGTCGTCGTGGCCGCGACGCGCACTGATGACGCCGCAGAAGCCCTCGAGATCCGGTACGACGTCGGCCATGTACGGCACTCCCGGGGTCGTGGAACCCCGGTCAGGCGCTCTTGCGCTTCTCCCGCAGCACGAGAGTCGGCGCCGCGCCCTCGTCGACGGCGGCACGGGTCACGATGACCTTGTCGACGTCGTCGGTCGACGGGATCTCGAACATGATCGGTCCGAGAACGTCCTCGAGGATCGCGCGAAGTCCGCGCGCGCCGGTCTTGCGCGCCACCGCGAGGTCGGCGATCGCTTCGAGGGCCTCGCGATCGAACTCCAGGGTGACCCCGTCGAGTTCGAACATGCGGTGGTACTGCTTCACGAGCGCATTCTTCGGCTCGGTGAGGATCTCCATGAGGGCCTCGCGGTCGAGCGACGAAACCGATGCGACGACGGGGAGCCGGCCGATGAACTCGGGGATCAGGCCGAACTTGTGCAGGTCCTCCGGCTGCACGTCGCCGAAGAGATTGAGGTCTTCGTCCTTGCGGTGCAGCGAGGCGCCGAAGCCGACGCCGTGCTTGCCGACGCGGGAGGAGATGATGTCTTCCAGCCCCGCGAACGCGCCGGCCACGATGAACAGCACGTTCGTCGTGTCGATCTGGATGAACTCCTGGTGGGGATGCTTGCGGCCGCCCTGTGGCGGAACCGATGCCACGGTGCCCTCGAGGATCTTGAGCAGCGCCTGCTGCACGCCCTCTCCCGAGACGTCGCGGGTGATCGAGGGGTTCTCGGCCTTGCGCGCGATCTTGTCGACCTCGTCGATGTAGATGATGCCGGTCTCGGCGCGCTTCGTGTCGAAGTCAGCGGCCTGCAGCAGCTTGAGGAGGATGTTCTCGACGTCTTCGCCGACGTAGCCGGCCTCGGTCAGCGCGGTGGCATCAGCGACGGCGAACGGCACGTTGAGGCGCTTCGCGAGAGTCTGCGCGAGATAGGTCTTGCCGCAGCCGGTGGGGCCGAGGAGCAGGATGTTGCTCTTGGCGATCTCGATCTCGTCGGCGCGCTGCTCGGCCGACTGGATCGTGCCGTGCGCGCGCACACGCTTGTAGTGGTTGTAAACGGCGACCGAGAGGGCACGCTTGGCGTCGGTCTGCCCGACGACGTACTCCTCGAGGAACGCGAAGATCTCGCGGGGCTTCGGCAGGTCGAAGTCGGCGACGACACCGGACGACGACTCGGCCATACGCTCTTCGATGATCTCGTTGCACAATTCGACGCACTCGTCGCAGATGTAGACGCCGGGGCCGGCGATCAACTGCTGGACCTGCTTCTGGCTCTTGCCGCAGAAGGAGCACTTGAACAGGTCGGCGCTCTCACCGATGCGTGCCATGCGCTCCTCCTCGTACGTCGGGGGCAAGCCCCCCAGCTGTTCTCCGAGCCTAATAGCTGAGGCCGACATGCGGCGGCATTGCGACGCACGTTGTGGACGACCCGGGTTCGCGGAGAGAGAACCCAGGGCCGCCCACGCGAGCGCCCCGCCGCCCGGTCATCCGGGCGGCGGGGCGTGAGCTCTGCGTGGATCGACGCGGAGCGACTACTTCGTCAGGGCCTGCTGGCCGCGCTTGCGCGTGGTGAGCACCTGGTCGACGAGGCCATAGGTGACCGCTTCCTCCGCGGAGAGGATCTTGTCGCGATCGATGTCCTTGTTGACCTCGGCCTGCGTCTTGTTCGAGTGCTTCGCGAGCGTCTCCTCGAGCCAGGTGCGCATGCGCAGGATCTCGGCCGCCTGGATCTCGATGTCCGACGCCTGACCATGGCCGGCCTCGCCGACGGCGGGCTGGTGGATCAGGATGCGCGCGTTCGGCAGCGCCAGGCGCTTGCCGGGTGCGCCGGCGGCGAGCAGCACGGCCGCAGCGGATGCTGCCTGGCCGAGGACGACGGTCTGGATCTGCGGCGACACGTACTGCATCGTGTCGTAGATCGCGGTCATCGCCGTGAACGAGCCGCCGGGCGAGTTGATGTACATGATGATGTCGCGGTCGGGGTCCTGCGACTCGAGCACGAGCAGCTGGGCCATGACGTCATCGGCCGAGGCATCGTCGACCTGGACGCCCAGGAAGATGACGCGGTCCTCGAACAGCTTGTTGTACGGGTCCTGACGCTTGTAGCCGTAGGCGGTGCGCTCCTCGAACTGCGGCAGGATGTAGCGGCTGCCGGGCATCTGGAGGCCCTGGGGCGCCATCGGCGCTCCGCCGAAGGTGGGGGTCTGCATTCCGGGTTCTCTCTCTTTCGCCTTCGGGTCGTTCAGTTCGAGGAGCCGGCGGTGCCGCCGCCGCCGATGACGTCGCTCGCGGATTCGCGGATGTGGTCGACGAACCCGTACTCCAGTGCCTCCTCGGCGCCGAACCAGCGGTCGCGGTCACCGTCGGCGTTGATCTGCTCGACCGACTTGCCCGTCTGCTTGGCAGTGATCTCGGCGAGGCGCTTCTTCATGTCGAGGATGAGCTGCGCCTGCGTCTGGATGTCGCTCGCGGTGCCGCCGAAGCCGCCGTGCGGCTGGTGCAGGAGGACGCGGGCGTTCGGCGTGATGTAGCGCTTGCCCTTGGTGCCCGCCGTGAGCAGGAGCTGGCCCATCGAGGCGGCCATGCCGATGCCGACCGTGACGATGTCGTTGGGCACGAACTGCATCGTGTCGTAGATCGCCATGCCGGCCGTGATCGAGCCGCCGGGCGAGTTGATGTAGAGGTAGATGTCCTTCTCGGAGTCCTCAGCGGCGAGAAGCAGGATCTTCGCGCAGATCTCGTTGGCGTTGTCGTCACGCACCTCCGAGCCCAGCCAGATGATGCGGTCCTTCAACAGCCGGTCGAAGACGCTGGTCGCGACAAGTGGTTCGGCCATGTGTACTCCTGTTTCCTTGGGTCGCCATCGAATCTACCGGCGCCTTGCGAACGACCCGCCCGTGTTCGCCCTGGGCAGAGCGCACACATGACAGAAGAGGACGGATGCTGCGGCATCCGTCCTCTTCCGTCAATCGGTCAACCGACCGAGACGAGTGTCACTCGGCGTCGGCCGCCTTCTTGGCCGGGGCCTTCTTCGCGGCCGGCTTCTTGGCGGCCGGCTTCTTGGCGGGAGCCTTCTCGGCGGACGCGTCGTCCTCAGCGGCCGCCTTCTTCGCGGCGGGCTTGCGCGCGGGGGCCTTCTTGGCGGGCTTGTCGGCCGCCTCGGCCTCTTCCGCCTCGATCACGGCTTCGGCGTCGGCTGCGGCATCCGCGATCTCCTCCGCCTCCTCGACGACCTCTTCCTCGTCCTCGGTGGCGACGAAGCCGCTGAGGTCGACGGGCTTGCCGTTCGTGTCGACGACGTTCACCTTGCCCAGTGCGACGGCGAGAGCCTTGTTGCGCGCGACCTCGCCGATGATGGCGGGAAGCTGGTTGCCCTCCTGCAGCGCGTTCACGAAGTCCTGCGGAGCCATGCCGTACTGGGCGGCCGACTGCACGAGGTACTGCGTGAGCTCGTCCTGCGAGACCTGCACGTCGACGGACTCGGCGATCTTGTCGAGCAGCATCTGCGTCTTGAACTGCTTCTCGCTGGCCTCGGCGACCTCGGCGCGGTGGACGTCGTCCTCGAGCCGGCCCTCGCCCTCGAGGTGGTTGTGCACCTCGTCCTCGATGAGCTGCGGCGGGACGGGGATCTCGACCTGCTCGAGGAGCGTCTCGATCAGCTTGTCGCGCGCGGCGGAGCCCTGCGTGAAGGCGCCCTGCTGGCCGACGCGCTCCTTGAGGCTGTCACGCAGTTCGGCGATGGTGTCGAACTCGCTCGCGATCTGGGCGAAGTCGTCGTCGGCCTCGGGAAGCTCACGCTCCTTGACCGCCTTGACGGTCACCGAGACCTCAGCCTCCTCGCCCGCGTGGTCGCCACCGACGAGCTTCGAGCGGAAGGTGGTGTCCTCACCGGCGGTGAGCGAGTCGATGGCCTCGTCGATGCCCTCGAGGAGCTCGCCCGAGCCGACCTCGTAGGAGACGCCCTCGGCGCGATCGATCTCGTTGCCGTCGATCGCGGCGACGAGGTCCAGCTCGACGAAGTCGCCCGTGGCGGCGGGACGGTCGACCGTGACGAGCGTGCCGAAGCGGCCACGGAGGCGGTCCAGCTCCTCGTCGATCGCGGCCTCGTCGACTTCGACGGCCTCGACCTCGACGGTCGTGCCCTCGAAGGACGGCAGGTCGAACTCGGGACGCACGTCGACCTCGACGGTGACCTCGAGGTCGCCCGAGAAGTCCTTCTCGTTCGGCCACTCGGTGACCTCGGCCGACGGGCGGCCGAGCACGCGCAGCTCGTGGGCCGCGGCGGCCTCGCGGTAGAAGGTGTCGAGCCCCTCGCTGACGGCGTGCTCGAGCACCGCGACACGGCCGATGCGCTGGTCGATGATCGGCGCGGGCACCTTGCCCTTGCGGAAGCCGGGGATCTGCACGTCCTGCGCGATGTGCTCGTACGCGTGCTTGATCGACGGCTTGAGCTCGTCGGGGCTGACCGTGATGTGCAGCTTGACCCGGGTCGGGCTGAGCTTCTCGACGGTGCTGTTCACCATGCCTGTACTTCTCCTCTATCGGACCGCGCGAGGCCGCGGCGGTTGAAGGTCTGGGTTCGGAATTCCGATGGCCGTGATGTCGGGGCGACAGGATTTGAACCTGCGGCCTCCCGCTCCCAAAGCGGGCGCTCTACCAAGCTGAGCTACGCCCCGGGCGGGTTCGCACGCGTGCGTGCGCCTTTCGGCCCCGAGAAGTCTAGCCGACGCGCCCGGGAGGTTCCCCCTCGCGGGTCGGAACGGGATGACCTCCGCGATGTAATACGATTGGTCGGTGCCCGTCCGCGGGCGCTCGGGGATGTAGCTCAATGGTAGAGCCTCAGTCTTCCAAACTGATGGTGCGGGTTCGATTCCCGTCATCCCCTCCGAATGCCCTTCCGAGGCCGGCCGAGCGCCGCCGCGGAGGGGCGTATTTCATTCACATCGCGCGATCCCTCCCGCGTGCCCTACTGTTCCCGGGTCGCCCACTCGCGGCAGACTGAGTGTGGAACTGTTCCATGCCCTCCAGGAGCCGCGATGAGCAGCCGTAAGCCGATTCCCGAGCCGGGCGAGCGCAAGCTCCCGCGGCGCCCTGCGTCGGAACTCGCCGAGAAGTGGACCCGCATCGACGGCGTCGACGTCTTCTACCGGGAGTCGCCGAATCCGACCAAGGACGAGCGCGTCATGGCGCACGTGCACGGGTTCGGGCTTTCCGGCCGATACCTGCTGCCGACGGCCGAGCGGCTCGCCGACGAGTTCCACACCTATGTCCCCGACCTTCCCGGGTTCGGACGCAGCGGCAAGCGCAGGGACATGCTCGACATCCCCGACCTCGCGCGTGCCGCGGTCGACTTCTTCGACGACCGCGGGGTTGAGAAGGCGACGCTCGTCGGCAACTCGATGGGCTGCCCGGTCATCATCGAGTTCGCGCACCGCTACCCCGAGCGCATCGACCGCGCGGTGCTGGTCTCCCCCGCGGGCGGACTGTTCAACCAGCCGCTGCGTCGGGCGATCAAGCAGCTCTCGCAGGATGCGCCGCGTGAGCCGGTGAAGATGGCGCGTGTCGCCGTGCCCGACTACGTGCGCTTCGGCGTGCCGAGCACGATGAAGATGTTCCGCTCGCTCACGCAGTACCCGTCACTGCAGCGGCTGCTCGAGATGCGCATCCCCACTCTGGTCGTGCTGGGCCAGCGCGACCCGCTCCTGCCCCACGCGCACCGCGTCGACGAGATCGCCAGTCAGACCGACAGCCATGTGCTCGTCGTGATGCTCGAGGGGGCCGCCCACGCGATCAACTTCAGTCATCCTGGGCAGCTGGCCCATGTGATCCGTCATTTCATGGACGACCTGCCGATCGAGAACGACCCGGCGTGGCCCGGCCATGTGCGCCTCTACGAGGTGCACCGCGGCAAGCACCACCCGCCCGCCCAGCCGCGCGGCTGACGCGTCGCCGCCTCAGACGAGGGGCGTCGCGTCGCGATGCTCGTCGATGTGCGCCAGGTAGTGCTCGGCGTTGCGGAGCAGACCCTCCCGTTCCTCCGCGGTGAGCTCTCGGCGCACCTTCGCGGGCACACCGGCGACGAGGGATCCGTCGGGGATCTCCGAGCCCTCGAGCACGACCGCGCCACCGGCCACGAGGCATCCGGATCCGATCTTCGCGCCGTTGAGCACCACCGCGCCCATGCCGATGAGCGACCCGTCGCCGATCGTGCACCCGTGGACGACGGCGTTGTGGCCGACCGAGACGTTCTCGCCGATCACGACGGGCTTTCCGGCGTCGACGTGGACCGAGACGTTGTCCTGGAGGTTGCTGTTCGCGCCGACCGTGATGGTGTCGCCATCGGCGCGGAGCACCGCGTTGTACCAGACGCTCGCGCCGGGGCCGAGGGTCACTCCCCCGACGACGCGTGCACCGGCGGCGATGAACGACGTGGGATCGAGCGAGGGCGTCCTGCCCGCTGCGACGAGGACCGATGCTCCGGGTGCGACCGTCATGATGCGACCCTATTCGCCAGGGCCGTCTGGATGGCTTCGGTGTACCACGGGGCGAGCGTATCGGCGAAGGTGACCGTCAGGTGGTCCTGGTCGCGGTAGATGTTCGCCCCGCCGACGACGGGTGCGCATGTGTCGGCCCCGCAGAACACGTCGGTGAAGTCGAGCAGCGTGACGGAGTCGAGACCGGATGCTGCACCCCGAAGCGGATCGTTCTCCACCAGCAGGTCCGATCGGGGGCCGTCGCACTCGGACATGTCGTGCGTGCGCAGGCACTTGTTCGGGTCTGTCTCCCACACCGGGTTGTCGACGACCGTGATGACGGGGATGCCGCGCTCGGTGACCGTGCTCCACGCGTCGCGATAGCCGGCGACGGCCGCGTCGTACGAGGAGTCGTAGCCGGCCGCCGAGTACGGAGTGGTCGCGATCGCCGCGGTGAACACGGCGTCGAGATCGGCGTCGTCGATGGCATTCTGCACGCGCTCGCGCCATTCGGTGCACGCTGCGCCGAACGCCCCCGGCGTCGACAGCGGCGTCGCGTTCCACGGACACGCGCCCTTGAACCAGGTCACGAGCTGCCAGCCGTTCTCGTCTGCCATGCGCTGGAACGTCGAGAGCAGCTGGTAGGCGTGGCTGTCGCCGATGAGCGCGACACGCGGGGCGTCGGGATCATCCGAGCCGAACGTGCACGAGACGGGTCGCGAGTCGGTGAGCTGCACGAAGCAGTCCGGGTTCTCCGGCCGATCGATGCCCGCGAAACCGGGAGCGGGCAGGATCGTGTCGCCGAAGTCGGCGTCCGCGCAGGAGGAGTCGAGGACCGATGCCGCCCCGAAGCAGTCCGGCGGGTTCTGCTGCAGCTCGGCGATGTCGCGGGTGCCCTGGCCGTACAACGGCGCGTTGACGAACCATGCGGAGGCGGCCACCAGGCCGACGACGATCATCGCCGCGAGCGAGGACCACAGGGTCACTCGGGCGGGGCGCGAGGTGAGCACCTTCCAGCCGCGCGCGGGATCCTCGACGAACCGCTTCGTGAGCCACGCGAGCACGAAGCACAGCACCAGCAGCGCGACGCGGTGGTAGATCGTCAGGCCCCAGAACGGGACCGACGGTGCGATGACGATCAGCGGCCAGTGCCACAGATACAGCGAATACGAGATGTCTCCGACGAACTGAGCCGGACGGATCGCGAGGATGCGGGTGGGGTACCACCAGCGCTCGGTGTTCGCGGCTGCGATGACGGCGGCTGCGCCGAGGGTCGGCAACGCCGCCATGTACCCGGGGAACGGCGTCTGACCGTCGAACGTGAAGGCGACATAGAGCAGGAGAAGGATGCCGCCCCAGCCGAGGACGAAACTGCCGACCGCGCCCCGGACCCTCAGCATCGGGACGAGCGCGATGAGGGCGCCCACGCCGAACTGCCACATGCGGCCGAACGTGACGAAGTACGCAGGCGCAGGGTTCGTGATCGTGAAGACGACGCAGAACGCGAAGGAGACGACGGTCACGATGCCGAGCGCCGTGATGATGACACGGCGTCGCGCACCGCGGAAGAACTTCACGCCGATCCATGCGGCCAGCAGCATGATGAGCGGCCACATCACATAGAACTGCTCTTCGAGCGAGAGCGACCAGTAGTGCTGCACCGTGGTGGGCGAGCCCGAGTGGTTGAGGTAGTCGGCCGAGTTGAGCGCCAGGTACCAGTTCTCGACGTAGAACGTCGACGCGAGGATCTCGCGCACCTCGTTCGGCAGCGCCGACGTCGGCATGAGGTACGGCGACATCACGACGACCGCGCAGAAGAGCAGGACCAGAAGCGATGCCGGGAGCAGACGTCGTGCGCGGCGCGCCCAGAACTGGCCCAGCTTCACCGTGCCCGTCGCGGTCAGCTCGCGCATGAGGTGCGCGGTGATGAGGAAGCCCGAGATCACGAAGAAGATGTCGACGCCGATGTAGCCGCCTGTGAGCCGGCCCGGCCAGAAGTGGTAGAGCACGACGCAGAGCACGGCGATCGCACGCAGGCCCTGCACGTGCGGGATGAAGCGCGAGGGCTCGGCGTGTTCGGGCGAGCGGTCGCGGGGCTCGCGGGTCACGGTCTTGGCGGGAACGCTCAGATGCTGCGGTCCGAGGTCGTGATCGGCGGAAGGCACGAATCGACGTTAGCCGCTGTCGCGCCGTCGGCCCGCACCGACGGCGCGGATTCCCCGGTTTAGCCCAGCCTTCTCTTGCTTGCGGAATGACTCCCCGTGAGTAGCGTTGCACTCACTGGAGGACGAAAAATGGAGACGAGCGACATGACGAACACCCAGACCACCCCCGCAACCGCGGCGAACCCCGACGTCGCCGCCGCGACGGCGCAGTTCCTCACCCCCGTCGTCTTGGGCCTGCAGGCACTGGCCGTGAACGGAAAGCAGGCGCACTGGAACGTGCGCGGTGCGAACTTCATCGCGATCCACGAGCTGCTGGACTCCGTGGTGGCCAACGCGCAGGCCGGCGCCGACCAGGCGGCCGAGCGCATCGTGGCATTGGGACTCCCCATCGACGCCCGCGTCGGAACGGTCGCCCAGAAGACGTCGAGTGCGGTGCCCGCCGGCTTCACGCAGTGGGACGCGCTCATCCGCAACGTGATCTCCGACATGGACACCGTCATCGCCGACACGCAGGCCGCGATCGAGGGACTCGACGAGTTCGACCTCACGAGCCAGGACATCGCGATCGGCATCAAGGAGTCGCTCGAGAAGGACCGCTGGTTCCTCTTCGCGCACCTCGCCGAGTGATCGCCACCTCGTGACGAAGGCCCCCGGGATTCCCGGGGGCCTTCGTCATGTCACGGATGCTGCAGGAAGGCGAGGACCGCGAGGACCCGGCGGTGCTCGGTGCCCGACTCCTCGAGCCCGAGCTTCGCGAAGATCGCGCTGATGTTCTTCTCCACCGCTCCCACGCCGATGAACAGCCGCTCCGCGATGCTCGCGTTGCTGCGCCCCTCGGCCATGAGCGTCAGCACATCGCGCTCGCGCGGCGTCAGCGTGGAGAGCGGATCCGGCCGCGCGGAGAGCAGGCCCTGCACGACGAGCGGATCGAGCACCGTCCCTCGCTCGCGGACGCGGCGGACGGCGTCGGTGAACTCGTCCAGGGATGTGACACGGTCCTTCAGCAGATAGCCGACGCCGCCCTCACCTCCGGCGAGGAGCTCCTTCGCGTAGACCCCCTCGACATACTGGCTGAGAACGAGGATGCCGACCGCCGGCAGCGCGGCCCGCACGGCCAGCGCCGCGCGGATGCCCTCGTCACGGAAACCCGGAGGCAGTCGGACGTCGAGGATCGCCACGTCCGCACGCGCGTCGCGCACGCGGGCCACCACATCGTCGGCGTCGCCCCAGGCACCGGCGGTGACGTATCCCGCCTCGTCGAAGAGCCGGACGAGGCCCTCGCGCAGCAGGACGGAATCCTCGAACAGGACGACACGGAGCGGTGCGGAGTGGGGCGAAGAGGCCATTCCCTCAGGATAGGGATCGGTCATGGCAGGGCCGTGAGCGGGATGTGCGCGCCGACCGAGGTCGGCCCGCCGACCGGGCTGGTGACGACCAGCACGCCGCGAAGACCCGCGACGCGCTCGCGCAGGCCCTCGAGCCCGTGACCGGAGGTGATGACGGCCCCACCGCGGCCGTTGTCCACGACCCAGACGTCGAGGTGCGTGGGCGCGCCGGCCGCCGTGCGTCGCAGCGAGGCACGCAGCGTGACCCCGGTGGCGCCGGAGTGCTTGACCGCGTTCGTCATGAGCTCCGCGACGATGAAGTAGACGGTACGGGCCACTTCCTGGCTGACGGCGCGGTCGACCGCGGGGTCGATCTCGACCTGCACCCACAGCGGCGATGCTGTCGCGACCGCGTCCAGCGCTGCCGCGAGCCCGCGGTCCTGCAGCAGCGGCGGAGCGACGCCGCTCGACAGCGCTCGCAGCTCGTCCAGCGCCGCCTTCGCGTGACCACGTGCTTCCCGCGCGAGCTCGGCGGCGGCATCCGTGTCGCCGGTCTCCGCGCGGCGCTCCAAGGCGGCGAGATCCATCTGCAGGCGCACCAGGCGCTGCTGCGGACCGTCGTGGATGTCGCGCTCGAGGCGGCGCAGAGCGACGTCCTCTGCGTGCACCGCGGCACCGCGAGCAGCCGCTTCGGCGCGGACCTCGGCAGCGAGCTCGTCCGATTCCCACCGGCCGAGCATGCCCATCGCGATCGCGTGGTGACCGCGCGCGAGGCCGCCGAGCACCCACGGCATCGTGAAAGTGAAGACGATGCCGGCGATGAGGTAGAGCGTGACCTCGACGGCCCAGCTCGACCAGCCGCCGAACAGCCACGGCATGAAGTCGGCGACGTAGTGCCCCCATTCGCCGTCGCCGTTCCAGCTCCGGGGCAGGAACAGTCCCCAGAACCAGTACGTGAGGCCGCCGAGGCCCACGCTCAGCCACACCACGGTGAGGGTGAAGGAGATGGTGCTGATGATCGGGTTCACGATCATGCCGTGCACGAGGTACAGCCAGTAGTGCGTGTTGCGGATCGGGCGGGTGAGAGTCATCCAGAAGCCGGTCGCCTGCGGCGTGTCGCGATTCCACTCCGGCTCGGCGATCACGGGCTGCCCGGTCAGCAGCAGCAGGAACCTGTCGGCGACGCCGAACCCTCGCGCGATCAGCAGCGTCAGCACGATGAGCGGCAGGCCGATCACGAGGATCAGCAGCCCGACGCCAGTCCAGAACAGGGAGGCGAGGACGCTCACCGAGACCATGGCGAGCACGAACACCGCCAGCAGGTACAGCGCGCTGCCCGGTGTGCGGACCCAGGATCGTCCGTAAGATGCCCAGAACCCGGTGGCGGGGCCGGACGCGACGGGCTGGAGCGGAGCCGGTTCAGTGGTGGCGGCGGTCATCGGTGTCTCCCTCGGAACTCATGCTCCCAGCTTCGCGACGGCCCCGGTGCCGGGGCATCCGATGCCCTCCCGAACAGGTAGGGGGGCTGACCCCCCGTACCTGCGATGGATCACGCCAAGTGGGTGAGTCGTCCCGCCAGCAGCGTCGCGGCGACACGCATGCCGCGCAGCCTCGGCTCGTCGGCAGCGAGGGGGTCGTGCTCGCAGATCGCGAGGTCGGCGACGTCTCCGGGACCGATGCGTGCAGGCTCGGCGGAGCCGCCGCGCGTCGAAGCCGCCAGCGCCGTCGACGCGTCGACGCGCTGTGCCGGCTGCCACGGATCGCGGCTCCCGCGGGTGCGGAACACCGCGGCCGCCATGGCTGCCCAGGGATCGAGCGGCGCGACGGGCGCGTCGGAGCCGAACAGCAGGTTCGCCCCGGAGTCGGCGAGAGCCCGCAGCGGATACGGCTGCGCCGTCTGGCCCGCCCACACCGCGTCGGTCAGGTCGCGGTCGTCGAGCGCATGCTCGGGCTGGACGCTCGCGCCGACGCCCAGCCGCGCGAACCGCGGGATGTCGGCGTGCGCGACGAGCTGCGCGTGCTCGATCGTGCCCCACGCCCCGGTCGCGGCGAAGGCGTCGAGCGCGTGCGAGTTCGCGACGTCGCCGATGGCGTGGATCGCTGACGCGAGACCGGCAGCGGTCGCTCGGGTCATGAGGTCGACGAGCGTCGCGACATCCACGGTGAGCAGGCCGTGGTTGTGCGGATCATCGGGGTAGGCGTGCGAGCACGCCGCCGTTCGGGTGCCGAGCGATCCGTCGGTGATCACCTTGAGCGGGCCGACATGGACGAGATCGGATGCTGCGCCCCGGGCGACGTCTCCTGTCCGGAGTCCGTCGGCGATCGCGCGGTCGAGGAACTGGGGGTAGATCCCGAACGAGATCCGCAGCGCGTCGAACCCCGCGGCGAGGCGCCTGACCCACGCGTCCTCGTTCCACGACATGTCGAGGTCGACGACTCCCACGACACCGCGGGCAGCGGCATCCTGCGCCATGCGCGCGACGAGCGGGTCGGACACGGACGCGTCGACGGCGTTGAGCCGGCGCGAGATCTCGAACGCCGGCTCCTCACGGAGGATGCCGTAGCCGTCGGGTTCGAAGCCCTCACGGCGCAGCGCCGCCGAGTTGAGCCACACGCTGTGCACGTCGGCGTTGATGAGGTACGTCGGAATCTCGCCCGTCGCGGCATCGAGCACGGCGAGGTCGGGGGTGTCGGCCCAGAACGCATCGCGGAAGCCGCTGCCGACGCGGCGTCCGTCGGGAAGCGGATCGGCGGCGCCCATGAGCCTCGCCGCCTGCGCGGCGGACGACGCCTCGCCGAGAGCCATCCGCTGGGCCGAGAGCGCCCACTGCACGGTGTGGACATGGTGGTCCCAGAGCCCCGGGACCACCCAGCCGCCGTCGACGTCGAGCACGTGCCCGCGGCGCGGGAGCGCCCCGGCGGGCGCGATGTCGACGACGAGGCCCTCGGCCAGGTGCACGTCGACCGGGTCGGCGCCGAACGGATCGGTGCGGTCGGAGCCGGTGAGACGCGCGTTCGCGATGACGTCGACGGTCTCGCCGCGCGCCGCCGTCACCGAGCGGCCTTCCGGGTCTCGAGATCGCGGCGCATCTCCGCGGGGAGCCGTGGGTCGGCGTAGGGGCTCTCGCCGGCCTCGAGCTCCGTGATCACCGTCTCGACGGTCTCGTCGGGCTTGTTCTGACTCAGCTTGCGCTTGGCGACGACCTTCGTCGGCGTGAGACGGAAGCCCACGGTGCCCCTTTCGAGCCGTCGCACGTACTCGGGATCGTTCGGCGGCTCCCACATCAGGCGCGGCTGCGGCAGGCCGCCCTCGAACCGAGCGACGAGGCGCTCGAGCACCTGGAGGTTCTCCTCCGGCGTCAGCAGCTCCGGGACGCCGCTGAGGTGCGCCGACACGAAGTTCCAGGTGGGGACGCTCTGCACGTCGCCGTACCAGCCGGGCGAGATGTATCCGTGCGGACCCTGCACGACCACGAGCAGCTCACGCTCGCCGAGGCCGTGGACGAGATCGTCCGGCTTGCCGACGTGGCCCACGATCGTGAGGTCGTCGCGATCCGCGTCGAGCAGCACGGCGTAGTGCGAGGCGACGAGCCCGTTCTCGGTCGACGAGACGATCGTCACCCACGGGTTCTGCTCGATGAGCCGGCGGATCTCGCCGACATCCGACATCGCGAAGCTCGGGTTCTGACGCATGCGCCCAGCCTATTCGCGGGCCGCGCCACCCGGCCGCGCGGTCATGCCTGGCAGCTCGGGCACCAGTAGAGCTTCCGACCGGCGGCCTCCTCGACCACGATCGCGGTGCCGCACACCCGGCACGGGAGTCCAGCGCGATGGTAGACCCAGTGACGGTCGTCGCGACTCGCCATCGCGGCGCGGTAGGCCTCGGGGTCGAGATCGTCCATCGTCATCATCTGGCCCGTCTCGACGCCGATCGCGAGCAGCCGCACCCAGTCCCGCCAGAGCTCGCGGACGACCTCCTCCGGGACGTCCCGCCCCGGCGTGTGAGGATTCTGCCGTGCCCGGAACAGCAATTCGGCGCGGTACACGTTGCCGATGCCGCTGACGACGTTCTGGTCCATGAGCAGGAGCCCGATCGATGTCGGCTTGCGGCGCACGACGGAGGTGAAGCGCTCCTCGCCCTCCGCGACGTCGTCGACGAGCGGGTCGGGCCCGAGCTTGGCGATCGTCGCTGCGACCTCGTCGGGCGTCTGCAGCTCGCACGCTGTCGGACCGCGCAGGTCGGCGCAGGTCACTGGGCCCACGCGCCCTGAGGCTCCGATCGACGCGCCGGCAGCGAGTGGAGAGGGCGAGGGGACGGTGAGCAGGCGCAGGCGAACTTGACCCACGACCGGCGGGGGCCACTCGTCGCCCTCGTCGGCGAGCCCCGTGGTCTGCTCTGACATGCGCACGTGCACGCGGGTGCGCCGGGGCGCCCCGATCGAGGTCAGCGAGTTCTCGCCGGCCCCGTCGAAGATCGGGTCGTCGAGGTCGGTGCCTCGCTGGTTCGTCTGACCCATCCGGCCGTTGGCTGAGGCGATCGTCGGATCGACCAGGATGTCGCCCGCGAAGTCCCACGCGCCGTACATGCCCAGGTGCACGCGCAGCCAGATGTCGTCGTCGAACTCGAGGAACATCTGCTTGCCAACGGCCCGCACCGACGTCGCGGTGCGTCCGCTCAGGATCCCCGCGCCCTCGACGAAGCGCCCCTGGGGGCTCGACGCCGCCACGGGGCGGCCCACGAAGTTGCGGTCGAACTGTCGGGCGATGCGATGGACGGAATGCCCCTCGGGCACGACTCAGCCGGCTTCGGGGTCGAACGAGCTGTCGTCGGCGGCCAGGACGTCCGGCTGCCCGGAGACCGCACGCGGATCGGGCTCGAGCGTGCCGTCCTCCTCATACGCGGCGAGCTGCGCGATGCGGCGGGCGTGGCGCTCCTCGCCCGAGAACGGCGTCGCGATGAAGCGGTCGATGAAGGTCGCGGCCTCCTCGAACGTGTGCTGGCGTGCGCCGATCGCGATGACGTTCGCGTCGTTGTGCTCGCGGGCGAGCTCAGCCGTGGCGATGCTCCACGCGAGGGCGGCGCGGACGCCCACGACCTTGTTGGCGGCGATCTGCTCGCCGTTGCCGGAGCCGCCGAAGACGACGCCGAGTGCATCGATGCCGGCGGTCTGGTCGCGCACGACAGCCTGCGCGGCGCGGATGCAGAACGCGGGGTAGTCGTCGAGCGGGTCGTACTCGATCGGGCCGTGGTCGACGACCTCGTGACCGGCCGCCGCGAGGTGATGCTGCAGCTGCGTCGAGAACTCGAGGCCGGCGTGATCGGTCGCGATGTGGATGCGCATGGGCTCAATCCTAGAGAGGGGGGGACGGCGGAGGACGACGGATGCCGCGCCCGCGGCGAGCGGTCCGCTCAGGCGGGTCGCCGGCTCAGGGGGCGATGCCGGCGGCGGCCGGCTTGAAGCCCGCGCGCACGTTCTCGCAGCAGGCGGGACGGCAGACGTCGAACCAGGGTCCGAGGTCGGTCGCATGTGGCCGCTCCCCCGCGGGGGTGCCGTGCAGGCGCTCCTCGAGGAGGTCGACCAGACCCGACACGAAAACCGGGTCGACGCCGGGCGTCGGCGTGCGCACCGCGCGGATGCCCGCCTCGGCCGCGGCATCCATCGCCTCGGTGTCGAGGTCCCACAGCACCTCCATATGGTCGCTCATGAAGCCGAGCGGCACGATCGCGACGGCCTCCACGCCGCCCGCAGGGAGCTCGGCGATGACGTCGTTGACGTCGGGCTCGAGCCACGGCTGGGTGGGCGGGCCGGAGCGGGACTGGTAGACGAGGTCCCACGCGACCCGGTCGGCGCCGGGCACCTCGGCGGCGACCGCCGCCATGACCACCTCGGCGACGGCGAGATGCTGCGCGGCGTACGCGCCGCCCTCGCCCAGGTCGCGATGCTGCTCGTCGCCCTCGCGCGGGCCGGAGCGCTCGGCATCCGCCGTCGGAATGCTGTGGGTCGAGAAGAGCACGCGAACCGCCTCGGGGGCGATGCCGTCGGCGAGGAATGCCGCGACGGCATCGCGCACGCCGTCCACGAACGGCTGCACGAAGCCCGGGTGGTCGAAGAACTGCCTCACCTTGTCGATCGTCACCGTGTCGCCGAGACCCGTCTCGGTGAGGACGCGGGCGAAGTCCTCGCGGTACTGACGGCAGCTCGAGAACGACGAGTAGGCACTCGTCGCGAGACCCAGGAGGCGCGTGTCGCCGGCGGCGGCGGCATCCGTCACCGCCTCGCCCAGGTAAGGCGCCCAGTTGCGGTTGCCCCAGTACACCGGCAGGTCGAGACCGCGACGCGAGAGCTCGGCCTCGAGGGCGGCCTTGAGGGCGCGGTTCTGCGCGTTGATCGGGCTGACGCCGCCGAAGTGGCGGTAGTGGTGCGCGACCTCTTCGAGGCGCTCGTCGGGGATGCCGCGCCCCCGGGTGACGTTGCGGAGGAACGGGATGACGTCGTCCTGACCCTCGGGACCGCCGAAGCCCGCGAGCAGGATCGCGTCGTATGCGACCGGCTGCTCCACATACGGGGATCCCGACGCAGCGGCCGGGGAGGCGAACGGGACGACGTGCTGCTCGGGAGAAGTCACCCCTCCATCCTGACACCGCCCGCGGGTGCTTTCGTCCACGGGATCGGTGGTTTCCCGTGCTGCTGGCATAGGCTGGGACGGTTGTCATCGGTGCCAGCAGCGCTGGTGGCGGCCGCCGGATCGAGTGTCCGCGCAACGGGCCTATCGACATCCTCAGCCATCCTCACCCATGGGAGCCAAGCAGTGCCTGGAGAGAACCTCACCCGCATCGAGGCGCAGGAGCGCCGCGCGATCGTCGACACGCAGTCGTACGAGATCGCGCTGGAGCTGACGAAGGGCGCGGAGGTCTTCGGATCGCGCACTGTCGTCCGCTTCACCGCCACGCCCGGTGCTTCGACGTTCATCGACCTGATCGCCCGCGAGGTCCGCGAGATCACGCTCAACGGCCGGTCCATCGACCCGGCGACCGCGTTCGCGGACTCGCGCATCGCGCTCGACGACCTCGCCGCCGAGAACGAGCTCGTGATCGACGCGGACTGCCTGTACACGAACACGGGTGAGGGCCTGCACCGCTTCGTCGACCCCGTCGACGGCGAGGTCTACCTGTACTCGCAGTTCGAGGTGCCCGACTCCCGCCGCGTGTTCGCGGTGTTCGAGCAGCCCGACCTCAAGGCCACGTTCGCGTTCACGGTCACCGCGCCGGAGCCGTGGAAGGTCGTCTCGAACTCCCCCACCCCCGAGCCGAAGAAGCACGGCGACGGCACGGCGACGTGGCGCTTCGAGCCGACTCCCCGCATCTCGTCGTACATCACGGCGCTGATCGCGGGCCCGTACGAGGCGACGTTCTCCGAGCTGACCAGTTCGTCGGGCCGGGTCATCCCGCTCGGCGTGTACGGCCGCAAGAGCCTGTGGCAGTTCCTGGACGCGGATTACATCTTCGACAAGACGCGTCAGGGCTTCGCGTACTTCGAGGAGAAGTTCGACTACGCCTACCCGTTCGCGAAGTACGACCAGCTGTTCGTGCCCGAGTTCAACGCCGGGGCGATGGAGAACGCGGGCGCGGTCACGTTCACCGAGACGTACGTGTTCCGCTCGAAGGTGACGGATGCGGTCAAGGAGCGTCGCGTCGTCACGATCCTGCACGAGCTCGCGCACATGTGGTTCGGTGACCTGGTCACCATGAAGTGGTGGAACGACCTGTGGCTGAACGAGTCGTTCGCGGAGTGGGCGTCGACGATCGCCACCGCCGAGGCGACCGAGTGGACCGAGGCGTGGACCACGTTCAACGCGATGGAGAAGACCTGGGCGTACCGGCAGGACCAGCTCCCCTCGACGCACCCGGTGGTCGCGCAGATCAACGACCTCGAGGACGTGCAGGTCAACTTCGACGGCATCACGTATGCCAAGGGCGGCTCGGTGCTCAAGCAGCTGGCCGCGTGGGTGGGCATCGAGGCGTTCTTCGCCGGTGTCGCCGCGTACTTCAAGAAGCACGAGTGGTCCAACACCGAGGTGGGCGACCTGCTCGCCGAGCTCGAGGTCACCAGCGGCCGTGAACTGTCGACGTGGTCGAAGAAGTGGCTGGAGACGGCGGGCGTGAACACGCTCTCGCCCGAGATCGTGACGGATGTCGACGGCACCATCACGCGCTTCGCGATCGTGCAGACCGCTCCCGCGGACTATCCGACGATCCGCCCGCATCGCCTCGGCGTCGGCTTCTACGAGCTGCGGGGCGAGGCGCTGGTGCGTGTGCACCACGTCGAGCTCGACGTGGACGGCGACCTCACCGAGGTGCCCGAGCTCAAGGGACACAAGCGCCCGGCGCTGGTGCTGCTGAACGACGAGGACCTCGCCTACGCGAAGATCCGCCTCGACGACCAGTCGCTTGAGACCGCGATCGACCACCTCGGCAAGATCAGCGACCCGCTCGCCCGCTCGCTGGTGTGGGGTGCCGCGTGGGACCAGACCCGCGATGCCGAGGCATCCGCTTCCGACTACGTCGACCTGGTGCTGCGCAACATCGGCGCCGAGACCGAGTCGACCACCGTCCGCACCACGCTCGCGCAGCTGCAGCTCGCCGCCAACTCGTACGTCTCGCCCGAGAAGCGCGACATCACCCGCGCGAAGGTCGCCGACGCGCTGTGGGCGCTGGCCGGCTCGGCCGAGGCCGGCGGCGACAGCCAGCTGCAGTTCGTGACCGCGTTCGCGTCCGCCGCGGCCACCGCCGGCCAGTGGGACAAGGTCCGTCAGCTGCGCGACGGCGAGGCGACGTTCGACGGCCTCGACATCGACACCGACCTCTCCTGGCAGCTGCTCGTGTCCCTCGCCGCCGGCGGGGTCGTGACGGCCGCCGACATCGACGACGCCCTCGCCGCCGACAACACCGCCAAGGGCGGCGAGTTCGCCGCGCAGGCCAAGGCGGCGCTCCCGTCGGCGCAGGCGAAGGCAGCGGCGTGGTCCTCGCTCGTCGACAGCGACGACCAGCCCAACACGATCGTCCGCTCGGCCGCGCTCGGCTTCGTGCACCCGGCCGGACGCGGACTGCTCGCCGACTTCGTCGCACGCTACTTCGACGCGCTGCTGCCGATCTGGAACTCCCGGACCTACCAGATCGCCCAGTACCTCATCGTGGGTCTCTACCCCGCACCGCTCGCCGACGTCGCACTTCGCGACGCCACGCGCGCGTGGCTCGAAGCGAACCGCGACGCCGCTCCCGCCCTGCGACGCCTCGTCGCCGAGAACCTCGCCGGCGTCGAACGCGCACTGTCCGTGCAGGACCGCGACGCCCAGTAGCGCCGTCGCGATCCACCGGATGCCTCGACCCCGCGTGGGTCGAGGCATCCGGTGTCTTCGGCACCGTGGTACCACGCCGTCGCCGATTGTTCATCCCGGAGGCTGACGCACGCGGGCACAGCGGACTTATAGCGTGGCGGGCATGATCGTTGCAGAGCAGCTCACGAAGCGCTTCGGAGACAAGACCGCGGTGTCGAACGTGTCGTTCACCGTGCAGCCGGGGAAGGTCACCGGGTTCCTCGGCCCGAACGGCGCCGGCAAGTCGACCACCATGCGGATGATCGTCGGCCTCGACCGGCCCACATCCGGCACGGTGACCGTAGCCGGCCAGAACTACGCGCACCTGCGCTCACCGCTGACCGAGGTAGGCGTCCTGCTCGACGCGAAGGCCGTGCACACGGGCCGCTCGGCACGCAACCATCTGCGCGCGATGGCCGCCACCCACGGAATCGGACGTTCGCGCGTCGACGAGGTGATCGAGCTCACCGGCATCCAGTCGGTCGCCGGTAAGCGGGCGGGCAAGTTCTCGCTCGGCATGGGCCAGCGGCTCGGCATCGCCGCGGCGCTGCTCGGCGATCCGCGCACACTCATCCTCGACGAACCGGTGAACGGCCTCGACCCCGAGGGCGTGCGGTGGGTGCGCCAGTTCGTGCGGCACCTCGCCGCCGAGGGGCGCACCGTCCTGCTCTCCAGCCACCTCATGAGCGAGATGGCGCAGACCGCCGACCACGTCATCGTGCTCGGCCGCGGGCAGGTGCTCGCCGATGCCGAGCTGTCGGAGCTCGTGCGGGCGTGGACCACCAACGACGTCGTCGTGCGGTCGCCGCGCCTGTCGGAGCTCGTCGCCGCCCTCGCAGGCCCCGACGTCACCGTGACGGCGTCGTCCCCCGGGGTCGCCGAGATCTCGGGCGTCACCGCCGCGTCGATCGGCGACCTCGCCGCGTCGCTCGGTATTCCCGTCCACGAACTCACCTCCCGCACCGGATCGCTGGAAGACGCCTACCTCGCCCTCACCGGCGACGCCGTCGAGTACACCTCCAAGGAGATCGCATGACCGCCCTCGCCCCCGCCACGCGTGCCGACGCCGGAGCTCGCGCCGCCTCGCCGCACCGACTGACGTTCGCGAACCTGCTGCGCAGCGAGTGGATCAAGATCACGACGCTCCGCTCGACGTGGTGGTCGCTCGGGATCACGGCCGTGCTGTCGATCGGCATCTCGATGATGATCGCGTCGGCGTCCGCCCAGTTCGGCGGCGGATTCCCCGCTGTCAGCGCGATCCTCTCGCCGACGCAGTTCACCATGCTCGTCGCCGGCATCCTCGGTGCGATCGTCATCACCGGCGAATACTCGACCGGCATGATCCGCTCGACCCTCACCGCCGAGCCGCGCCGCGGCGCGGTCGTCGTGGCGAAGGCCGTCGTGGTGAGCGTGCTCATCGCGCTGACGACCGTGGTGACCTACGCCGTCGCGATCGCGGCCACCGCCCCGTTCCTCGCCGAGGGGCTCGACTGGTCGGAGCCTGCGCAGTCGATCGTGCCGCTCGCGCTGGGCGTGCTCTCGATGGTGGTCTTCACCCTCATCGGCCTCGGGTTCGGGTTCATCCTGCGCAACGGCGCCGGTGCCATCGCCGTGACCGTCGGCGTGCTGTTCGTGCTTCCCATCGTGTTCAGCCTGTTCGCCATGTTCGGTGAGAGCTGGAGCTGGATCGCCGACCTCGCGGAGTACCTCCCGATGACCGCCGCATCCGCGGTGACCGCCCCGGGCGCGGAGGACCTGGCCGTCCCGCTCGCCACGCTGGCCGCATGGGGCCTCGTGCCGCTGGCGGGCGGCTGGGCGGTGCTGCGCGGCCGCGACGCGTAGAGTCGTCCGAATGCCGCGAACCGCCAGTCAGGCCGTCGTCGGCGCCGCTTCCGGCGCCGACGACGGCCTCCTGCTGCCACGGCCCCCAGGCGTCTTCCGCCGCTTCTGGGCACGGCATCCGCGATCCGCCGATGTGATCGTCGCGGTGGTCGCGTTCCTCCTGTCAGCACCCACTGCCGCGCTCCGCTCCGAATACCCGGTCCTTCCGACCATGACACAGACGGTGTTCGCGATCGTCGTGGTCGTCGGCGCCTGCGTCGCCTTGGTATTCCGCCGTTCGCGGCCCGTCCTCGTCTTCGCCGCGGCGGCGCTGCCGCTGGTGATCCTGCCGCCGAGCCTCGTCCCGGCATCCCATGTCCTCCCCGCCTTCGCCATCTACGCGGTCGCGGTCTACCGGTCGGTCCGGTCCTGCTGGATCGCCTTCGCGACGGCGACCGCCCTGATGGTGGTCTACACGGTCACCGCCGGCCTCGCGGCTCCCGCGACGTGGAGCTACCTCATCACCTCGCTGGTGTCGGGAACGATCGCCCTCCTCATCGGCGCGCTGATCGGGATCAATGTCGGCAACCGCCGGCGGTATCTCGAGGCGCTCATCGACCGATCCCGCCAGCTGCTCGTCGAACGCGACCAGCAGGCGCGTCTGGGTGCCGCCGCCGAGCGCACGCGGATCGCCCGCGAGATGCACGACATCGTCTCGCACAACCTGACAGTCATCGTCGCCCTCGCCGAGGGGGCGACCGCGACGGGCGAGCCGGCCCGCGCCCGCGCGGCCACCGAGCAGATCGCCGACACGGCCCGCGGCGCCCTGACCGAGATGCGGGCCATGCTCGGCGTGCTGCGAGACCCCGAACTATCCCCAGACGCGCCCCTCGCGCCGCTCGACGCGGCGTCGGTCGCGGATGCGGTCGAGTCCGCGCAGCGCGCCGGGTTCCCCGTCGTGCTTCACGTGGAGGGGCGGCTCGACGACGTGCCGGCGGAGCTGCGCTTCGCGGTGGCGCGCATCGTGCAGGAATCCCTCACCAACGCGATGCGGCACGCTCCCCTCGCCACCACGATCGACGCGCGGATCTCCGTGCGGGCGGACGGCGTCGATCTCGACATCGTGAACGACGGGGTTCGCCCGCGCACCGAGGCCGCGCAATCGCAAGGCGGCCCGGGGTTCGGGCTCCCGGGGCTCCGCGAGCGCGCGGCGCACGTGAGCGGCACGCTGCAGGCCGGACCTGCCGACGGAAGGCGGTGGGCCGTGCGCGCCTCGCTGCCGCTGCCGCTGCCTGCGCCGGCAGGCGCTGAGGGCGCGCTGGAGGATAACGCACCATGACCACACCCATCCGCGTCATCCTGGTCGACGACCAGGAGCTCATCCGACTCGGCTTCCGCCTGGTGCTCGAGGCCGAACCGGACGTCGAGGTGGTCGGTGAGGCGGCCGACGGAGACCAGGCGCTGCGTGCGGTGGCCGCGCATGCACCCGATGTCGTGCTGATGGACATACGGATGCCGCGCACCGACGGCATCGCGGCCACCCGGTCGATCGTCGCCGCGCACCCGTCGACACGCGTTCTCGTGCTCACCACGTTCGACCTCGACGAGTACGCGGTGGGGGCGCTCGATGCGGGCGCGAGCGGATTCCTCCTCAAGGATGCGCACCGCTCGGAGCTCACCGCGGCGATCCGCGCCGTGCATCGGGGCGACGCCGTGCTGGCGCCGTCGGTCACACGGCGGCTCATCGACCGGCTCCATGCGGCGCCGCCCGTGACGGAGCACACGAGCCCGGTCGGCGACCCGACGACGGAGCTGACGCACCGTGAACGGGAGGTGTTCACCGCGATCGCGCGCGGGATGAACAACACCGAGATCGCGGGCCACCTGTTCCTGAGCGAGTCCACGGTCAAGACGCACGTCGGCCGCGTGCTGGCCAAGATCGGGGCGCGCGACCGTGTGCACGCCGTGATCCTCGCTCACCGGCATCGGCTCGTCGACGCGTCCGCGCCGCGCAGCGATGAGCGGTCCACAACCTGAGCGCCGCCCAGGCTGAGCGCAACCTCCGCTCGTTAGGATCGTGACGATGAGCCGCGTACCCCTCCAATCCACCCCGCCCGCGGAAGCCCCCGATCTTACGGACGCAGAGCTATGGCGGGGCGTCGGCGAGTTCTTCGTCCAGGCCGGCTGGAACCTGCTCGCCGTCGCCGGCATCATCGTCGGCGCCGTGCTCGTCGTCTGGATCCTCCACTTCGTGATCCACCGGGTCGTCGGTCGCATCGTCAACGGCGCCAAGAACAAGGCGAACGTCGACGACACCCAGGCCCTCGAGCGGTCGCCGCTCGCGTCGGTGCGGCTCGTCCAGCGCACGCGGACGCTCGGCTCGATCCTCGGCAACATCGTCAATGTGACGGTCGTGATCATCGCGCTGCTGCTGGTCATCAACGTCCTGGCACCGACCGCTCTCGGATCGCTCACACTGCTCACCGCCGCCATCGGCGCCGGTCTCGGCTTCGGCGCGCAGAACATCGTCAAGGACGTGCTCAACGGCATCTTCATCGTGGCCGAGGATCAGGTGGGGATCGGCGACGTGGTCGACCTCGGACTTGCGACGGGCATCGTCGAGTACGTGAGCGTCCGCGTCACGCACGTGCGCGACGTCAACGGCACCCTCTGGTACGTGCGCAACGGTGAGATCCTGCGCATCGGCAACCTCTCGCAGGGCTGGTCGCGGGTGATCCTCGATCTCTCGGTGGCCACCGACTCCGACATCGGCGAGGTCGAGAAGGCGATGCTCGACACCGCCAAGGAGCTCGCGAAGGACCCGAAGTGGCGCACGCGGATCCTCGAGCAGCCCGAGGTGTGGGGCCTCGAGTCGATCTCGGGCGACGCGCTCGTCATCCGCCTCGTCATGAAGACCCGCGCGAATGCGAAGGACGACGTCGCGCGCGAGCTGCGCATGCGCCTGAAGCACACGATCGACGAGATGGGCATCACGCTGCCCGCCCTCACCGCGGTCATGCCGAGCGGGCTCGAGGGCGCTCAGCGTGTGCGCGGCGCCAACCCGCCCAAGACCAAGCCCACGCCGGTCGCTTCCACGCCGGAGCGCCCGGTGTGGAAGCCGAAGCGAACCCCCAAGAAGCCGTCGACACCGCCCGCGGGTGATGAATCCGGCACGACCACCGGAGGAACCGCATGACGGACTCGGCCACCCCGCTGAGCTTCTACGACGAGGTCGGCGGCCACGACACGTTCGCTCGGCTCGTCGACGCGTTCTACCGCGGGGTCGCGGAGGACGAGGTCCTGCGCCCCATGTATCCCGAGGAGGACCTCGGCCCGGCGAAGGAGCGGCTCACGCTGTTCCTCGAGCAGTACTGGGGCGGTCCGACCACGTACAGCCAGGAGCGCGGCCACCCCCGGCTGCGCATGCGTCACGCGGCGTTCCACGTGGATCCCCACGCGCGCGACCGCTGGCTCGCGCACATGCGCGTCGCGGTGGACGAACTCCAGCTCCCGCCCCTCCACGAGGCCACCCTCTGGGATTACCTCCAGCGCGCCGCATATGCCATGGTGAATACCTTCGAGCCCTCGGGCATCGGACCCGCCGCAGGACCCCGGGCTGCGGCATCCTTCCCTGTCATTGCGGCACCCCCGGCAGACGCCGACCCCGCTCGCTGAGTCAGCGACTCGGCTACATCCCCTCGCCGACGAAGGAGTCGACATGCCCTCCCACCACACCGACATCCTCGTCATCGGATGGGGACTCGCCGGTCTCGTCGCCACCGCGGAGGCGGTCGCGGCGGGCAAGCGCGTGACGATCGTCGACCAGGAGCCGCGGTCGAATCTCGGCGGTCAGGCGTGGTGGTCCTTCGGGGGCCTCTTCTTCATCGACTCGCCCGAACAGCGCCGGCTGGGCATCCACGACTCGCTCGAGCTCGCGCGACAGGACTGGTTCGGCAACGCCGGGTTCGACCGCGAGGAGGATCTCTGGCCCCGCAGGTGGGCCGAGGCCTACCTGCAGTTCGCGCACGAGGAGAAGCGCGCGTGGCTGCGCGAGAAGGGCGTCGGCTTCTTCCCGATCGTCGGCTGGGCAGAGCGGGGCGGGTACACCGCGACCGGGCCGGGCAACTCGGTGCCGCGCTTCCACATCACGTGGGGCACGGGGCCCGGGATCGTGGCGCCGTTCCAGGCGGCTGTCGAAGCCGGCGAGGCCGACGGACGCGTGACCATCCTCCCCCGCCACCGGGTCACGTCGCTCACCGTCGCCGGCGGCGTCGTCACGGGCGCAGCCGGTGCGGTGCTGGCTCCGTCCGGCGCCGCACGCGGCGTCGCGAGTTCGCGCGAGGTCGTCGACGCCTTCGAGATCACGGCGGACGCGACGATCGTCTCGTCCGGAGGCATCGGGGGAAACCACGACCTCGTGCGCCAATGGTGGCCCGAGCGCCTCGGCACTCCCCCCGCGACGATGGTCACCGGCGTCCCGGCGTACGTCGACGGCTCGATGCAGCCCGTGTCGGAGGCCGCGGGCGCGCGCCTCATCAACGGCGACCGCATGTGGCACTACGTCGAGGGCATCCAGAACTGGGATCCGATCTGGCCGGATCACGGCATCCGCATCCTTCCCGGGCCCTCGTCCGTATGGCTCGACGCGACGGGCAATCGCCTGCCCGTGCCGCTCTTCCCCGGCTTCGACACGCTGGGAACCCTCGCGCACCTCCGCGCCACCGGGCACGACCACTCATGGTTCGTGCTGTCGCAGAAGATCATCGAGAAGGAGTTCACGCTCTCCGGCAGCGAGCAGAATCCCGACCTCACCGGCAAGGACGTCAAGCTCCTCGCGAAATCCCGCCTCGGCAAGGGCGCCGCCGGTCCCGTGCAGGCGTTCATGGATCACGGCGCCGACTTCGTCGTGCGCGACAACCTCGACGACCTCATCGCGGGCATGCAGTCGCTCCCCGGCGGCGATGCGCTCGACGCCGACCGCGTGCGGTTCGAAGTCGAGGCTCGCGACCGCGAGATCGACAACGATTTCACCAAGGACGCCCAGATCGCGATGCTGCGCTCGGCGCGCGCGTTCCGCGGCGACCGCCTCATCCGCACTGCAAGCCCCCACCGCATCCTCGGCCCCAAGTCCGGGCCGCTCATCGCGGTGAAGCTGCACGTGCTCACCCGCAAGTCCCTCGGCGGCATCGAGACCGATCTGTCGGGCCGCGCGCTCGGTGCCGGCGGCGAGCCCGTCCCCGGCCTGTACGCCGCAGGCGAGGCGAGCGGATTCGGCGGCGGCGGCATCCACGGCTATCGCGCCCTCGAGGGCACCTTCGTCGGCGGATGCCTCTTCTCGGGGCGGGTCGCCGGGCGCGCCGCCGCAGCGGCCGTGTGACGAGGAGCCCGCGTCAGTTCGCCGAGGAGCCGGTGCGGCGCACCGGCGTGAGGCCGGTCGCCACCGGTCCGCGAACGAGCACGTGACCGCGGCTGAGGCTCACTCGCGTCCACGGTCCGCTCGCGAACACCCGAGCGGTCTCGCCGCCGCTGATGAAGCCGAGGCTCAGGGCTGCGAACGCGACCCCGAGCGGCAGACCGCCCAGCTCCTCGTCGGGCGCGCCCCACACGGCGGCGCGGACGGTGCGCACCACGTCTTCGCCGGCATCCGTCGGCACCGTGTCGGCGACGCGGGCGATCCCCCCTTGGGCCTTGGCCGCGAGCGTCGATGCCTCGATGCCGGGCTGCGCGTCCCAGCCGCTGCGCGGCGGGGTGATGCCCGCCCACGCGGGCGACAGAGCGGTCTCGGGAAGCGAGAGGGCACGAGGATCGTCGACGGTCGCAGACAGGGCGGATGCCTCGACCACGAGGTCGCACACGAGCTCGGGGTCCGCGTTCAGCGATCGCAGAGCCAGGACGGTCGGCGTCGGATCCCCGAAGCCGCGCGGCGCCAGAGGCGCGGCGGTCATCGCCAGGACGCCACCGGAAGCCTGCAGGCGCACGCCTTCGACCGTGAAGCGCGCTGCCCGACCCGCGAAGGTGAGGGCGTCGGCGGCGGACTCGGGATCGGCGAGCAAGAGGCGCGGTGACATCGCCCCCTAAGCTACCAAGCGGACCTGCGGGCGGCCGCCGCCCCGGAGAGGAGCACCCGTGGATGCCGAGCCGAACGCCGAGACGGTGCCGGACAAGGATCCGGTCGCGTCGATGCTGTCGGTCATCGATCTGAGCGCGTCCGACGCGCGCACCACGGAGGACATCTTCACCGGCGCATCGCAGTCGATGCCGCTCGGGCGCGTCTACGGCGGCCAGGTGCTCGCGCAGTCCATCGTCGCCGCGTCGCGCACGATCCCCGAGGAGCGGATCGTGCACTCGATGCACGGGTATTTCCTCCGCCCCGGAGACTCGGCGAAGGGCATCACGTTCTCGGTCGACCGCATCCACGACGGACGCTCGTTCTCGACGCGGCGCACGCAGGCGTTCCAGGAGGGTGTCCCGATCTTCTCGATGATCGCGTCCTTCCAGGACGAGGACCCCGGCCTCGAGCACCAGGAGCCGATGCCGGAGGGCGTGCCCGCGCCGGAGGATCTCCCCGACATCGAGTCGCACCTGGGCGGCCTGCATCCGATGTCGAAGCGGCTCTTCACCGATCGGCCGGTTGATCTGCGGCACATCCCGGTGCCGATCTACGTCGCGGCGGACACCGAGAAGGCGCCGCGGCAGGCGGTCTGGATGCGCGTGCGCCGGCCTATCCCCGATGACCCTGCGATCCATCGCGCCGCGCTCGCGTACCTCAGCGATCTGACGATCCAGGAGTCGATCCTCCGGGCACACGGCGTCTCGTGGGCGACGCCGGGTCTGAAGGTCGCGAGCCTCGACCACGCCATGTGGTGGCATCGGTTCGGCCGCGTGGACGAATGGATGCTGTACGTCCAGGAATCCCCGAGCGCCCGCGGTGGCCGGGGCCTCGCGTCAGGACGGATCTACGCCGCCGACGGCACCCTGCTGGCCAGCGTGGCGCAGGAGATCATGATCCGCGTTCCCGGGAGCGACGGCGACACCCGCTGAGCCGGCGACGGTCGGCCGGGTCAGCGCCGGTGGGTGTAGTGGATCGGCTCGCCGACGTAAGGCCCCCACGCGGCGCGCTCCTCGCTCGTGAGTCGGAGCGGGCGCCCGGTCTCGGCATCCACCTTCACGATGACGGTGGTGGCGCGTGCGTACAGCGTTCGCCCGCCGGCACCGGACTCGACCGGGCTGTAGACCTCGTAGCAGACCTCGATGCTCGACCCGCCCAGCTTGCCGAACCACATCTGCACGTCGAGCGGATGTCGCTGATACGGCACCGGTGCGAGGTACTCGATCTCCTGCCGGGCGATGAGCGTGAGCATCCCGCTGAAGATGCTCGAATCCAGCACCGCCGTCGGCGGTGCGTCCTCGCCCGGTTCGGGAAGCCAGAACGCCCGCACGCGCGCTTCTTCGAGCAGCTTCAGCATCGACGTGTTGTTGACGTGGTTGAACGCGTCGAGGTCTCCCCATCGCAGGTGGATGGGGATGTGCAGGCGGCGGTCGCCGGCCATGGCTGCGACCGCCGCGTCGCCCATCTCAGTCACGTGTGAGCTTGCGGTACGCGGTGCGGTGCGGACGTGCCGCCTCCACGCCCAGGCGTTCGACCTTGTTGGCCTCGTACGCCTCGAAGTTCCCCTCGAACCAGTACCACTTGTCGGGGTCTTCGTCGGTGCCTTCGTACGCGAGGATGTGGGTCGCGATGCGGTCGAGGAACCACCGGTCGTGCGTGATGACCACGGCACACCCGGGGAACTCGAGCAGGGCGTTCTCAAGCGACTGCAGCGTCTCGACGTCGAGGTCGTTGGTCGGCTCGTCGAGGAGCAGCAGGTTGCCGCCCTCCTTGAGCGTGAGCGCGAGGTTGAGGCGGTTGCGCTCACCGCCGGAGAGCACTCCCGCCTTCTTCTGCTGGTCGGGACCCTTGAACCCGAACTTCGACACATAGGCGCGCGACGGGATCTCGGTCTTGCCGACCGTGATGATGTCGAGCCCGTCCGACACGACCTCCCACAGTGTCTTGTTCGGATCGATGCTGGCACGCGACTGGTCGACGTAGCTGATCTTGACCGTCTCGCCGACCTTGAGGTCGCCGCCGTCGAGGGGTTCGAGACCCACGATGGTCTTGAAAAGCGTCGTCTTTCCCACACCGTTCGGGCCGATGACGCCGACGATGCCGTTCGGCGGGAGCGTGAAGCTCAGCCCGTCGATGAGCGAGCGGCCGTCGAAGCCCTTCTGCAGCTTCTTCGCCTCGATCACGACGCTGCCCAGGCGCGGTCCGGGCGGAATCGTGATCTCCTCGAAGTCGAGCTTGCGGGTGCGGTCGGCCTCGGCCGCCATCTCCTCGTAGCGCGCGAGACGCGCCTTCGACTTGGCCTGGCGCCCCTTCTGGTTCGAGCGCACCCATTCGAGCTCCTCGGCGAGGCGCTTGGCGAGCTTGGCGTCCTTCTTGCCCTGGATGGCGAGGCGCTCCGACTTCTTCTCCAGGTAGGTCGAGTAGTTCCCCTCGTAGCCGATCAGACGCCCGCGGTCGACCTCGGCGATCCACTCCGCGACGTTGTCGAGGAAGTACCGGTCGTGGGTGATCGCGATCACGGCGCCGGGGTACTTCTGAAGGTGCTGCTCGAGCCAGAGCACGCTCTCTGCGTCGAGGTGGTTCGTGGGCTCGTCGAGCAGGAGCAGATCGGGCTTCTGCAGCAGGAGCTTGGTCAGGGCGACGCGCCGCTTCTCACCACCCGAGAGCGGGCCGATCTCGGCGTCGGCCGGCGGGGTGCGCAGCGCGTCCATCGCCTGTTCGAGCTGGGAGTCGAGGTCCCAGGCGTCAGCGGCGTCGATCTCCTCCTGGAGCACGCCCATCTCGGCGAGCAGGGCGTCGAAGTCGGCGTCGGGGTCGGCCATGAGGCCGGAGATCTCGTTGAACCGGTCGACCTTCGCCTTGATCGCGATGCCGTCCTGGATGTTCTCGAGGACCGTCTTGGTCTCGTCGAGCTCGGGCTCCTGCATCAGGATGCCGACCGTGAAACCCGGGCTGAGCTTTGCCTCACCGTTCGACGGCGTGTCGAGCCCGGCCATGATCTTCAGGATCGTCGACTTTCCCGCGCCGTTGGGACCGACCATGCCGATCTTCGCGCCGGGGAGGAACGCCATCGTGACGTCGTCGAGGATCAGCTTGTCGCCGACGGCCTTACGGGCGCGGACCATCGAGTAGATGTACTCAGCCATGCGGGTTTCTGCTCTCTTTGGACTTCAGACGTCAGCGTCCCAGCCTACCGGGCGACGCGACGAGCGGCGTGAGCCGACCCGCGTCCGAGCCGGTGCGGGTGGCGGTCGGGCCTCACCAGTCGATGGGCCGCGTCTGCCCGACGAGGCAGTTCCCCTCGGCGAGCACCGGGACCACGACGGTGACGGGATCTCCCGTCGCCGGGCCGACCTGGCCGACGAGGCACTGGTCGTTCCACCGCACAGAGAACTGGATGCTCTCGGCGGGATTGCCCACCGTCGAAAGGTCCTGCGTCACCTGCATCGCGGCCTTGTCGAACCCCGCCGCGGTGAGCGCATCGATATACGCCCGGCCCGTCACCCGGGCGTCCGTCGCCCACACCGCCGCGGTGACCGACGAGAACAGCGGGAGGTTGTCGTCAGCCGTCCCCTCCGGCACGAGCGTGGGCTCCGGCGGCGTCGTCGGCGAGGCGCTCGGGCTCGGGGCGCCGTCGGTCGTCGTCGTGGTCGGCTCCGGCTCGGGCTCCGGCTCACCAGGGCTGCACGCGGTGAGCGCGCCGACGAGCGCGAGTGCGGCGATCACCCGCATGGCGCGCAGTGAACGGACGTCGAAGCGAGCGCGGGGCGGGAGGTCTCGGGCCACGGGGAGAGTTTAGGGGCCGCCGGCCCCGCGCAAGCTGAACGCCTCAGAAGGGCGCGTCCGTGCCGCCCGTCGACGAGTCAGCGCCCGTCGCGACGGCGGCGAGCATCGGCCTCGCGGCCCCTTCGATCTCTTCACCTGCGGACGCGCCGTCGACCCCGGGGGTCGCCCACGCGTCGTCGCCGACCGGAGCCGGCCGGGCCCCGGCGGCATCGATCGTCGCGCCGTTGGCATCCTTCACGAACGTCGTCGTCCCCCAGAGCAGGTCGTGCCCGATCGCCTCGGCGTCGATCTCGATCGCCGTGCCACGGCGGGTGCCGTTGTCCCATTCGCGCAGCCGCAGGCGGCCGGTGAGGATCACCCGATCTCCCTTCTGCAACGACCGATACGCGTGGTCGGCCAGCGAGCGGAACACCGAGACGGTGTACCAGTTCGTCCCGGCGTCGGTCCACGCTTCCGCTGCGCGGTCGTAGCGTCGCTGGCCGCTCGCCACCCGGAAGGTGGCGATCGGCACCCCGGCCGGCGTGCGTTTCAACTCCGGAGGTGTCGCCACATTGCCGGTGATCGTGATGGTGTCGCCTCTGTCGCTCATCGCTCATCCTCTCTGTCTCCCGAGGACCCTCCTCGGTCCTGCCGGCGCCCCGTGCCCGAGGACGCCGGCAGTGCACTCAGCCTCCCCGCGCGCAAGCGCTCGGAGTGAGGCGGGCCGGCGATCTGTGGACAGCGACTTGGTTCGCGTCGCTGGGGAGGAAACGCCGGAGAAGCCCTCCCGCCAGGAATGTCGGCGGTCGTAGCTATGTTCGAACGCAGAGGAGGTACACCATGCCAGCTCTCGTTGAAACCCGCACATCGGGCCCGCCGACGCTCCAGACGCGGACCCGCTTGCGTCTCATCGCCGCGTCGCCGTCCCTCTGGCGGGTCGTGGAACCGGACGGGCGCGTGATCGGCCATCTCCAAGAGGTCGCGCAGGCGGGCGCCATCCGCTTCCGCGCGCGACGCTACAGCCCCGCAGCGCACGCCTTCCGCGATCTGGGCGATTTCTGGAGCGCCGACGACGCGGTCGAGTGTCTGGTGTTCGCCCGCTGAGACCGCGAGCCGGGGTGGGGTGGGGTGGGGCGCAGGCCCGCGTGTTCAGATGACCGCGCCGACCTGCTCCACCAGCGTCGACGGCGCACCGGCGCGCACCGACGACCAGGCGTCGGCGAGCACGTCTGCGGCGCGCACCATCTCCTCGGGCGGCGCAGTGAAAGGCACGCGGAGGTGTCGCTCGTGCCCGCCCTCAACGGAGAAGCGCGGCCCGGCGCTCAACAGCACCCCGCGTGCCCGCGCCTCGATGACCAGCGCGGAACTGAGCGGGGCGCCCAGTTCGATCCAGAGCGAGACGCCGCCATGCACTTCGGGCAGGTCCCACGAGGGCAGGCGCTGTTTCAGCGCCCGCACGAGCGCGTCCCGCCCCGATCGCAGCAGCTCTGAGCGTTGCACGACGACGTCCTCGAACTGCGAGAGCAGCCGGGTCGCGATCGCCTGCTCGAACTCGGGCGTGCCGAGGTCATGTGCGGGCCGCGCCGCGACGAGTCTGCGGATCAGATCGCCGTCGGCGCGCACCCACCCGAGCCGCAGCCCACCCCACACCGTCTTGCCCAGAGAGCCGATGCGCACGACCGTCCCGGGCTCCGACGCCGCGAAGCCTGCCGCGAGGGATCCGCGGTCGATGTCCAGATCCGCGGTGGTCTCATCGAGGACGAGCACCGATCCCGACCGCTCCCCCGCCGCGAGCATCGCCTCACGCTCGCCGACGCTCATGCTCCGGCCCGTGGGGTTCTGGAAGTCGGGCATCAGGTACGCCATCACGGGGAGGGTACGTGCAAAGGCCTGCTCGGCTCGATCGAGGTCCCAGCCCGCTTCGGTGGTCACGGGCACGCCCACGAGCCGGGCGCCGGCCCGGCGGAGAGCGTCGGCAGCGTGCGGATAGGTCGGCGTCTCGACCAGCACGCGGTCGCCCCGGCCGATGAGCACCGACGACACGAGATGTATCGCGCTCTGGGCGCCCGTCGTGACGAGCACCTCGTCAGGTCGCGTCGGCACCCCGCGTGCGGTGTAGCGGTCGGCGATGGCCTCACGCAGCTCGATGCGCCCGAGGACGTCGTAACCCACGCGCGACACCAGGGCGGACGCGGCGCCTGCCGTCTCGGCCATGATCCCGGCCAGGCCCGGCCATGCGGGCGGGCTGGCCTGCTGGAGATCGATCATCCCCTCAGCGGCGTCGGCGCGCCCGGGCTCCCTGCGCCCGAGAGGCAGCGTGACGCTGCCCGACCCGCGCAGGCTCGCGATGTGGGCGGTCTCCCGCAGGCTTCGATAGGCCGCCGCGACTGTGCTGCGGCTCAGGTGAAGGGCGGCCGCCAACTCGCGCTCGGCGGGCAGCGCGGTGCGAGGGGCGAGGCGGTTGTCCAGACAGAGCAGGCGGATGCCGTCGGCCAGTGCTTCGTACGCGGGCTCGCGAGTGCGCCAGCCGCCCAGGGCGGCCGCCAGGGCGCGCGCGGAGATGCGGGAGTCCATGAGGCCAGGGTACTCATATTGGACTGCATGCGTCGATCCAATTCTACGATTGGATGGACGCATGCCACGCCGAATCGCCCAGCTGCTCGTCGGCCTCTTCCTCTACGGAGCGGGCTGCGCCCTGACCGTCGAAGCCGGCCTCGGGGTCGACCCCTGGACGGTGTTCGCCCAGGGGCTCTCCGTCCGCACGGGGATCGGCATCGGCTGGATCACCAACATCGTCGGCTTCTTCGTGCTGCTGTTGTGGATTCCGCTCAGGCAGAAGCCGGGCGTCGGGACGATCGCCAACATCCTCCTGGTCGGCACCAGCATGCAGGTCGTCCTCGGGGTCGTTCCGCCGGTATCGGGCTTCGCCGCCCAGCTCGCGACACTGCTCGGCGGGATCGTCGTGGTCGCGGTCGCGTCGGGCCTCTACATCGGCGCACACTTCGGCCCTGGACCCCGGGACGGCCTCATGACGGGCATGAACGCCCGCCTCGGCTGGCCGATCTGGCTGTGCCGCGCACTCGTCGAGGTCTCGGTGCTCATCGTTGGATGGCTGCTGGGCGGCACGATCGGCATCGGCACGGTGCTCTTCGCCGTCCTCATCGGGCCGCTGGTGCACGTCGCACTGCCCCTGCTCGACACACGCAGAAAGCCGACGCGCGTCGCCGCCGAGCACTCGGCGTGACGCGCGTCAGCCCACGGCGCTCAGACGATCGCGTGCGCCGTGCGCATCAGTGCTCGCGGAACATGGGCCAGTCGCTGCCAGGCGTCATGTGCGAGTGAAGTGCGCTCTTCGCGATCTCCATCGTCGGGTATGTGCCCGTCGCTTCGCTTGCGCCGGCCATGGTGACCGTGTAGCCGCCGTCGTCCTTGCGGATGCTTCCGGCGACGCCGGATGCTCCGTAGGCGACCCAGAGCGGGTGGTGCGTCTCCGTGGTGCTCATCGGTGAACTCCTTTCGATGCGTCCGGTCCTGACGCTACGCCGAGAGAACGTGATGCGCCAGCGTCCGCGACGGCGTGGTGCGACCCGGTAGTGTGGAAGACCCATCCCTCCGTAGCTCAGGGGACAGAGCGAGCGGTTTCTACCCGCCAGGTCGGGGGTTCGAATCCTCCCGGAGGGGCGAACGGGGCTGGCGTGGGAGTCGGCACCCGAGTCCAGGCCCGTGGGATGTCTGGACTTGCGACAAGGATGGAGCACATGGTGGGTGCATCCGAGAACGACCGTCTGGTGTGGATCGACTGCGAGATGACCGGGCTCGACCTGGGCGTGGACGAACTGGTGGAGATCGCTGTGGTCATCACCGATTTCGAGCTGCGCACGCTCGATCCAGGCTTCTCCGTCGTGATCAGACCCGACGACTCGGCGCTGGCGAACATGAACGAGTTCGTCACCAATATGCACCGCAGTTCCGGGTTGCTCGACGAGATCCCGCAGGGCGTCAGCCTGGCGGACGCGGAGTTCCAGGTCCTCGAGTACATCCAGCGATTCGTCCCGCTCGAGGGGAAGGCACCTCTCGCCGGGAACACGATCGGCACCGACCGCATGTTCCTCGCAAAGTACATGCCGCGGGTGGACCGCTGGCTGCACTACCGCAACGTCGACGTGTCGAGCATCAAGGAGCTTTCGCGCCGCTGGTACCCGCGCGCGTACATCCACGCACCCGCGAAGGACGGCGGTCACCGCGCCTTGGCCGACATCCTCGAGTCGATCCGCGAGCTCGCCTACTACCGCCAGGCGGTGTTCGTTCCGGAGCCCGGTCCGACGAGCGACGGCGCGCGCGCGGCGGCTGCTGCCGTCGTGTCGTCGTTTGCTCCGGAGGTGTGAGAGAATCGTCTGGTTGCCCGCGCGAGCGGGAGACATGGTGGGTATAGCTCAGTTGGTAGAGCACCTGGTTGTGGTCCAGGGGGTCGCGGGTTCAAGTCCCGTTACTCACCCCATGTATATCCTTGAAAAATCAAGGGTGATTCCGGCTCTGAAAGCTCTTTGCCTACATCTCGCCTACATCGGAAGGTTCTGCACCGCATAGATCACGCACCGTCAGCCCAGTCATAGGGCGGAAAGTGAGTGACCAATGGCGAGTGTTACCGAGCGCATTTCGGAGCGGACAGGAGCCGTCTCCTACCGTGTGCAGTTCCGCGTCCGCGGAGCGATGAAGCAGGAGACATTCGAAGATCCCGTCGGCGCATACGAGTTCGGCGACCTGGTCGACCAGATCGGCGGCGAGGCCGCGCGGATGGTGCTCGAACGCCGGCGCGCATCGCTCGAGGCGACGCCGACCCTGCGCGAGTTCACGGCGACGTATCTCGACAAGAAGTCGGGCATCCTCACCGGCATTGAGGACGGCACGCGCAAGGGCTACGAGCGCGCGGCCGAGCTGTCGTTCCTGCGCATCCTCGGCGCGCTCCCGATCGACGCGATCGACCGGCAGGACGTGGGCCGGTGGCTCGCGTGGCAGGAAGAGCAGCCGTCGACGCGCAGCTCGACCGGCAAGGTGTCGGCCAAGACCGTGAAGAACTACCACGGCCTGCTGTCGTCTATCCTGAAGGCCGCCGTCGCGCAGAAGCTCCGCGACGACAACCCGGCTTTCAAGATGCGGCTCAGCCAGGGCGTGAAGCGCGAGGCGGTGTTCCTCTCCCCCGCCGAGTTCCGCACCCTGCTCCACTTCATCCGGGACTACTACAAGCCGTTCGTGCTGTTCCTCGCCGGCACCGGCCTCCGGTGGGGCGAGGCGACGGCGCTGCACTGGCGGGACGTGAACCTGTGGGCGGCGACGCCGACGGTGCGCGTCGTGCAGGCGTGGAAGAAGTCGGGCGGTGGCGGGCCGGTGCTCGCGCACCCGAAGTCGTCGAAGGCGCGACGCACTGTGTCGATGCACCAGGGCCTCGCGACCGCGCTCGGACAGCCGGGAAACGGCGACGAGCTCGTCTTCCCCGGGAAGCTGTCGGGCAACCACCTCTGGTACGCACGGTTCTCCCGGTCGACGTGGAACCCTGCCGTCGAGAAGGCGATGGACAAGGAGCTCTGCGCGTCGCTTGGCTTGACACCTCTCACCCGTCGCCCCACTCCACACGACCTGCGGCACACGCACGCGTCGTGGCTCATCGCCGCCGGCCAGCCGCTCCCGTACATTCAGGCGCGGCTCGGGCACGAGAAGATCACGACGACGGTCGACGTGTACGGCCACCTCGTGCCGGACGCGCACGAGCGCCTGGCGTTCGCGATCGAGCAGACCCTTGACGGCGCGGTCGGCCAGACCGCGATCGCCGCGCCCGAGCCTGAGCACAGCGAGTACGTGATCGAAGAGGACGACATGATCGACGCCGAGGTCGTCGAGGCTCTGCCGCCCCTCGCGATCGAGCCCGCGAAGCGCACGCTCCCGCACGAGGACCGCGACGCGAAGGTCCGGTCGATGCGCGGCCAGGGCATGACGATGCGCGCGATCGCCGACCGCATGGGGATGAGCACCCGCACCATTCAGGCTGTGCTCCGCGATGCCGTGGAGGTGACGTCGTGAAGCGGCCGTGGTGGCGCGACCCGTTCGTGCTCATCGTGCTCGGGCTCAACGCGCTGGTGATCGCCGCCGCGGTGTTGATCGGTGTCGCGGGAGGTGCCCAGTGAGCGCGCGCATCAATCCGGACTCGCCTGTCGTCGCGGTCGTCGCGGTCGTCGCGACCGCCGGGCTCGCGATCACGTCGTTCCTGCTCTCGTACGCGGGGCTCGGCGCGGCGGCCGAGTGGGCTCACGTGTCGGGGTGGCTCGCGTGGGCGGTGCCGGTGACGATCGACGGCTCGATCCTCGTCTACACGCTGGCGGCGTTCGTGTTCCGGCACCGCGGCGAGTCGGCGCGGCTCGCGTGGGCGTCGCTGGCGACGTTCGCGTCGCTGTCGGTGATCGCGAACGGCGTGCACGCGTGGGACGACGCGCCCGAGGCGCTGCGGACCGGGATCGGGGTGGTCGTCGCCGGCCTGGCGCCGATCGCGGTGCTCATCACGACGCACACGCTGATGCGACTGGTCATCGCGCCGCCGGCGGTGGATGCCGTGCCGGCCGAGGCCGCGCCCTCCGTGGAAGCTGTCGAGGGGTCGCCAAGTCCACTCGAGAGCAGCCAGGGCGAGCCGTCCGAGTTCATGGTCGCGATGCAGGCGTTCCACCTCGCGCACGCCGCCCGCGAGGTGCCCGCGGTCGGCGTCGACGAGCGCAACCACCGCATCCGGGAACTCCGCGCGGAGGGCAAGCCACTGTCGGCGATCGCGGACGAGGTCGGCGTCTCGAAGTCGACGGTGTCGCGCGTGCTGAACCCACCAGGTGCGGATGCCGAACCCGAGGTAGATGAGCACCCGATGCTCGTCGCGGTCTGAGCCCGGGACACGACAAAGCGGCCCCTCCGAGCCCATCGCGAGGATGAGCCCGGAGGGGCCTGGGAGACGAATCAGTGAGTGGCGAAAGGTATTGATGTGACAGGTGTGGTTACGTCGCCGAAACGGCGGTGCAGTACTCTCCCCCACGTGACGAATAGCGTGCGGCGTCCCGAGTTCCCCTATCTCGACGGTCTGCGGGGTGCCTCAGCGATGCTCGTGGTGGCCTACCACGCGTTCCTCTTCACGGGCCACACAGGCGACGCCGCCGAGGCGATGCCGCTGTGGGAACTCGTCATCGGAATGGGCTACATCGGCGTCGCCGTGTTCATCGTCCTCTCGGGGTACGTGCTGATGCTCCCCGTGACGATGACGCCCGACCTCACGTTCCGAGGCGGGATGGGGAGGTTCTTCAAGCGCCGCGCGCGCCGCATCCTCCCGCCCTACTACGCGGCGCTGCTGTTCGGACTGCTGCTGATCTTCCTGGTCCCGGTGATGAGCCAGCCGGCGGACACCGCGTGGGACTCGAAGCTTCCCGTCACGATCGGTGGGCTCGTCTCGCACCTCCTGCTCGTACAGGACTTCTCCCCGGAGTGGATTTTCCAGATCAACGGTCCGCTGTGGAGCGTCGCGGTGGAGTGGCAAATCTACTTCGTCATGGCTCTGGCCCTGCTCCCGCTCTGGCGGCGCATCCCGGCCCCCGCGATCGTCTCCGTGCTCCTGGTCGTCACCGTCGCGTCCGACTTCCTCAACATCGGCGCGTTCATCCATCCGTGGTTCGTCGCGCTGTTCGCGTGCGGCATGTGGGCGGCGCAACTCACATTCTCCGTCCGCGCACCGAAGCGGCTCGGGCTTCTCGTGCTCGCGACGGCCGCCGTGTCGGTCGCGCTCATGCTCGGCACGAAGGTGGTCGGGCTCCCGACGACGGCGATCGCCGAGACGACGGCCGGGATCACGGTGGCGCTCGCGCTCGTCTGGCTCGGCCGCCGCGAGGTCGCCGGACGCCCGGCGGCGATAAGCCGGTTCTTCCGGGCCCGTCCGATGATGTTCCTTGGGCTCATCTCGTACAGCGTGTACCTCTTCCACAGCCCGATCCTGGCGCTCGGGAATCTCCTGCTGCTCCCGCTCGGGCTACCTACCGTCGTGCAGTACCTCGTGATGACGTTCGCGTGCATCCCAGTCGCCGTGTTCGTGTCCTGGCTGATGTTCCTGCTTGTCGAGCGGCACTTCCTCAACACGCGTCAGAAGCACGCCACGACCGAGCTCGCCGAGCAGCGGCCCGCGACGCACACTGAGGACGCGGCCGCGCCGAGCGAGACGAGCGACACGCGCGCCTGAAACACAGAAACAGCCCCGGCCGGCACCGAAGTGCCAGCCGGGGCTGTTTGCTTGCTCAGATCGACGCGGACCAGTTCAGCGCGACGTTCCCGACGCCGGCCGGACGAGCCGCCGCGTACGTGACGGTGATGTTCGTCGCATCGCTCGTCACGTAGAAGTCGGCCGCGGCATCCGCCGATCCCGGCGTGACCGTCACCGTGCGCGGGGCGCGTGACAGGCTATGCGGGATCGTGAACGTCGTGCCGCCACCGTTCTGCGCGACCCGACCTTCCCAGCGCGCGTAGCGACGGGTCGCCGCCTCGAGCACCGGGTTCGATCCTGAGAAGTACGGGAGCTGCGGAGGCGTGCCGAGGACGTGCGTCGCCATGTAGCGGGTCACGTTCGGCCCGAACTCCCACGCGGAGGTCGACTGGAACGTCCCCGAGTAGTCGAGGAACGCGGTCCAGACGTTGCCGGCGGTGTTGTCGCCGATCGACGAGTTCCCCGAGAAGATGACCTCGTTGATGTTTCCGCCGACCCCCGACGAGTCGCCGACTACGCGCACCAGCGGGAAAGTCCCGTCGGTGTCGTAATTGAACGTGTTCTGCCCGAGGTACTTCAGCCCGCGGATCGTGCCCCCGGTCTTCACTTCCAGGTGCAGCTCGGGGCCGTGCACGCCTTCGAGGATGCAGTCGGTGATGGACACGTTGTGGATGTTCCCCGTGCCGGCATCGAGCACCACGAGGCCCTGAGCGGGCTTGCCGATGCCGTTCGCGCCGGCCCACGTGTGGATGCGGGAGATCATCACGTCGTTCACGTTGCCCGCGAGACGGATCGCCGCTCCCGTGGGGCCCATCTCACGGAGCTCCCAATCGAACACCTTGTGGTCGAAGTAGGAGTCGATGAAGACGCAGTCGCCGATGTCGTTCTGTGCGACGACGCCCTTGCCCACCATGTACGAGTTCTGCCCGGCGAAGTGCACGCCGTTCACCGCGCCCCAGTAGACCTGACACGAGTCGATGAAGTTCCGTCGCGCCGCCGTCCGTACGACCGTGTTCGCGAGGTTCCGACCGTCGAGCGAGAGCCCGTAGATCGAACCGCCCGGAACACCCGGAGCGACGGACCCGCCACCACCGGTCACCCCGAGCTGCACCAGCCGGTCCATAGCCGCCGTCGCGCGGATCACCGATCCGAACCGGGGCGGCGACGACGTTGCGGGTGTCGTCCATCCCGCGTTCGGCTGCGAGTAGTCGAAGCCCTCGCCAACGATCTTCGCGCCGCCGGGCACGTGCGCCGTGACGCCCGCGATACCGATGACCCCAGCGGGGATCAGAAGCTCGCCACCACGCGCCGAGAGAAGCGCCATAGCGGCATTCCATTGGGCCGTCTGGTCGGTGAGGCTTGCGAGCGACGGGTTCTCGATGATGCCGCCGATGCGGTCATCGGTCCAGCGCAGCGCTCCCTCGGAGATCGAGATGGGCGCGTATCGCTCGTCGGCGTCGTCTCGGGTGATGCCGGCGATGCCGCTCGCGGGCGTGAACGTCGCCGCCTCGATGAGCGCAGCGATGCGGGCGTGCCCGGCGACGGTGTACCCAGTCCCGGAGGCAACCATGTGCGTCCCCGGCACCCACGAAGAGTCCGCCTGGGTGTCGATGACCTTCACATGCGGGAACGCTGCGAGCACGCCGGCGGCGATCGTGTTGCCCTCGTCGATCCGAGCGTTCGATCCCGAGGTCGCGCCGGGAACGGCCGTGTAGTCGTTGAGGTAGGGGTTCTTGATGAACACGATGAGCGGGGGTGCCTCAGCCTGCACCAGCATCCCGTCTATCGTGAGCGACGTCGCGCCGGCGGTGCGGGTGAACCGGATGACGTGACCTCGGGCGGTGGGCGGCACACGCCAGGCGATCGGACCGGACACGCCTGCGGGGAGCGTCGCGCCGGTGCTGATCGTCTCGAGCAGCGCATCGCCGGCGGTGTGGTCGGTGACAGCGATCGTCGCGCCCGTGGCGTTGTTCGAGCCGCCGTACAAGATGTACGAGTCCTTGCCTGCCGGGGTCTGGACGTCGACGTACGCGCCGACCGACGACGTGTACTTGTTGTTGCCGGCCGACCAGTTCCCGTCGGCCGAGGTGCTGGACCACGCGCCCGAGTAGGTGAACGCGCCGTCGGTCTCTTCGACGCGCGTCTCAGCGCTCAACAGTGCGAGCATCGTCCGGAGCGAGCGCTGGAACTGTGCCGAGCGGCCTGTCGGCCAATCGACGTGTCCCTGGTCGTAGAAGCCCATCCGGAGCACGACCATGTCGAACGAGTGCGGCGCGAACGGAACCGTGCGGACTGCGGAACGCACAAACGAGGTGCTGCCGGTGACGCCGTCGATCCGCTTGTTCGCGTCCGCGGTTCCCGGCCAGCCGGTGAGGCTGTGAGCACCGCCAAGGATCGCGCCGAAGTGCGGCGAAACGGTCGAGTTGTCGCCGTAGGTGAGCAGGGAACCGCCCGTCGGAATCTGCGACTCGCCCGCGTCCGCGCTGATGCGGAGGTAGGTGTCGGAAGCCGCCTCAACGGTGAGCACATCGAGCCCCACCAGCGCAGCATCGACCATCGATGGGACGGTCGCCGCCACCGCGGCCGCGACAGCCGCCGGGACGCCGGCTGCGGCGAGCTCGGCCTGCTCGCGGGCGATCACCGCGGCGTCGCGCGCTGCGATCGCCGCCGGCGTCACGTCGCCCGTAGGCCCCTTGATCGTCGAAACCAGAACCTTAGGCATATTCGTACCTCCATACGTCGCCGGAAACTGCGTCATACCCCCAGTCGCCGTTGACGGCGGTGGAGGGGAAATCGAGACCGCCGGTGAGATCCCACCAGTACGGCCCCGCGGTGCCGGCACCGTTGCCGCGGTTGAACAAGAGTTCGGTGTACGTCATCGACGACTCGTCGGGCGCAATGACCGTGAACCTGTCGATCGCGTCGCCGTCGAGGTCTTGTTCGATCGAGTAGGCGACGCCGTCAGGCGTCGGCGGCAACTGCCACGGTGATCCGTCGCGCGTCGGCACACCGGCGACGACGGCAACTGTGGCAAGTGCCGTCGTGACGAGGCCAGTCGAAGTGTCGAACGGGCGGCTCGCGCGGACGCGGAGCCAACCGTTCGCGGGCTTCCCCGACGAATCGAGGATCAGTCCTGAGATCAGGGGCATGGTCACTTCCCTCTTGTGGATTCGCTTACGGACCTCGCGAGGTGCCGCAGTTGGTCGCGCAGCCAGGTGCGCTTGGTGGACGGCACCGGGTAGCCGGAGACGACGCGCTCGGGAGCGCATTCGATCGTCACGGAGCCGGTCTTGTCGAACTGGATGCCGACGATGCGGACGCGGTTCCGACCCTTGGGGAGCCGGGGGTTCTCGCCGACGTTGATCGTGGCGTAGTCCCCCGGCCAGTACGTTCCGAGCCTCGGCACCTTGTCGCGCCGCGCGATGAGCGTGATCGTCTCGACGTGAGCCGAGCCGCGCACGACCTCTTCGTTCGCGTACGCCTGCAGCGTGCTGGACTGGACGACGCTCGATCGGCTCGTCACCGACTCGAGCAGCGGGAACCCAGCTTCCGTGAGTTCGTCGCGTTCGGCGACGGCTTCGATGCGGACCTGGTCGGGGCTGTACGGGACGACCTCGGAGCCTTCGGTGAGGCTGAACGCATCCCAGCGGATTTGACCGCCGGTACGCCCGTGGTACGCGCGGATGAACGCGTCCGACGTGTTGTCGGGGAGCGTGAACGTCACGGCGACGCGCAGTGCCGACCCGACGACGTTCGGCACCTGAGGCGACGTGACGATCGTCCACGGTGCCGTCGCGCCGGTGCGGTAATGCACGACGAGAGCACGTTCGCGGGGTGCGTGGGACACGACGCCGCCCGAGAGCGTTTCCTTCACGTTGCCTGTCGCTGAGAACACGTAGGTCTTACCCGACTCCATGCCGAGCCGCACCGATCCGACGTCGCCGCCGATCGACACGTAAGAGTCGGTGCTGGACGGCGAGTAGAGGTTGATGCTCTGCACGCCGTGGGCGGCCCAGGAACGATCCTGCTTGTCGAGCGTGCAGTTCCCCGCGGCAAACGCGGTCGCGTCCGATTCGGCAGACGAGTCCTGGATCATGTTCCGGAACGTCGCGCCGACCTCGAAGTCGCGGGAGGTCAGCTGGCTACCGTCTCTGTCAAGCGACACGACACGCGCGTGAGCGTCCGGAACCGACACGTCCCAGTAGTGGTCGTCGCCGGCCTGGGTGAGCTCAGGGGCACCGGTGAGCAGTTCCCACCGGATGCCGCGCCGGTCGTCGCGGAACTTGGGCCGCAGCGCGAACTCGGGACCGCCCTCGACCTGCGAGAGTTCGCGAAGCGCCTCGGCGACGAACTTGAGGTCCGCGCCAGGGTACTCGCGCTCGTGATCGCCGAGGAAGTCCGGCTCGAAGTCGATCGGCAGGCCAGCGCCCGCATGGGCGATCGCCTGCTGCACGATCCGCTTCATGATCGTGCGAAGCGACAGCCCGGACCATCTCGAGGTCACGTCGCGCGGAAGCTGGCCGGCGGCGAGCACGGGGAGGATCACACGGTGGTCGAAGTACGACAGCAGCCCGTTCGCGACGATGCGGTCGCTCTTCGGGAACGTGAACGGGTCGCCCCAGATCGGGCCCGCTTCGACGATGACGTCGCCGTCACGGTTGCCCGGGGTCGTGCGCTCCACCCAAGCGAGCCAGTCGCGGCCCGGGACGAGCAGGTTCGGGAGGTCGACTCGGGTCTTCGTGACCGGGTCGACCATTGGGAGGTTCAGGTCGATGTCGAGCGAGCCGTCGTTGTTCAGCGGGAGCTCGAACGAGCCGCTGGACGCGGGAACGGCGCGGACGGTGATATCGCCCGCGCCGATCCCGCCACCGGCTACCAGACGCCCCCCGACGAGATAGCCGGCCATTCGGTCAGCCCTTCGCGTTCAGAGCGCGGTACTGACGGCGCGTGAGGTACGCACCCGTCTCGGCGTCGACCGGCACGGTCTGCACGTTCGCGATCGACAGCACGGACGACAGGATCGTGACCGCGGCCGTCGCGACGCCGACGGCGTGCGATGCCTCACCGGTGCCCCAGAGGTTGAACGCGACACCGGCGGCTCCCGCGGCGGTCGCCGCGCTGTACACGAGCCCACGGCCGACGGTGTTCAGCCACTTCGCGGCATCCGACGCGCGGAGCAGCGTGAGGCCGAGCGCGCCCTGCGCGAGCACGAGCGCCGATCCCGCCGCGGCGAGCAGCGACGTCGACTGCGTCTCGCTGAGCCAGCCGACGGTGACGCCGAGCGCGCCGATCGCCGCGAGCGTGCCGTGCACGGCGGCGCGGCGTCCGTCGGTGAGCCACGCACGCGCCTTCTCGAGTCCCGCCTTCAGGCGGTCACGGAGTTTCGTCATCAGTGGGTTCCTTCTTTCGGTGGTAGGTCGGCCAGGGCGGGATGTCTTCGACTCGGATGCACGGCGCTTCGTACGCGAGCCGCCTCAGGTGCGATGCGTGCTCTTCCGCGAGACGACGCTTGTACGCCTCGTCGTCGGCCACGGAGCGCACGCGGTCGATCTCTCGCCGTTGGCGCGCGGGACGGCCGGTGACGGCCTTCCAGAGTGCGGATGCGAGCTTCGGGACGATCACGGTCGCGCCGACGGCACTCAAGACCGCGGCGATCGTGCGGACGGACTCGTCCAACGGCGTCACCCCCGGGGCTCGAAGTCGTGTCCTCGGATCAGCGCCAGGCGAAGCACGAAGAGCAGGGCGGCGATCGCGAGCATCCCGAGCTGCGTGAGGCGGCTCCCGGGGCTGGCGATGTGGAGGGTGACGAGGACGATCGTGTAGATGCCGATGCCGAACATGCAGGCGGCGACTGCGTATCGCTCGACCTCCCACCACCCCTGCAGGACGGTGGCCGCGCCGGCGAGCCCGCCGATGATCCAGAAGAGCGACCACGCGACCGACAGAGTCGGCCCGAGAGCCCCTTCGATGGTCACCGGCGGGTCCGTCAGCGTGACGACGCCCGTTGTGAGGGTCACGATGTAGCCGGCGAGGAACAGAACGCGGATGAACCGCGGCTCCTTGATTCGGCCCCACATCGTGCGGGCGAGGCGGATCACGACCAGGGCAGTGCGAACTTGACGATCGCCCAGACGAGGTACTTCGCCGTCTCGAAGCCGGCGACGCCGTCGACGCCGAGCGCCGGGTAGCCGTTGCCGCGCGACGCGGTCTGCTCGTGGCGGACCGCAGCCTGCGTCTTCGCGCCGTCTTCGCCGTCGACGGTGAGGCCGTGGCCGAGCTCGTTGAGAAGCCGCTGGATCAGCGCGACCCACGGCTTCCCGTAGCGCATCCGGGCGGGCTGTCCGGCGACGTTCTCGGGCTTCGCGCGGAAGCGGAGGAACGCCCAGAGCAGGTAGACGAGCGTCTCCTGGCCGCCGATGCCGTCGACCTTGATCGTGCCGTAGCCGTTCGCCTTCGCGGCGGTCTGCTCGTGCGCGACGGATGCCTGCGTCTTCGCGCCGTCCTCGCCGTCGCGTCCCGGGGCGTGCCCGAACGCGATGAGCAAGTCCTGCAGGAAGAGCACCCAGCCGGCCCCGTACAGCTTGCGGGCGGGGAACGCCTCGCCGGCGGTCGACGGAAGCGCCTGGCCGACGGTGCGTCCGCCGAGGACTCCGAGCGGGTCGACGGCGGTGCCCGACGGGAACCAGTACGCCTCGAGGTGGAGGTGCGGGCCGGTGGAGTCCGCGCCGAGCGAGCCGACGTCGCCGAGGAACGTGCCCTCTTCGACGCGTGCGTTCACTGCGATCGGGAACGTCACGTCGGAGTGGTAGTAGACGAGGTCGAGCCCGTTCGAGTACGCGACCGTGCAGAAGTTCCCGCCGAGCGAGGACTTCCCCTTGCGGCGCACGAACCCGGTGCCGGATGCCCTGATGTCGGAGCCCCGCGGCACGCCGAAGTCGAGCCCGAGGTGCTTGCGCCCGTTGGGGCGCGGGTCACCGAATCGGCCGCCGATGGTGCTCGCGGCGAAAGGGAGAGGGAGCATGGTGCTGTTCCTTTCATGACGAAGCCCCCGGCGATCGCCGGGGGCTATGGGGTGTGCGGACGGTCAGCGGACCCTGCGCCACGTGCCGTCGACCTTGCGCCAACGGATGCTCCGCCGCCACACGCCGCTGATCTTGCGCCAGCGGATCAAGTCGCGGTATGAACCGCCGGTCTTGATGCGACCGTTCGGGAGAGTGCGCAGCGAGAACGTGGCCGACCACCCGGACCAGCCGACGCCGTACGCGTCCGACTTGATGCGCACGTAGTAGTCGAGGCCCGGAAGCAGGAGCGGGCCGGGGCCTGCGCCAAGCCCGTTTCCCTGAGGGTTCGTGTACGAATTCGGGCCGTTGCCGGGCGCACCTGTGCCGTCCTGCCAGACGAGAGCGCTACCCGCGGCACCCGGAACGCCGAGCCACCATTCTGCGATGTCGGCGGTGATCGCCGCACCGTGCGTCGCCCCACGGTTGTAGTCGACGCCGAACGACTGGTGCGTCAGAGTTCCCGCCCGCAAGCGGAGGTTGTTCGGCGCATCCGGTGGCGATGCAGGCGGGGTGGGGTTCTCCCGCGTGAACGTCATCGTGTGGGTCGTCGGACCGCCGAGGCCGGACGTGCCCGTGTAGTTCAGGGTGAACGACACCGTCTGCGTGCCGTAGTTCGCCGTCCACGCGCCGAACAGGATGCCGGGCGCACCTTTCGATCCTGTCGGCCATGCGGTCGACCCACCGACACCGACGCCGTTGACAACGCCGGACCAGCCCAACCCGCCCGAGTTCGTCGTCGAGTAGCCGCCGTAAACGTAGAAGCGGACCGTCGTTCCGTCGAAGTCGATTCGCATCTGGCCGGCCGCGCCGGTCGCTCTGTCCGAGTAGACCATGCTGTCCCCTTAGAGAATCTGGTCGTAGGTGTCGCCGTCTTCGCCGAGCGCGTTCGACGGCGCGCCGGTCCCGAACAGGAACCCCAGGTTGCTGCGCGCGCCAGCCTTCGTCGTGGCCGCGGTCCCCCCCTGAGAGATCCCGACGGTGCCGCCGAAGTTCAGGCCGGTGGTCGGCGCGATGTTCGTGAACGGGAGTCCACCTGACGTGTTGGACGCGTCGGCCGCGAGCTGCTTCCGGGCGAGTTCCACCGCGCCGTCGGGCAGGGTCGGAGCGATCGGGCTCGAGGCGGGCGTGCCAATGGCGACGTCGACGACGAAATCGACCTCGATCGAACTGCCGTCGAGCGCGGGGTCGGGCTGCCGGCAGTAGATGATGTCGATGCGAGGGTTGATGCCGTCGCTCGGGTTGGTGTCGATCGAGTCCCCCTGCGGGAGCCCGACGATGTACGCGCCACCGGTCGCCGCTCGCGTGATGACGATTCCGCCCGCGGACACGTGATAGCGCATCGCGCCGGGGTCGCCGCTCACCACGAGGTGGTCCGAGCCGAGGCGGCCCGTTTCGGCGACGCCCGGCGACGACTGCTTGAAGAGTACGGCGAGCGCTCGTCGGAAGCCGACTGCTGTCGTTCCGTCCAGGTCGTCGTTGAGGTCGATTGCGAGGCCAGCTGCAGTAGTGACCATCACCACCACGCTCCTTCCGGGTAGTCGATGATGAGGCGCGCGCCGAGGCGCGGGTTGTCCGGCGTGAACCGGTAGCCACGGGTCTGGCCGCCGTCAACTGGTGCCCACCCGGCCTCTGTCAAGTTGATGGACACGTCGGCTCCGTCGAGTGATGCGCGCCCTCCTGTGAACGGGGAGAGCGTGAGGGTCTGCCCGGCGGCTACAGCGCCCTCGTAGGTGATGACGTAGTCCTCGGATCGGATCGTGAAACCGTCCAGCGGCCCGGTCACTTTGAACGACGGGAGGTAGTCCGCCGTGCCCGGGTTGTAGAGCCGGAAGACACCCGGGAAGTCGACGCCGCCCCGCTCGCCGAAGTTGATCGAGCCATCCACGGTCGGGAAGAACATGCCGCCCTTGGGCTGCAACACGGCGTCGACGGTGCGTGTGAGAGTGCGGCCGTACTTCCGCGGGTCCGCAGCCCACACGGTGAACCCGATGTCGGTGAGGCGCAGGTCACGGCGATTCGGCCGGACACGCACCTTCCCCCGGACCTTCGCGTTTCGAAGCGACAGCCACCGGCCGGCGTGGAACACGCGGAACCCGAGGTCGAGCTTCTTCGCCAGCCCGGTCGCCCAGGTGCGCACGTCGAGCTCAGCCCACTCAGGGGACGACGCATCCGCCAGGAGCGACACCGGGAACCGTCGCGGCCCCAGCGTCACCTCCGTCGGGTCATACGCGCCGTCCCCATCGGGGGCGGACTCTTCGTCGAACTCCGTCTCAGCGGAGTCCCACCACTCGTCGAGGCCGTTCTCTGCGATCCACAGCTTGCCGTTGCGACCACCGTCTGCACGGCGACCGCCGACGTCGAGCATCAGAACGCCCATCGAAGTTCCTCCACGAGAGTGTCGCGCTGCTCCTGCGGGGTCTCCCCCGGAAGCAGCGGCATGGTGACGTTGACGGTGTTCCCGCCGGCGGCGAGGCCGGCCGGGTTGCCCTCGGCGTCGGTGGTGAACGGGAGACGGGTCGAGCGCGCGACGTTCATGCTCGTCGCCAGGCCCGCGCTGATGCCGGTGCCGAGCGACGTGCCGAACTCGCCGCGGATCTCGTCGGCCATGCTCGAGACGCGCGACTTCACCCGGCCGAAGCCGGCGTTGAGGCCGCGTTCGAGGCCGCCCATGATCCACCGACCGGCCGGAACGAGAAGCTGCCGGTCGTACGACGCGGGGCCCTTGTTGGCCTTGATCCAGCCGGCGATACCGCCGATGAAGGACTGCACGCCGGTGTACGCCGTCCGCAGTCCCGAGAGGAAGCCGCTCATGATCGACGTACCGGCACCCATGATGAGGTTGAACGGGTTCGGGAACGCGCCGGTGATCTTGCCCTTCACGGTTCCCATGACGGTTTCGACGCCGCCGACCTGACCGTCTGCGCCCGTCTTGAATCCGGCGATCGTCTGTCCACCGTGGCTCTTGAGCCATTCGCCCGAACCCGCGGCTCCGCGCTCGACTGCGCCCTTCGCGCCACGCACCGACGTTTCGACGTTCGGCATCCCGAGCGTGATGCCCTGCGCGAGCCCGCGGGAGAACCCGCCACCGCCCGCGCCGCCTGCCGCCTCGATCTCGATGCCTAGCAGGCGCAGGTTCTCAGCGACCTTCGTCTTCACCTCGGGTGGCAGGTCCGAGCCGAGGAACTGCTTCCACATCTCGTTTCCGGCCGCCGGGCCCTTCAACGTGAACTCGGTGTTGAGCGCCGCGGTCATGCGCGAGACGGCGTCGGCCGAAGACTCACCGGCACCCATCATCAGGGAGTCGATGTACTTGCTGCCGTGCTTGGTGCCGGTGTCGGCCCAGAACGCGTCCCAGTCCTCAGCCCACTTGAAGAGGTCACCCGTCCAGCCACCGTCGCCGATGATGTCCTTCGTGATCTCGTTCAGCTTCTTGTCGTCCCAGATCCACGACCAGTCCTCCATCGCCTTGCCGGCGACGGAAGGGATCTCCCAGAGCGCGGTCGCGAGGTTCGCGAGCGGCTTGATCGCGGCCGCCAGACCGTCCATCGCGGCGACGAGATTCGGCGACAGGCCCGAAGCCAGGTCGGCCATTTTCGGGCCGATGTCCTCGAGAGCGTCGGCGAGGGTCTGGAAGATCGATGTGGTCGCGGGGCCCATCGCGGCGACGAAGTCGTTGATCGGCGGGGCCATGTCGCGTACGAACGAATCGACCGCGCCGGTCAGGGACGGCAGGACACGGTCGATCGAGCCCGTCAGGGAGTCGAGCCCAGGCGTCAGCGCTGCGACCGCGCCGACCGCCGTCGGAAGCACGGTCTGAGCGAGGTTGCCGATGAGTCCGAGCAGGCCACCGAAGGTGTCGGCGAGCGGCTGCAGCGAGGGACCGATCCGCTCGAGCGCGGCGATGAGTCCCGCCGACAGCCCGTCGAGCCCTGCGGCGACCGCCGGGCTGTTCAGCGCGTTCGCGATGCCTTCGACGAGCCCGCCGACGAACATGCCGGACGACCCGATGAAGCGCTCGAACGATCCGTCGAGGTCGGCGAAGAGCCGACCGACGGCCTTGATGCCGTCCCCGAACGCCTCCATCGCGACCGCCGAGCCGCGGAAGATCGCGGTGAGGCCGCGCTGGAAGTCGGCACCCTTGACGGTGCGCTCCCACGCCTGCATCATGTCGGCGAACCCGGCGAGCCCGCCTGACCCGGCGGCATCCGCCGCACGCCACAGCCCCTCGAAGACGCCCGCGACGCCGGTCGTGGCGTCCCAGAGGTCGTACATCGACGAGATCGCGCCTTCCATCCACGTGTCGAGGCGACCGTCGGTGGCGATGCTGGTGAGGAACGCGTCGAACGTGTTCGCCTGACGCACGAACCAGCCGGCAAGGCGCGGCGTGTACTTCGCGGCGATCTGCGAGAGCGACACGATCGCGCCGGCAAAGCCGTCCGCGCCCGTGCCGAGCACACGCCACCCGTCAGCGATGCCAGCGAAGATCGACTCGAGCCGGCCGTTGGCGAGCTCGGTGCCGAACGCCTTCGCGAGCGCGCCGGTGAAGTCGCCGACGCCTTCCGAGAGGTTCCGGAACGAGGTCTGCAACTGCGGCATGAGCCCGTTGACGAGGTCGAGGATCGGCTGGCGTGCCCGATCCCAGTAGGTCGTGTTGATGATGTCGCCGAGTTCGCGCATCCCGTCGGCGAGCGGCGCGAGTTCGGTGCCCGCGTTCCGCCAGGCGACGATGAGGGCGCTGATCGATCCGATCGCGTTGATGAGCAGGCCGGGCAGGACGAGCAGCGCCGGCGTGATCGAGAACAGCCCTTGACCGATCCCGACGAGTCCCGACACGGCCCCAGCGACGGCGGCGAGGCCGGTCGTGATGCCGGTGGTCCAGCTGAGGATGCTCGGGAGCGACTTGTCGAGGTTCTTGACGAAGTCGAGCATGTCTTCGGCCCACGTACCGGCGAGGCGCAGACCCGAGAGCGCCGCGAACGCCGTCGCGGTCTTCACGAGAGCGCCTTCGTTCGCGTGCGCGAAGAACTGCACGATCCGGTCGCGCGCGGTGTAGCGGAACTGTGCCGCCGCGGCGGCCGTCTGCGCGTTCGCGTGAATCTTCACGTCGTTGCGGCTGGCCTGGTTGACCATGCGCTCGACGGACCGCTTGAACTCTTCGGGGTTGCGGATCTCGGCGGCGATGCCGACCTTGACGGCCTCCCACTTGTCGAACTCGGTCTGGATCGACTTGCGAAGCTCGACCTTCTTGAGCTTCGCCTGCGAGACGGTGACCGTCGCGTTGAAGTCGTGAGCGTCGAGGTTAATCATGTGCAACTGGCGCTGCATGTCCTCGCGGATTTTCGCCCGGTCGAGGTTGACCTTGTCGACGGTGATCGCGCCTCGGAACTTCTTCGCGAAGTCGTCGAGCTGCTTGCGGAGCAGCTTGTTGAAGTCGCGGGTGTCAGGGAGGACGCGGATGGAGACGCGGCCGATGTTCCGGCCCGGGTTCATGCTTGACGCCATGCGCGTCCCCCCTGTTCAGTTATTGGCCGAAGAACCCCAGCGCGCCGCTCCCGAAGAGTTCAGCGAGCGTCTTCGGCTCGGGCGGCGCCTGTTTGGCGCTCGGGTAGGCGATGAGCAGGTCGTCGAGGCTGGTGCCCGACGACAGGCCGGCGATGATGCCGGCGATGAGGTTGTGGGTGCGCGCCGCGATGACAGCGGTCGCATCCCAGCCCTGCAACTCAGGCGTGCCGCCACGTTCGGCGAACACACGCGAGTGAGGGTTGCGCACGAGTTGTTCGGTGAGGACGACGACGTGCCAAGCGGACTCTTTGCCCGCCCACACGTCGTCGATCCGCACCTGGTAGAACTCGGCGAGGTCGGCGCGCAGGGCCCCGAGAGTGTCGAGTTCGTCGATCAGTTCCCGGAGCCGCGCGATTCCCCCAGGTCGGCCTGGTAGGTCGAGAACAGCGCCATGAACGTCTCTTCGGCGCTGTCGCCGTTGCCGACGCGCTCCGACCACTCGACGTACGCGTCGACGTCGACCGCGATGCTCTCGGCCCAGTCGTCGATGGACTCGACGAACTTCTGCAGCTTCTGGAAGTCCTCGATGTCCTCGGGCTTCGTGAGGTCGTAGTCCAGCGTCTCGCGGTCGAACGCGCCGGACTTCATGGCCTCGAGCGACAGGTTGTGGAACGCGTTGCGGTGCCCGAGGCGGAACCGGTGCGCGGGGCGCAGCTCGGGGAGCTCAGCGAGCAGGGCGCGGCGCAGCTCTTCGCGCTCGATCACCATGTCGGCGGCCTCGGAGGGCGTGGGCGGCGTCTCGACGACCTCGTCGACGACGGGTGCCGGCTTCGGGGCGGCCGGCTTGCGGGTACGGGGGGCGGCGGGCTTCTTCGCGGCGGATGCAGCAGTCATGGGTGGCAGACCTCTTTCGGATACGTGGTGGAGCGGTGGCAGACCTAGGGATGGAGGGGGTCGCGAGCGGGTCTGCGATTCTGCACTCGCGACCCCCGGTCGGGGTGGCTCAGGGCGTGACGGGCGCGCTGAGGCCGGTCTTGAAGATCTCGAACAGGACGGGGCGGCCGTCGACGGCCGGGATGATCTCTTCGGGCGCGCCGAGCATGGTGCCCGACAGCGGAAGCTCGAAGAAGTTCGCGATGTCGACGCTCGGGGCGTCGCCCAGCGTGATCTCGACGTTCGGCAGCCAGAAGCCGAGCGCGCCGGACGAGTCCTTGAAGTACAGGAACACGGCGATCTCGGACGGGATCGACGAGGTGACCTTGTAACCGCCGGTGTCCTCGTTGAACTCGCCGTTGAACGCGAGGTCGAGGGTGTCGGAGTCGAACTGCAGGGCGTTCACGGTGAAGCCCCACGTGGTCGCCGACGTCGACGTGCGCACGCCGTCCTCGAGGAAGGTGTTGAGCGATTCCCGCTCGCCGCCCTCCTTGGTGAACGCGATGGTGTTGGCCTCCGACGTGTGTCCGAGGTTCTTCCACGGGGTCGGGCCGTCCGCGGAGCCGAGCTTGAAGCCGTCGGTGCCGAGCGGCGCGGTCGGGGGCAGTGTGTTGACGGGAGCGTGGAACACGGTTCCCTTGGCCGGGATGACCAGGCTGGTCTTGTTGGCGGTCATCAGGTTCCTCCTGGGTAGGTTTCGCAGACCCATCCCGCCGGCGGCGGGCGCAGAAGGGGTTAGTGGACCTTGGCGGTGATGGAGAATGCGCCCTGGTAGTGGCGCACCGCCTTGTTGTTCATCAGGACTTCGCCCGAGGCGGGCATGAAGGCGTCGAGGTCGTCGACCGACTCGATCGCGCCGACGCCGGGAATGATCGACTCTTCGGGGTCGTCGTCCCACGCGTGGATGACGGCGTACACGAACGCGGCGCGGTCGAACGCGCCGGCAGGATCGAGGAAGAGGTTGACGGTGAGCGTGACCGACCACACGTCCTCGCCGTTCCCGTTCTGCTGGATCACGGCAGAGTGGGTGGCGATCGGGATGTCGTCGAACGAGCCCACGTCGAGGTCGCTGTATGCGACCCACGGTTCGGGCAGGTCGCGGGTGAACAACGACTGGAAGAGCTTGCCGGCGTTGAGTAGTCGCTTAGTCAAGGGATTTCACCCGCGCCAATCCCTTCGCCATGATGTGCTTGCCCGGCACCCATGTCAGCGGCCCGGTCGTGACACGGCGTGAGCCTTCGGCGCGCGTGATCCGTGTCGTGAAGTGGCCCCACTCGATCGACGCGGCCGCGGGGTCGTCCGCAACCACGAGACGGTCCATGACGGACCGGCCGGTGCCCTTCTCGCCGGGCACCTTGACCGTGCCGAGCTTGCGCATGTAATTCCCGGTGTCGACGTGCTGCGCGGCGACGGTGCGGACCGATCGGAGCACCCGGCCTGCGGCCTGGCCCATGACGGCGTCCTCACCGCACATCTGCGCGACGGTGACGCGGTTCCGGCTTCTCAGCCAGACTCGAGAGGCCATTACCCACCGTCCTTCCCGATCCACTTCACGGTGACCCGCCAGTGGCTCGTCTTCCGCGAGAGCTTGAAGTGCTGAGGGACGCCGACCGTCTCGTAGACGCCACCGTCGAAGATCACGTGCGAGTTGATGTCGCCCGGCCAGGTGCGGGAGCGGATGACGAGCATGTTGGTGACCTGGATGCCGAGCGCCTGCGACTCTTCGGCCGCGGACCACTCACGCACGGGCTCGCTCAGACAGCGGACTTCGATCCGCTCGCCGACGGGGAGGGTGACCCGCCCGCCTTCGGCATCGCGAGTCGTCTCCCGGTTCTGCACGAGCACGGTGTGCGCGGCGCGGTCCCCGAGAAGCCGGCTCATCGCGTGCGCCCGGGCTCGTGCCGTCCGATCGTCGCGGTCCCGATCACGTTCGACTGCTTCGGGTGCACGCCGGTGAGGTCACGCACGTCGTCATCGGTGAACCAGATCGTGCCGGACGCCACGGCCGCGTTCACCTCGTAGCCGTACTGGCCGGCGTTCTCGCGGCGGAAGCCGTCGACGTTCGACCACACGCGCGCGGCGATGCGGATGACGGTCGCGGTGTAGAGCCGTTCGGTCAGCCGGCCGCTCGCGAGCCTCGCGGCCACGAGCGACCCGTACCGGTCGGCGATCATGTCGACGACCTCCCCGAGCTTGCCTTGGAGGTAGGCGACGTCGAAGTCGTCGATGTCGCCCGCCCAGTACTTCGGGATCTCGTCGGCGCTCACTTCGGGGAGGGTCGTCGCCATGTCGTTACTCCTGTGCGTCTTCGATCAGAGCGGCGAGCTCGTCGTCGGTGTTCTCGCGGTCGAACTCGATGCCGAGCTCCTTGGCCTTGTCCTCGAGCGCGGCGCGGTCGCCGTCCTCGTCGTCACCGGATGCCGGCTCGCCGGAAGGCGTGCCTTCGGTGATGACCGGCGCGAGTTCGGCCTGCTTCGCGGCGATGCGCTCCGCGAGTTCCTTCTTCGAGCCGCCGGTCGGCAGTCCGAGCTGCTTCGCCTGCGCCTTGAGTTCAGCCTGCGAGGGCTGCTTGACCGGTGCCGACGGTGTCTCGGTGGACTGCCCGCCACTGTCGCCCGAATTGACGGGCGGCGGTGTCGTCTCGGTCGACGTCTCGGTCGACTCGGACTCACCGCCCTCGAACAGTGCGGGGTTCGTGACCAGGCTGTCGGCCCAGTCGGGCACGACGTCGCCGGCCGCGAGCGTGATGTACTCGCCGGCGTCGGACAGCAGATGAACGACACCGGACTTGATGATCTTGGGGTTGGGGGTTCCCATTTCGCAGACCTCCTTGGGGTCTCAGGGAAGAGGGGGCAGGGCCCGAGGGCCCCACCCCCTCATCCGGATCAGAACGCGTCGAGGACGGCCGTGTTGTCGGGCGAGGTGAGCGTCGGGAGCAGGATGCCGCCGACGTACACGTCGTAGCCGGACGGGTCGCTGGACGCGATCGCGCCCGAGAACAGGCCGGGGGCGTCGCTGTTGCCGATGCCGTTCTCCGACTCGATCGCCTCGGTGGTGACACCGATCTCGGTCGTGCCGACCTGCGAGCCCGAGATGAGGATGACCTTGTCCGCGGCGAACAGGGGCACCTCCGTGCCCGTGGTGTCGGGAACGGTGTCCTCGTCGACGACGACCTGGCCGAAGCCCTCCGAGCCGAGGAACGAGATGACGTCGTCCGACGACACGCGGCTCGGGAGGTCCGAGCCCTTGCCGAGAATGAGCTTCATCAGGTCGACGTTCCGCTGCAGGTAGCCGAGCGTGACGCGGCTGAGGATCGTCTGCGAGACGCGCTTGCCGAGCACGTTGCGCAGAGCCTCGAGGTCGCTGATCGGCAGCGACGCCGCCGTGTTCGACCAGACCGTCGCGGCGTTGGCCTTGAGGCCCGCCTTGCGGCCGAAGTCGATGTCGAGCTGCAGGCCGCGCTCAGCGAGCGTGATCTTGCCGTCGACGATCGCCTGCGCCGCCGCGATGATGATGCGGAACGCGATCGACTGCGCGTTCGCGATCGCGTACTGCTCGAACTTCTGGCCGATCGCGTCGTCCTGGCCCATGAGCTTGAGCTGCGTGTACTCGTCGACGTGCATCCGGATCGACGTGGGGGGCAGCGAGCCCTTGGCCGTCTGGCCGGTGCCGAGGCGGTTGACCATCGACTCGGCGTTGAACGCGCGGAACTTCGCGGCCGGAGGCAGCGGAGCCGAACCCACGTTGAACGAGTAGTCGAGGGTGAAGTTCTCGACGGCCGGGAGCAGGCCCGAGACGCGGAAGCGCTCGAACTCGGCGTCGAATGCACCGCGCGCGATGCCGGTCAGCTGACCGGGCGTGCGGAAGTTCTTGGTGAACGGCATGGATCAGTCCTCCACGTAGATGTAGGAGCCGGTCACGGCCTCGGCGGCACCGAGCGTCGTCCGCTGCGCCACGACGGGCAGGAGCGACGGGTTGATGACGCCGTGGATGAGACGGGCGAAGGTGGGCTTGGCGGTTGCCGGGGTCGCGCCGAGGGCGATGCCCTCGTCGTCGTTGATGAAGCCGGCGAGCTTCCGGCGGGGGTCACCCGCGGAGCCGGCGGTCGAGTCGTACGGCCCGTACAGACCCGAGGCGAGCTTCGCGACCGCGACACCCGAGGGGATGACGTTGTCGGTACGGCCGCCGAGGTTGTAGTGCGTGCCCGCGGTGAACGCGGTCGGGTCGAGCTGACCCGAACGCGCGCTGTCCTGGCCGTGCTTGCCGGCGCGCCACTGCGTGTCCACGGGGACACCGGTGACGGCCTTCGAAACCGAGAAATCGGTCATGGCTGATGCCTTTCTGTGAGGTTGTTACTTGGTCTTCTTGCCGAGGCGTTCGCGCGTCTGCTTGCGCGCCTCGGCGATCGACGTGGCGGCAGGCGGCGTCGTTGACTGGCGGCCGTACAGCGTCGCCAGCACGTCACCGCCCTCGCCGTTGCCCTCGCCTGCCGACGGAGCGACGGAGGCGGCGAACTGAGCGACGAGCGCGGGGTCGATGTCCTTGTCGGCGTTCAGGAACCGCGTGGGGTCCGTGAACTGCAGGGCGCCCTTCACCCGGTTCAGCGCGTCCTCGGGCTTCTCCCCCGGCTTGATCGTCAGAGCGACGAGTTGGCCGGCGATCGCTTCGCCGAGGTACTTCTGCTGGCCGGTTGCCTCGCCGGCGGCGCGAGCCGCCTGCTCGGCGCGCTGCGCCTCTTCCCGTGCGCGCTCCGCGTCGCTGAGCGCGGCGAGGCGTGCCTGCTCCGCGGTGCCGACCGTGGTGGACACGGCGTCGAACTCGCCGAGGCCCTTCCACTGCGAGAGTTCGCGGTCCTTGCTCTCCGAGTCCTTCTGGAAGCCCTTCGACTTCCGCCGCCAGTAGGCAGCCTGCTCCGCGTCGGTCATGTCGTCGGTCTTCGTGCCGGACGGATAGCCGTACTTCTCGCGGAACTGCTCGGGCGTCAGCGACGAATCGTCACCGCCACCGCCGCCGGCGTCGGGGCCGACGAACATGAGCCAGGGCCGCATCATGCGGCGCGAAAGGGTGGACATGGAGGAACCTCCGGGTGTTGTGGTGTCACCCCAGAACGGGGTGTGCCCGCGGAACGCGGTACGTGTGTGGATCAGGCCCCGTGGGCCTGCGCGCGCGCGATGAGCGCGCGGTGGTAGCCGATCGCCTTGTCGAAGTCGGCGACCTTCGTCGGCGTGCTCGACGCCGTCATGCTCACGAGGTCGCGGCCTTCGCGGCGCGCGTCCTCGAGCGTGAGGATCGCCTTCTCCGACGTGGCGCGCATCGCCGACCAGTTGGTGCGGTTGCTCGTCTTCGACGGCCGCCGATACGGCGTGAACGATTGCCCGCGCTTTGACTGGCGCTCGGCCTTGTCGAACGTCTTGAACTCGTTCCCGTCGCGCACGAGGATCGGCCCGAGCTCGCCGTTCTCGCGGACGACGACGCGGGTGCGCTGAAGTGCCTCGGCGAAGTTCCCACCGGCGGCCTCGTAGATCGCGTCGAGGTCTTCGCGGTTCAGGCTGAGCCCGGGGTCGGCGTCCGCGGTGATCGCTGCGGTGTCGCAGACGCACCCGTTGTGCAGCTCGAGCAGATCGCCGGTGTGGTACGTCCGGTCGGCCGCGACGATGCACAGACCGCACGGGCCGTACTTCGTCAGGTCGGGTCGGAGGATGCGCCGGTAGCCGGTGACCTTCGGTGCGGCCTGGTGGATGATCGACTTCTCGTCGCGGATGGTCGCGACCGCGTCCATCTCGACGATCTTCGTCATCCGCTCGACGAGCACCGCTTCCGCCTGCTCGGGCGTCGCGCCCTGGCGCAGAGCGTGCTCGGCCTGCCGCGCCGGCCTCTTGTAGACCTCCACGATCGGGGTTCCCGATCGCGGGTACAGGTCTTGGAGGTCCGGCAACTTCTCCGGGAGCGCATCGAGCGCGCGAAGCTGCTCGATCACCTCGGCGCGAGCCCACCGCCGGACCTGCGCGAGCGCGAGGTCGACGTCGACGGCGGACTGCGCCGCGGAGGCGTTCACGAGGTCGGGCCGGTTCGCGGCCCACGAGAACGGCACCCAGATTCCGAGCATCACCCGAAGCAGAGTCGCGACGAGCGACGCCTGCTTCTCCTGGTGCACGCGGATGATCGCGTCAAGCTGCGTTGGTGTCACCGGACCCGGTCACCCCCGAAGCGCTGGCGGCCGCGAGCGCGGTCTGGAACATCTCGGTCGTGCGGTCCTGCTCGTCCTGGCGCTGCTGCGCCGGCGTCATCTCAAGCACTTCGCTGTTGATGTACCGCTGGGACGGCTTGCCGCCCATCTTCGCGACCGCTTCGGCCTTCTCGGCGAGGGTGGCCGGGCTGATCTTCCCGAACAGCACCTCGATCTCGGTCACGTCAGCGCGGATCGCGTCGCCGACCATCTCGAACGACTGGGCCATTGCCTGCGCGAGCGAGACTTCGGCCTGGTCGTTCATCGCCTGCACGGCGTGAATGAGCGGTTCCTTCGAGTTCTGCGATCCGGCCGCGGACTGGTTCGCGGACTCGCCGTCGAATATGTCCTGCGGCGTGCGGGTGTTCGACATGAGCACCTTGAGCTCGTCGCGCCGGTACGTGAAGATCGGCGTGATGTCGGTGAAGTTCGACTCCCAGACCTCCGAGCCGACCGGCAGGAGCCAGAGCGCCGCCGGACCCGCCTTGAAGAGCTCGTCGTAGTCGACCTTCTCGCCGGCCTGCGGGTGCCCCTCCGGGTAGAACTCGGGGAGGTTGCCCTTCACGCCACGCTGGCGGAACGCCTGCATCACGATCAGGGTGATCGTGTTCAGCGTGATCTCGTTGATCCGGTCGACGCTGTCCAGGTGCTTCTCGTAGACCCCGAACCCGTCGACCGTCTGGTTCCGCTGCAACAGCGAATCGTTCGACACGTTCCGGACCGGACCGCCCGCCCACGACCAACCCTTGCCGGGATACCAGGGCGTTCCGTCCTGCATTAGCGTCGGAACGCGCGTGGGACGGAACGCGACCCGGAAGTACCCGGGGCGGTGCAGGACGATGACCTCGGCCTGAGCGATCGGGTCGAACCCGACCGTGATGCCGGCCTCCGTGAGCCACGGACGCAGCGCGTTCGGCTCGGTGATGGTCGTCCACCCGTTCCGCACGTTCCACAGCGGCCCATCGGCCGCCGGCATCGTGAGCAGGTACGACTTCCCATAGTCCGCGGTGTCGTTGAAGAACTGGCGAGACTGCACCTTCATGCGGTTCCGCGTCCAGTGCTTCCATGCCGCGAGGTCGCCCGACTCGTCGCCGTCGGCGCCCGTGCGGAACCCGATGACACGCTGTCGGTCCGTCCGCGCGTCGCGGATCGTCTCGACGATGTGCAGCCGGGACCGCTTGAGCCACCGCATGTACGACTCGCGCGTTCCGACGTCCCACGCGTTGTCGGGGAGCAACGCGTCACCGTCCCGGTAGCGTGTCAGCCGTCCCATGCGCGGGAGCCCGTTGCCGAGCTCGTTCGCGAGCCGCATGAGCCACCAGTCGTCGGTCCCCGGGATACCTGCCTCTGCGAGCACGCCCGTACCCCCTTATCGAACTCGAGTGGGCACCCCCGTGGAGGTGTCCTTGAACTGCTTCTTGTAGCGAGCGCGGCCTTCGACGGCGAGGCACATGCCGACGGCGGCGTCCATCTTCTTGGCGGACCCCTTTCGGTCCTTGCCGATCACGTGACCGCCGGTCGACTTGTTCCACTTCTGCGCGTTCAGCACGTGCCGGCGCATCGCCTTGTGGTTGCCGTGGCGCAGCTCGCCGGTGATGATCGCCGTCTCGGTGCGCTCGACGACCTTCGCCATTTCGGTGTGCCGACTCGTCTCGAACGAGATCGGCTTCGACTCGGTCGCCTTGATGACGAGGTCGTCACCGAACGCCCTCTCCCACGAGTCGACGTAGTCGCGCCAGTGGGGCGGGTCGGCGAGGAACGCGACGACCTTGAACCGCTTGAACGTGTCGCGGACGAGCGCGTCGACCTCGGCGTGGTCGACCTGCCAGTCCTTCGCTTCCTTCGAGTCCGGGGCCTCCCAGATGCCGATGGGGAACACGTAGCCGTCGCTGATGCGGCACCCGATGAGCACCGTCGCGTCGGACGTGAGGCCGCCGTCGAACCCGAGCGCGATCATCTCGCCGCGGCGCGGCGGGAGGATGCGGATGCGCTGGCCGACAGCCACCGCGGCCGCGCGAAGCTCGGCGAGCCCGATCTTGTCCCAGACCGTCGCCTTCATCCACGCGTTCTTGCCCTCGACGACGGCGTTGAAGAAGTACCGGCGTGTGTCCTGCTCGGACCGTCGCGGGTCGAAGAGGTCGTTGATGAGGTCTTCGGGGTCGTTCCACGCGATCGCGTCACCGAACGCCTCGATGAACGCGGCCGTGAGACGAGCGATGTACTCGTCTTCCGTCTCCAACCGGTCGCCGCGGGGCTTCGTCTCGTCCTTGACACGGATCTTCTCGAGCGATTCGACATCGGCCCACCGGTGATCGAACAGCAGCGTCTTGTTCCGCGCCTTGCCCTCGGCGAGCATGTCGGCGAAGTAGTACGTGTCCTCTGCAGTCGACTCGGCACCGGGCTCGTACATCGTGGTCGTCTCGATGAACCACGTGCCCTCCTTGCGACGCTTGGAGAGGTTTCGCGTGACGGTGTCGTACATGCCGTGCAACGTGTCGGTCGTGTACAGGTGCGTCTCGTCGAACACGGCGAACGTCTCGAGGCCACCGTCCTTCGACGCCGATCCGGCCGTCGACGGGATGATCGTTCCGCCCGACGCGAGGATGATCCGCGTCTTCCCCACGTCGAGCCCGTAGCCGGTCTTCAACTGGTAGAGCGGCGCGTCCTCGTTCGAGAGGTTGTAGTAGACGTTGTCGAAGACGTTGCCCGTCTGGCCCTCTTCGGTCGCCATGATCTTGATGACGGGGTTGACGACGGGCTTCCCCATCGGCTCGCCCGCCTTGTAGGTGTACGTCTCGCCGAGGAACGTGTACTGCTCGCCGCCCTTCGCCCAGCCGGCGAACCGGGCCGGGCCGAACGCTTCGAACAGCACGAGCGCGCCGGCGATGCCGGACTTGTCGGTGCCCTTCGGACGCGAGAAGAACGCGGACCAGTAGAGCCGCTTCCCGCGCTCGTCGTGCGCGTAGCAGTCGGCGATGAACCCGGTCGTTTCGAGGCCGTACTGGATCGGCTTGCCCTGCATTCCGCCGCGGCCGTGGACGACGAACGTCTCGATCCACCACACGGCGAGGAAGCCGAGCGAGCGCTTCCGGTCGTGCTTCGGGTGGTGGATCAGACGGCGAGGCATGTCACGCTCCCAGTGCGGCTCGGCGCGCGTCGAGGTCGGTCACGTTGTTCGCGTGACCCTTCGCGCCGGCGGGATGCTGCTCGGGCGGAAGCTCCACCTCGAGGCGCAGTCGGAGACGGTCGGCGTAGGTCGCACCGAAGCTCGCGAGCCGGATGCGGATCTCGGCGAGTCGTTCGGTGTTCGTGCCACCGCTCATCCACGTGCGGTGATGCATGAGCGCGGTGTCGAGCATGTAGTCCCAGTCGACGTCGGTCACCATGCGGGTCGCCTGCGGCGAGGTCCGCCAGTTGTCCCACCAGCGCAGCGTGGCCGGGTGCCACTCTTCGCGCTCGGACTGCTCGGGGTCTTCCCATTGGCTCTTCGGCTTGAGTGGGAGGAAGTCTTCGGGGAGGTCGCGGAGGTCGAAGCCACCAACCTTCCCGTCGTTGCGGATCACGTCGCGCTGGACGTTGTCGCGAGCGCGCGATCGCTTCTCGCTCGGAGGCGGGCCGGGCACGTCAGTCCCCCACCGGGCCGCGCCGGCGCGGCGACGTCTTCATGAAGTCGCGGTGAAGCGCGTCGGCGGCTTCGTACGCTTTCGGGTCGCCGAGCGCGTGCGCGAGGTAGAACGCGTGGGTCGTGAAGTATTCGACGACGAGCGCGCCCGTCTTCGAGGTCTGATGCATCGACAACGGTCGCGCGCCCTCAAGGGAGGGATGCCCGGCGATGAAGCTCTTGGCATCGTCGAGAGTCGTTCCGAGCACGGTGATGAGGCGAGGCTCGCGGTCGGTCATTTCGGGTGTCTCCATCCAGAACGGAAGCCCGCGCCGGAACGGCTACGGGGCGAGACGCCGAGAGGCGCACCCTGTGGGGCGCGCCTCTCGCACGTTGGGGACGCTGAATGTGTGGGCTCAGCGGCCGAAGCCTGTCGTGCTACTCCCGGGCGATCTCTTCCGGGAGCGAGTGCCAGATCACCGCGGACAGGTTGCCGATGAGCTCGGCGATCTGCTCTGGGTGATCGGCGAGCCAGCCGTAGGCGCGTTGCTTCCTGCGCGCGGTGCGTCGAGCCCAGAACAGGCCGACGTGGGTCACCTCGTGGACGATCGCCGAGAGGGTCACCGGTTGTGCGAGCAGGATGATCGCGCCGACGCCGTTGGCGGTCGGCTGGGGGAAAGCGCGCGACTGCGCGCTGATGGTCGTGATGCCGGTGGCCCGGTGGAGCGCGTCGATGCTCTCGAACACGTACACGTCGACGCCGTGCTCGATCGCGTACTGCCGCTCCTTCGCGAAGCCGGCCTCCCAGACGACCTCGTCGCGTGGGAAGTCGTAGTCGGCGTCGCTCACCGGCGTCGCCGCCGGCGCTCGGCCCGGTTGAGCGGCACCATCGGGAGGTCGAACCACGAGACGCCACCACGATCGCCGATCCCGCAGACGCGGAGCGTGAGCGCGAGCCACGCGATCGCGATGAACAGCACCAGGCCGTGCCCGATCATGCGAGCTTCACCGCGGGGAGTGTCGATCGCGTCGTCGCCCGGACCGCGTACTCCTGGAACGCCGTGACCTCGAATCCGGCGTTGGTGATGCGCGGGTCGACGTACACCGCGAGAGCTTCGGACGGGCCGGTGCCGGCGAGCACCGCAGCTGGTGTCGCGGGCCGCACGGCCGCCTCGGGCCGCTCGGCGGGGTCGATCGCGTTGAATGCCTCCACAGCCTGCTCGGGCGTGAGGGCGATGACGACGACCTTCGCGGCGCTCATCCGCGGCCCGGGGTGTAGGCATCGCGGAGGCGTCGGCGCTGCGCGTCGAGGTGCGACATCGCGACCGACCCGGGCGTCACCGGGGCCAGGTCGAGCGGTGCTCTCACGTGGAACGTCGAGACGCTACCGCCGGCCGCGAGCCCGTCCGGCCCACGGTGGCCGCGGCACGTGCCCGTCTCGCAGCACTCGAAGTCACGCGCCGGCGCGGTGAGTTCGGCGATCTTGGTCAGGTGCTCGACGATCTGGTTGGTCGGCGTCCGCTCGTCGACGGGCGGACGGTGGGCGTAGATCGCTCGGTTCGCGCGCATCAGCACGTCCTCGAGCGCCGTGAGCGCGAGCGACTTGTCTCGGCCCTCGGGCACGAGCGCTTCGATGTACTCGGCGAGCTCGACGACGTGCGAGCGCATCGCGACGATGCGCGCCTTCGTCTCGTCGCTCGGCGGCGCACTCGTCGCGGCCGTCGGGAACCGCTCGTCGATAGTGGGACCGGGCATCGGTGTGTCCTCTCGTGGGATGGATTCTGAGCAGAATGCGCGTCGACGCGGTATCCGGCCCGTGGGCTCGAAGCACTCGTGCACGGTCGCGACGCACAGCGTCGAGCAGAGTGCGAAGCGCTCGGCCTCGGCGTCGGGCGTCGCGGGCGGCTGGCCGGCCGGCATCAAGTACCCCCTGAACCCGCGCGCACAGCGAGAGGCAGAACGCTTGCGGGCGGGGGGCGGGCCGGTAGGGG